>JAYZAL010000012.1:0-15091 GCA_036339735.1 Candidatus Poribacteria bacterium
CTCTGAATGGAAATGGGGATATATTGATTACCGTGGCGAATATGTGATTCAGCCACAGTTTGAGGTTGCACATCCTTTCGTCAATGGCATTGCTAAAGTGAAGCGGGATGGTCTTTGGGAGCTAATAAATAGAGAAGGCCAGCTAATGCCAACCAATGCTAACCAAACTAGTACTGGTAAGAAGAATTCTTCTTAGTTTTTCATCAACTTAACGAATAACCAACCACTTTCATTCCTTGCGCAAAAGCCCCCTGGCGTTGTTCTTCTCCACCGGGAGAACATGGCCGACCTTCCCAAGCACAGTTGAGATCGCTGGGGCAAAAATAGATGCCGACACGATCATCAAAGGTTACGGCTTCGTCATAACACCCGTGCGGTTTGACCAGTTTGTCTCCGCCCAGATATTCGTTATGATCATAAATCGAATGGTAGATTGGGTGGGATAGGTCAAGGCGTTCAACTTTAATAGGTAAACCGCTTCGCGCATAAAGCTACGCCCCCCCATTTAACCGAACGTCGCAATCCTCAATTTGCAAGAACCCTCCCCTTTCTAAAAACTCTTTCAATCGCCATTTTTGCTTTTGGGGAAATCAAAAACCGATATGCCCCGTAGCAAATAAGTAAGAGTGAGCAAACAAGCAATCGTCATCAATTGATACAAACTGTGGATTGCTATAAAGTACCACATCAATATTTGTCAGCTGGTCAAGCATCTGAGTAAACCTTAGATCAGATGGCCAACGGTAATAATCAACAATATTAGTGTACCAATCTCCACCTGGGTACTTAAGCCGAATAAAAACAAATTTTTCACCTGTTGGCTCTTTGTCTGGCCGATGGTGATCAACAATGCCGTACGGAGAACCATGATAGGTATTTGTTTCATTTTCAGAAGGAAGTTCAGTCGGGTTCTCGTTGGCAAGGATTGGAAGTTGGGAAAGGAGCAAACCGGTTGTAATTAATTCTGCAGATTTTTTGAGAAAAATCCGACGGGGTGCTGTCATTCCTATTAGCTTTCCAAAATTACGATTTAGGTTTTAGGCATGAGTAGATCTGTATAGTCAGCTACAAGCCTGAACCGAGATTTAATACGGACAAAATTGAAAGTCAGGCTATCGATATGCTTTTTCATAGGCGTTTGGCACCCTAACACATTTTTTTGATAGTCTCAAGTGAGTTACTGATATAAACCTAGACGCCGTGTAAATTGTAGAAAATTGACTTAAGACATCAGTAGCATCGGGCTAATTTTAGTTATCAGTTAAGTTGAAAAACACCCACAGTTGATCACCAATTGAAGATATGATAGTTTATAGAAAAACAGGTGATACATGTCAAAATGGACATCTTGTGGCTACTCGTTTGATTTGAGTCCGTCCAAATTTGGTGAATTACGCTCTTCTAATGAGATTTTAAGTAATCGATGCAAATTGCAAACACGAATGCAAGAAGATGGGTATCTATTACTCAGACAAATTTTGGATCTAGATCTAGTAGAAAATTGCCGACTAGAGTTAGCCGAGAAATTAGATTCTATTGGCGATATTGACCAACGCTACCCATTGATTGATACTATACAAAACCCAGAGTCTCAGAACGCTCAAATGTCGGCTACAGGATTTGCTAAAAAGCTGGGGGCTGGGCCAGCAGTTCGCAGATTAGTACATGAAGGTAGAATGATCAATTTTTACACACACTTTTTTGGTCAGTCAGTTCGTCCTTTGGACTTTGTTTGGGTAAGATCTGTGAGAGTAGGACATTCTGCCCCTTGCCATTATGACTGGGTCTACATGGGGCGTGGTTCTAACCGGCTATTAACCAGCTGGACGCCAATTGGAAATGTACCAAAAATCGAGGGAGCCTTAGCAGTTTTGGAAGGCTCGAACCACTTTGACGAACTAATTCAAAGCTATGGCTCAATCGACGTTGATGATCAAAGCTCAAACCCACACAGATTCAAAGGTTCCTACACACAAAACCCTGTCGAAGTACAAAGACAGTTTGGAGGACGTTGGTTAACAACAGATTTTCAGGCTGGTGATGTACTGATCTTTACCATGCATACTATGCACTGTTCATTGGATAATCAGTCTCCCGACAACAGAATTCGACTGAGCATTGATACTCGTTACCAACCGGCTATCGATCAGGTTGACGAACGTTGGGTTGGGGACAATCCAATTGCTCATTCTGATGCTGCTAAGCGTTAAAGTAAGAAATTAGATTGGCCCTAACGAGTTTTATACTCTGCTGTTCTCAAAATTTACTCTTGTGATATAATGGAATTAAATGTTACGTTTAGTAGACGAGTGTTACCAAACCAGCAGACCAAAAAGTTCAGATTAAAGATTAGTAAGGGATATGAGGATGTCAATTGCTGAACTCATTAAACGCCGTAGATTAGAACTTAAGATGACACAGACCCAACTAGCTAGCAATGCTAACCTGACACCAGCCGCCATCTCCCAATTTGAATCTGGAACACGGAAGCCTTCGTTTAACACACTCTCTAGTTTGGCTGATGCCCTAAAAGTAACTACCGATTATTTGCTGGGTAAGCGAAAGCAAAACTATGATGACCTATTGGCTGATCCGCAAGTTGCCCTAATGTTTAGAGGTTTGATAGAATTACCAGAGCGCGATAAAGAAACGATGTTGGAGTTTTATCAATTTTTGAAGGATAAACACGAGAAAAACAAGTAGATACTATTCTGGTAGATAACATCATTAAAGCTCTAGCTTGTGATTTTTCTGGTAGGGTTTGGGATGTTTGCATAATGATTTAGGCTGACTGTGCGTTTCGTAGTCAACCAAGAAAACTGGCCTAAAAAACCTGATTCATTTCCTGTCGTTATTATAAACTAAATCTTATCTATTTAAACCTTGCCCCTGTCTGTTCGAATAATCAAATATAAGATCTTTTAGGAAAGCTGGAACCAATGTTCTCTTGCCTGATTACCTAGATCAGATTTTGCTACTCAATAACATCTGATATCGAAAAGAACTCGAGTCGAATTGGTGCATAAAGAAATAGTACACCAAAAAGTCCTAATGATGATATTTGTTTTAGGTATTCTTGTTAGCAGTGTTCGGCCATTTGGTAACTAGCCTCCAACAGGGACGCTGCCGGGATCAATATTCGGGGTTCGAAGTTGGATTGGAGATAACATTTTTTCTTCCACACACCAAGGGAAATCGTATCGTGGTGGATTAACAAATCGATCAGTTTTAATCTCGAGTGTAATACCACAACGAGGTTGTAAATCAACTTGTAACCATTTAGAGTCAACAGAGATAGTTCTCTTACCAATGGTGATACTTTTGAACTGGTGTTCACCGAAAGCTCCTGCAAGGCTGACTACAGAACGAGGAGAAAGAGGATTCAAATTAATCAGCTGAAGGCGAAATCGGCACTCGGAAATTTGATCAACCAATGCTGATACGTCCTCAGGCAAACCTGCTCTCTTATTCATTAAGTCGAAGTGTCGAATTCGACAATTCAACAATCCACCGTGATAGATGGCAGTTGGACCACCGGTGGTCAGTTGCAACAGCCCCTGTGGCCAAACAGGATTACGTGTTTGCCAGTGGTGAACATCCCAAGTCTCTGGGGCAGTATTATCGTTTTCGATCATCTCTAGGCGTTGATTCATATAATCGATATTTGCAGCTAAAACGCGTTCCGGGAATTCCGGAAATTCACCACGAACGAAGCGAAACCAACCACCATTATCATCCCGACCATCAATCTGTTTTAACCATTTTTCAGAATCGGTTAAGCGATTAACTCGTTCCAAGTCGACCTCTGATTCGGAGACATTCCATAGTTGAATAGGAAAATTGGAAGGCATCAGCCTGTAGCTATCCCATCCATTGTCAGTATGCTTGAACGGGACAATCCTATTCCCATCTTGGTTTTTGCCTAAAGACCATAGCAAATCTTGCTGAGAACGAGCTAAGTTTAGATGATCAATATTGCCTGTTAGCATCAAAGCATTGCAGCCCGAAATTAATGTTGATTCCAACAAATTGGTAGCTCCGTGGGGCCAATACCATCCGTAATAACCTCCCCACCACTTACCATTCATATTTTCACCAATTACTCCATTTAGACCGATATTGTCGGGAATGATACCGTCGTTCTTTTCTGCTCGCTTCTGCCAAGCGCCCAAGTAATCCAAAATCCATTTTTCATACTTGGTGTCATTGTCGTAGGCAAATGCGTGTAAGATCAAGCTAGTCGCAGTCAGATTGAGAGGGACATCCCCTTTTGCCATCCGCTGATTGAGCAATTTTAGAATAATAGTAAAAGTTTCATCGTCGTTCCAATTTGCCTTTTCAGTTTCAACGCCGGGGATGTCTTCGTAAGGTGCAGGGTAGTTGGATAGAACATCCCTATGAGTAGACCAGTCTTCTCGAGACATTTCCAGTCTGGGCCCCCGACTACCATTTAGTGGTGAGCGAATTAACTTCCGATCTGGATCGTAGTTTCTTGCCTCCGAGTCCTCATCAAGGTAAAAACTGGCAAACCTTCTTGCTCGTTGCCTATCCTTGAAGACAAAAGGATCACAAAGGCCAAGGTAATAAAGATAGCTGTAACTTTCGCCATGATGCATCCAATCATAATATGCATCGAACTCGCGATAAATTTGACCATATTCGGTAAACTGCCAAGTGATACTATCCCACAATTGCCTTGACATTTGGTGAATCTGCTCGCTTCCACCAACCAAATAGAATAAAGGAAAGGTCCAAAAACTTTCGTAGGCATCATCGGAGCCGTCCATACCCGGCCAACTATCTTTCCAGATTAGGGTATTATCGGAACGAACATACTGATTAGCGTAGAAGACACCGGCCTGATTCATCAGGTCAATTAGACGCCTTTGTTGAATCGCCCAATTAGGTGGATTAACATATTGGTCAGCACAAATAGACGGAATTCGGTCGGACATATTATTCAATCCTTAATGCGTAATGACTTGAGAACGGAAACAATACAAGCTATCATAAATCGTCAGTGAGATCAACAAGGTAATACAAGTGAGGAGTTGAAAACCTCAGGTTTCTGCCTTGACATTCCTTGACAATATCATATAATGAAGCGACCTTAGATTAAGGTAGAGTCGAACAGTTTTGGGTTGAGGCTGTGTCCGGTTGGTCAATCTAATTTTATGATTAATACCAGGCCAAATGCAATATCGAGATACTGTACCATTAGTAGAAAAAACACGTGGAGAATTAGTGGAAACAGTTCATCGTGGCGTGATTGCTATTGTTTCTCCGGATGGTGAAATTCGGTATTCAGCTGGTAATCCTGAGTTTAAAACATTCTTGCGCTCTTCGGCGAAACCATTCCAGTTGTTGCCAACGATCGAAGCTGGAGCTATAAAAGCCTACGACTTACAAGACCACGAAATTGCAGTTATGTGTTCTTCTCACAGTGGTGAAGAGTATCATTTGGATGCTGTACGTCAGATTTTGTCCAAAATTGGCTTAGACGAATCGGCGTTAGACTCAGGGGTGCACCCACCGAGCGACGTATCTAGTCATGAGACCATGATAAGGAAAGGCCAAAAGCCAACTGCCATCCATTCGAATTGTTCTGGAAAGCATGCTGGTATCTTAACTTTGTGCCAGCTGAAAGGTTTTTCAACCCTGAGCTATTTGGATCAGTCTCATCCAGCACAACAGTTAATCAGGCAAACATTGTCAGAATTGGCAGAAGTTGAGTTGTCTGATGCTGATGTCGCAATTGATGGCTGTGGAGTGCCAACCTTTGCTCTCCCCGTTTGGCGAATTGGGTTGCTATTTGCTAAATTTTCCACAGCCTCTACAAATGGAACCAATCGCCAGCAGGCTTTGGCACAAATTCGAAATTCTATGACAAAAAAACCCATGTATGTGTCAGGAAGCAATCGTTTCTGCGCCAAACTGACAAGACATTACCCTAACCAACTCGTAATGAAATCGGGAGCCGAGGGAGTTTATGGCCTCGGCCTGGCAGAAACTGGTTTGGGGTTGGGCATGAAAATAGAAACTGGTGCCAGCGAACCGAGGGAAATCTCAATTTTAGAAACATTACGACAATTATCGCAATGCGAGTCAATTTCGATGTCTAGTTATTTGCGCCAAAGTTTTGGTCGCCTTAGTGGACAAAAGCCAATATATAATTTTCACAACCAGAATGTTGGACGAACCTATCCCGTTTTCCAACTTCGATCAACCACCCCAAAAAATTAAATCCTATCCTTTTTGATCAGTTTGTACTGATCAATGGAGTCAAAAATATGTCAGATGTTAAAGTTGGTTTTGTTGGTACGGGCGGGATGGCAAACGCTCATATCAGTCAAGTTGATACTATTGAAGAAGCCACTATTGTTGCTTTTTGCGATATAGAGGAAGAAAGGGCTAAAGTCGCCGCTGACCGTTACGGAGGCCAGTATTATACTGATGCTCGGCGACTAATTGACGAAACTGAAGTAGACGCAATTTATTTTTGTCTGCCACCATTTGCCCACACAGATATTGAACGGTTAGCAGCAGATAGCGGCCGACATATTTTTGTTGAAAAACCTGTATCTATGACGATAGATCACGGATTATCAGTTCTAGAAGCGGTGAATAAAAATTCAGTTATAAGCGGCGTTGGTTATCAAGGACGTTACCAAAACTCAGAAATAGCCCTGCGAGACTATTTGAAGGATAAAACAATCGGTATGGTTGTTAGCCATCGTTGGGGTGGAATCGCCGGAGGTTCAGATCATTGGTGGCGAGTAATGGAAAAATCAGGAGGTATGCTACACGAGCAAGCTACACATCAGGTCGATATGATTCGCTATTTGGCAGGTGAGATAACGGAAGTCTATAAATTATCAGCCATGAAAATTAACACTGACCAACCTAACCATACTATTCCCGATGCAGAAGTCGTTAGTCTCAAATTTGCCAGTGGTGCAGTTGGCCAAATCACTACCACTTGTGCACTAACCGGTGGGGGTGGGAGCATGCGAACTGATTTCATTCTCGAGGACCATCAAATTGTCCAACTCGGTTGGGGCAATTTCGAGATTCAGCCTCAAAATTTTGACACCATTGAAATTTCGACTGACCCGCAGCTTGGCATTGATCAAGCTTTTATACAAGCGATCCAAACAAACAACCAGTCGCTAATCAAATCGTCTTACGCAGATGGACTACAATCAGCTCTTGTGTCAATCTGTGCTAACCAATCATCAGAAGAAGGGAAACCAGTTGCTGTCCCCCAAATTGTTTCCTAAAGCTAAAGAAAGTAGACATCTACACTCGAGTTTGTTTTGAATTCCATTAAATGGCCCAAAATTGGTGTTGGTAAAATAGATATCACACCTGACTATCCTATTCGTTTGTCTGGTTATGGTGTTAGGGAAACTGAAACAACAAAGGTCGTACAACCCATCTGGGCTAGATGTTTAGTTATTATTCCGCCCAATCAGCAACCGTTCATTCTTTTGTGCGTAGAAAATTGTGGTATTCCAGAACACATTACTGAAACGGTGGCTCAGCGCTTGAAAGTTGAAGAAAATATTCCGCGCCACCATTTTACACTGAGCGTCACTCATACTCACTCAGCGCCTTTCGTATCAGGTGCACTGGAGACACTTTTTGGTCAATCAATACCTACAGACCATCAAGCCCGGATTGACCGGTATACTGTCGAGTTAACTGATAAGTTGGTCTTTGTTGTTCAATCGGCCTTGTCTAAGGTTGAAATTGGCCAACTTTCCTGGGGGTTAAGTTCAGTTAATTTTGCCAGAAACCGTCGGGACGAAGGGGGGCCGGTGGATCACGATTTACCCGTTATCTTGGCCTCACGAAAGAATGGCGAACCGCTAGCGATTTGGTGCAGTTACGCTTGTCATACCACGACAGTATCTTTTAATACGATTAACGGAGATTGGGCAGGCTATGCGATGTCTGAGCTTGAAGCTGATTATCCAACGGCAACGGCTTTTGTCTCTATAGGTTGTGCTGGTGATGCAAACCCATATCCGCGTGGCGAATATGAGCATGCGAAACTGCATGGCCATTCAATAGCCGAAGAAGTTAGTAGACTAATGAATACTAAACTGAAACCACTGGATTTAGACTCTTTGAGGGGTAAAATAAACTGGATTAAATTGCCTTTTGATAAAATTCCTACACGAGCGGAGTGGAAAAAACGGGTCAAAGAAGGAGGCGCTGTCGGCTATCATGCTGAGGTTCAGTTAGCAAAAATCGATAGTGGTCAGAGTTTACCATCGCACCTCTCTTATGCGGTTCAGGTATGGCAATTTGGTCGTGACCTATCAATCGTATTTTTAGCCGGTGAAGTCGTGGTTGATTTTGCAGTTCGATTGAAAAATGAGTTGGGCAAAGATACACTTTGGATCAATGCGTATTGTAACGATCTACCGGCTTACATTCCTTCCGTTCGTATTCTCAAAGAGGGCGGCTATGAAGGGAAAACCGCAATGATTTATTTCAATCGCCCGACATATTTCAAACCAGACGTTGAAGAGCTGGTTGTTTCCGCGGTTCATAGCTTATTGTCTTAACATACTATGATTTTATTATTAACACTTTTTCTGATTCTAGTCTATTGGCCACATCCTTCACTAGAACCAGATGTTATTCCATCAACGATTTCACAAGAAGAAGCTTTTTTCAAACAGATCATTGCTAACCAGAATCTAGACCGGTCGTTTCCACCTGTCAAAACCCGACCTGATAACCCATTTACAAAGGAAAAAGTTGAACTAGGCCGGCTGCTGTATTTTGACCCTATACTGTCAGGCAAAAACGATATTTCTTGTGCTCACTGTCATCATCCAGATCTTGGGTTTTCGGATAATCGCGCTTTGTCAATGGGTATTGGTGGCTTAGGTGTTGGGCGAGAGCGGAAGAACGGTAGAATCTTGGCTCGATCTTCACCGACTATATGGAACACGACTTACAACCATTTACAATATTGGGACGGTAGGTCTATAGATCTAGAAGATCAAGCCAAAAACCCGATTCAGCATCCTGACGAAATGGGCCAAGATCCAGACCAATTAGTGGAAGAATTACAAAGCATTCCAGAGTATGTTCGCCAATTCGCTGCTAATTTCAATGACGGAGTAACTTTCCAAAATGTCACCTATGCTATTGCTAGCTTTGAGCGTAGCCTTGTAACACATGAATCACCTTTTGATAAATTTGCTAAAGGTGATTCATCGGCATTAACCCCCTCAGCTCAACGAGGTTTGAACATTTTTCGCTCTATGAAAACTCGTTGCTTTGAATGCCATAATTTTCCGACCTTTGCCAATCCTGATTTTAAAGTGATTGGCGTGCCCGATTCTCATTTAGAAACACCTGATTTGGGACGAGGTGGAATTACAGGTAATTCGAATGACAACTTTGCCTTCAAAGTGCCATCGCTACGAAATATAGCCTTGACAGCTCCTTACATGCACAACGGCAGTCTCGATACACTGTCAGATGTAATTGACTTTTATGCTAAAGGTGGTGGAAGCAGCAAGGGGCTATCCAACATCGATGACAAAATCCGCCCATTTACCTTGGCAAAACAAGAAAAGGTAGACTTGATAGCTTTTCTTCACAGTTTAACTGATGAATCAAACAAGCCATCTATTCCCAGTGTTTTACCGTCTGGCCTGCCACCCGTTTCAAGACTCGAAAATCAATCTGTTGAGTTACAACGAGCCTCAAGATTAATCCCTAAAACACTTTCTTCGGTCAGTAAACATGGTAGCATCATTACAATTCAATCTGGACAAAAGATACAAGACGGTATCAATCTTGCGGTGGCAGGAGATACAATCCGTATTATGCCCGGGTTGTACCATGAAACGCTCAGTGTTGATATATCAGGTGTAGTGATCGAAGGCGTATTAGAAGAAGGAAGTCGCCCAATTTTAGATGGTCTCGGAAAATTAGCTGATGGAATTATAGGTTCAGGAAGTAATATCACCCTTCGAAATTTGACAATCAGAAACTACACAGCTAACGGGGTCATGATCAATAGGGCCCACAATATAACTTTTGAAAAACTATATTGTCATGATACTGGATTGTATGGAGTTTATCCTGTTGAGTGCGTTGGTATTCACGTTGATAGCTGCGAAGTTACAGGAGTTAGGGATGCAGGGATATATGTTGGACAATCTAAAGATATCGTAGTTGAAGATTGCCGAGTTTATAGTAATGTAACAGGTATTGAAATAGAAAATTCTGTCAACGCAGTAGTACAAAGAAATATAGCCTATGATAATGCAGGTGGAATTTTAGTTTTTCTCCTACCTAATAATCCGTCCAAATTCTCTCGCAACTGTCGGGTTATAAATAATCAAGTATTTGATAATAACCATGTCAATTTTGCTGATCCTAATGCCGCGGTTAGTGGTGTGCCGTCCGGTAGTGGTATTATGATTATGGCTGCGGATGAAGTCGAGGTAGCTTATAACCAAATCACTGGTAACAACTCCTATGGTGTTGGTCTAATTGCACTTAGTAACCAGCCAAAAGGAAAAAAGCTTGATGTTGATCCTATTGCTTCTGGCTGCTGGATTCACGATAACATTCTGGAAAATAATGGTAAACATCCAGATTCCAAACTTCTTGAATTGGGGCTGCCGGGTGCCGATTTGTTGTGGGACGTAACGGGATATGATAATAGTTGGCAACAACCAGGAGCAACTTCTATGCCTTGGATTTTGCCTGGTAAATCTTGGCCAGAAATCCTTCGTAGAGCCAATTGGCGATTGTGGAAAACACTTTCGAACTGAACAGTTAATAATAAATTAAGGAGAATTAATAACTCTCATACAAAAGAGTAAAACCGTGATGTCAGAAATAAAGAGTAGTACGACCCATCGAGAGATGGCGGCCGAAGCCGTTGAATCAGTTGCTGTTGGCATAGTAACTGTTAGCGACTCTAGAACTCCCGAAACAGATACTAATGCCATTTTTTTGCGAGGTGAATTGGAGCAAGAAGGTCATAGAATAATGGCTTACCGAATAGTGCCAGATGAACCAAAGCAAATAGAAATTGTTTTGGAGGAAATGATCGAAAGTTCAGCCCGTATCATAATTTTTAACGGTGGCACAGGCATAACACCTCGGGACCGGACCTTTGATGTTATTGACCGGAAGTTAGAAAAACGGTTGACAGGATTTGGTGAAATCTTCCGCATGTTGAGTTATGATCAAGTTGGAGCTGCCGCCATGCTCTCCCGTGCGACTGCTGGTACTTATAAGGGTAAACTCATCATTTCAACGCCGGGGTCCCCCCAGGCAGTCAAATTAGCCTGGGATAAATTAATTAAACCGGAATTGCAACATTTAGCTTGGGAGATAATTCGGTAAACAAATATTAGGAAACTAATCGCTAGTGAAAACCAGAGTTGTGGAAACGATTTTACTACACACGCCCTTCGAAAGAGCAGCCAAGGACTTGCTTGAAGGGTGGCATTTTAGGAGCATCAGTGACCGAATGGTCCTGCCATGAACTGGCTCGCATGTAGTGGACTGCGTAACCCCTCCTCCTCTGATTCGACAAATTAGCTTCACTCATGTGTAAAGTCAAGCTATGGTGAAAACTGACACTTCCTGGGCGGAGTTCTACCGGTACTATTGGCCAAGGGGCATGGCCAAAGTCAGGAATGAAATTGGCCAATTGTTCACCTCGTAACATTCCCCAGCGATGTGTACCTGGAATAAAATGTAAGCATCCATTTTCTATAGATGATTGGTCTATTGCTGTCCAAGCAGTTACCAGATCCATAGGAAAAATATCTCGCCATGAGGCTGAATCTTGATGCCATGCTTGGGCACTGCCAGTATCTGGAGCTTTCATAAATAGCTGGTCACCATACATTTTAATGTCTTTCACACCAAGTAGGTCAGTTACCACCGCCACAATTTCAGGGTGCTTAGCGTGCTGCCACATACGGTCATCGTAAACAGCAATATCATACAATTTTCGAACTGACAAAACTTGGTCAACTGTGGTATTTTCGCCAGAACGAAAAACTGGCTCTAGCTGAATGCTAGTTTGGGGAATGTAGGGCAATTTGCCCGCAGCAATGCTGTCGGCCCTTTGTCCTAGTGTTTTTAATTCTTCTTGGTGTAATAAATCTTCAATGACCAAAAAACCATTTCTTTGAAATTGATCAACTTGTTCCGTTGTGAGATAATTTAGGGGAGTAATACTCATTAATCGACTCCTTAAAAAGTCCAAAAATTTTCCATAATTTGCTCCAATAGTCAAGGGAGTTTAGCAATCAATAATTCTCAGACATTACTATGTGAACTTTTGATTTTTTTGAATGCAGGTGTCCAATTTTGACCCGATTAATAAATCTTCAACAACCAAATTGCCTAGAAGAAAGAGGTATACAACATCAACAATTGAACGATCCTGATTCATTTCAAGGTGTTCTGGATAAATATTGGCCTTGGCACTACGACCCAAGCCAAATACCATCAATAAAACGTTTATTGTTAGCTGATCTAAAATGGAAACCCGTTACTCCATTTACAAAAACGACTTCATCAGTAACATCACAACAACTGATTTCACCTCTTGGTTTAGCTCTCTCAAATTGTGACACTGACTTGGTTCGTGCATCCTTGGAAATTCTCGACAGCACAGTTGAAATCGTAGCAGGTGATGTTCTGCTTGGTACGACGGAGTTAGATCCAATACTTGTTGACCACTTTCGAATTGGCAGGTATCCAGTAACCAATGCTCAATACGAACGCTTCGTTGAGGCTACAGACCATCCACCTCCAGCTGATTGGAGAAACGAGGACCCAGAGCTAGATGGCCGGTTTTTACCCAATTTCGGTGATCACCCTGTATCCCATGTCAGTTGTACGGACGCAGAAGCTTATGCAGATTGGATTGGAGGGAGATTACCTAGTTTTGAGGAGTGGGAACGGGCAGCACGTGGGGATGATGCTCGGAACTTTCCATGGGGAAATGAGATTGATAAACCACGTTGTAATACGGCCGAAGCGGGAGTTGGTAATACAACTCCTGTTGGTACTTTTCCCGATGGTATTAGTCCCTTTGGTTGCTACGATCTACTAGGCAACGTTTGGGAGTGGAGTTCAACATGGTATGACGAAAATCAAACTTTTCGTCTTGTCAGAGGCGGTGCTTGGTATTACAATCACGATCATGCTAGCTGTAGTAGCTACGATTTTTTTAGTCATGATTATTCTGAATTTGTGATAGGTTTTCGAGTTGCTTTTGATTAGGTTTTTACTAAAAAGATAGACAAATGAATATACATATGTTAGATACACCTTCACTTTGGGTTGATTTAAATCAACTCGAAGCGAATATAGCGACTTTGGCGGATTTCTTTCGTCGCTCAAAAGTAGATTGGCGACCGCATGTTAAAGGAATTAAAATCCCTGCAATTCTTCATAAAGCTCTAGAAGCCGGAGCCATCGGGGGAACTTGTGCCAAAATCAGTGAAGCTGAAGTGATGGTTAACGGTGGGATATGTGATATTTTAATTGCTAATCAAATTATCGGCCAACGGAAAATTGAGAAACTCGCGCGACTATGTCATAAAGCAGACGTGAAGGTGGCCGTTGATCACCCAAATAATGTGAAACAAATGGGAGTCATCGCGACCCAAAATAAAACTGAGATTGGTGTTCTTATTGAGATAAATACTGGAATGAATCGCGCAGGCATACAACCTGGACAGCCTGCTGTTGATTTAGCTCTATTAGTCAATGAAACACCTGGCCTAAATTTTCGAGGTCTTATGGCTTGGGAAGGACATGCTGTTAGCATCGAAAACGAATGTAAAAAGCGAGAAACAATCAGTAAATCAGTTAAAGAACTACGTCAAACTATAGAAATGGTTAAGGCCGCCAATTTGACTATGAATATTGTTAGTGGCGGAGGAAGTGGAACTTACAACATAATCACATCAATGGCGATACTAACTGAAGTTCAGGCCGGTGGGGCAATGTTTGGTGATGCTTCTTATTGTCATTGGGGAGCAAAGACACAACCATCGCTTTTTGTTCGAAGTATGGTTACTAGTCGACCAGACCCATATCGGATCATTTTTGATGCAGGTTTTAAGGCTTTACCTGCTTGGGCTGGTCAACCTCCGATTGCTATTAATCTACCTGGATTTGATACATTTCACCCTTCGGCAGAACACGGCACCGTAAAGCTTACTTGCCCGAATTACGATATTCAACCTGGACAGATTTTTAATTTCATTGTTGGCTATGGTGATTCAACTGTTTTTCTTCACGATATGTTATATGGCATCCGAGGTGAGAGTATTGAAATGACCTGGCCTATTACGGGCCGAGGTAAAATTCATTAATCTTAAGCTTTTCAAAAAGAATGTCACTAAATAATTAAGGCGTGAAACCTATACTATCACTAGGTTTAAACCTAGTGCCGATGGATTAATGTGAGAAGGTGTAATAAAAACTTCGTTTTCTCTTGACACTATATATGTCTAGTGTTATACTTCCCCCCGCTTCGCAAGGAAGACATTGATCAGCATGTAGTGCTGATCAGGTAGTGTCCAATTGCGTTGTAGACTGATCTTTGAAAACTGAATACATATTAAGTGAACGCTATGCGATGTAATGGCCATTTGGTCATTCATCGTCTGATAAGGTAGTATACAAAATTCTTGTCAAAACCTGCTCGAGAGAGTAGGCTTGAGAAAACGACTCTTTTGGAGAGTATGATACCGGCTCAGGACGAACGCTGGCGGCGTGGATTAGGCATGCAAGTCGAACGAGAATCTTAACTTCGGTTATGAAGAGAGTGGCGAAAGGGTGAGTAACGCGTAGGTAATTTGCCCTTGAGACAGGAATAACATCCCGAAAGGGTTGCTAATACCTGATAACATCTATTAACCCTCGGGTTTTTGGATCAAATGAAGGCTCTGCTTTCGCTCAAGGAGAAACCTGCGTCCTATTAGCTTGTTGGTAGGGTAATGGCCTACCAAGGCGATGATGGGTAGCTGGTCTGAGAGGATGGTCAGCCACATTGGGACTGAGACACTGCCCA
>JAYZAL010000013.1:0-7856 GCA_036339735.1 Candidatus Poribacteria bacterium
TAACTTGCTCAATTGTGGGCCGCAAAACTTAGAGCTAGAAAATGCAATAAAATCCATCTGGTACGCGGCCAAAGTTGGACCGATCAAAATTATGTTTATGGATCAACAAACATATGAGCTAACTGAATTCAATTCTCCGCTGGCAGTGGAGTCGAGTAGGCATAAATTGACTACAAATTGGGCTAAATTGAAGCAGCAATAAATTCGATAGTTCTCAGCTCATAGTATGATTACACGACTATTTTTTCAATTGGTTAGACCTCACCTCAATCCTGATTAAAACCAGCGTGAAATGTAGTTTGTCAATCGAGCGACTAATCAGATGTCCTGCTGGGTTTTTCAGTACTTCATATCAGAACCACTTATATTATACTGGTCAAAACAAATAAAAAATTGATAGTTTCTCAGATTGACTAGCCAACGGCTGACAGGTCCTAGTTAGAAGCGGAAAAATCCATAAGACGATTGTCAATTCTAATCTTTCCGGATCGGCACCCACAGTAATAATAAATAAATGGTTGGTGATGTTTATATTGGGTTTATTTATCTGGCTAGATGCAACAGATGGAATCTAAAGTCAGAAAGATTAATTTTGGATTGAACACTAGGTATGACTCGCGTTGGCTTTCTGGTTACTACCCCTGAGTTAAGTGTATTTGCTCCAGATTTTGGGTGAACTCATCCAGCTTAACATAGCCGAAAAACTTGGTGCTAAAAAAAAACACAGGTGGACTGCTGATAATTACAGCATTTGATCGGACGAAGAAGAGCATTATTGGGTAAATATCAATCTCTATCAGTATAAAAAATTTTGGCACACCTAATGCTCCTAGTCGGAGTGTTCATCAATTTCTCCTTGATAAACACTCCTTTTAACATAACGATTGACAGGACGCACATTGTAGACTGAATGTGCGTCCTGTTTTTTTGTCTGGTAATCCGTAGATTCTATCCCAAACTACCCCGTCTTCTGAGTCCAGCATTGGACTCACCATTCTGGTAAACTAATCCCTTTGGTACCTATGGAACAAAAGAAGGATCAACGTTTTCAAATAGCTAGTCTTCGTAAAAGTTTAAACTGAATTGGTGAATCCTGTTTCGATTTACAAGTCTCGGTTTGCAGGTAGATGATTGGGTCTTTTTCCCGTCAGAAAACCATGTTATATGAATCGTAGATCAGTAGCAATATCCGACTGTTTTCTACCGGCCTTTCTCCATAATACTACTTACTAAATAGATCGATACTTACTTTTCCCAACAACATGTGTCGACCACTGCTTTGAATAATGTCATTAGTTGTATTAGACTGGTCCGCAGTTTTAACTGCAAACGTCATTAAATTAAAGTTTGAGCAGGTTTTTTATCATTTTAATCCTTAAGATGAGGGTAAACTCATGAAAAATGAAGGGTCGATCGTAATTTTGTTGTTGGCATTACTAATTTCCATTGGGCCGTCGATTGGGGCAAAAACACTTTTCTCTGATGATTTCTCGAAGGAGGCTGATCGTTGGGAGATAGGGGCTGGCGAATGGGAAGTTAAAAAGGGTCAATATGTACAAACTACTACTGATGCTTTTTTATCCAGTTTTGTTAAATTAGAACACTGGGATCCAAAGCTGACTCAATATACCTTGGAACTTAAAGCCATGAAGTTGGGTGGTAAAGAAGGATGGGACATTGTTTTTGGTATTAGCCCGGACAGTAAAGTTCCAGCGGTCAAAGGAGATCGTGACAGTATGACATTTTATGATTGGAATATTGCCGGTTGGGGTAATACTAGATCGGTTTTGCGTAAAAGGGTCAAAGGTAAAAACTCAAATGTCGTCGATGCTACAGTAGGCAAAACGGTTGAAAATAACAAGTGGTATGAAATTAAGATTGAGGTTAGTCCGAGCAAGACGGTAGGATTCATTGATGGGAAAAAGGGGTTCGAAGTTAAAGAAGGACCGGAAAACGGTCGAATAGGCTTCTCCCTATTTGGAACATCAGGTGCTTTTGATGATGTCATAGTCTACGATTCCGATGGACCGAATGCTGTATCTCGATCCTTGAAACTAACGACTCAGTGGAGCCAAATCAAAAAACCATCAACTAATTGAAAACTGTTTTTACAATCGAGATGAAAGTGGAAATCCATGCAAAAGGTAACTCGCTTACGGGGTAATTGGAAAAATTAACCTTGTTGTTCTAGAATCACCATTTTTCTAGTTTCGGAATAGTAGTCCATCTGCAATTGGTAAAAGTAGATATTAGAGGAGGTGTGTTCCCCTGAACCATTTTTACTACTTCCTCATATCACTTGAATTGGTAATACTTACCAACCAGTTCCTTCTATAATTCTTAGTGCCCGGATTATTTTCCTTTTAGAATTCATATGCACTATAATAGTAAAGTAAGAAGAGAGCAATGGGAAACACCACATCGGCTTGGTATATAAAGTCTTATCTGGAACAAACACACCAGCCTAAATCAAATAAGAGATGAAAAATCTCTTTTCTGTCGAGCCTAAATTGGGAGGATAAAGTGAAAGGAATATCCAAATGAGTTCGGAAGGTAAGGTCGCTGTTGTAACAGGAGGAGGTGCGGGTATTGGGAAAGCTTGTGTTTTACGTTTCGTGAAAGAAGGGATAAGAGTTGTTTTTGGAGATATGTCTGCAGAAGACGGTGAAAAAACCTACGCTATGGCTAGGGATGCTGGCGGTGATGTGTTGTTCTGCGAAGGGGACGTTGCAAATGAATTGGACTGTCAGGCTTGGGCACAAGCGGCTCTGAATACATGGGGATATATTGACATTCTAGTGGCGAATGCGGGGGCCCGTGTTTCAGGAAGTATTCTGGATTCCACAGAGGATGATTGGAACACGATTATTAATGTGAATCTAAAAGGAGTAGTTTACTCTTGCAAAGCTATCCTACCAGGAATGATCGAAAGAAAGTCCGGATCAATCGTAATAATTTCCTCAGCCAACGCGTGCGTTGGCCGAGGGGGAATGCCTCTCTATGATGCCACAAAAGCAGGGGTATCCTCTCTGGCACGAAGCCTAGCAGTCGCACACGGCAAGGAAGGTATTCGGGTAAATTCGATTTGTCCAGGAGCTACAACTACTGATTACCACGAACGGATCGCTCAGGAGAGAGGGATTTCACCAGAAAAATTGCGGGAAAGTAGGCAAGGATATGCACTTCTTGGTCAAGCTGGCGAACCATATCAAATCGCCGCAGCGGTGAATTTTCTGGCTAGTGACGAGGCTTCGAATATTACGGGACAGGCTCTGATGGTTGATGGAGGGCTATCTGTCACATCGGGGGCATAGACATGAGAATCCCCAGAAACTCATTTTTATTCCAACAAATGGTTGAGCCAAGTTTGATGAGTCCAGGCAACAGGTAGGTCTAATCAAGTATACAATCTCAATTATTAAGTCCATAGACCTCGGTTGATGTTCTATCTGATATCTTGACTGCAAGTTGCAACTAGATGTATCTGGCTCAATAAGTAGAATTGAGTTGCGAAATTTCACTCAATGCATTTTGTCTATTATCCGTCGAGTGGAAGCAACTGCTCATGCCTTTCGCTTCGATACTACAGTGTGAAAGACAATAGAGATCCAGACGGTTTCTGATCTATATAATTTAAGCATTGATGATATCGGTGGTGGTACAAATATTGAAAGAGAGTTAAAATGAAAATCAAATCAGTAGAAGTCGTCAGCATCCAGCGTCCAGGCACTGCAAGCTCATCCTCTGGATCGGGCACTACTCTTGCTGCATCTATAGCCTCTGCCCCCCAAACAAAAGGTTATCGGAAAGCCTGGCCTACGCAGATCGAAGTGGCCAATCCCATGTCCAAATTTCCCCGGTTTAAAAAAAGACGCCAGCTTTACAGTGCCAAAAAGTGGCCAAGATTTGGTGTCAAAATCACCGCTGAAGACGGCACTTGGGGACTAGGTACATCAGCCGGACGTCCCGCAGCTATGGTTGTTGAAGATGCTTTTGCACATATTCTAGAAGGCGAAAAGTGTTTGGCCATTGAAAAACTCTGGGATATGATGTTCCGAGTGTCAAAACCTTTTGGCACCACCGGAATCGCTTCCTTAGCCATTAGTGCCGTTGATTTAGCCCTCTGGGATCTCGCAGGCAAATTGCAAGACAAACCAGTCTACGAACTTCTCGGAGGCCCTGTCCGCGATCGTCTCTTTGTTTACGCGACTGGCGATGATGTTGATTGGTACCAAGAATTAGGTTTTCTCGGTTTTAAACTTCCCTGCCAATATGGTCCAATCGATGGCTTGTGGGGTTTGCAGGAAAACGAGAAACGAATTTCAGAAGTCCGCCAATTAATTGGCAACGACAGTGAACTTATGCTTGATTGTTATATGGCTTTTGACGTTGAATATGCGACTAGATTAGCAGAACGTCTGCGTCCTTATGACCTACGTTGGTTGGAAGAATGTCTGATTCCCGAAGACATCAGTGGTCACATTGAGCTCAAAAAACGCCTGCCCTGGATGACACTTGCCAGTGGCGAACATTTTTACACACCATATCCCTACCAGATGATGATTGAAAACCGAGCGCTTGATATTATCCAACCAGACATCCAATGGGTTGGAGGCATGACAGCTTGCGTTAAAATTGCCAACATGGCTGCGGCTGTTGGTTTAGAAGTCTGCCTACACGGTGGTGGCCGAGACGCATATGGCCAACATTTCAGTTGGGCGATGCCCAACACCCCCTGGTGCGAATATTATATTGGTTCAGACCCTGGAGTTCCCCTAGAGGAGGTCACTCAACCCGGCGCACTTATTCCTCGCGATAGTTATTTCGAATTTACACCGACGGGGCCTGGTTTTGATTTAGGTATTGAAGAAGAATGGCTATTACCTTTCCAAACATGATCGTCATAATAACACAGAGGCAATGGTCGAAAAACCTATCTGTCCCATCGGCTAGCACTGATGAATCAAGTATAGACGAAAATCCAACGAGAACTTTCCATTACCAAGCAACATAATACACAATTCCATAAGGGGAGTCAGGCGGATACCACCATCAGTTGGTGCCCTTTTCCTTTTTGATTTAGTTCTGAACTTGAAAATATGAAAACAGTAAAAGTTAAAAGAACCCTGCAGGACAACCACGATTTAGTACAGAAAAGTCCTAAGGTAATTCTCGCATAGCTGCCCTTAAAGAGAGAAGTTTCAATTTAGTCCGAATCTCTACTAATTAGATCTTTACATCAGTAAGTATCCGTTTGACAGCTGCTTGAACTGCAAATATCATTTATATTACCTTCTATTCATCACCTTTCAAAGGATAAGACAGCAGAACGATTTTTTGTATAACCAAGAAATCCGATTAACATCCAATACCAAATGATTTATTTTTTGAGAGTAGACCATTTAGTGGCCAGTTTCTCTTTGGGATCAACTGCAGAAATGGCAGGAAAGACCCCATTTTTCATATCAGACTTAATCTCGTCTAACGTTAGAGCACGGTCATAAATAGTCACTTCGTCTATTTTACCGATCATGCTAGGTAAACCAGTTTGTGCTTGACCAATATGAAGTTCCACCTTTTGACTAGTGATCTTATCTGCTGCCGCATCCAGAAAGGCATCAAGTTTACTATCTATATACTGTTTAATTTTCTTACCATCAAAGGTAACTACAACATGATGCCATTGCTTCAATTCAGGCGCGATTTTCTACAATTTTCAGGTTCCCTTCCAATCTGGTAAGGCAATCCAAGTTTCGATTTTGGCTACGGCACCAATACCGATCTACTGCAGACAATATCCACCTTTGTTGGCTGCCGTAGTGATGGACTTGGTCATATCAAGTTCGTCCGATGCGGGTACTTGAACCAAACAGTCTGAATCTTCCAAGGAAAGAGCCCACCAAATTTCCCATCTTTGATAAATTTGGCATTACCTGTCAGTTTCCCCTTCAATTTACTTTGGCTATGATCTTTAGCTGTGTCATCTTGGCCTTCATCAAAATAAAAATAAAGCTTTAAGGCTGGATCAGCGTTTAGGGCGTAACTTTCTAGCGATAAAATCCCTAATCCTAATGTAATTAAAAAATTATCAACAAAAACATTCTTTAACCAGTTTCAACCTCTTCAAATTCCCTATCGTTTTAATTAGTCAGCGTCAGTTCCATATTTTACAGATTGGTTGTCAAGGTTTAATGTCTCCATTCAAACAAGTTTCTCTTCTCTTTGGCTAAAATCTATTAGATAGATCAGATAAATACTCTTAGTTGCTGTCGTCTTGGATTTAGTTGTGGTTTTTGGCTGCCAGTTGGACATCACTTTTTCTGACAACTAAGGTTTTTGCAAGAATATCATAGCTAGTTCAAGTTTCATCTTGATTCTGTTTTAATTGATTATTGATTTTTTTCAATAATATTTTGCCTTTTTCTCTCTTCTGTTTTCTGATTACATAAATCAAAACAACACAAAATACTACTGAAAACCAAAAAGCATAAGAACTAGTATCACAGCAGTATGGGATGGTATTCCGTCTTTAAACGATACTCGATCAGCAACCTCTAAGAGGGCATCAGAAAGAAAAAGAGCGATACAAACAGATATAAAGAAAAGGCCAACTAATGCTAACACCCTGACCACTATTTTTCTGATTCAGCAGATAAAGATGACCATTTCTTTCTTTTATATTTATCTAAATACCGTTTTAACGCTTGTTTTTCTTCATCCTTGTGATCCAGCATTTTAATTTTTCCCCTTCTGTTAATCTTCTAAACCTTGGATTACAACCCTACACATCTATATAAGTCTATTTGTTGCGAGATAATAATAATCTCCTGACAATGACGATTATCGGTGGCCCTTTGACAATCATCGCATCAGTCAACTTTATTTTTCCTTGTAGTCCTCGATGGTTAATACTAAAAGCCTTCCGCAAAACAAATTTCAATTCAGTCTCTAAGTTTGATCCTAAAAATGGTCAGTATTGGTTATCACGTAGGTCCTAATAGCCAATACATTCAGTCAGTCCATAAGAGACTCAGAAAGTAATCAGCCCTCAACAAGTTAGACAATACCTGAACAATCAATCAGTTTAGAGTGTTAGATTGTCAATCCATAAGATACTCTAACTAATTTAAAGTACAGTACAATGTCTGATAATGAATCTTGTCGAACGCTTACTTTAAGATGCCACTAGACCTAGATACAAGTATCTAATAATCACTGCAATCACCAAAATTAGCACTTGTAAAATTAAAAACCAACTGACATACTTAACCTATTCACTTAAGGAGTTTCAAAATGCGTAAAAATTTTTTAACCATCTTTTTAGCGTTTTCCATCACAGCCCTCTATCTATTTGGGATTTCCGTTAGTCAAGCCGATCAGGTAATCTATGTTGATGTCGCTCACTATATCCCTGACGATAGTCAATTTGGGGTTGAAGTAAAAGGGAATAAGTGGATATCATTCGCGGATCCAGAGGCGATAGGTGGAAGAGCTTTCGGGGGTCCTGGTGATAACAATTATGGCGATGATGGAGGAGACCCATTTATTGCCGCAGAACCTTATCTAGTTATCCCCTTTCCCGTAGATGTGAAGGTGGGAGAATCGACGGCCGATGGTAAAGTGTGGGTGCCATGGGTGCGAATGCGTGTGCCTTTAACTCATAACTCTTTCTATTGGCAGGTAAGCTCAGAGAAACCATATAAATGGAAACCTGAAATAATTACTAATGCGGTCCGATGGAATGACGATTCTATGAACAATTCCGACAAATGGTATTGGCAAGATAATACGACTGGCAACGACGGAGGGGCATTCCCCGACATAGCTGCGGGCAAGAATTATCTGAGAGTCGGCGT
>JAYZAL010000014.1:0-52423 GCA_036339735.1 Candidatus Poribacteria bacterium
CTTTCTGTAATCATTGGTGTGATTCTAAGATTTATATGGTTGCAAATAGAAAAACGTCGATCTAATATCGAGGTTAGTTTTAGTGGTGGAGAGAAGGTCAACGTTTCTCCTGGAAGTACTATTCTTGAAGCAAGTCGTTTAGCTGGTATTTCACATGCCGCTATCTGTGGTGGAAATGGCCGATGTTCAACTTGCCGAACACGTATTTTAACCGATCCCGAAAGTCTCAGGCCACCAGCCTCAGAAGAGTCAAAAGTTCTCCACAGGATTAGTGCTGCACCGAATATTCGTTTAGCCTGTCAAGTAAAACTTCATCAGAACATACAAGTCCATCCATTGCTTAAGCAAGCTAGCCCGTCTGATGGACACCAACGTCCCACCTATGCTGACGGAGAAGAAGTTGATGTAACTCTATTGTTTGCTGATCTCCGTGGCTTCACCCAAATGTCTAACCAACGCCTTCCATTTGATGTCGTTTTCATTTTAAACCAGTATTTTGAGCTAATGGGTGAGGCTATCGAAACCTCAGGTGGTTATCTGGATAAGTTCATTGGTGACGGAATTATGGCAATTTTTGGTATGCATAGTGGCTCAGAAATTGGAGCCAAGCAAGCTATTGGCGCTGCCATTAAAATGGGACAACAGTTAGAAGTGCTGAACTCTCGTTTGGAAGATGAGCTTGATAGACCTTTAGAAATTGGTATCGGACTGCACCGTGGCAATGCCATCGTAGGGAACATGGGGTATGGAGATGCAATGGCTGTTACTGCTATAGGGGACACTGTTAACGTGGCTTCACGTCTGGAAGGTGCTTGTAAGACTCTTGGTGTTCAGCTCGTAGTCTCAGAAGAAGTTCTTCAAGCTGCTAGTGTCGAGTTCCCTGATGTAATACAAAAAGACGTGGAAGTACGTGGTAGTGCAAAACCTATATCTGTTTTTCCTGTTGATAATGCTTCAACTCTAAAACCAGTGGTAGTCGGAGTCTAACTCTACAATCTTATTGTCGTCACATTTTCTTTTACTGATCTTACTTTCTTTTGGAATGATCTGTAAAGATTGTAATCCGTTTATAAAATAAATACTAATCTCTGAGGTCGAGATTTTCATAACAAGTATACATGCCCTAAAAAATACGACTTACTGTTTTATTAGGTTTTAGTCCAAGATCTACTCTTGACAATTTTGGCAATAATCCTTGACATTAGTGAGAAAGGATCTATAATCATCCGCATTACATTGGACTATTTGGTCCCTCAAGGAGAGTAAATTTGAAGAAAACTACATTAATCTTAACTGTCGTATTGGCTTTTGTGTTAGTACAAACTTTGGCACTTGCCGGTGTTGACAATAGTAAATTTGTTATTCTGGATGAAAATGTGGATGAAGTGATAAAAGCCATTGCTAGTGGGTCAGGTACACCTGAGAAGGTAGACGATGCCTATCAAGGGAAAGAAGCATTATACATCGGTGGTACAGGTGGTGATGGGCAAAACTTTAACCCGGCTATGCCAGGCTGGAATTTTAAGATCACTGAAACACCTAGTGCCGATGATGAGTTTCGCTATATAACTTTTGCTTGGAAGAAAAAGAGTGGGACAGGATTCCAATTGCAGCTGCATGGTGATCCCGGTACTTGGGGACATCGCTATCATGCTGGTGCTAACATCAAAGGTTGGAACCCATCGATTCAGGTCAGTGAAGAAGTTCCCACCAAATGGGAAAAACAGACTAGAGACCTCTTCAAAGATTGGGAAGCTTTTACTCTGACTGGTATTGCTTTCACCGCTTGGCCGGATGGAGACGATAATGGTGGATTTTGGGATTATGTAATTTTGCATAAAGACCCAGAAGTTCAAACTGCAGTCGAATTTAAGAACAGGCTGACAACCAAGTGGGCCGAACTTAAAAAGTAATTTTACTCGTTTTAGTGGTTTGGTAAACTATCGATAAATAGAAAAGGGCCAGTTTCGCCTGGCTCTTTTTATTACCAACGAAAAGGAGAAAATTGAAGTGAGATTTCTGAATATTAGTTTGTTATTGTTTTTGATGTTGGTTGTTGTATGGGTGCAGGCTGCTGATATAAAAGGGGCCTTCGTAGTTATTGACGACGAAGCTAGTATAAAGGATGTATTACAAAAGATCACTAGTGGTTCCGGTAAAAAAGAACTGGAAAAGAAAGATGTTTACAAGGATGACAATGATGGCAAAGCAGCGCTTCGTATCAACGTTGCCGGTGGAGATGGCCAAAATTTCAATCCTAACATGCCAGATTGGGAATTAGAAATTGAGAAAAAGCCAGTTGGAAAAAATCAGTTTCGCTATATCACCTTTGCTTGGAAAGATATAGGAGGCGACGGTATTCAGCTCCAACTTCACGCTAACGTCAATAGTTGGGGGCATAGGTACCATGCCGGAGCTAATGTTAAAAACTGGAACCCATCCATCCAAGTTAACAAAAAAGCTCCCGAAAAATGGGAAGTCCATACTCGCGATTTGATCGAAGATTGGAAGGATTTAGCTAAAGGTGGGCAATTGATTACCGGTATCGCTTTCACTGCTTGGGATGGAAAAGCTGGGTTATTTGACCATGTGGTATTTCACCAAACTCCAGAAGATCCACTAGCGCCACAGGCTGTTGATGCCAAGGCTAAGTTAACTGTTAAGTGGGCCGAAATCAAGCACTAAAGGTCCTTCTCTCGAATCAATTTTTAGCCTCGCTTCAAAACCCTTTTCTCGGAGGGAATGTTAGGCGAGGCTTTTTTGCATCTTCTCCTGGATAAGATGAGTCGCAATCATCAGCCAAAACAAATCGTCATTTTGAGTGATGGTAAGCCTGGGCACTACAACCAATCTTTAGGGATTATGGACCAATTGTCCGACGATGAATATCAGTTAGTTGAAATCAATTTTCGAAGCAAATGGCGAGATAACATACTAAGAATCTTCCTCTCATTGTTTTCCGGTGTCAAACTGAAGGACAAAGCGATCTGGTCAATCTTGTCCTTCAGTTTGACCGAAGAAACAATATCTAAACTAAAAAGTATACAATCCATAGACTTGATTTTATCAACAGGTTCGTCTGTTGCGGCCATTAACCTATTACTTGGACGGCTCTTGGCCGCTAAAACAGTAACTTGCCGTCCGCCTTCGCCGGTTGGAACTAGACAATTCGACTTGGCTATTCTCCCACGCTTGTACTGGCAACAACCTGAACGAATGAATGTGTGTCGAACTTTGGGAGTGCCGAATCGAATTAGCCCTGAACGTCTAGAGCATTTCCGACCGTTAAATCAACAGTTTTTATCTTCTCAACGATCGAAAATTGGCCTATTAATTGGGGGAAACTCTCCACTTCATAATCTATCCAAGAAAGTTGCAATCCGCTGGATAGATTTTTTACTACAACTCGTAAAAAATCATAAATGGCAGGTTCTGCTTAGCACCTCACGTCGAACACCAAAGGAGATAGAAGAGTACATTGCTGATATCGTTAAGGATCGTAATGATGACTTCCCAGTAAATCTTTTTTCTCATCAAACCCCTAGTTCATCTCAATTCAAATTTGAACATGTTTTGGCTAATTCCGATCTTCTACTGGTAACTGAAGATAGTTTTTCTATGGTTTGTGAAACTTGCAGCAGTGGCAAACCGGTAGTAATTCTGGAAGTCGAACGTACTCAACCTAGTTGGCGTTATCGTCAATGGGATACTATTTATCAGGAATTAACGACCAGACAAATAGCTGAATGGGAAACAGATCAACTCACCAGTCAAGTCAACAGAATAGTGATGGCCGAAAAATCGGCGATAAAAACACCATGTTTGAGAGACGCAGAAATTGCCGCTCATTCCATCAACCAATTGCTAGAATGAGTGGATTAGGACCGACGGCGGCTACTGGGCCGACGACATAGATCATATACTAACTCTTCCAAAATTTGTTCCGCTGGTAAAGTGCTGCTTTTTAGATCGATGTCTGTTTGCAGAACGACAGCTAGAGAATTTTCTAATTCATTTTGATCGAAAAAGCGTAGTGCTTGAACAATCTTATAGGCTGCGTAGGGGTTCTGTTTGAGAAGGTTAAGTTGTGCGTTATCAGGCAAACGGTGACTAACTTTCTCAGCTAATGGACGGAATATCCTCTGATTAAACATTTGGTAATTCGATCGGCCAGCATCTTCCTGCAATAATCTTTCTTCTACTAAAAGGCGTGCTTGAAGTAATAATCGCACTTGGCGTGCTATCAGCGCATTGACCTTAATTGGTGCTTCCCCGCTTCTTATTAATCGATGTAAACTCAGCAAAGCTTGAGAGACATTTTTTCGTCCAATAGCATCTGTTAAAGCAAAAATACTCTCGTTAATTGTTTCTGCTATCAAACCACGAATGTCTTTTTCTTCGATTCGTTTCTTTTCACCAATATAAGCAATAGCCTTTTCGAGTTCTTGAAAGACTCGATGAGCGTCTTGGCCGACTCGTTGTCTTATTATGTTATAAGTACCAAAACTAATTTGTTTGTCAGCCTGTTTTAGTCGTTCAACTACTCGTTGAAACAAAGGATCGTTTTGAGTCGGACGGTCATTAACTGAAAATTCAAGATGTTTTCCTTGTCGACCAATTTCTTTTACTATTCGACTACGGGCATCAACTTTATGCCGACAAGCTAAGATTAGAACACTTGACTCTGGCAATTTTTCAGACAGCCAAGAGCAAAATTGCTCAGAAGGACTTAAATCAGAAAATTCTTCTGTTATCTCAGGTTGTGCCGAACTAAGTTCGGCTGGCTTACCAGTAAACAAAGGGCTATCTGTATGCTGGTTTTCATCTTCGACTGTTTCTGGGTTTGGTATATGTGTAGTTGCGTTTTCCGATTTTCCACTTGAACTAGTGGATAAGAACGCAGGCTCATTAACTAAAACTACTCTTCGATCCGCCATTGTGGGATAGACTTCAACTGCACTTAGGATTTCTCTTAAATCAGCTTGTGTACCATCGAATACATCAAAATTAAAGTCGCGCGTAGTTGGCTCCAATAGGTGTTCCACAAGTTGTTTTACTGTTTCTCCTACCAAGAATGTTTCTTCACCAGATATCAGATAAATCGGCGCAATCTTACCTGATTTTATGTCTTGATCAAGATTTAAAGGATGAACAGTATTTTGCCGCACAATTAGCCTGAATTGAACTCAAAAAGTTACGGAAGATATGGGATATATTTATTCTATGATTATTAGGCTAGAGAACCAATGTCGATATCTAGTAATTTGTCAATGATATCTACACTAGTAATACCGTCAGCTTCGGCATTAAAGTTAGTCAACACCCGGTGACGCAGAACGGGTTTAGCCACGGCTTTCACATCCTCAAAACTGGCGTTCGGTCGACCTGAGAGAACCGCTTTAGCTTTGGCCGCCAAAATTAGGTATTGAGAAGCTCTTGGCCCTGCTCCCCAGCTGACCCAATCCTTGACGAACTGTTGGGTTGCTTCATTTTCTGGTCGAGTGTTACGACTCAATGCCACAGCATAATCAACAATTTTTTCTGCTACTGGTACCTTTCGGACCAACTGCTGTAGTTCTAGAATCTCCGGACCTGTTAAAACATGATTAAAGCTGGCCTCGTAGGCAGAAGTAGTCGACATTACGATCTGTTTTTCTTCAGCTTTGTCAGGATAACCAATATGAATGTTGAACATAAACCGGTCTAACTGAGCTTCCGGTAAAGGGTAAGTACCTTCCTGCTCAATTGGGTTTTGAGTTGCTAGCACAAAAAATGGTTCCGGCAGAGAATATGTCTGTCCACCTGCTGTGACATGGTGTTCCTGCATGGCTTGAAGTAGTGCTGCCTGTGTTTTGGGGGGCGTTCGGTTGATTTCATCAGCTAAAACAATATTGGAAAATACAGGCCCCTGAATAAAACGGAAAGAACGATCACCTGTGGAGGCATCGTCTTGAATAATATCAGTACCGGTAATGTCTGCTGGCATCAGGTCAGGTGTGAACTGGATACGATTGAACTGTAGATCCAGAATCTGAGCAATAGTGCGAATTAGAAGAGTTTTCGCTAATCCGGGAACCCCAACCAGTAGACAATGGCCTCCGGAGAAAAGTGTAATTAGCAACTCATCGATTACTTGCTTTTGTCCCACAATCTGTTTTTCTAACTCTGACAAAATAGCAGATCGTGCAGCCTCTAATCGCTCCATTTGTTGAACGTCAGATAATCCATTTCCCAAATCCGTTGCGGGAGAAAATTTAATGACATTCTCAGTTTCAGTTGTTGTCACGGTTTAATTCCTAGTTTTGTCAACAAAAAGCCAAATACAATCTTACGAATGAAGTATTTCTTAATGGTTACTTACCCACGTCTGTAGACCTAGAAAATCGAAGGTGAAATCCAAAATAGTTACACCGGACTCAGCCAAACTACGACGAACCTGATGTTCTTTGTCTGGTTGGCAATAAAACAATAAACATCCACCACCACCGGCACCACAAGCTTTACCGCCGATCGCACCATTAGTCATTGCAACTTCGAATAAAGACTCAATTTCGTCGTTGGTAACAGAACTATGAAGACGTTTTTGATTCTTCCAGTTTTCTGATAATAACTCACCAAAAGTTGTTAAATCACCATTCATCAAGGCTGATTTAACTTGTTTAGCAATAGACCGTAAGTTACTTAGTGCATCAAGAGTCTCAGGTGCTTCAGCTTGATAGGACTCGGTGACATTTTGGTGTATATTGCCCGAGAGTCTCGATTTACCAGTATAGCAAAGGAGAAGGTTCTTTTCTAATTCGTGTTGAACATCCTGTGTCAATTTTAGCTGGGCAGTTTTGACCATTTCTCCTCGAAATTCCATATAATTGATACCACCGATTGCACTGGCATAGTGATCCTGCTTTCCACCTAGTATTTGTAATTCTTGCTGTTCAATTTGGCTAGCTAGTTCCGCTACCTCAAAGGGAAGATATGTATTCTGTTGGTGCCGTGCGATGGCTGAAATCAAAGCAACTCCCATTGCTGCAGAAGTACCAAGGCCACTACCGGGAGGAGCAATCGACTGAGAAATTAGATCAAAACCTCCACTAGAAACTGACATACGCTTAACAGCAGCCTTAACCAAGTCAATGCTGCCATCATATTCTAGTTCCCGAATATCTTCGGCTTCGATAAAGGTATCGAAGTCAGCAGAATAAATTCGTATTCCTTTATCAATATTTTTACTATCTACACCCAGCACAGTATGTTTTCGTGTGAGCATGGCAAAAGAATAGATCTGGATGCTTGCATTAACCACTGAGCCAACTTCAGACTCAGCAAACAGGGCCACATCTGTCCAACCGCCAGCAAAATCAACACGGACAGGCGCACGAGATCGAATCAAAGGATAAACCTACTAATCAGTAAAAATGTACAGAAGAAGTTCGAGGGGGAGACAAGCAGGAGGGGAAAGCACTCCCCCCCGTAGCGAAGTAAACAATATAAACTAGCAGCTAATTCACACCGTCTTTGAGCTTTTTTCCAGCCCGGAAGGAAGGAACATTCTTAGCTGGAATCTGAAGTTCGGCACCCGTTTTGGGGTTACGACCAGTCCGAGCTTGACGTTGTTTTACTTCAAAAGTTCCAAACCCTACAATCCCTACGGAATCGCCACTTGCCAAAGCGTCTGTAATTGTATCGCATACTGCATCAAGAGCCGCACCAGCATCTTTTCGACTGAGCTCTGCTTGCTCCGCTACCGCATTCACAATATCTTGTTTTGTTAATCTCTCGTTCGCCATTTTAACACCTCAACAGAATAAAAATCCGAGACAATCGTCAGAAAGTTACACTATATCTAGATTTAAACTAAAACCTGAGTTCCCATTATACAATAGCCCATAAAAGCTGTCAAGCTGAAAGGTTAAATAAACTCAGTTATACTGGACATTCTACCAAACTAACCTGCAACTTCCTGAAACTGATTTAGAGTAAAGTTAAAAGGTTGGACGTTATCGGCCTAAGGCCAAATACCAATCTCTTTATAGTATTTGATTGCCCCCTCATGAAACGATATACCCGTATTTTTGACTACATTGTTCGGATTTATAGCTTTACCAACTGGGTGCTTTTCCACCACATCCATTCGGTGTTCATACAGAGATTTAGTAAATTGATACACAATCGAGTCATCAACATTGACTGAGGTGATCAGATGCATTGAACCGACGTTCATACTACTAAAATCCAGATCTTGGTTTTTGTAAGTATCAGCTGGGATAGTAGCTGGCATGAAAAAAGCATAGTCTTGAAAAAGCTGCTTAGTAGCAGAAATTTCGAAGGGGACAAACTTGACTGAATGACTCGAGGCTACACGAACAACAGCGGGGTTAGGAACAGCCCCACCAAGGAAAGCAACCTGAGCAGAATTATCAGCCAACATATCGACTGAGGCGTTGTAGTTACCATATACCGGTTTGAAATCGTTGTACGTTAAACCATGTGCTTCAAATATAGGTCGTAGAAAATATCCGAACCCAGCCCCTTCGGGGCCAACTGTAACCCGTTTTCCTTTCAAGTCAGCCATCGAATTAATTTGACTTGATTTTTTTGTGACAAACAAGCCAACATTTGGAGCTAGTGTCATTACTGACTGAATATCATAGGGCTTTTCCCAGTTGCCCTCGCCACGAACAGCAAAATATGAGATAGCAGCATTGGCTATAGCAAAATCGATATCTCCTTTACCTAAGAGTCGGATATTTTCTTGAGTTCCTTTCGTTGATTCAGCTGAGACAGTGGATGATAGGTAGTTATCTGCCACATCGGCAATTGCACTTCCAACAACGAAAAAGGTCCCACCAGGAGGCGCGGTCCCAATTGTCAAAAATTTGGGTATGTCTATTTGTTTTTTTGTCGTTTGGCCTGACTTCGGACTACTGGAATTTTCAGGATCAGATTTTCCACATCCGAACCAAAATACCAATAAAACAAGTGCAATTTTTGTTATACGGGCATGGATAGTATTGATCAAGTCTAAGCTCTCCTTTAGAAAATTATGAGCCTAGTCGGCCGATAATTTCTGTTTTGGGGTGAACAAATTCAGCGGCAGGATTTTCAATTCGGCCATAGGCATTCCAGATTTTGAAACCCAACAGGGCAAGCAAATCAGTGGTAGCATTTTGCAGCACAGATGGGTGAGTACCGATACAGTAATTTTCTTGAGGCCGGAATTGTGGGGCACAAAAGGTCGTTAGAATAGCGCGTCGGTCACTATCACTGGTATTTGGCCCCGTACCATGCCAAGTGCGACCATCCAAAATAAGAGCTGTTCCAGACGGTGCTTCTGCTATAGCTGTTTGGGTGGAATCGGGCGGTTGTTTACCTGATAGGTGGCTACCTGGAACAACATGGGTTCCCCCATTTTCTTCTGTAAATGCGTCTAACATCCATAGTACGTTAACTGCTACACAAGGAGATATCATGGTTGATGGTACTTCATCTAAATCAAATTGATCACGAGTCATTGAACCAACTGGCAAAGGTTGGCGTTCTCTACGAGTTGGTGCAGGCATCCACCATTGATCAGTATGTAAACGCATAGCAATACTACCCGGCTTGACAATATTAGCGCTGTGGCTGGATAGTAAATAAGCATCCCCTAACAATCGATCTATAAGAGTTCGAATGACTGAGTGATCTAGCATATCGACGAACACCTGACCTTTGTTAACTAACATCCAGACCCTTTGATTGCGACCTCCACCAGCTGAGGTGAATGCTTCTGGGCGAAGTGTTCCATCCACATTCCGAAAATCACCCCAATTCTGGTCAGGACCACCATCTTCGAATGCTAAACCTTGTTCTTTTTCAGCGATGGCTTGCTGTGTCAGTCTATGCTTCAGAGATGAAATGCTAGTAGCATCCAGAGCATCGGCTATAAAGCAATACCCATGTTGACTAATGTCGGATTGTGCCTTATTCAGATCAGTTGTGGGTTGTGGGTGAGGTGCTGGCATATCGGATTAGCTCTTCGTTTTGTTCATTCGTCGATGATCGGTGAAACGACGGGATTTCAACTCATAACGGGGTAAAGCCCCTGTAGCAACAGTAATAACTTGTGCTCGCAGACCAAACCTTTCTCGAAAGGCTGATTGTAGCTGTTTGGCAGTTGGATCGGAACCTTCGATTTGAACTTCAATCTCATCTAATAGTTGTTTTTGATGTACAGAAACTGAAAATTCATCAATATCGGAAAAAGAACGAATCAGATTTTCAATAGCACTTGGATAAAGATTAACCCCACGTACGATCATTAAGTCGTCAATCCGTCCAATAATACCGCCGTCTATACGAGGCGACATTCGACCACAAGAACAAGGAGACGGGTTTAAACGAACGTAATCACCCGTTCGATAGCGAATAACTGGACTCCCAACACGACCCAAGTTGGTGATGACCAATTCGCCTTCTTTCTTGTTGTTTTCCAGCGTTTCAGGGTCAATGATTTCGAAAATGAACTGCTCTTGATTAAGGTGGACGCCATCTTGAGCTTGGCACATAAAACCCCAAGCCCCAACTTCCGTTGCTCCTGTGTGATCGTAGCAAACGGCCCCCCAGGCTTCGGCAATTCGCTGACTCGTTGCGGGTAAACTTGCACCTGGTTCACCTGCATGGATGGTAACTTGAACATCAGAATCAACAATGTTAATGTTCTCAGAACGAGCTATTTCTGCTAGATGTAAGGCATAAGTTGGTGTACAGACCAAGACCGTAATTCGGTTGGCTATTATGGCCCGTAGCCGTTGCAACGAGGTCATTCCTCCACCAGGAATACCCAAAGCTCCTAATTGTTTGGCACCTTCGAAAGCGCTCCAAAAACCAATAAAAGGGCCGAAAGAGAAAGCAAAAAAAATACGATCTTCGACTGATACTCCAGCTGCTTGATATACATCTTTCCAGCATTTTCCCCACCAATTCCAACTATCAGTATCATCGAGCCAACGGAGAGGCTGGCCTGTTGTGCCCGAAGTTTGATGAATACGAGTATAATGTGGTTCAGGAAATGTTAGATTAGTACCGTAAGGTGGATAACTAATTTGGTCAGCCACCAACTCATCTTTTGAGCTCATTGGTAGTTGACAATAGTCTGCCCAACATTTGATTTGTTCTGCAGAATTAATTCCACTGGCCCCGAACTTTTTTTTGTAAAAGTCGTTTTTCTCTAGAATTACCCCTAGCCCAGATTGGAATCGATCTTTTTGGCCAAAGCCATTCACTATCATAATACTATTGCGATCATTGACTCAGGTCCAAGCAAACGATTTCATCCATACTTCTTAAATAAAGTTTGCCATTAGCTAGTGTTGGCATTGTCCAACAACGTCCACTTAAGACCTTGGCCGTAGCTTTGGCTCGGAAATCTTTCGGATTTGCAACTCCAATAGTTAACTTACCTTTATCTGACAGAATGATCAGCTGATCTTGGGCCAAAATTAAGGTTCCTTTACCATATCCACGCTTTTGCCAAGCTAACTCGCCAGAATTCGCGTTAATACACTTCAAAATCGAATTGTCGAAGCCGTAGAGGTAATCGTCAAGTGCTACCACAGTCGCAAAATGGTTCTTCATTTCTTTGTTACGCCAAATTTCTTTCACTGAAAATTTGTTATTCGCAGAGGTTTGTACCTGTACAGCTGCAGCACCGGTATCATAACCTGAGGAAATAAAGAAACGATTATCAGATATGACAACAGGTGTAGCAGCATTAACCTGATAGGAAGTTTCCCATTCATATTTCCAGTATTCCTGTCCGTCCTTTGGATTTAGAGACACTAAGCCACTAGCTGTAAAAAGGATTGCCTGTTTGGTATTATTATTATTGACAACAATGGGGGATGAATATCCGAGTTGATACTTTGAAGACTGCCAAAGTACGTCCCCATTAATTTTATTAAAAGCAACAACAGAATTTTTCCCACCAACTTCTGTAATCAATTGGTCGCCGTCAATAACAGGGGACATACTGTATCCCCAAGTTGGCCTCTTACTACCAAAATCTTCTGTCATACTAATTGACCAAATCTGGTCGCCATTTGCGTTATCTAGTGCCAGTAGTCGCCCATCAACGGCTGAAACAACATATAGCAGATCACCGTCGATCACTGGGGTGGAACGTGGTCCGTTGCCACCCATTCCTTCCTCGTAAAAAGCGCCTGATCTGACTCGCCAAATCTCATCACCACTCTCAGTTTCTAGGCAGACTACGAATTCGTCAGTACCGTCGGTATCCATTGTATAGGCTCGTCCGTCGACCACTGAAATAGCGGAGAACCCCTCTCCAATTGTTTTACGCCAAACTTCTGTAGGCTGTTTACCCGACCACGCTGAAATTGATTCTGACGAAATACCATCACGGTTTGGTCCACGCCACTGAGGCCAATCGTCTGCTAAGGCCACTTGTCCCACTGAACTAAACAGTATCAGGCAGCCAAACAATAAATAATAAAAGCAAATTTTTATCTGCTTTTTACTTTCTAGTACATTGTTTTTAAGTATAACGAGCATTTTGATATTTCTCAGCATAAAATTCAGGTAGTAGTTGATCGATGCGTAACAGACCTTGTAGAGTCAATGTTACGTTATCTTCATTGAAGTTGAGTAATCCTTCCTTTTGTAACTTGCGGTAGGGCTGAGCAAATTTTTCTAAAATGTCAACCCCAAACTTTTCCCGAAAGTAGTCCACCTCGATTTGGCCTAATTTCAGTTGTAGGATCATCTCGCGAGTCATCTTTTCTTCTGTGCTAATTTTGAAAGCGCGGTTCAGCGGTAATCTACCGGCTTCTAAAGAATCTAAGTATCCTTTCCAATGAGTCTGATTTTGAAAATGAATTCCATTCAAGTGAGAAAAAGAGGCTACGCCAGCACCTATCATATCGCTACTGTGCCAAAGTGCATCTCGGTAGATAAATTGATTTGGCCTGTCTTTTTTTACCATAGTATAAGCACTCGAAACCTCAAAACCAGCATCAATTAATTGTTCTATGGCGTACTGATGCCACTCACGTTTGGTTTGCCAATCTGCCACGTAAAGATTTGTACCGTCTTCATCCAAGATTTGTTTAGAATAAACCGTATTGAATGGTAACTCCATTTGATAAATGGTGATGCTATCTGGGTCAAGGTCGATCGCTTTTTGGACTGTATCTTCCCAAGTTTGTCGGACCTCACCCACCATTCCTGCGATCAAATCTATATTGACTTGATCAAACTCTAGTTGATGAACCCAAGGCATAATTCGATAGATTTCCTTCGTTACATGTGCCCGTCCATTTTCCCGCAGAACTGAATCATTTAGGTTCTCCACACCTATGCTTAGACGAGTTACACCCACTTCACGTATTGTTTCTAACTTACTTTGTGTTAATGTTCCTGGTTCACATTCAAAGGCGACCTCTAGAGCTTTATCCCATGGCATTGCAGCTTTTACTCGGGCTACTAGATTTTTGAGAAACTTACTACTAATGAAGGAAGGTGTTCCACCTCCAAAATAAATGAAATGTAAATTTCGTTCAGCAATCGCTGGCATGTCAGCATAAAGTTCAACTTCTTTTGACAGCAAATCTAAGTAGCGTTCAATTTCTTGACTATTCTTATCAGTATAGACACGAAAATAACAGAATTTGCACCGCTTCCGGCAAAATGGAATATGAAGGTACAGTCCTAAGTTAGTTTGATTACTAAAAGTTTGCTGTAACGTTTGCTGAACTTCAGTAATATTATCTTCTGACCAGAAAGAATAAGGTGGATAATTGGAAACGAAGACACTACCAACTTCAGTTTGAGGTGTATCAGTTCGGGTAGTTGCCGGTTCAACCTTAATTTTTTCAGGATTGGAAAGAGTCTCTTTTTTCATTGTACTTGCAGCCTATTCATTTTTCAGATTCACCCGTACCTAAGCTGGGTGAGCCAAAACAGTATACTGTTCCATTAGTATCACCAATAACCAATCGTTCGGCCGCAACTGCTGGTCCGGCTACTATTGGGAAACCAATCTCAAAAAACCAATTTTGTTTTCCACTTTCAATATCTATTGCATATAGATTACCAGCAGTCGTAGCAAATAAAACGTTATTTTTGGCAATTACTGGAGAAGCTTCGATTCTAGACTTAGCACTAATCCTCCATTGTTCATGCCCGGTCATCGGGTCAAATGCGTAAACACTTTTATCTTTACTCGCCATAATAACTGTTGTGTCCGTTACGGCAGCTGAAGCAAAGATTGGAAACTGAGATTTTGTATTCTCATATTTCCAAACGGTCTGTGCTGTCTTCAGGTCAGCACAGAAAAAGCGACCGCTATAAGTTCCTACGAACACAAGATCGCCCAAAATCGCGGGGCTGGCAACTATATAATCACCTAATGGTAGCTGTTGGCTCTGTTTACCTGTTTTTAGATCGATTAATCTTAGATAGCTATCGCAACCAGTGACAGTAGCTTGATGGTTTACTATAGCCGGGGTACCATTGATATAACCCTCAGTTTCGTATTTCCAGACTAGTTCTCCATTATCTTGCTTGAGGCAATAAAGGTACTGATCATAGCTACCGAAGACAACCAATTTTTGATCAAAGTTAGCTGCCGAAATTATACCTGCCTCGGTTTCGAACGTCCACCGTTGTTGACCAGTTACTCCATCAACAGCATGAAAAACTCCCGATTCATCACCAAAATAAACAACACCAGCTGCCACTGATGGAGAAGATTTTATTATGTCTGTCGCCGAATATTGCCAACGCTTTTGACCGGTTTTCATCTCTAGTGCGTACAGGTTACCATCGAGTGAAGTGATAAAAACAGTGCCTTCAAAAATTGCTGGTGTGGATTCGATAGCTTCATCAGCTTGAAAAACCCACAGAGGCTCCATCACTGTAGGTAAACCAGTGTCTGCTACACCAGTCAGCCTAGAATTACCACGCGGAATTGGCCACTCATCCGACTTTGTTACTAAAACACAGAAGAAAAATACCATTAGGTACAAGGTTGTTAACTTTATTATCATCAATTTGGTTTTAGCAATCACCACTTTAGTAAGCCTGCTCATAAAGCTGTACCAAAACTTCATTTGTCAACAGAACTGGATTGAAATTTCCTGTCCATTGTTCAGATGCTGATACCGCCAAGTTATTTAAGTCAGACCGAGGAATTCCAACGTCCCGTAATCTACTCGGCAGATTGGCTACAGACTGGAAACGACGAATACTACTAGCTAAATCAGGTGATAATTGTTGATAAAGATTATCAACTTTTTGACTATTAAATTCTACCACATGAGGTAACATCAAGCTGACAGCGAGACCATGTGCGATTTGGTAGTTGGCGGTCAGAGGATTAGCACAAGCATGCGCTGCCCCCAACATTGAACATTCAATCGCCATGCCTGCGAGGTTTGCACCCAAGAGCATCTGCCCTCTCACATCTGAATCTGAATTCGGTTGTAATGCCAATTCGAAATTTTGAGACAACCTGTGCCAAGCTGATTTAGCAAACAATCGGGACATAGGATTACCTTTGGTACTAACGTAACTTTCGATAGCATGTGAGATAGCATCAAAACCTGTTAAGGCCGCTACTTGAGCCGGCATAGTCTCAGTTAGTACTGGGTCTAAAATAACAGTTCGAAAGCGAGCTTTCCTGTCTCCACACGCCATTTTAATATGGGTGTCTGCTTGAGAAATGAGGGCATAAGATTGTGCTTCGCTGCCAGTTCCAGCAGTAGTAGGTATACCAATCGACGGCAACATTGGCTGGGTGGCTTTCCCAAACCCCCAGTAATCTTTCATTGTGCCACCATTGGTTAGGAGAAAATTTACGCCTTTGGCGCAATCCATAGCACTTCCTCCACCTACTCCTATAATCAAATCGATATTGCCAATTTTATGAGCCAAGTTAGTAGCATTCTGCACATCTTTTGTTGTTGGGTTAGGCGTTACTTCTTGAAAGATATACGTACTAATGTCCACAGATTTAAGTGCATCGATTGCTCTGTTTAATATACCGGCTTTAGCAACACCAGAATCTGTTATTAATAGAACCTTACTGGGATGTGCTAATTCTTTAGAAAGCTGGCCTAGTTGATCTATTCGGTTTGGACCAAAAACAAGACGGATACTAGGTTGAAAATCGAAAGTCTCCATAATTCCCATGTTAGTTATTAACTTTTCACGTCAGTATTGTAAGGACACGAGTCAATGTTGTCAATTATTGAACCGAATCATTCAGTTGACAAAAGAACACCTAATTCTTCTGATACATTTGGTATACTTATTGTTCACCAATTGGAAAGGTAAAAATGAATCTTGCGCAATCTATCAAAACTGTTTCAGAATTAAAAGGCCAGTTTACCCTTCGTTCAGGTATGGTTAGCAATACCTATTTTGACAAGTATCAATTTGAGTCTGACCCCAAGCTGCTAAAACAAATCGCTGAGGCGATGAGCGTACTCATTCCTAGTAACACAGATATTCTTTGTGGCCTAGAAATGGGAGGAATCCCGATAGTAACTATGCTAAGTCAAATAACTGGTCTCCCATCAGCTTTTATTCGAAAAGCAGCAAAAAATTATGGTACCTGTCGTTATGCAGAAGGACCAAATTTAGCAAACCGACAATTACTTATTGTCGAAGATGTTGTTTCTAGTGGTGGTGCGATCATTGAAGCAGCCAGCAAGATGAAAGCTGACGACTTGTGTGTTGAATCTGCTATTTGTGTTATTGATCGTCAAACTGGTGGCAGCGAAAAGTTAGCTGAACATGGTATCAAGCTGAAAGCACTACTCACCGCAGATCAGCTAGCTTGATGGTAGAGAGTAATTCAGCTCTAGCGACAGAACATATCGAACCTGAAATCTGAACCCTATCTTTAGGTTAATACACTCATTTACAGAGGATGACGATGGTATAAATAAAAGACGGACCAGTAGAAATACTGATCCGTCTTGTGTAGTAGATACTCTATTGAAATATCGAACATAAGTCTAACTCCAAGAGATTTAATTAATACTTATCATATAATGACTCTTATTATGAAAAGTTGAACTAATATGATTTTGATTTCCACTCCTTCTACTGTTCAGACTTGTAGCAACAAATGATTATTTAGAAACCAAAACCTAATTTAAATCCGCCATAAATATTAAATAAATACTCGGGATTATCTGGTTGCGGTTGATCAAATGGTATGTGTCCGTTCTGAACCAGTTGAACAACAAGTGCTGGTCCAAAATCAATACTTAAGTATAATTTTTTTGAACCTAAATAGTTAATGCCAATTGGCAAATAATTTACAATCCTACTGCCACCTGAACCTGGAATATTATATGATGAACGAACACCTACAAAATGGTTAAATTGCTCCTGATCGAAGGATTTAAATGGATAAAAGTTCATCCCTAATCCACCCCCCCAGTAAACCAGCTCCAATTTCAAATGAGGCTTTTCTGTTTTTTAAGATACGTTCATAGGTAACTCCAACAGTTGTGGGTATTACACCCGCAGCGATTGAAAATAGATTATTCAATTGCTTTTCGTTAGTTAAATCTTGCGACAGACAAGATGCACTCAAAAACAATGCAGAAATAAGAAAGACTATGCACATTGGGGATAGTTTAGTATGATAAAATAAAACGGTTAACTATACAATAGTATAACCGTTTTATTGTTATAGTAGACAGAATTATCGGATCTAAAACAAGGGTTTATTCAGTGGCGTATTTGAGAATGGATTAAAAACATGAATTTAATTCAATAATCTTCTGGTCAAATTTTGGTTCATTAAAGCACCAAAAATTTACAAGCCAACAAAACCTTTTTGCTCACATAGATCTCAACTAAAAAATACAAGCGAAATAAACGTATTACGTTCTTCCCTCGTTGTGCAAAATCAAATTAAATAAATGACAAAGATAAAACGAATGTGGGAACGATTGTCAAGTGCCATGGGGTCTGCATCGTCAACGCCAGAGTACGAACATATTCAGATTGATGAGTCGTACACCGCGCATGTGAAGCCAGATCCTAGCCCAAGTAGGCTAGGGGAGTTCTTAATGTGGATTGCATTGAAGTTTGGACCAACAGAACAACTTTCCGCCCTCAAGGAGCCATTGCCGCCAACAAAATTTGCAGTGATGAGCGATGGAACCCGCATCGCCTATGTAGTACAAGGTTCAGGGAATCCGGTCATCTTATTGCCTGGCGCGTCATGCGATAAAAGTTACTACTTTCGGTATGGGCTTGCAGCGATGCTCGTACAATCGGGCTTCCAGGTGATTTGTTTGGATGGATTAGCCCATTGCGAATCCGATGCGCCAACTGATTGGAAGTACTACTTACAGAAGCCTCGCGCTGCCGGGGTCGTCACAGTTATGGATGCGGAGGGTATCCAAACAGCGCATATGATTGGATACAGCATGGGAAGCTGGACGATCTGCGCAGTTGCCCAATTCTTCCCGGATCGCATTCTTAGTGCTATTATCGGTGGCTGGTCGCCAGGTGTTTCGCGACCAGCAGTCCTGGCGGGTATTTCCACAGAAACGTGGATCAAAGTATTCAAGTCCGCCGTGGTTGGGAACATGGAATGGTACAAGGAGTCGATGGCGACCGGCTTCGGTCATGTGTTGATGATGTTTTACCGAGATGTCCATGGGCAAGAAGAAGCTCTTGCAGCACTTGATGTGCCCGTGGTGATTTGGACGGGAAGTAAAGATCATGATCACAGAAACACACGAGAAATGGTAAAGAAGCACGGATGGAGAACCATTGTGATCGAGAATGCGGATCACAGCAAAACCAGTCAGTCTGCGGAGCAAGTCGCCAGCATGTTGAAAGAGATCATAGGTACTACAGGAATGTAACATCCGAGATACTGAGCCCGTACGCTGATAAATCCCACCAGTACGGCTTTACGCTAACAAAAAAAGCACTTAAGAATCGTTATGAGGTACTCAAGTTCGATTTAGATGTTTAATTGATGTCTAAAACTTAATATGCACAACACTGTCTAAACTAAATTATCTAACTTAGTTTAGACGAAACGTTGGCAAAAACAGCCTGAACTAACGCATACAATATCGAACCTGTGAAATTCAATTTATATTTCCCTATATCATAGACCTGACAAAGGATACACAGGGTCAAAAAAAAGACTCACCGATAAAAAATACCGATGAGTCGCCTTTAGTAGAATGTTTCGTACTCAATTTGGACCTGATCGTCTAAATTTTGAAACAGGGGTTATGTCTACCACCGACTGCTAAATCTAATTTACTCCATTCGATCGACGGCCCTGTGTGCGATATCTGTTCGGTAATGGGCTTGGTCAAAGTGTATTTTGCTTACTCCCTGATAGGCACGATCAATGGCTAATTGTATATTGCTCCCAACAGATGTTACACCTAGTACTCGCCCACCATCCGTACGTAACTCTCCACTTTGATTACTAGTACCAGCGTGGAAAATATTTGTATGTTCAATACCTTTGAATGATTTGACACCAGTAATCTTTTTACCTTTTTCATAACTCTTTGGGTAACCGCCCGAAGCCATAACCACACAAACTGCGGGTTCAGGTCGTAGTTTAACTTCTGTATGAGCCAAAGTACCATCGAGACAAGATTGTAAAATAGGTACCAAATCGCTTTCAATTCTGGGTAGTAATACTTGGGCTTCGGGGTCACCAAGTCGACAATTGTATTCAACTACTTTCGGTCCTTGGTCAGTGATCATTAGACCAACATACAATATGCCTTTGTAAACTCGGCCTTCGGCCTTCATACCCTTAATTGTCGGAAGAACAATTGTATCAATAACCTCTTGGTGTAAAATGTCGGTCATGACAGGAGCCGGCGAGTATGCCCCCATGCCACCAGTGTTGGGCCCTTCATCGTTATCCATGGCCCTTTTGTGATCTTGTGAAGTGGGAAGTGTTACAATATCCTCACCGTCAGAAAGTACAATAAAAGAGGCTTCTTCACCTTCCATCCATTCTTCAATAACTACTTTTTGGCCGGCCTCACCAAAGTTATTCTCAACTAGTACACTTCGAATAGCTTGAATCGCATCCGAAATGGTAAGTCCAGGAATGGCCCCCTTACCAGCTGCTAATCCATCAACTTTGACAAAAACTGGCTTGTCTAATTTTTTCACATAATCGATAGCTGATTCAGCATCAGTGAAGGTCTGGTAAGCCGCTGTGGGAATATTGTATTTTGTCATCAATTTCTTGGCAAAGTCTTTACTGGCTTCGATCTGCGCCGCTGACTGATTTGGGCCAAAAATATTAAGTTCATGTAGTTCGAACAAATCTACTATTCCATTGGCTAATGGATCTTCTGGACCAACTATAGTTAGGTCGATTCCTTCTGATTTAACGAACTCAACTACTTGTCTGTAACTGTTCATTTCATTAACGAACGGGATTGAAAGGCGAATAGAGAATTCATCCATTCCGGGATTCCCTGGCCAACAATAAATTTGATCTACTAACTGGCTTTGGGCAATTTTCCATACTAAGGCATGTTCACGTCCACCCTGGCCAATGACCAATACATTCATTTACGTTTACCTCTAAGTGTTACAATTTGGGTTCGTTGAGCAAATAACAAAAAAAACAGTAGTAAAAAGTACAACCTTTCACTACCAATCATAATAGAAACCGATGGGCAAAAATATAAGACAGACAACTGGCCTAGAAATTATATCACTGATCATATAACACAACAATAATAATGAATTTACCCATCTCTATCAGTCAACGATAAAGACAATATCTATGTTAAAATCAGCCACTAATAAAGATAGGAAACCTGTGAATATTTATTTATTTGTGGCATTAGTGAGCTGCGTTAATCTAGGTTTGGCTGATGAAAACCAAAACATTGTGATTAAACACGCTGGTCAACTGAGACATATTAGAGCTAAGAAAATTACTTGGCTCAAAGACAATGCGGAAATGGTACTGATCTCACCCTCTCTTTCATACCAGAAGTTAATAAGTAAACCCTTCTACATGGATAAACACGAAGTTACTGTAGCTCAGTTCAAGGTGTTTTTGAAAGATACCGGCTATCAGTTTTCTGGCCGTCTCGAAGATGTATATCAATATTCTGAAACAGATCAACATCCAATGATTTATGTCTCGTGGCATGATGCTGTAGCCTACTGCCAATGGGCTGGAAAAAGGCTACCGACTGAGACTGAGTGGGAATACGCCGCACGAGGTGGATTGAATTCTAAGCGTTATCCTTGGGGAGACCAGCTGCCAACTGGAAAGTTTTGTAACTTTGCTGACAAAAAAGCTAAGTCTATTTTGCAAGAAGTAACTAGCCGAACCAATTGGGCAGATACTAAGGTAAATGACGGATATGCGTTAACAGCACCTGTTGCGAGTTATATACCGAATGGATACGGTCTCTTTGATATGGCAGGAAACGTTTGGGAGTGGTGTCAGGACTGGTATGACGGGCAGAAAGAAGCGCGTGTACTAAAAGGTGGCAGTTGGTACAGTAAGAAGTCTGATCTTACAATAATCAAACGTAACGGAAATTTCCCCATCAATATTAGTGGAGACTATGGATTCCGTTGTGTCGTTGATTCTCAACGCTGAAGACATTCTCAACCTATTTAAACCAAAAAAAAATTAGACAGGAAATTTTAATACGAATCCTTTACATTGACATTGATTCAATGAGGCCAGACTATCTTTCTTGTTATGGATACAACTGGCAAACATAGCCTATTATCGAGCAACTTTCGGTCTAAGGTGTAATCTTCCGAAATTTCTATGCTACTGATACACCGTGTCTTCCTAACCGAACTACTTTTTAGGGTGGTCGATTTGGCATCAATACTGGTAGTATCAATCAAGGTGGTGTCTATGCTGACATGCCGAATCAATGTCAAAATCACCATTTTCGCTCACAAAATGTTTGCTAGTATGATTCGTCAAGTCGGCTCTACCAGACCGTAAGTGTCAGTCCTTTCCCCAATCGGCATATAGCCTGCCCGATTTGGCAGGATTTTACAGAAACTTGTGACACTGGTAAAGGTGGATTAGAAAACGCAGATAAGATATATCCCCCAGCGAAGCAATGGCTGCGAACCAATGGGAAAAAGGATAACTAGTTTTTCACCTCAATTTTTGGGATCCCCAAACACCTTACGATCATTCAACTTCATATGGCAACCCTTTTGAAAATGAACCTATTAATAGTTGGATTACAACTGACCTGATCAGACAGCAAAACCAAATTTTGGTCCACAGAGTGTAAACGAATTTCCCCGCTATAACTTACAATCACCGCCACGCTGGACTATGAGTGTTGGCCACATTCAGACAGTAAATGACGCGAAGTCTCATTTGGACGGCTACGATACTGGTATTCATTATGGCTGACCACTTCGTGGGCCAATTAATTCAAGATTTAAAGCATTTTGATATTTATGATCAAACTGCTATCATTATTTCTGCTGACTATGGAGAGAATCAGGACGAGCTGAATATTTGGGGAACCATCAAACTGCTGATTATATCACCAACCGAATTCCTTTAATTGTTCGTCGGCTTAGTCTTACCGACTCTAAATCTGATAGGAAACGAGATAGTTGTCACTATCAGATCTCGACATGATAGTAACATTAGCTGAGTTGTTAGGGGCTGATTAACTGGGTACTTTGGATGGTCAAATCTTTGCTGGCGAATCGTCCGAAAAACTACTGATGGTAGAGATTTTTTCATTTTGAGCCAGAGTGCTAGATTGAATGATTGGATTATAATTCGTATTTGCCATACTGATCTAAAGGAGTTTCCGGAGTACACGCTGTACAATATTAAAAATGATCCACACGAAACTATTAACCTTGCAGGAAAAAAGACCGAAATCCTGAGCCATGGACTTCGAATGATGGATCAGGGATGTCTCAGCAAATGAACCGTTCATTGCGAGGAGACCCATTCTGGGGAGTCATTCAAGAGGGAGGACCGCTACAGGCTAAAGAAAAAACTGAAGCCTGGCAAAATATATGTATAGGTTACGTGCTACTGGTCGTAGCACCACACTGACCATTTGGCTGAATTCGGCCGTAGATCCTTTAGAACGGATCTAGAAACATAGACATTTCAGGTTTGCCAAACTGTCTGCTCCGAAGTTTCATCGTGTTGATTGTAAGCATCTAGATAGTCTTCACGAGGTGGGCCAAAAATATCCAGTACTTTTACCGGTCCCTCAATTACTTGGCCTGAATGTACTAAATTTTTAGGAATCAGAAATGCATCTCCCGCTCCAACTATGCGTTCCTCATTTCCAATACGAAACTTCAATTTACCTGTTATAATCAGACCAGCCTGTTCATGTGGATGACTATGTTCTGGAATGATACAATCCATTTCCATTTCTAAAAAAGAAAGCATAATTTGTTCACCTGAGACGATACGACTTAGCGCTTGTGGGAACAATTCAATTTGTTTCAGTTGGTCAGTCAAAATAAAAGGCATGCATTACTCCAATCAGCTTATCTTGGTCTAATTCGAAATTGGAATGTGGCATCCGAGTCTTTATCTGGGGTTGCCCCATTTTTCGAATAGTAAGTCCGTTCCATCAGCAATGTACTACCGTCTCGTTTAACTAAAATCAGAGTAGTCGAGCGAGTACCATAATCGCTATTGGCTACAAATATAGATGACTCGGCATCTTCGTCTAGTTGCTTCATTATATCCAGTAGGCGCTTTGCTTCTATGTGCTCTTTTTCCAGCATGGATTTTAGTTGACATTTACCTTTAATTACCCTAGACCCATTAGTACCTAGGATATGATTACTAAGTCCGTAAATGCCTGGTGGTAAATTGACTGCCTGAGACTTCGTATTAGTTAAATAAATTACTTCTGGTCGAGACGAATCGATTTGTCCTAATAGCAGGTTGTATCCATTGTATTGATGGCCATTGTTTAGTTGCTGCGTAACAAAACTACCAACCGGAGACGTAGTCGTTAAAAAATCTTTTACTAAGTACCCACGGGATTTTTGATCAGTTCCATGAGATATAAAACAACGAAGGTTAGATACTGCTGCCCAGCGACCAATTTTATTTATTCCCAGCCAAGTTCCATGAGCTACTAAATCGCGCCCAGCCAGCACTCCTGTTTCGTCAGGCCAAAAATGGGCTGGAGCTGTTGGTCGAGCGTGATCTTCATCTCGATTTGCTAGTAAAATTAGAGGGAAGTTTGGGTTTACACTATGAGCTAGCAGAATCAAACACATGTCTTATGCTCACAGTACGGATTTGGGGACCAATGCCAAAAATCATGACCAAGAGTGCGTTAGAATAAGGCGCAACGTAAAAGATTAATCATCTATTTATTTCCACGTTGATTCCAAGACACGATACCAATTACCATACATGATAGATGTAATATCTGCGAAAGAATAACCCCGACGTTCTAAAATAGCCGTTAGTTTTGGCAAATCGGCAATACTGTCTACATCGGACGGACTTTGTTCTCTGCCAAAGCCACCATCTAGATCAGTCCCAATTGCAGCATGATAGGAATTACCTGCTAGTTGACAGATGTGATCAATATGGTTCGCAACTGTTTCTAGCGTAATGGTTGAGTTGTCTGGTTTTTTTTTGTCCCATTCAGGGGCAAGCATCCATGCATCAAATGCTGTACCGATTACTCCATCCCTCTCAAAAATAGCTGTAAGCTGTTGATCGCTGAACTGTCTTTGGTTGGGAACGAGAGTTCGGCAATTATTATGGCTGGCAATCACTAAACCCGAATAATGTTCTAACGCTTGCCAAAAAGAAGTATCTGATGTGTGAGTCAAATCTAGAATAACTCCTAGTCGAGACATTTCTGTTAAAAGAGGTAATGCCAAGGGGGATAACCCCTCCTCAGTGCCAGTACCGCCACCATAACGACCGATACCATAGTGAGATAAGCCGATTAGCTTCAATCCTTTCTTGACCCAATATTCTAGCTGATCAGCTCCTGAAATAGGATCAGCCCCTTCCATACTAATAATCAGACCCAGTGGCGGAGACAAGCCTATCTGCTTTTCTTCCCATTTTTTCCACTGTTGGAGGTGTGTTTGTAAGAGCTCAATCTCCTCGATGATTATCACATGCCCTTCACGTTCTAGAGCTCGGTAGTAGCCTAGTTGTCCTTCTACAATGCCGCTGGCTTGAGCAACCGATCCATAATCTACATTAGGCGATGGTATTCCTGTGGATCTGGCAAATAAAGTCGCAAAAGCAATTGCTATATTGGCTTTTTTCATCTCTGGCAGGGCAACAGTTGTCGTGTTTTTACTTTTTCCTTCTGCTTTTCTGGTTTTTTCGACCGACTGTAGTAAGTTACGATTTCCCTGCAATGCATTCCAAGATAAGTCCAAGTGGCCATCGATAATAATCATTTTTTGGTTACCTTTTCTATGTTGGCTCTCAATAGGCATATTGCATTTGAATGCCTTGCTCTTTTGAACGGCGAAGTTTCTCGAATTTTTGGATGTTCGATTGCTGAATGGATTCTTGGCTGCGATTTAGATTCATTCGATAGTTGGTCGTTTGAGATTTACCCATTTGTTTTTTATTCGACTCTCTCTTTTGAACAGAGCCAATTCTTTCTTTCCCTCGATAAAAAGCATAAGCTACAGCCTTCGAATTATCTACATTTAATTTAGCAATCACTGTTGGTTGCCCAATTAGGCCATCGATTAAAAACACGCCACGCATGTCCGTTTGACCACTAACAAATTTTCGGCTTTCGGACCCAATAGCTTTTAGGTGAACTCGGGGTTGGTATTGACCGGTGACGGTATCCTTCAAGTATACTCTAAGCCGATCGTCGATGGTTTGTACAGCTATTTCTAAAGGGGTAACAAGAAGTAGACCACTAGTAAATTGAGAAGATGAAGAGTTGGTTTGGTCGCCTCGACAGATAATCAAATAGGCTCCAATATGAGGTAGATCAAGTTCAAACTGTTTTTTGTGATCAATATATGGTTTTGAATGATCCAACTGAACTTCTATTTTTAGTTGTGGTTCAACTCCAGCTAATCGAATCTGGTTCATTTGGCTGAGGCTATTCTGCCGTAAAAACAGCTTCATTAAATCAACTTGGTAAATTTCGATTTGTACTTTGTCAATGTTTCGGTAGGTTAAGTCTAATATCTTAGGTGTCTGTGGTTGCTTAATAGTAACTTCGGGAATAGATAATTTTTGCTGCTGAAAATACTCTATTGATTCCTGCGCATCAGAATAAACTGACTCGATTTTTTGATACCACTGAATCGCCTTCTCTGGCTGATTTCGGGCATGGAAAATTTGACCTAAAATATACTGGGCGAGATTCTTATTTTCACTATTGCTATCAGCAATTAGGGTTGCGGATTCGATGGCCTGCTGGAAGTTGTTCTGGTAAAAAGCAGCCAAAGACTTCATGTACTGAAAACTACTTAGAAACTGACTATCAGCAAAGATCTCGGTACTCTGTTGTGCTACTAGGGTAGCATTATCGTAGTCCTCCAAATCTAGTAAGAGGTTAATCTGTGATAATGCCGCATCATCGGCGAGCGGATCCATCGGATAAAGAGTGCGAAAGGCTTCGAGTCGATTAAGAGCTTGCAACCGTAGAGAAACCGACTCAGTTGGTGAACTACTGGCCTGATTGACGAGCATCTGAGTAATACCAAAGTAGGTGTTCGTAGTAACAGGTGTATCTGGATATGCCAACCATAAATCTGAGGCAAAACGAATTGAGTCTTCGAACTGCTGACGATCGGCAATGTCCCCGGAAACTTTTATATCTCGCTTGAAACTAGCATTGATAGTAGCCTGATGTACCAGCATAGATCGCTCAAATTCCTCAATCTGGCGATATGCATTAGCAATAATTTGGATTCGTTCCAGTGGTACGAAAAGACTCGGCTGACTCTCCCGTAAGGCTTCAAATACTTCAACTAGTTGTTGGCTATTAGTTAAATCATTAGTAGCCAAATTTTGTTGTTCACTGTAAGTAGTATCGGTATAGATCCACATCAGCATGCGAGCGATTTCAGAAGTGTTATAGTGGGGATACTGATTACGTAGTTGAGATAATAATGGAAAGGCTAACGAATACTTACTGTCATTGAAGTAGTGTTTACCTAAAACAAATTTTTCTCGCCTGTTCAATAGTTCTAATTCACGAGCTACCGAGTCAGTCGAGTCTATACTAACTAGAGAAGTATCACTATCCAGAATTACTAATTTGTCTCCAGCTATAATGGTTTGATTAGTAAAAGTTCTATTGGGCCTCAAGTCCTGATAACCAAGAGGGTGAATTATTGTAGGCAATATTTTGTAAGAACCTGGGAGATAGCCTGCTAACTGATAATGAATACTGAACATGCCAGCACGTTTTTGAGACTTTTGCTTAGGGGGAAAGTAAAAGCGGACATAACCTGCTAAGACTTCAGCATGAATAAAATCACCTTTCAACGAATTATCAACCATAACCGCACCAGTGGGTAAGAAATCGTCGATTATAAAACCGTCTGCGTCACTACCGAGCGAGGTCATCAAATCGACTGGTATTTGAATTCTTACCTCCATGTGTTGGCCCAAATGTAAATTCTTTAAATTAGCTGTACTTTTGACTCCTATTGGCTTGCCGTGATAAGTTAGTTCAGGATAATAATAATTTTTTTTAATTGATGACACATCTTTGGTAGATTTTGCTGACTGGTTTAAAAACTGATCAGAAAACCCGCTAAGTGTTACTAAGTATGCGTATGAACCATAACCTTGTAACTGGAATTCGACTTGGCAGGATAATTCTTGATGAACTGAGCTTTTTATCCATTTTTCACTTGGTACTTCTATTTCGAAGAGTGAAGTTTCTTGTTCCAAGTCATCGGTAAGCACTTCCCCATTGACTAAGACTCTTAGGTTATAGTCTTCATCGGCAAACTGGTTTCGACCAAAATAGTTTGCTAGCACTGTTACTATGATATCTTGGTTGAGCCAAAAACCAGGCGAACCCTGATGGGAAAGTAATAAGCGAATTTGTGCTTCAATTTCTTGTTTCTGATCGGTCTTATTGATTCCCTGTTTAGCCAGACTACTGATGGCTAACGTTTCCAAATCGACTCGATTTTGAAGAGAAGGTAACAAAGACAAAATCTGATCCGCCATATCTAACCGTTTCATATTAACCAGCGCTAATGCAGTATATGATTTGGCTCTATCACTTAGTCTATTTCGGTTTCGATAAAGACGATTAGCTATGGAGAAATCGGTTTGGCTGATGACTTGGCTTTGCGTTGTTTTGGGAATCGTTAAAGCATGCAGTAAAATTGCAGCTTGTTCATCTGATTTCCGAGTTGAACTACTTAAAGTTCTTTGTAATGCATTTCTCAAGTAGTCAACAGCCTGCTCAATAACTTGATTATTGAAAGAAATACCCGCTCGGCGTGCTTGAATCAAAGCCCATAAGTAACGAGCTGAGAGTCGTGGGTCACTAGAAGAACTTTCCTGTCGATCTGGCAAAAATACCCAATGCCAACCGCCATCTTCCCTTTGATTAGAAATTAGTCGAGATAACAGTTTCCATAGACTTTGACTTAATTGAACATTATCAGTTGGTGAACCTCCAACTTGTTGTAAGTATGCCAAGGCAGAGGCTACAGATAACAAATCAGAACGGCGACTAGGTTGAATAACTTGTAATTGCCGAGATCGAAGAAAAAACGGCTGATTAGTGACCGCCAAATCATAAATTAGCCGATTGACCTGTTTACCTAATTGAATAGTCAATTTTGGATTGGTATAAGTTTTATCTGCGGGTAATTTAAGAAAGAGAGTTCGATTTTCTTTTGTCCAACCCGATTGACTAACTACATGGGGGATTCCCCAGGGACGGATCGGAATCTGAGTCCGAATTTCGTCTGACCACTTTTCACAATTAACCGTAATTCTGATTTCCAAGGTTTCGTCAGCTATATCAGACGGGATGTTTACCTCGATTGCTGGTAGTGTAAACTCGTTTACACTATTGGCTTCTAAATCAACTAATTGCGAAAAAGACTGTAAATCAGTTTCTTCTCGTCCCTTAATTTCCCCTTGATCTATTAGTAATTGTAGACTAGCCATACCAGAAAAATTGGTTAGATTATGAACACTGACTTCAGGTCTTATTTGATCACCTTCGACTAATAATGATGGGAGTTTAACTTGAAGGAAAAAGTCCTTTTGGGTCTTCAGGCTTAATTTACTTTCTCCAACTAACACATCTTTAGTACAACCAACTGCTCGCATATCCCACTGCGTACTTTTGTCAGGCAGATTAATAGAAAAAGTTGCCCTGCCATTTCTATCAGTTTGAATAGATGGTATCCAAACAACTTGATTCAAAAAGTGTTCCCCAACATTTGGGATCACCAAATTCTGAGCTCGCAACAGTGAATCCACCTTCAGAGCACCGGTTCCTGAGTTATTTGCTTGGACTTTTCTGTTCCTTGCGGCCATTCGAGGTGCTGATGCTGTTTTAGCTATCTGGCTTTCCAACGTTGAAAATTTAGAGTTGGCTATCTCTTCATCGTTGGCATCACTGAATAGTAATTTTCTTAGTTCTTTCTGACCTTTGTCTCGTTCCTGAGCTAGTTTTTCCTCTACTTTTAGCCGATCAGCTTCTTGTCGAATTGCTAGGGCAATTTTTTGGGTTCTAGGCTGGTAAGAAAATCCACAACTAGAAACAGTCCGAATCGAGTATGTACGACGACGATCAGCGTAGAAAAAACGATTGATTTCTAAAAGTGGATTTGGAAATATCTCCCATAATAAGGATTCGGTTAGGGACAGCGATAATTCAGCAGATACAGGTTGCCCTAGCTGATCTGTAGTCAAAATTTCGAATTTGCTGGATTGGCTTGGCTGATAAACTCCGAAATCGTTTTCTTGGTCGTCTATATTCTTTTTATGCTCATTTTTGGGCTTAATTCGGATATGCAGATTTTTTTGGACAGAAAATTCTTTTTTTGTTGTTCTCAGCTGAGAACCTTCAATAGCAGAAACGGTAAGAAAAAAGTTGGGAAAGTAATCAGACGTAGAATGGAAAGTGATTGAATTCGCGCCTGATTGTAATTGAATAATTTGGTAATTAATAATTTTATCTGACTCAAAAGTAAGTAAGGCTGGTACTAATTTCTTGTTATTTACTTTTAATCTCGAATGAAGAGTGACAGTTTTTGGCTCTCCCAATTTAGTTTGTGTAGAGTTAGTAAAAACACGTAGCCGAACACTATCGTCTTGATCAGAAATACTGAACTTACCTACAGCCACTACAGGTTGATTAAATTGATCACGACCTGTTGCCCGTAGGCGATAATTGCCACCCTTCTTTATTTTAAAACGAAATATACTTTTACCTGTTTGAGATGACGTAGTTTGATTCATAGTAAGAATTCGAATCTCGGCTGGTTGAATTGGTGGTTGTAGGTCTAACCAGCTAAGTTCTTTGAATAGGTCATCCTTAACCGGTTTTGTCAAACGAAATAGGTCAAGTGTTATAGATTGATTGGTAGGTTCACCATCTAGAGCCTGGCAGGTTACCTCTATTTCAACTGTTTCTCCGGCTAATACCACCTGTGCTAAGGGGCGTGCAGTAAGTATAAAACCAACTGGTGCCAGTAGCACAGTAGCTGTATTAGAAGAATTTTCACTAGCTATATTAGCTGAGAAAACCAAGGCATGCGGTTTAAGATTGTCGATATAATAATGGGATTTCTTTTCAGTTAATGAGTGTGTGTCAAATAAAATTTTTATTTGACCATTTTCGTCAGCAATACTTGTAGCCGTTTTTCCATTAGGTAAGGAGTAGGTGATTTTAGCTCGAGGTACAGGCTGGCCATAGGTATACTTGGCGTTAATCATCGCCTCAATGGTCTCGCCTCGAAAGTAAATGTTTCGCTCAAAATCGAATTCTAGCCGAATGTTTGGTAATTGATAGTGTTGGACCAGAAACTGGCCGTTAAAAGTTGAACTAGAATTTCCAAAATTGAGTTGATCACCTTCTTCTTTTTTGGTGACTGTGATACGGTACTGTCCAACTACTACCGTTGGATCCAAAGAAATCGATGACGAGAAAGTCCCAAAGGGCGTCAATACAACTGGCTGATTATAGATTTCTCGCCCTTGAGAGTCGATAACGAGAACATCGTACTCGGCATTTGGATTGATCACATATTTCCCATCTACCTCACGAATAATTCCGCGAATGGAAACTGTCTGGCCAGGTTGATAGACCGGCCGATCAGTGTAAATATAACCTTTAGCTGTTAATTCTCTTGGCCAATTCAAATCACCTATTTGCAACTGGTTAGTTGCGATATGGTCTTCTTGGATAATCAGGATACTACTCAGATTAACTGATATATCACTATTGGTATCAAGACGGTATACCCCATCCTTACCAGTTAAACCTTGCTCAATTGATATATTCCCTACCACCTGTGAAGAGGCACTTCGTCTACTTGGATTATTACTTTGGTACTGAACCAAAACTTTGGCTCCTACTACTGGTTGTTGCCGTATCTGATTCTGCACAAATACTAAGGTTTCTTTTCGGGTCGTTTTAGCAATTAGCTCCAAATCTGAGCGAACAACTAACGTCGTTGACTCCAGCTCACCATCTGAGACATGGACAGCGGAAATTCCAGCTTGACCCATTGGGATTCGTACTTTCTGGTCAATCAAGGCATATTTTCGATACGAATCAATTTGGTAAAACCACGATTTATCAGGTTGTATCAATGCTAAATCTAGTTCTTCTATCCCTTTCAAAGTTCCCATTTTTCGCCAGTATACTTCAGGATTCAGTTTGTATACACTCACTTGTACTCGTTCGATATTTCGGGTCTTGAGTCGAACAGTTACTAGATCACCCGATCGAAAAACTTTCTCAGTTGAGAGTATCAACTGTTTTTCTTTCATCTGTTGAAGTTTTTGTTCGGCTTTTGTTTTCCAACTTCCCCAAGTGACACGACTGTAGGTTTCCATGGCCTTTGACAACTGCTTAAGCTCGTTTTCGTAAATCTGGCCTGTCTGGAATAAGGCATAGGAACTAGCTTCCGTTTTGGGGTATTTATTAATCAACTGTTCCCAAATAGAAATAGCTGACTGAAATTCTTGTTGGTTCAAAAAGATTTGACCTTTCAGCACTAAAATCTTGGCCACGCGATCATCCAGTGGATAACGTTTTTGGAACTGATCTAGAAACTCCAAGCCTTTTTGATAAGATTTGATTTCAATAGTTTTAGCCTCTGTTTCAGTCTGTGATCTTGATATTAAAGAAATCAAATGAATACCATTCTGGAATTCTGCGTCAATAATACGTCTCTGAACCTGCGTCCACATAGGACCATTTGGGTAGTCCACTAGATAGCGATTCCAGTTATCAATAGCTGAAGAGAAATTTCTTTGATCAAAATAGAGTTGGCCGAGCTGAAACCTAGCTTGCATGCACAGGTCATCTAAGTTGACACTCATCTTATTTATCGGTAAAACAACCACTGAACCATTTGTGCCCAAGAGATTAAAATCATCTAAAAAACTTTGATAAGCCGAAATCGCATTCTCGGTTTGTCCGATCGAATGATAAGCTTGACCAATTTCAAACGCTAGTTGGCCTGAACGCAGTTGTTTTTGATATTGGTCGATAAACTGTTTAGCAATATCAATACCTAATGCTACTTCTTGTTGATCTTTAGCTGATGGATCATTTTTCGTTTTTGGTAAATAGTAAGTACGAACAATTAAAAACTTTGCGGTCTGGATCAGTTCACTTTTGTCGTTCTCAGACTCGTCAAATAAATATCTCAATAAATTTGTCAAATTTTTACGGGCTATTAGCCGTTTGCCTTGATGAATTTGGCACACAGCCAAGTTAACCGTCGCTTTGAAAAATCGTTCATTGACTGGCAGTGATGGGTTAGCAGGAAAGGTCGTCAAGAGCTTTTGGTAGTCGCGTTCGGCCGCTATGTAATCACTTGCTAGTTGCATCATCCGTCCCATTTGAAACAGCACTTCACTCTTGAGTTCACCATCAATTTCTACTTCCAAAGCCTGTTTATAAAAAGTATATGCTTGGAGGTAATCTTCCTTTTCTGGTTGGTCTGAGCTGATACCTTCAGACACTTCAATGGATTTTTTAGCAAAATCGACGTAGACTTGTGCAATCTGATTTTTTCTTTGTTTGGAAAGTAATCTTTCTAGTTCAGACCGGTAAACTTGCTCTGCAGCGTCAAAATCGCCTAAACGAATATAGGCCTTAGCTTTCAAGAAAGCTGTCTTATGTTGCCAAGTCGAGTCAGGATAATTATCAAGTAATTGATCACAAGCTTGCAGAGAAGACTTATATTTTTTTTGGTAAAAATAAGCCAAGGCTTTCAAGTACTGATGATGTACCGTAACCGAATCAAGAGCCTCAATCTGTTGGATAGCTAATTGAAATTGCTCCGAGTGAAAGGAGGAACGTATCTGAGCCGATGAGTAATCAAGAAAACCATTAGAAGTAACTTCCGCTCCAGTGCTAACTGATAGTAAATATAAAAACAGCAATAAAGCGAATTTACCTTTGTTCATATTATTCAGATAAAGAAAGCGAAGATTGCTACTAATAGGCAGTAGTATGAAAATACAAAAAATTTGGCTTTAGCGATTAAGGTCAATAGCAAACGAAGAGCGATAAGGCCAATCAAAAACGATGTACCTATACCTACAGAAACTGCAGCTAGAGAACTGACTGTGGAGATATCGCCTATTTTAAGTACAACAGCCCCGAGAATAGCTGGAATTGAAAGCAAGAAAGAGAATTCTGCAGCCATGACTGGACGAACGCCTAACAACAAGGCTGTCGAAATAGTAGCTCCAGAACGCGAAATGCCCGGAACAACGGCTAAACCCTGTACCATCCCAATCAAAAAAGCATGCCAAACCTTGAGCTCCGGCTCACTCTGAAATTTTGATTGGTTAGGCTTTCGAGATCGAAGCCTCGGCAGTTGTAACAAGGAGGCAGTTACCAATAACATTAAGGATACAGATTTCGGCTGACTAAAGAAATAATTTATCTGATCATTTAGCAAAAGGCCGATAATCCCGGTTGGGATCGTTGCTATGAATAATAGGCCGACCATTCGTTGTGCCGAGGAGACTTGTCTCGTAACGAAATATTTTAAGGTGCCTGAAATAAACTCTTTCACTAAGTGAAAGATCGATTTCCGATAAACGGCTAGGATTGCCCCCAGTGTACCTACGTGTAACATAATATCAAAAAAGATATTAGCTTGACTGAAACCCAACATATGGTGGAAAAGCACCAAGTGCCCGGAGCTACTTACTGGTAGGAACTCTGTTAAGCCTTGTAAGGCTCCTAGCAGAGCCGCCTTGATAACTTCGTCTAATCGTTGACTCACGAAATAGTGAAGGTAGCGATTTGCTCACCACTCTCTTTATAACCAATACGGATGGCTTTGGTGCGAATAGTAGTGGTACCTGAAGTCAATCGTATTGGTTCGGTATAGAGATTCCAATGATTACTATCCTTAATTTGATAAGCTATCGATGCTCCTTGTGTAGAACAGTTTAGCTGAACTAGAATCGGAACGTCGTAGGTTCCTCCAACATCAGTTGCTGATTGGCCGGGATGATGATCACTGTGCGGCGCAATTGGGATCATGACTGGCTTAGCCGTCTGTTGCTGCTTACCTTCTGGGTACCATTGCCGAACCATGATTTCCTCGGGAATTTGACCCATCTTATCATACTTAGCCTGCCATTTTTCCATCTCTTGTCGCATTTTAGAAAGTTGATCTATGAAATCTGGGTTCTGAACTAAATTATTCAGTTCGTGAGGATCGGTAGCTGTATCGTAAAGCTCTTCTGGTAGCCTTTTTTGGAACATGACTTTTTGATGGCCTTCAAGTTTGTCCTCAGCCTTAAGTCTCCACAACTCTTGCATAATTGGGTGCCGATTTCTATAAGGTACCCAAACTAGCCTTTCTTTATTGGGATAATAATTGCGAATATACTTGAATCTCCGGTCTCTTACAGCTCTCACCATATCATATGATTCATCATATCTATCTCTAGTTGCATAAGCGTACTGCCTCTCAACTTTATGAGATCCCAAAAAAGGTTGACCGTGCATATGCGTTGGTAACGGAATTCCAGCTAAAGAGAGCACCGTCGGTCCCAAGTCGATTAAGCTGACAAGTTGCTCGTTGACACTACCTGGCTCAAGACTTCCTGGATACCGGACAATTAATGGAATTCGAATTCCGGCATCATAAGGCCAGCGTTTAGCACGAGGCAAACCTTCTCCATGATCGCTCCAAATCATAACTATCGTGTTATCAGTTAGTCCATCTTCATCTAATTGCTGCAGCAGGTTGCCTACAATTTGGTCGCTAACTTCGAGATTATCGTAGTGTCTAGCTAAAGCACGTCTAGATTTGGGGGTGTCAGGTAAATAAGGCGGAAGCTTAATTGCTGTAGGATCAGTTTTAACTGGTTGGCTATCTTCTTTTTCCCACATACCACTTTCATGTGTACCCGTAGGATTAAAAACAGCAAAAAATGGTTGATCTTTTCTTATTCTGTTCCGCCAGTGCGCATCAGGGTGGCATTCATCCCAGGCAGTGATAGGTGCAGAAAATTGATAATCAGTTTTTGCATTATTGGTACAGAAATAACCCGCTACCCTCAGGTATTCTGTAAATGTTTTGACGTATGGCGGTGGTACAGCTGCATAAGGTGTTGGCAGACCGGGTGCGTCTTCATTGGTGTGTGTCGTTCGCATGTGATGAGTACCAATGGCGGTTGGGTACATACCAGTGATAATGGCAGACCGACTAGGAGCACAAACCCCCGCGACTGAAAAAGCGTTAGGAAATCGACAGCTCTGAGCCGCCAGTTTATCCAAATTCGGTGTCCGAGCTATTTCATCGCCATAACAACCAAAACGTGGACTCGTATCCTCTAAAGAAATCCATAATATGTTGGGTTGATTTAACATAGTTCATTATTCTAGCTTAGTCGATCGGCACTTCTATCTCACGTTTTTCTTCCCATGATCTTACGATAGCATCAATGACTCGCATGGCTTGCAAGCCGTCGCGCCCACTCGGTTGAGGTTCTCGACCTGCCACTAAATCTTTGGCCCAGGCATCCATCCGAAGCGCAAATGTTCCATCAAATGCTAATTGTTCCATACGGAATATCGAAGGTCGATATTCTTGTACAACCTGATCATCTCTCCGAAGTAAAGTTGCTTTACTGAGAACATTATCGACAACGATCTCGCCTTTATCACCACAAATCTCTAACCGTTCGATAGGATGTATGAAGTCACTATCCCAGCTTGCTAACAAAGTAGACACTGCATTATCGGCAAACCGAAGTGAAATTGCCATACTCGTGTAACATGCTGTCTCACCTTCAGGAACATCGTCTATTCTAGGTCTGGCCATCTGAGCGCAAACAGCGACGATTTCACCACCAAACCAGCGCAGAAGGTCAATGGCGTGCGTTTGCAGCTCGTAAAGTAAGTAGTATTCACCTTTCCAAGAGTGGGTCATTCCCCCTTGTGAAAGCTTCATATCGATGTAAGCTAAACGGCCACATTCACCAGCATCAAACCATTGTCTAGCCTTAGCATATCCGGGAGCAAAGCGGCGATTATAGTCCATTGATAAATAGACACCTTTCTCCTTAGCCTTTTCCACCATTTGTTCAGCTTCATCTAACGATAAAGACAGAGGTTTTTCACACAAGACATGCTTGCCAGCTTCTAAACACTCCATCACAGGTTGGAAATGTAGATGGTCAGCTGTTACCACATCAACGGCGTCACATTCTTCATTGGATAACATTTCTGAAATGGATGGGTACCAACGCTCAATACCCAATTCTTTGGCTCTTTGTTCAGCCTTTTCAACATCCATATCGCAGACTGCAACTAATTCCGTTTCTGGACAAGCAAGGTGGCCTTTCTGATGACGTAAGCCAACGCCACCACAACCGACCGCAGTAATTCTCAATTTTTCTGCCATGACTCAACTCTCCTATCCTAATTTAAAGACACAAAGATTTTATCTTATAACCGGTTAATATCGAATATAGTAACAAGGAATGAGATAATTCAGAATGAAAAATCTCATAAATGCTAATTTAGCTATTAATGAATAAAATTTCAAATTTGTGCGATCGCCCAAATTTTTCTTGATTGAAGCGATTGAAAAAAGAGATAAACAACAATACACTAAATGTGGTGATTCATTTAGCTGGAACGTGTCTCTGAACATAATATACCAAATGATAGGGTGAATGGGGATGAAAAGAATAAATAACATCGAATCTGAGATTAAATTTTTGAAAAAACAACTAAAAACTCACACAGTCTACGAAAATTTAAGAACCATAGAAGATATAAAGATTTTCATGGAAAATCATGTTTTTGCTGTCTGGGATTTTATGTCTCTGCTAAAATTTCTTCAAACTAAGCTAACTACCGTAAAACTGCCATGGATCCCAAAACCCAACCCAACCCTAGCCAGATTTATAAATGAGATTGTCTATCAAGAAGAAACTGATACTAATGAGGTTGGGACACCGAAGAGCCATTTTGAAATGTATTTGGACGCCATGGATCAAATTGGTGCCAAAACAAGCTCTATAGAAGAATTCATTCAACTCGTTGGTGAAGGACATTCAGTTAGCTCTTCATTAAACAAAGTTGATATCAACAAGGGTACTGCTGAATTCGTAAAATTCACCTTCCAATTAATCGAAAGTCAAGAAACACACCTAGTTGCTTCAGCTTTCACCTTCGGTAGGGAGGACATAATTCCATATATGTTTCTAGAAATTCTCAAAAAAGCTGACTCAGAAAAACAACAATCTACTAAGCTAGCTTATTACCTAGAGAGACACATTGAGCTGGATGGAGACGAACATGGCCCTATGGCACTCGAGATGATTTCAGAACTATGTGGTTCGAGTTCTTCGAAATGGAAACAGGTCACCGATGTCGCCAAAGAGTGCCTAGAAAGGAGGATTCAACTATGGGATACCATCTCAGAAGAGATTAAGGTAAAAGGTTCTTACTCCAAAAAATGATAGAATAATCGTAAAATAAAGAAGCTCAAGATGGGGATTTTTTATCACTACTATCTTAGTCTGGATTTTTTGTCTTGTTCGCATAGTGAAGATAATCTGGTGAAAACAAACCTGACTGATGGAGACTTATTCACTTAGAAAGTGGTATACGATAACATTGACAGGGAGTATACTGTTTATCGACCTTCTTCCTACGATGAAACTCTAAAAGTGCCACTTATGCTTGGTTTTCATGGGTCTGGTGATACTGTGAGTACCAGCTATGTTTTTCAGATATGAAGCCCATAGTAGAAATTGAAGGATTTATCTTAGTCGTTCCTCAGGGTGTTTCTTTAAAAGGCGAAAAAGAAGGATCATACTGAAATCATGAACCGAAGTCGGCCAAACAAAACAAAAGTAATGTAAACGATTTAGGTTTCATTACTGCAACTGATCAATAAAATAACCTCTGAATATAGAATTGATTCGAAATGGATTTATGCTTATACGAATGGAGCTTTTGTTACCGATTCATTAGCTTGTTATCTAAGTAACAAGATAGCAGCTGTAGCTTCTATTGCAGGATTAATGTCAATAAAAAATAATCAAGTACTACCAACCATCACACCCGACAGCTGTGATAATGTTTCACGGAACAGTAGATCAACTAATCCCGTGCGAGGGAATTGAGGCGTATGCTATGTCTATTGACCAAATAATCGATTATTGGATAAAATTCAACACTGTCAATATGGCTCCCCAAATCAACATTTTCAAACGTGACAGTATGGAATTAAAATCCTCTTCATATGAAAAGAAGAATGGATTTGGCAGTACTACAATAGGGCATTATTCCTATAGAGATGGTAAAAATGGAGTTTCTGTTGAAAACTATAATATTATCGGAGGAATCCACTGACCTCGGATAAATTATAAAGGCTCTAACATTAGTAGTCTAATTTGGAATTTTGTTCCAAAATACGATATCAACGGATTGAGATAATCATTGGGTGGTATACTATCGCTTCAAACGCTTTTGCCCCAAGGGTATCTGTTATGATCAATAAAGATTTGACCTCCAAATTTCCCCTACTCACGCTGAATGATGTTAGGCTAGTTGCAGTGATCAAGTAAGATACATAAGGACAAGGATTTGCAAAAATGGATATACAGTTGATCTTTTTTCAGATATTATTGAGATCATAATCGTCTTCCATTTTCAATATACCTCACGAGATAAAACAAATCAGAAATGGCACATGCATACACACCAGGGCTAAAAATTTCAGCCCAAACCATAATTCGTAGTGAACGACGACTTCCATTAATGGGAGACGTACTAGTGGAAGTTGGGAATCAAGTTTCAGCTGAGGATATTGTGGCGCAGACAGATCTTCCGGGTAATGTTCAAATGATCCACGCAGCTAATTTGATGGGAACAAGCCCGAGTAGTGTTGGCCGATTTATGCTTAAGAAAGTGGGTGATCCTGTGGAACAAGGAGAGATCATAGCCCAGTCTAATGGCTTATTTGGCCTGTTTAAATCAGAAGTAAAATCACCTATCTCCGGTACTATAGAAAACATTTCTGATGTAACTGGACAGGTAGTTATACGAGAACCCGCTACACCTGTCCAAACCTGGGGATATATCGATGGCCAAGTAATCGAGGTTATGGAAAATGAAGGTGCGGTGATTGAAACATGGGGAACACTAATCCAAGGCATTTTTGGCATTGGAGGTGAAACTGTTGGTCAACTCCAGACGATTGTCGACTCACCTCATCAGCCATTGACTCCTGAATTAATCCAGGCTGATCATGAGGGACAGATTCTTGTTGGGGGTTCTACAGTTGACCGACAAACTGTGGAATTCGCAATTGATAAAGGAGTGAAAGGAATTGTTTGTGGAGGTATTGATGATCGTGAGCTATATCAATTACTCGGATACGAATTAGGAGTCGCAATTACTGGTTCAGAACAGATTGGTCTAACATTAATGATCACCGAAGGTTTTGGTCAAATCTCAATGGCTAAGCAAACTTTCGATCTATTGCTACAAAGACAGGGTATGAAATCCTCACTAAATGGTACTACTCAGATTCGCGCGGGTGTTCAGAGACCTGAAATTGTCATTCCTCTGGAGAAAGATGGTAATTCGTCTTTAGATAAAGATATAGCTACAATACAAAATGCCTTGGATGTCGGAACGCAGGTTCGCTTAATCAGATCTCCGTATTTTGGCCAATTAGGGGAAGTCACCAAACTACTAGTTGAACCCCAATCTTTAGAAACAGAAGCTCAGGTTCGAGTGCTTGAGGTTCAACTTCATGATCAAGAAAGAATTGTCTTGCCACGTGCCAACGTTGAAATTGTCGAATAAGGCTAAAAACATTTGGCTAGAAAAGAAGCAAGCTTTATAAGTCGATCACTAATTAGTTAAGGACCTCTTTATTTTCGTGGTATTCTTCGGCCCCTTTTCATACATCCATTCGTCCTCATCTTGAAAAGAATCAGTAATTATAGGGAATAGAGTTGTCGAGGGGTGGACTCCGTAAAATCTCCGTTAGTAGTAAATCCATAAACTTTCGACTTATTTATTCTCAATCTTCTTCTGTTGTTGATCATGCTTTCATAACACCTGTGAATAGTTTGTATGGTATTCTGCTAGGATGGTAGGAAAATATGAATTTGATCGACCCATTGTGTGAGAAAAATCTAAGATGATCAATCAAAGTAGAAAGTCCATAAGATTGGGTATTGTCGGGGCTGGACGTGGTAAATCTTATATGAGTGTTGCAGACTCCATTGGTTTTGAGTTAGTCGCAATTTGCGATATCTGGGAAGAAAAACTGGAGCAGGTTGGTAGAGAGCTAAATGTAGCTACCTATGTTGAGTACGATCAATTTTTGTCCCATGACCTAGATGCTGTGGTATTGTGCAATTATTTCCATCAGCATGCACCATTTGCTGAAAAAGCTTTACTAGCGGGAAAACATGTAATGAGTGAGTGTGCTGCTTGTCATACCTTAGCTGAGGGAGTTTCCCTTGCACGCACGGTTGAAAAGTCAGGTAAAGTGTACATGTTTGCTGAAAATTACCCATACAGTGCATATAACCAAGAAATGCGCCGACTATATCAGAGTGGCCTAATTGGCGAATTCAAATATGGTGAAGGTGAGTATATACATCCAGATCCGGCTGAAGTGAAATTAGCCAGAAGTTGTGGTTGGAACCATTGGCGTAATTGGATTCCTGCTACCTATTATTGCACACACTCTATTGCTCCCGTTATGTATATTACTGATACTCGGCCGGTCAAAGTTAATGCCTTTGTCGTTCCTTATGATTATGATGATTCAACACAAACCAAACATGTGAAACGAAGCGATACTAGCGCTATTATCATGTGTCGAATGAATAACGATGCGGTACTGAAGTCCCTTCATGGAGCGCTGCGTGGCCATGGTAATTATGTTCGTATACACGGGAACAAAGGATTAATGGAAAACTGTCGGCACGGCGATAAAAGCCGACTCCGTATTTGGCAGGAGCCTTGGGAAAATGATAAAGAAGAAAAAACCGAAGTTGTTTACAAGCCTAATTTCCCAGTAGCTGGAGACTTGGCTCACAGGACGGGTCATGGGGGAGGAGACTTTTTTACCAGCTATTATTTCGCGCAAGCGATTCATCGTCAAGAACAACCTTATCTTGATGTGTATAGAGGGATCGATATGAGTATTGTTGGCATACTCGCTTGGCGATCAGTACTACAAGATTCGATGCCGATAACTGTACCGGACTTCAGACAAGAAAATGTACGCAAAAAATATGAAAATGATAATTGGTCTCCAGATCCCGATCGTACCGATAGCGACAAGCCACCACCCAGTATTCTGGGAGATATTGAGCCTACCCAAACAGCTAAAGACCTAGCAAGAAACATTTGGACCAATCAAGGATTTAATGTGGATTCTTCTTAAAAAGGTCAAGGCGTTAATGCCGATGAAGATTTCTGTTCTCACCATTAGTGAACTACTTTTCGTCAAGAAATAGCCGCCAAATGGATTAGGCTGGTACTGGTCAAGTCTAATTAACCATGTTTAATGGTTTTAGTTTTGTTCTAACTGAAAGAATGTATCAATACCCAGGGGATGATCATGACGCATGATCTGATAAAGTGGAGAGGAGAAGGTTACCCAATTTGTGATGCCGACCTTGCCAGACTTGAAGGATTTATATGGGATTGACATGAGCGCTAAGTTTGACGTGACCACTTCTTTGGACGAAAGTATGCCCTTCGGAACTTGAGGTGTGATTGCTCATATCCTACATAATAGCCCTAATTTCAGACTGTCTTTTTACCAAGTTCGGCCAGAACAGGTTTTGTTGCCAGAAATGCGAGATGCAACCATTAGTCATTACAACAAAAAAAGTGGATGAACCACAATTCATCCACTTTTCTATGACGCAAGTTACTAAGAAATACCACGTGGTCTTAGTAAACTAATCAGCTCCGGTTCTTTTTGATTTTAGCCCATTGGCTAGTCAACTTCTGTTTCGGATCCACGGGCAAAGTAGGTATCACTTCAATGGCACTGTACATCGCATTTAGATCTCCCTTGCCTGTCTTTTTATTACCAGCAAAGTGAAAATTCATTACCTTATCTGTGACTTCAACGTCCTCATAAATTTTGATGTCGATCTCATCTTTGCCAGGTGTGACATAGAGTGGCTGTACATTTTTTTCTTCGATAAAGATGTCGAAACCACGATTATTGGGGGACCAATGTTCACCTACCATATAGGTGACCTGGAAGTTACCATTTCCGGTATTTAGGTCTAGTTTAACTGTTGCTGGAAATTGTGCCCAGCAGACAGAATGAAAAAGTTCATTGTCATAGCCGGCTTTCTTGGCTTTCTTTTCAGCTTCCTTGGTCAAATTAGCAACAATGGCTGTCTTTGGCTTTTCATCAATCCAACCACCCCATTGACCAGCTTTGTACTCAGATTGTCCGGCTTCCCAAACTCTATTTTTAGAATCCTTAAAAGCTTTTTGAACACCACCTCTTACCCGCCAGACTTTTTCTTTTGAAAAGCCCGCAGATACTAGCAAAGAGAATATTAACAAACACACAAATAACTTACTCAGTCTATACATTCCAACCTCTTTTTCCCTATTTTTTAACATTCAGTTAGAAGCTAAATCACGTATCAGGCAGAGATCATAACAGAAGCAGATCATCCAGTCAACGAGCGTTCTTTAGATCGTTTGGATTCGGTTCAACTAATTGTAAAAGTTGGTTTGTTTCTATTGATGTCAAAATTTGCTTTGCACCGCTAGGCCATAGAATTTCAATCCGGTCTACAGTTTCAGCTGTTCCCAATCCAAACTCTATTTCTAAACTACTTTGAGAAAGGTAGCTAGTACCGCAGACCACTTCTCTCATTTGAGTTTGGCCATTGGCCGTCAGGCGTACCTTAGCCCCGATGCTATCTCGATTACTAAGTGTGCCGGTCAATTTGAGATGTAACCAATGGTTATGGTTCCCACCTTCATTACGAAGTAACTGTGCTTTTTGACCTGCATTCACAACCAAAATGTCAATATCACCATCTTGGTCATAGTCTCCAAAAGCAGCTCCTCGCCCCAACATTTTTCCTAACTGCATAATCCCTGTTTCGGATGAAACATCGGAAAAGGTACCATTTCTATTATTACGTAACAGAATATCGGTTTGCCCGCCGGGCATCTGCCAGCTAGCTGGATCTATGTGTCCACAAGCAATATATAGGTCTAAATAACCATCATTATCATAGTCAAAGAATTCGGTTCCCCAACAAGTTTTACCGATACCTGATTCAAAGATTCCACTACTAGAGGAAACATCAGTAAAAGTTCCATCCCCATTGTTACGATAAAGCACGTTATTTTCATCTAACCAGTTGGTGACAAATAAATCCAAGTCGCCGTCATTGTCATAGTCGCCCCAAGTAATACCCATACCACCACGAATGTCGCCAGTATGACTACGATGGTCAGCCAAATTAGTGTTAGTGAAGTTAGATTCGCCATCGTTTCGATAAAGAATATTTTGATCAGTATCATTAGCTAGATACAGATCAATATCTCCGTCATTGTCGTAATCAGCTCCGGCAACCCCCAAAGTCAAATGGTTCCCACCACTGATTCCGACACTCTTTGTAACATCCATGAATCGGCCATCACCACGGTTAAAATAAAGAACGTTGTTCTGACCAGTGAAATCATAGGGAAAAAAATTATCTGCTCCGGATGGAACCTTCCCATAATCCAGATAGTTGCCCACATATAGATCTAGGAACCCATCGTTATCATAATCAATCCAGCTAACACCAGACCCAAAACGATTGTCCCCGATACCACCCGCGCCAGATGAAGCCTGTTTGAAGGTGCCATCTCCTCGGTTTTTGAAAAATGCATTAGCTAAATAGTTAGTCAGGTAAAGGTCTGCATCACCATCGTTATCATAGTCAGCAAACGCACAACCCATCCCCCAACCGTCGTGGTCAAGTCCAACTTGCTTGGTAACTTCAGTGAATCGACCTTGGCCTTCGTTTCGATATAGAGCGTTAGTCGGTCGGTAGCCAACGACTCCACTTGGCTGATTCGAACTTTCATGAGGCTGAGCAGTATTAACCAGATAGACATCTAAGTCACCATCGTTGTCGTAATCAACAAACGCAGCCCCTGACCCAACAATAGCGGGTATTACTTTTTTGTCAACGCCACCAGCATGAATGAAGTCGACACCAGAAGAATCAGCACAATCAACAAAGTATACGGCTGGGTCAGAATATGAAATCAATGAACAAAGAAAAAAGAATATTATTATCCGAATAGAAGAAATCATCTTAAAAGGTAGTCAACTTACTATATGCTGAGGAACGTGATTGGTTAAAAAACAATGGGCTGAGAATTTGGAATCCAAATTGGTTTTTGAGCTTCAAATTTCAGCTCGCAAGGAGTCGCATTATATTTATCGTGTCAAAAATCCTCTTATTTTACAACAAGGTTCCAAATACTTCTACCGTCAAAAACATCAAGGATACCGCCCACGAGAAGAATGGATTATTCAAGTCGAAAAAGCCTGTCAGATTTCGGTGTCTGAACGAGGGCGAAAGGGGTAGAAGATTCAGTACTTGTTATCAGGACTATTGAAGTGTCAGATCTGTGGTAATAATTTCCAGGTGAGCTTTGACAAACGTAAACCTAAGTAATCTTTCTACCGATGTGGTGCCAGATGGAGAAGGGCTAAGCTATGCACTAATTTTCGCCACTTGAACCGGGAAAGGTTGGAAAATCCAGTACTGAAAATGTTATCAGAAGTAGTACTCGACGAGGGGCATTTGGAAGAATTATTAGAAAAGAATATAGTCGGAATCGGAGCCAGCGAGAAGAAGAACTGAAAAGATTACGACATCAACTTTAGGTGTTAGAGCAGAGAATCGAAAACGCCACTGAAGTTTTGATGCAAAGTCCTAATTTAAAAGACCGATTCATTCCTAAGATTCGATCAGATTACGACAAGGTTAGAAAGGTCAAAACCGAGATTGAAACAAGGAACTTAGCTTCGGCTCCGAAGGTCGTAGATTTAGATAGTTTCAGGGGTGAAATGGAATAAGCTTTGCAGATTGACCTACAGATACAAAAAATTGCCTTCAGTTCGTTGATTCAGAGAATTGATGTAACTCAAGACAGAAGGATCGAAGTCGAATTTTATATTAATACTCGTGCTCTTGGTAACACCTCATATCCATTCTGTTCCAGATACGAGTTCCAACCTTTAGTAAAAATAAGAATTTAGAAAAGGCCATTTACTGCAGAATCACTATCTTACGAGTTACTGTATAGTATTTAGTTGCCTTACGGATATCAAAAATCTGTGTTAGAATTGATCGGGTTCACTACCTGACCGAATGATAATCTCCTACTATTAGGCCGACTTTGGACTGCATTCGTTTCGTTACAAAAGGATTTGAAATATGTCCACACCAAATCGACCCAACGTGCTAGTGATCATGACCGATCAGCAAAAGGCGACTGCTAGCCATCTTTACGGCAATACGTTCTGCCAAACACCATCCATGGAACGGTTAGCCGAAGAGGGGGTACTGTTTGAACACGCCATCACACCACATCCGTTGTGCGTCCCAGCTCGCGTCTCGTTTTGGACTTCCCAATTTCCCCATACGCATGGTGCTCGGCGGAATCAGACACTGATGCCGAACGATGCGACCCACGCCTTTCAACTGTGGAAAGCGGCAGGTTATCAGACCGGTCTGATAGGTAAAAATCACTGTTTTGATAGCGATGAGGACCTATCTCTGTTTGATACTCGTTGCGAAATTTCACACGGCGGATTGCCTAAAGATTCTGTCTGCCAAGGGATGGAATGGTTTCGTCCAATTGAAGGCATCCATACAGCCCATAAACTCCGACGGTCCATGACGCCACAAAATCCTCGATTTAGTTACGCCGTTTCTGACTATCCGCTAGAAGACTATTCCACTGGCCTGGTAGCGGGTCAAACCGTCCGCTTTTTGGAACAGCATCGAGATAACCCCTTTGCTTTATGGGTTTCTTTCCCGGATCCACATGAACCATGGGTAGCACCGGAACAATATGCTGCCATGTTCCCGGCACATAAAATCGACCTTCCGCCTTGGCCAGAGGACGAGTTCAGTTCAGATGCCCCCGAACGCAACCGGGTTCTATACCAAATGCTCAACATGGAGAAAGATGACCTAGACGATGTCTATGGTCTAATGGCTGTTTATTATGGAATGATACGCTTTATTGACGATGGATTGGGACAAATCATCGATGCTTTAGAAAAACTTGGTCTTAGGGAAAATACGATTGTCGTTTTCTGTTCAGATCACGGTGATTTTATGGGCGAACACCGGATGCAGTGTAAGGGTGGTGTGTTTTACGATTGTTTGACACGAGTACCTCTGATCATCTCCTGTCCAGGTGAAATCGCCACTGGCATCAGGGATGACAGTATGGTGAACCTGATCGATGTCGTACCCACCTTGTTCCAATTGCAGGGGATCAAAGTTCCACCCACTATGCAGGGGCAAGCTCTTCCTACGGTTACCTCAACAGTATCGCGAGACGCTACTTTTTCTGAGTATGGTGCCGGGGGACCGCTTTTTGGCCTCGCAGATTTGGAGCAATTACCCCGGCCATGGGGACGAGAAAGTTTGATTCAGTCTTTGCAATGGCGTGAAGCTGAAGGACGGCGTAAAATGGTACGAACAAAGGAGTGGAAGTATGTTCACGACCCGATGGGGGATCAAGACGAACTGTACGATCTAGTCAACGATTCGTGGGAGTTGAAAAATGTGGTTGGCCAATCGTCAAACCAGGAGATTTTGGCTGAACTCAGATTACGTTTAGCTGACTGGAGTGTGATGACAGAAGACGCCAAGCCAGTGCCACAACCAGAATAATGATTGCCGAAGCAAAGCCATCGACATGTTTATATGGTTAGAAAGGGAACTAGATATAGATGCAAAGAAGTCAGTCTTGAATAGCCTAATTAAAACATTGAAGGTAGACCGAAACGGACTTCTAGAAATCGACTTTGGTGTTACTCTCAATTATAGAGAAACGCTCTCACAGAAACTTCTTCTTATACAAATACCTCAGATGGTCAACAGACCCACTTCTCCTCTCAGATTGATTTGAGTAACTCAGATCAGGATTGCCAACAGCTTAAAATCCAAACCCTTCAACTCTGGCAGGATCAACATCAACAATTAGGTAACCCCCTCCCTTCCAACGCTGATCTTTATCAAATCATGCGACAGAATTATCCACTCGGTATTGATGCTGTTGTCTCTCAGGCTTGTCAGTTAAGCCCTCATCTTAACCCCATTCAAGCCCTTCAGCTCCTTCAAGAGTGTATTAAGATCATGCCTCAAACTGGTGGTAATGGCCGACCCGTCGGACGCCCCGGCTGGTTCCTGCTCTCTATCTCTGATTCCTTCTTCAAGCGGGCTTGGGCCAATACCTTCGACTTTCTGCCCCTCTATTGGCAACATCATCAAAATACCGCTTCTCATCCTCGTTCGCTCCAACCCGTTACTCGACCCCGTAATCGCTCGGTCAAACCCCGGTCTTCTCACTTTTAACCCACTATGGATGGATTTGTTATTCAACTTAAATTAACTACTAAAACCATTTTATAATCGTTTTAAAACCCGTTTACTTGGTGCCGTAATTTCAACTTCAAACTCCAAACATTCAACTTTGGTTGCTTCTGAGGATCACAATCTTCCTCGCATTGTGGGTCATTGGTACTCTTTTTGGCTCTCTTTGACTCTAAAATTCCCCCTACCTGTCTTTTGCAACGTCCTTTCTGTAAAAAAACCTGACAAACCCAACCCTATTTGAAGGGGCCTATCTCCTCAAACTATTATTTAGGTTGCAAAGACGAAAGGGTTTTTAAAATGGTCCGAGCCATCAAAATAACAGCTAACAAAAACACTATATTGAAAATCGAGTCTTTGTTCCTCCCATAGAGGGAGATATTATTTGTCTCAAAATACTCTTCTTGCATTTTCTTATACAATTCAAAATCCTCCGAAGGGGAATTTCTTCCGGGTTTTTCGTACTCTATACCATTTAAGGTGAAATTATCATATTCGTCAAAATCTATGATTTTGTCCAGAATTGAAATTGTAAAAAAACCAACCAACAATGCCACTCCTATCCCCTTTAAACCTGCTTGAAAGAAAGTTTTAAAGAAAACAAACAGATCCTCTATTGACTCTATTGAGGATTCATCACCTAAATCTTTTTCTTTTTCTTCTGTATCCATTTTATTCACTCCTATTAAATTTGTAGTCCAATGATCCTAACAATTTCAAACAATGTTTAAAAATATCCGTAGAAAATAATTGAGACCCCCAATTATATTCAATTCTCACCGTTTTAAAATTAGATTTAATTTAAATTACTATTTAATAGCTACCGTTTCCTGTTTTTTCCTCTGGTTCTTCCGCCGTTTGGCCTGTCGTTTGTTTCTAATTTGCCGTCATTTAGCTGTTAATTACAGGTTTTTGCGTTAAAAACAAAAATATGACAAGTAAATGTAAAATCTGTATCCCATAATAGAAATGTTTTTCTCTTTGAGAGCAATTTTTTCAGGATGCCTAGCTGGAAACAAACTCCAGTTAGGCATTTTTAATGCATTGGTGTTGAACTGAAAGAAAAATACCCTGTGAATCTCAAAAAGAAGAACCTTATGAAAAATAAAAATTCTGCCAAAATTAAGCACCAAGACAACATACCAGAATCTAATCCATTCAGTAAGATTAAATCGTCATTTAGCTAGTTAATGGGAACATCTGGACTGTCTCACTTGAGACAAAAATCAATAAAAACTGTCGCATTTGAGACACCTAGATCAGTCGATTTGGATCTCCTAAATGGGAATCCAAGAATCTGGATCCGATCCTCTGATTTTGGTGGCTCTGACCTCTTGTTGACATCACAATTTATTACTAACAGGCCAAAACAAAAAAGCCCTAAATTTCCGATTTAAGGGTTTGGCTGTGTTTCAGCACTTAAAATTGCTTGTAGGGTATATAAAGTTTCTAAAGGGGGTTGCTTAACCTTGCTTGGCTGTTCCGGTTTTGTTTTACATCTCGGTTGCTAATATAATATCTTTGTTAACAAAAAGGCGGTTCGATTAATGAAAAAGATTAGTTGTTGTTTTTTGTTTCTGTTGGTCTTTTCTGTTTATAGTGAAGAAAAGGAGTATTTGCCCGTTGTCTCCAATGCTAAAGAACTAAAAACTGTCAAAGGTAAACCTATCATTTGGCAAAAGGATAAATCCATCATGGTTGCTATCCCGCCCTCGAATACCACCGAACATTTTTGGATGGGCACTACCGAAGTTACAGTTGGTCAGTTTAAGAAGTTTTTAGCTGAATCAGATCACCAATTTAGTGGTGATTTATGGAAGGATATTTACCAGGTCTCGCCGACTGATGATCATCCGATGGTTTATGTCTCTTGGCATGATGCCACCGCATACGCTAAATGGGCGGGTAAACGTTTGCCAACCCAAGCCGAATGGGAATTTGCCGCTCGTGGTGGCTTAGTAGGCAAAAAGTATAGTTGGGGTAATGATAAGGGGTTAGCTCGTGATTATGCCAACTATCAAGGAACTGATGGCAAAGATAAATGGCGGTATACAGCACCAGTAGGGAGTTTTAAACCAAATGGGTATGGGTTGTACGACATGGCGGGCAATGTCTGGGAGTGGAGTCAAGATTGGTATGATAGTGGTCAAGACCAAAAAGTGTTGCTGGGTGGTTCTTGGTTCTATAATACCTACTACCTGCAGCTGGCTAATCCTACCTCCTACCATCCGGATATTAGGACTTATCGCTATGGGTTTCGATGTGTGTCAGGATCGCCTTAATAACCCTTTACCCCTGTTAGTGTATGTCTTTCTGCCAGTATGACATTACTTATTGGATATTTATTTAAGCTATTTTGGGGTTTGAGTTTGTGATTTGGCAGGGTTGGTACTAGGGGTTGTGGTTGAAGACTGCCAAATTGATTAATAACGTCCCATAATTCTCATTATCAGATGTTATTGGGAAGGTACTAGAATGGCAGGTTTCAATATAGAGTAAAAGCGTGGAACTATATGGGAAAAATGGTTTAAGGTTAGCTTCAGAAACTGAGGCAGTTTTTATAATTAAAAAGATTAATTTTTGTTTTTTATTTCTGTTGGTTTTTTCTGTTTGTGCTCAGAAGGAAAAGTTACCAGTTGTTTCTAAGGCTAAACAACTAAAAACTGTAAAAGGTAAAAAGATCATTTGGAAGAAAGATGGAGCTCAGATCGCATTAGTTCGCTCTTATAAATCAGCCGAATATAAAGAAGAGAAAACATTTAATCGATTGGGTGAACCAATTACTAAAAAGGTCAAAGTCGATGAGGTGCTACCTTTATGGTTTGATATGACAGAATATACAAATATGAAACGAGAAAAATTCAATAAAAAGAGATCAATAATTTTATTCTTGAGCCTACTGTGTTGTGTTTTATCCTGCACTACACAGCAACCTGCATCCATCCGAGCAAATGTTACGATTAACACAGATGCGACTGTCAAAACATACAACCCTATGATTTTTGGTGGTTTCTTGGAACATTTTGGAGATCAAATCTATGGAGGAGTATATGAACCTGGCTCACCTCTTGCTGACGAAGATGGTTTTAGAAAAGATGTAGTGGCAGCACTGAAAGAGCTAAATACTACTGCTGTTCGTTGGCCTGGAGGCTGTTATGTAAGCGGATACCATTGGGAAGATGGAGTGGGCAAAAATCGTCCCATTACAGATGATATGGTGTGGGGAGTAAAAGAAACCAATACATTTGGCACAGACGAGTTTATAAAACTCTCTCGCTTAGTTGGATGGGAACCTTATATCTGTAATAATGCCGGAAATGGAACCATAGAAGAAATGTGTAACTGGATTGAATATTGTAATGGCACTACTGGAAAATATGCGCAAATGCGTAAAGATAACGGACATCTGGATCCTATGAATGTAAATATCTGGAGTATTGGAAATGAAAACTACATTAAGCAAGAAATAGGATACAAGCCTATTGAAGAGTGGGCTCCTTTTGTTACCAATGCTGCTAAAGCCATGAGAAAAGTAGATCCGACCGTTCAGATTGCTGCTGCTACATCCAATACAAGAGAATGGATTTTACCTTTGTTAAAAGATGCTGGCCCCTATTTAAATTACATTTCAATCCATCAATACTGGTTCCCTTTTTGGCAGAAACACGAAATGCCCGATTATATGGCAGGCATTATGAAGTCTGAAGGACCTGACAAAATGATTTCAGATGTGGTTGACATACTTGACGAGTCTGGATATAGAGGAAGAATTAAGATTGCTTTTGATGAGTGGAATCTACGCGGATGGCACCACGCCAAATTTCCAAGAAAAACCGTACAAGACTATGATGATCCTGAAGTAATAGAAGCGGTAAAAGCACGAGAAAAAAATGACATTGCCTCACAATATAATATGTCAGATGCCCTTTTTTCAGCCTCTTTTCTTAATGCCTGTTTGCGACACTCAGACGATGTAACTATGGCAAATATTGCACCTACTGTAAATACGCGAGGACCTCTTTATGTTCATCCCAAAGGTATTGTAAAACGCACCCATTT
>JAYZAL010000015.1:0-48290 GCA_036339735.1 Candidatus Poribacteria bacterium
CCGAAGACATGCCGCTTCTGAACAAATAAGTTAAGTCGTTGTACGTAAACTAACTATCTTATTCTTTTCCTTTGGTTGTAAACTTGATAGTTCCACCTTCTAGAGCGTTACCAGCAGCATCCTTAACACCACCAATGGTAATGACATAGGTAGTTTCGTTAGCCAACGTCTTTCCAGCCAACATAGTCAGAGAGACTTTCTTGCCTTCCCAGGCGGCTTCGGTTCCAATTACGTCTCCGCCTTCCGGCTTCAACTCAACTGTACCCTGACTAACTTCTTCACTAAACTCGATCACGATACCTTTTTCGTTAAGCGGTGCAGGGTCGACGTCTTTTGCGCCATTCTTTACGTTACCACCAGACACCTTAGGAGCGGTCTTGTCGGCAGCCTTGAGCTTGTAGGTCAAAGCTTGTGGCCCGCCATCAGAACCGTCTTTATTTTTCCACGTAATATTCAAACTGGCGGCTACTGGGATGGTCCAGTTTTTACCACTTCCGGTGGCTCCTGCTACGGACTCAACAGGCTGGTCGAACGCTAGAGCGATCGTCGCATTAGCAGCAACTTCGCTACCAGATGGAGGGGTTGCAGTAACGGCCGTGGCCGGGGCTGGACCCTCGTCTTCTTCATCGTCTCCACAGCCTAGGGAGAATGCGGCAATCAAAACCGCCATCATCAATGCCAAAGCTCTCAAAGTTTTTTGCATCTTTGCTAATACTCCTTACAAAAAAATACAAATAGTGTTATAGAAGTGAAATCGTTAGGTTGATACGTCTGTTCTCAAACCGGAACCAGCCGGGGACTATGCCTCTGAGAACCTCCAATTGTAAAGCACCGTAAGAATTTCGATGCATAGTCTAACAGGGTTAGTTTCTTTTGTAAAGGTAAAACTTCAGTTTTTTTTTAGAAAAAAATACAAGCTCTGTATTTTCAATCATTAAAAGCTCCACAACGACATAATGAACTAAAACAAGCCCATCTGTTCACCTTGTATATAAGTGGCCTGAAATTCGGAAGTAGTAGCGGAGTTAGTGAATGACTCTACAAATTCTGCTAACCCGTTAAACGGGACCGAAATAGCTCCCGATTTGATCAACTGGCTACAGCCCTTTGCCAAATAATCGGCCCGGTCCCCCCAGTCGACAGCACAAACGAACCGTCCTTGCTCACGTGCAAAACTGGCAGCTCTTAGTATCTCCTCGTCATCTACCGACGATTCAACAACGATAGTCGCGATTGATAAACCTGTAGTCATTCGGTGCCGAGCTAATAAATTAGCTGTAGATAATGAGGCCGGAAAAATATGCTCTGAAAATAAAACTCCTCTTCTTTGAATTTGAAGGGATAAGGACTCATTTTCTGGCGGGTAAACCGATAGGAGGTCGGTTGGTAAAACAGCGCATGTCAGACCATCGCAAGCCAAAGCAGTAGTATGAGCAGTCAGATCAACACCTTTGTCTAGACCACTTGCAATCGTATATCCTGATTGCACTAGTGAGTTAGTCAACTCTAAAGTGACAGCAATACCCTCAGCGGTCGGCGTACGGGTCCCCAATATAGCTACTGTTGGCTTCTGAACGGACTTCAAGTCTCCTTGGCAAGCTAAAGCGATCGGAGCATTCGAAATCTGTTTGAGTTGCTCAGGATAAGCAGTCTCCTGCCAAGTGATGACCTGAATCCCTTGAGATTCATACCAATCAATATGATGGCGCAAGTCGGATAAACCGATTCGAGCCTTTTGTACTTTGGCTGCTAATAACGGATCGAACAGAGGCAATCGAGCAATTTCCGTTAAATCAGCCGAGAACGCGGCTTCAAGGGTTTCAAATTGTCGCAAGAGGTAACGAATGCGAATTGGTCCAATACCTTCGATACCCGCCAAAGCTAACCAGAATTCCTTACCTGTTTGTCTAGTTTTTTTTTCTGCTGATTGTGTCATCTTGACAATTTTGCATCTAGTCAGAATTATACTGCTCAATAACCTCCGTGACCTGATCAAATTTTGGCTTCAAAACAGGATAAAGATCGCGGTAGATTCGGTAGTATTGTTCGTAGATTTCTACATGATCTGAAATTGGATCAGTCTGAGAAGTAATCTTAACAATTTGGTCGGTTGCGGATTCTACACTGGTATAGACACCTGTACCAACACCGGCGAGAATCGCAGCTCCGAACGCTGGCCCTTCTTCGATATTAATCGTGACAATCTCCGCTTGATAGATATCGGCTTGCATTTGTCGCCACAGAGTAGACCTGGAGCCACCACCAGTTGCGTAAATTTGGTCAACGGTCGTTCCCAAACCTCTAATTAATTCAAGTGAGTCTCTCATACCATAGGTAACACCTTCCATTACCGATCGAATTAAGTGTGAGCGTTGATGACGAAGCGTCAAACCAAAAAAATTGGCTTTTGCGTTAGCGTCCGCATGTGGTGTTCGCTCACCGGTCAAGTAGGGTAAAAAAATTAGACCTTCACTTCCCACTGGGGCATTTTCTGCTTGTGCCCCAAGCAGATCGTAAGCATCAGTGCCATTTGCTTTAGCTTCGACTAACTCTCGTTGGGCTATTGTATCCCTAAACCAACGATATGCACCACCAGCGGATAGCATTACCCCCATTATATAGCACTTATTCGGAACGGAATGACAAAAACTATGCAGCCTTAAATCAGGATCCACTCTAACTTGATCACTATGAGCTAACACTACTCCCGATGTTCCTAAACTAGCGGAAACACGCCCTTCTTTGACAATCCCATTACCGACTGCACTACACGCATTATCTGCCCCCCCTCCAACAACCGGAGTACCTGCTAGCAAACCGGTAATTTCGGCGACACTCGGTGTGATTTTCCCACACACATCGATTGACTCGTAAGTGGGCGGTAAGAGATCGGAGTTGAGATCTAATTTATCTAAAACAGCTTGAGACCATTGTCTTTCTGCGACATCAAACAGCAAGGTTCCGGCTGCATCAGACACCTCCATCGAAATTTCCCCAGTCAATCGAAACCGGACGTAATCTTTGGGTAGAAGAATATTCGCAGTTTGCTCGTAAATCTCAGGCTCTTGGTCTCTTACCCAAATTATTTTCGGCGCTGTAAATCCTTCTAATACCGGATTACAAGTGCTTTGGGTCAGAATCTTGGTGCCAACAGTTTCCCTAATGTATTCGCACTGATCACTTGTACGCACATCGCACCAGAGTATGGAAGGCCTCAAAACTTGATGTTTTTTGTCCATAATTACCAAACCATGCATTTGACCGGACAAACCAATACCTTTAATATCTGCGTTATTGATTTCAGCCTTTTCTATCACTTCTCTAATTGTGTTAACTGTAGCTTTCCACCAATCTTCCGGCTCTTGTTCAGCCCATTTGGGGTGAGGGGTATACAACGGATATTCTTCTAACGCGCTAGCTAATTGATTCCCTTTCTCGTCGACTAAAATTGTTTTTGTTCCAGTAGTTCCAATATCAATTCCAATCAGATAAGACATATTATTCCTCCTTGACTCTACTTGTTTCCGACAATTTTTCAAGTTGTTTTAATGTTTTTTCTAACTGATTTAATTTTTCCCCGTAGGTCGACCAATTCCCCAACCGCTGAGCTTCCACAGCCTCTTGGAAAACCAGATTAGCACGCTCTACTAAATGAAATTGGTTATCAAAAATTGACGCATCATTATCTAATTTAGTGGATATATCTCCTAAAACTGGAGTTGGTCGTACTAACTCCTCAGTATTGACATTGAACAATTTTCGTAAAGCTAAATCTAATGTCTGTCCCCATTCTACTTTTTCTTTGTAGCCAACTACCACTTGCCTAAGTTCTGGGATTGCTGATTCTTCGTTTTCCGATTGAATATAAATTGGTTCTACATACAACAGAGCATCACTAATTGGAATGACTAGTAAATTTCCCCTTAGCACTCGTGAGCCTTGTGTATTCCACAAACTAATCTGTTGTGAAATTTCACCTTTTTGATCGATAAAACTCTCCACCTGCATGGGACCAGAAGCTAATTTCCCTTTAGGAAATCGGTACAAAAGTAATTGCCCGTAATGCTCTTGGTCACAACGAGCAGCCATCCACGCAGTCAAGTTCGGTTTGTCTTTGGGGGTAAATGGTAACATTAGAACAAACTCTGCTGCCTCTTCTCCTGGCACTTTGACTATAACATAATATGGGGCAACTTCTTGAGTGTCGCTGGATGCCACCGGCTGAACAGGCATAGTTGGAATCCCAAACTGGGAAGGCAATTGGGGCTGTGTATTTGGTGAGCGTGAAGTCCGACTATAAATTTCCTGGCCAACTTGCCATTGATCTTCTTTCGCATAAAACGTAGTAGGATCCTTCATATGATAATCTAAATAGGCTTTTGCTTGGATTGAAAAGAGTGTCATCGGATAACGGATGTGCTCTTGTAAGTCGGGCGGCATCTCACTTATCGGTTTCAGCAAATCCGGAAAAATTTGATCATAGCAAAGAGCCAGTGGATCCTCTTTATCGTCCATTAAATAAAAACTGACCACACCGTCATAAGCGTCAACTGTGACTTTCACTGAGTTCCGAATATAATTACCCCAAGGGGTTTCTCCTGCTGGCGTACGTAGCCGACGCGCTTGACCAGTACCCTGTCGTTCAGCAATAGCTGATCTGATTTGGTGTTGCATGGGTGTTGCATATGGATAAAGATGAGTAGTAGTATAGGCATCTAACATCCAAACCAATCGATCGCCATGAATAACTAAATACGGGTCTTGGTCATAGTGAAGAAACGGAGCAATCTTTCGAACTCGCGCCATAATATTACGATGGTATAAAACCCGACTTTTAGGGCCAATTCGTCCCTTCAACACAAATTTAATTTCATTATCAAATTTGAGCGCGTAGATGACTTGTCGCCAGATCGAAGACAATTCCACTCCACCGACCCCTTGATAGGTATATTTTTGGTACCGCTGCTGGTCAAGAGGATAATCGAACTCGAGATCTTCATTCTGACCTGGATGAACGATGATGTAGTGTTCATTTAGATTATTGTTATAAAAGCCACCCTCACCATAGTAAATTCTGGGTTCAAAATCCGTAGAAAATTGATCAGACCATTCTGATTCAAAGTTAATTGGATTCATGTCTCGAATATACATTTTTGGCTTTCCATCGTCGTTAATTCCATCGCTATCCGTTTCTGATACCGGACTCATCACTAACCCATACCCATGTGTATAAACATAGGTCCGCTTGAACCAATCCGTTGCAATACCAGGCATATCATCGACATTTAGCTCACGTGCCGACAGCATCACTTGTTTGAGACCATCACCCATTCTGTACCGGTCAACACCAACTCTAATGAAATCGTATTGTGGTCGAAGTTCTTGCAATTGTCGATAGGTTCGGCGAAGTGGACGCCAGTCCCACAAGCGTATGTTTTGCATAACCTCGCGATTAACCGAATGATAAAGTTGATCGTAGCCCAACCGGCTTTCCAACGGACGTTCTTGTTCAGAAACAACATCATCTTCCAAATTGTAAGCATGAAGTGTCGCTTTGATATTGTAGTTGATATACTCTGTTTCCAAATCTTGAGCATTTGGATTGACTCGAAACTCTTGTACAAATGATGGATACATGTTACCAAGAAAGCCGATAACTAACAGAAATGCTAAACCAATTAAGGCATACCGTCCTAGCTTTACAAATAGACTAATAAAGAAACTTAAGCTACTGACTACTGACAGCACCATCATAATCCGCAATACAGGAAGGCGAGCATGAATATCCGCATATCCGCCACCACCTTTAAAGTTTTTGTTACTTGCCAAATAGAGTAGATCGTACATCATAAACTGGTGTTGCCAAGCATAGGCAGCCAGTGCTAGGCCAACCAAAGTAAATAAGTGGAATTTAACTTTTGCCGGTGGTTCCAGCTGGTTTCGATCGCTAAACAGTGAACCATGAAAGAAATAGATTATGCCTGTTACCAAAGTCATTAAAATCAACAACCCAAGTATATTGCCACAGATATATCTTAGAAATGGAAGACGAAAGATATAAAAGCTAATTGGTTTACCGAATACCGGGTCCCGAGTTGGAGCATATAGAATAGTCCGATCAGGTTTGTCGATACTCTCGATTGGTCGATCAAGAGCAATACGACACACATCGGTGGATGAATCGAGATCTTCGATGGTGGCGGTTTGTTCGTCGGTTCCATTGGTTATTTTGACGACATCACCACTTTGTATTCCTTTAGCCTTAAGGTCATTTGTAGGAATGATGATCGTTGATTGATTATCCGGGTCTATTTCTAATTTCGTTGCTGAATGAAAAGTAAGGGAATTGACATCAAAATAGCGAAGGAAAATCTCCCAACGGTCACTAGCAGAATAACCAGACAATAGACTATAAGCTACGGAAAAAACACACAGTACACCGTAGACCAACTTCCGTAAATCAAAATCAATTCCGCTACCTATAGGAATAGCATCTAGGATTTCAGGGTTAAATCGACTTGGTGAAAATCGCCAGATTAGGTAAAGATTACCCAAGGTGATGATGAGAAAAATAAGTGTAGTCAGACTACCAACCGAGATTTTAGTAAAAAGAATTTTACTAAAAACAGTTGAGTAACCAACCATTTCGAACCAGAGCAAATCTGGATAAATTTTGACCAAAACTGAGACTAGTCCTATCAGGAATATCGCGGCACACAGAAAAATTAGGCTTCTAAAATTACTTCGTTCCATATTCTATATCCAATGTTAAAAGGTTTGACCTAAGCCAAAGTGGTAAACGGGTTTTGCTTGAACCGTCAGCAAGTTAGTTCGTTTAGCAATGGCAAAATCGAGTGAAAAGTACCCTAGCCTGAGCCTCATTCCTAATCCTAACGAGCCTTTAATATCGTCGAGGTAGTAACCATTCCGTCCTTTTTGGAATGGTTGATAAGTATTCTGTTTGTTGAATTCGAACGGAGACCATACGGTCCCAAAATCGGCAAAAGCCATGCCACGGACTCCACCGATTGAAAACAAAAAAGGCCAGGCTAAACGTATTTCATCAATTAAAGGGACGCGCAACTCAAAGTTTATCAAGCCCATTCGAGTACCGATAAAAGCCTCATAACTATACCCTCGCAGAGTATCGATACCACCTAGATAGAAGAGCGATTGATCTTGACCGAAACTGCTCCCTAAGAAAGTCCGCATGGCAAAACTAGAACGACGACCTAGCCTAAAGTATTTCCGAATATCAAAGACGATCGTTGTAAGATCGAGGTCGCTACCAACTTGGTTAAATGATTTCTCTAGAGTTAATTTCATCCGATGACCGGTAAAAGGACCAGCCGAGTTCCATATCGTAGTATCACTAACAAGAGATGCAATACCTAAAAACAGTAACCCCCTCTCTTGATCGTGAGAATTAAAGCTTGGTCTAGGGAGGTAATAGTTGTAGGAAAAAGGGGTCGTATAAATCTGGGTTTGTAGATCTAGTCGGTGATAACGATTAAATGGGTAACTGACATAACTTCCTAAGCCTGTGATACGTTGAAATACACCACCTCGGCTGCGAGTTGATCCAAACAGATGATATTGATGATAGTTGAAAATGGAAACACCAAAATCAGCTTTCCTCGGAAAGTAACCGTAATTAGCGACAAAATCAGGCATATAAAATTGGGTTTCACCATAGACTGACTGTCTTATTGTTGAATGATTAGACATGCTGACAGCGAAACGATGATTCCCCATCATATCACTAGCAATCATATCAGTTGTGTTTCGTAGAATACCATCAGCGCCTAAATTGAAATCACTAAAAATTGCATCTACCGCCAAGTTAGTTTTGTACTTCCGTTTTGCTACACGCTTAGTTTTTTGTGTTGGGGATATTTCTCCGGTCGGAGTTTGAGTGATAACAGGTAGGGCCAAATCATCCACAAGTTTTGTGTTCTCTGGTAATAACGGATTATCCGAAGCCAACATGTAAATATCTCGTTTCCCATTTTGGTATGCCGAGAAGATAATTTTTTTTTCATCAGATGAGAACTGAGGTGTAGAGCAACCTGCCAGTAATTGGCTTAACCGAACTAGCTTAGGGCTTTCGGCTGCTTGTTCGTTTTTGCAAGATAAATCAAGTGTAAACAAGTCGAATACACCACTTATATCAGCACAAAAAAGTAGTTTTTCGCCTTCTATTGACCAACTTGGTGTTGCCACATTGTGCTGCCCAATATCAACTAATCGCTTTGTTTTACTTTCAATATCCAAGATTACAAGTTGATCTCGCCCAGACCGCTCTGAGACGTAGGCGATCAATCCCTTAGTTGGGTGCCAAACTGGTGATTGGTCATTAAAGGGGTCTTTGGTAAGATAATCAATTTTATGTTTAACCAAATCCAATACAAAAAGGTCCGTCTGCCCATTTTTAAGTGCAGAAAATACAATCTTTTCGCCTGTCGCATTGTAGCTAGGAGACTGAACTGAATCAAATTCCAAGCGAATACGAGTTTCCAGTTTTTTAGTAACCACATTGATAATCAGAATATACATCTCAGACCGATGATTAACAAAAAATGCAATTCGGTTACCATCTGGGGACCAAGATAATGCGCGCCCCTCCGTTCGGATTTCTTCGTATTTGCTACGAAAGAAAGATCTACTAACTCGGAATAGCTGTTTCCCATCCTTAGTCGAAGATAAAACAATTTCACTGAAACCAGCGTTACCAGTTATACAAGCCACTAAATCACCGCTTGGTGAAAAAGCCGGCTGGATACTGTGAGAATACTTGCTATCTTTTGTCAAATTCTTAGCCACATCTTGCGGATAAGCTCTGCTCTGTACCAGAGGGAAATATTGTTTTTTAATCGATCTCTGCCATTTCTCGTCGAATTCTTCTAGGGATATCCCTATCACCGTTTTCATTGATTGGTTCAGGTCTTTGGTACGACTTTGACGAAGTTCATGCATTAATTCACCAATCTTTTCTCGACCATAATTATCGACCAAGTAACCAACGGCTGATTGCCCGATTTTATAACCCAAGTAAACCTGCGGGCCTAAAATGTAAAAATTTTCCAAATCAGTAAGGGAGGGAATTTGATTGTTCACACAGGCATCTCGAAGGACCATTTTGCCTACTGCGTCAACATCATTAGCCAAATAATCAGCAGCTCCTTCAATAAACCAGATTGGGGCACTGTATAGAAATTCTCCACTGTAAATACGAGCGAATGGCTTTTGATAAATGATATCATATTGGAAAATGTGGACCAGTTCGTGGAATATAACCTCTCGGAAGTCTCGTAATGAGCCAGTAAAAGGGATTACCACTCGTCTTTTGAATATTTCAGCGAACCCACCTACCCCTTCACTTAACTCATCCAGAATGATGTTAGTATCGCGAAAGTCAACGTGAGACTGATATAAAATCAGTGGTGTTCTGCTGGAGAGTTGGTGCTGAAGGTCTTGGCTATGTTGCTCGTAGGCTTCTTCAGCGATGTTTGCCATGAGAGTTACTAGGCGCGAAGATCCTTCATAGTAGTAGATGTCAAAATGATCGGTTCGGTGTATCTGCCAATCGTACTGCTGACGAGTTACTTTGTTCTTACCGAAGTACTGAGCTACAGCCGGATTATAAGTTAGCAGAAACAGAACGGCTAGAACAAAAAAAAACAGGTGGGAAAGTATGGGTCTAATCGTTCGAACCAATTTATAGGCTCCACGGATCTGTGCCTATTCTACATTTGGCCGTTGAGATTATCAAGCCAAAAGCTATTGTCAGTCTGGCTTACCAGACAGCATGTCATCTGGCAAACTTATACCTGATCAAGATATAATATCCGTTCATTCTCTGTTCCAAAAATAAATTCATTCAACTCGGTTACTAAACTGATTAATTTAGATAGGGGTCAGTCATCGACAGTTTAATTTTTCCCGACCGACAGAGCCAACTCCAGAGAAACCGTAATCGATCTCTGTCAGCCATTCTGATTTCCTTGAGTGTTCATTTGCTCATCATCAATATAATGGTATTTATCCCAAAAAGAGTTCTGGAAAGGCAAGTGGATCCTATACAGATCGATTGGTTTAAGGAACAGCCAAAAGAGAAACTACGTATCTCTCGCAATAAACCGACACTGGTACAGAGAATAAGAAAACCGGATCAGGATTTAGCGAACCTCGCAAAATTGAAAATGGCCGAAAGTCCCAAAAACAAAGTGACCGAGGTAGTTAAACTAAAAGATAGGACTATCTTTGAAAACAAAGACCCAAATAGAGCTCCTAGAGCAAATGAAATACCGAATTTAATGACAGCAGCTAAGTTGCGTGACGCAGAAGCTTCTAATTTGGAGCACTTGGTCACAAAGTCTGGTGAATTTGGCGGGCGTGGGAAAGTCACGGGACGAGACCGAATGAAAGGCCAAAGAGACGGAATAGACTTGGTCGATTCTTTTGGGGACTCTACAGATGGCTTGCTTGAAGGAGGTGGAAACCCTGGCATTGCAGATCCTCTTGATATTATTGATTTCCTGAATGATTTGGATGGGCCTCAGCGAGTTGCGTTTTGCCTCGATATTTCTGCGAGCATGCAAGTACCAATTTTTGTTGATGATAAAAGCGCTGTAAGTAAAATTAAGTTAGCCACTAACTCACTTAAGGATGCACTACTCGCTCTAGACGATGATGATGAATTTAATCTGATTACTTTTTCATCCAATACAACTCAGATGGAAAGAGAAATGATTCCGAGTTCGATGAAAAAGGTTATGGATGCGATGACTTATTTAGACCGTTTTACTCCAAATAAAATTCAAGATAACGTTGGAACAAACCTGTTGGCGGCTATTGAAAAAGGGCTAGATCTTGGAGCGTCTGTAGTAGTCGTCGTTACAGACGGTTTACCTACTTCATCAAAAAATAAAAGTCAATACATCGAAACTGACCCGAGTAAAATCTTACAAACCGTGAAAAAGAAAAACGAGAACCAGTCGAGCATATTCTTGGTTGGTCTTGAAATTGATCTCAAGCATACTCCTCACGCTAAATGGCTATTGGACTTAGCACAACAAAACCGTGGGAAAACAAAGTTTATCCAAGCTGGGGATGCACAACAGACTGCTGAACGAAAGAACAATTATCCTAGTGTTAATGACAATACTAGCATAAATTAAATCAAACCAATGCCTGTTAAACTGATTGCCAAGGTGGCTTCACACCACCTTGCTGATTCTCCAATTTTTGTGATCTTATTTTGCTTAGTTGTCGCCAGTGCTGCGCTGATAGTAACAGTAGGACCAACGGTAGCTCAACAGCATAGAAAGCGCAAGGAACCGCTAAAGATGTGGTTGAGTTTACAAAACGTTCAAATTGGTATCAATGGCATTAGCGTAGATGCAGACCTAATCGTCAAAAATAACAATCAAAAAGTGGTTACACTAGAAGAAATCACTCTCTACTTTACGGAAAACAGTGAAATACACGCTTTAGAAGTCAGCGTTTATGGGGCAACACTACCATCTGAATTGAAGCCGTATCAAGAATTGGATTTAGGTTTAAACGGATTAGCAGACCGACCACTAATGGAAGGCATAGAGGCTGAAGCGTGGATTGTTTGTAATATTGATGGGCAATCCATTGAGTCTCGTCATACGCTCTTCACCATGTAAGATAGAAACTGAGTTTATATAGTCGATACATTTGCAAATAGAGACGCTTGACCTGCCCACTTATATTTTCCGCATACGGGTGTATTGCTTGATCATGAAGATATACTTGGCCTAGGTGTGAATCTTCAAAGCCTTGTTTTTAATGTTTAATCACAGCTGAGTGTTTCTTACTAGCCTTCATAATAACTTCACCTAGTTGGTATTATCGTATTGTTCATAAGATCGATGATTTTTACTGACTTCTCAGTTTAAACAATCAAAGTTTATAATGCTTTTTACAACCAACCAGAAGAAGGCGCACGACTTTAGCCGCCACATCAGTCTTAGTTCTGGAGCTGGTTCTGGAAAGACGGCGGTATTAGTTAGTCGATATTTGCGTGTCTTATTGGAGACATCGGCAAAAACATCGAATATTGTTGCTATTACCTTTACCGAAAAATCAGCAGCAGAACTCAAAAACCGGATCAAACATCAGATTGATAGCTATTTGGCTGAAGGCTTGGCGCCGATTGGCTTAGAACAGATAAAATCAGAAATAAATCAGTCAAACATTTCAACTATCCATTCATTTTGTTCTCGTATACTACAAGAGTTCCCTACTGAGTCGGGTGTACCCGTTGGTTTTACTGTAATTGAACCTTTTGAACAGCGAAAAATGTTGAGTGAGGCCATTCAAACTCGAATGGCTGAAATAGCAGAGGATTCAAAAAAGAATCACAATCGTAAGGATTTGGCTGTACTGCTTCGGAATTTGGGTCGTTCAAAATTAGAAACCATGCTTCTGCGCTGCTTTGAACAATTAAACATCATGGGGCAGATCATCAATCTCTACGAGACTTGCCCAGATGACAGTCAAATTATCGAGCGATGGCAAACTGCAATAGACAATGAAATTTTCTGTCAAGTTGACATACAAAAATTTATTGACGATTTAGAACAATTAACAAAATATACAACTGGCAAAAAAGCTAACCGAGTAAAAGAGATTATCTCAGAATTGTCATTAGATACTAGGTTGAGGTTAGAACAACTTCGTACTGCCAGCCACTCTATATTGACTAGATCCGGTAGTATTTCCAAACGAGATTTTTTAGGAGTAGCTGCCCAAAACAGTGAATTAGAGCTTTTGATTGAACAAGTGGAAGTTGCAGCTAAAGTCATCAACATGTTGTCTTGTACCAATGAAACTGATCAGTTTTTGATAAAAATCATTCGTTCTTTGCTTAATCTTTTCCGGCAGACTGAGTTTCAATATGAACTTCAGAAAAAACAAAAGTACTCGCTGGATTTCTCTGATTTACAAATTTACTTTCGCAATCTCCTGAGAAATAACCGCTCGATTCGAAAACAATTGCAGCAGCGTTACCAATACATTATGGTCGATGAATATCAGGATACTAACCAAATTCAGTTTGAGATATTGGGTCTACTTTCAGATAACTTTCAGTCAGGTAATTTATTCATAGTTGGGGACCCTAAACAAAGTATCTATGGGTTTCGAGGTGCCGACGTCAGCGTGTTCAATCAAACCACCGGGGCTTTGGGTGATTTTCAAAAAAAGCTCAACCGTAATTTCGTATGGCGTGATTTGCAATCAGTTACCACACAATATTTACCTGCCACCAAAAAGGAAAAATCTGGCCAATTGTCTTTAGTTGACAACTTTCGATTAACTCGGAATTTGGTTGGGTTTGTTAATTTGGTCTTTTCCTATCTGATGAAGGGGCATCCAGAAATGCCTTATCAGCCACTTGTTTGGGGACGAAAGAGTAGCTTAGAAGGGAAAATTGAGGTGTTAATCGGAGCTAACAAACGAAATGAAGATGAAGCTGAAATACTAGACGAGAACCGATTAATTGCAAGGCGAATCCGTCATTTAATTGCTACAGGAATACTCGTTGCACAAGAGAGGGCAGACCGAGATTGTCGTCAGCCAATCGGTTACAAAGATATCGCCATTATTATTCGGAGCCGTACTCATCTACCTGATATTGAAAATGCCTTGTTAGAAGAATCTGTACCCTATCAGATCACCGGTGGCATCGGATTTTATCAACGGCAAGAGATATATGACCTAGTCAATTATCTTCATTTTCTAGAAGACCCAACTAATAGCTTGGCTTTGGTCGGCATTTTGCGTTCTCCATTTTTTGGTTTGTCTGATGGGGACTTGTTTTCTATCTCACAGGTTGAAAATGTAGAGGAATTTTGGAACAAGTTTCTAGTTTACCAATCTGAAATTGCTTCTTCTAATACCCTTAACTATGTTTCCAAGATCCTAAAGAGCCACCTATCTATTTGTCATCGAGTACCAATATCTACCTTAATACGCAGAATTGTCAATGAAACGGGAATGATTGGTGTTTTATCAGTTGGCAGGCAAGGTCAGCAAAAATGGGCGAACTACCAGAAATTACTACAAATCGCACGTGAGTTTGATAAAAATGACAATGCCAGTTTATCCAGCTTTTTGCACCAATTAGACTTACTAATGGATACGGAAAACCAAGAAGAACAGGCCAAAACAGACAATGAATTGGACCGAGTGCAGATTATGACTATTCATGCTTCCAAAGGATTAGAGTTCCCTGTGGTTTTTTTACCACATCTGAGCCGCCGACTTCGACCAGAAAATGAACCCTACTTTCATGCGGAATACGGTATTGGTTTTGACGTTTCCAGTAAAGATAGTAAAAGTGAATTTTACTCAGAAGATAATTTAACCCCAGCGATTTTGAATTTGATGAAAAAGAAAGCAACTGCTAGAATGATTGCGGAAGAAAAAAGGCTTTTTTATGTGGCTGTGACTCGTGCTAGGGATAGGCTGATTTTAGCAGGTACATCTCAGAAAAATTCTAATTCGCTTAACTATTTGAATTGGCTTTTTGATGCTCTCGACCTGCACGAGACACCAACTGATTTTACAAAGGTTTGGCCAGTTACTGTAACCGACCTTGAAGGCAGAGATCATCAGTTTGAACTACCTATTCAATTCACAAAACACATCGATTTGGAGACGACAAACCCAGAAACCGGATTAGTACATACGTTAGTTGATTTAACTCAGAGCGAAATCGATCTAGAACCTGTTGTAACAGAATCTGAAGAACGGTTTTACACTGTTTCTGCACTAGCAACTTTAGCTCAATGCGAAACCAAATTTTATTTGCGGCATCATGTAATCGGTTCTGATTTGACTGATTTTTCGGTTGATTCAGCGAATATTTTAAAAAATGAAACCGGTTTCGAAAATCAAGTACAAAAAGCATTCTCACAACTACGAAGCTTAAGAGATATTGAGATTTTACAAAATCAGTTGCCCTCCAATGTCTGGTTACATCTCGAAACATTTACTAAGTCGGAAATTGGTAAGGCCGTCCTAGACGCTCAAAATGCCAAGACTAAAATGCCAATTCAGGCAAAAATCGGTTCGTACATTGTCCATGGAATGTTCGATCGGCTATATAAAAAGACCAACGGTTTTTGGTCGATAATACAATACAAAATAGATGCCTTAGAGTTAGCTCCTGATCTGAGTGAGTCAATAGATCATTTATGCTATAATCAGCTTCAAATGGAGCTGTACGCAATCTGCTTACATAAGCTATATCCCGAACAACATAACGTATCTACTACCCTATTCTTCACGAAAACAGGTGAAGTGGAAGTGAAAAATTTTTCTCAACTTCAATTGAAAAATCTCGAAAAAAAATGGGTTTGTCATATAGACCAACTTGATTTTTCTGATCTTAACCAAAATCATAATCATTGTCCAAATTGCCCTTACCATCTTTCCGGAAATTGTCTTATGAATTCGATATAATCAGTATGAGACTGCCGATTAAAAGATCGTAGTGATAAAAAACAAATTCGTTCAAGTTTGCTTTTTTGGATTCATCAGTTTAGCGTTTTCTGTTTTTTTAGCAGCCGAAAATGACCTGTTTCAGGAAGCTAAACTAGCATTAGCTAACAAGGATTTGAACCGAGCCTTTGGTATTTACAAGTCTATTTTAGATAAAGATGCTACCTCGGCTAAAGCCATTCGTGGTCTAGGGTTAACACTATGGATGGATGGCCGAAACGAAGAAGCGATCATCTGTTACAAAAGGGCCATCGAAATTGATCCTGACTTTATTTCTGCGTATGCTGATTTAAGCGTTATTTTATCTGACCAAAATCTGCATCAGAAAGCTATCGAGTATGCGCGACGTGCCAGCCGACTGTTTCCAAAAGACACACCTCTCCAATTAAACTATGCTGATATTTTATGGCATGCTGAATGCTACGATCAAGCAGCTGATCAATATCGGAGTATCTTGGTAGAACTACCTAATCACCTATCAGCTAACGTTGGATTGGCTAGTAGTCTAATTGCCATCGGTAAACTTAACTCAGCTTTACCCCCTATTGCAAAAGTCGTCAGTATTGATCCAAAACACATAATAGCTCGTTACAATAGGGCAGTTGTATATGTTAAACAAGGCAAAACCGAGTTAGCAATTAAAGATCTTAAATTCATTTTAAGACAGGAACCTAAACACGCCAATGCTCAATTTGAGCTTGGGTTTGCTTATCAACAAGAGAAACAATTTGAGCTGGCGGTTACTACCTACCGAGAAGCTTTAACAAATAACCCAGATGACTCAACGATTTATTACAATTTAGCCCAATGTTACGCCCGAATGGGACAAAAGGGACAAGCTAAAGCTGCATACCAGAAAGCTAAACAACTACAAGAACTGCAGCAAGAATTATCCGAAACACAGGCTTATTTGGAAAAACACCCGAACGAGCCTAAGGGTTATTTGTACCTGGGGGACCTCTACGTTAGATACAACAAAACTGAACTCGCCCAAAAATCATATGAAAAAGCCTTACAAGTCTCCGCTGATTTTTTACCGGCTTACAGTCGGCTCGCTGATTTTTATATCCAACAAAAACTTTTGCACAAAGCAACTAAGGTTTATCAAAAAGCCATTGAACACTTCCCAAAAGCTATTGAGATACGAGTAATGCTGGGCTTATTACACAAGGAACAAAAAAACTTTGAGGTTGCAAGTAAACATCTGAAGATTGCTGAGAAAACAGCGACTGATCGAGTTGAGGCCAGGGGACAAGCTGAAGACGTAGAACAGTTATCTTTCGTTTACTACGCACAAGGTCGATATGATGAAGCGGAATCATTATTGGTTAGCTTGCTAACCTCTGAACCAGAAAACAAAAAATATCTGGACCAACTCAAAACTGTTCGTTCAGCAAATACTCAGCCAAAAGATATTGATTAGCGTAGCCTCTCTTGTTATGAATGCTGGATCTAGATAACTATACGTCATTAAAGGAGAAAAAATGAGCACTAATGGGTTTACCCTAAGGGATGAACAAAATCAATATATCGACATTCTACAAGATGATACGATTGTCAGTCGATACATGTACGCATACGATAATTCAACTAAAGAACGTTTACAACAGACTTATAAGCCTTATCTTCATGTATTCAACACAGAGGGTACAGCACCAATTACCAAAGGAGCTGGTGGACATTTCACTCATCATCGTGGTATTTTCATCGGCTGGAACAAAATTGAGTATAAGAACCAATCTTATGACCGCTGGCACATGACAGATGGAGAGATTATTCATCGTAAATTCGCTGAGAAAACAGCAACGCAAGATTCTGCTATTTTAATCTCAAATACCGACTGGAATGACGAAAAGCAACAGCCTATTCTTCGAGAAGATCGACATATGACTTTTAGTCAACCATCTGAGGATGACTTTCGACTGCAGATCGATTTCCAGTCCAAACTAACAGCCGTAGCCGGGAACCTAGTTTTAAATGGGGATCCAGAACATGCTGGAGTACAGTACCGACCTGCAGACGAGTTAATATTAGAAGATACGACCTACACCTTCCCTCAAGTGAAGGCCGACCCGAGAGTAGATATCGATTATCCATGGGTTTCCGAAACCTATACACTGAATGGGAAAAGGTATACAATTGTTCAGCTTAATCACCTAGGTAACCCTAAAGAAACAAAATTCTCGGCCTACCGAGATTACGGACGATTTGGAGCTTTCTTTGTTTCCCCTATAGCAGATGGAGCGACTCTTACTATTAATTACCGATTCCTAATTGGTGAAGGCGAATTGAATTCTATAGATCAGGTACAAGCTAACTGGGATCAATTCGTTGGTTGTTCAAAACCTTCTGATATTCCACCTGTAACCATAAGTGGTGGCGGTCGGAAGTCGTAATAAGAACATCAGGTCCTATTCCATCGTGTCAAACCATAAATTACTCTCAACTTCGACTCGTCGCCTGAGTCTATTTGGAGTTATCTTCTTCTTTTCTGGTGCTAGCGGATTAATATATCAGGTCACTTGGGCCAGGCAATTACAACTAATATTCGGTAGTACTATTTTTGCCACCAGCGCAATATTAACAACCTTTATGGCTGGACTAGCCTTGGGAAGTTATCTTCTTGGCCGAATAGTGGACCGGTTGGGTAGGCCACTTCGGATTTATGCTGTGTTGGAATGTGGAATTGCCATTTTTGCTCTGTTGTCCCCCTTTTTCTTGGATTTACTTAAAGCAATTTATATTTTGATTTACCGAAATTTATCGGTGAATTTTTACTCTTTGACAGTTATCCGATTGATACTTTCTTTCGTTGTTTTACTGGTCCCCACAACCTTGATGGGTGGAACTCTTCCTGTTGTTAGTAAATTTGTTGTAGATCAAATTCAGAAAAGAGGACGTAGAGTTGGTCTGTTTTATGCGCTCAATACCTTTGGGGCTGTGATAGGTACTATCGCCACGGGCTTTTTCCTTATTCGATACTTCGGGGTTGTTGAAACTATAATTTTTAGTGCTTTTATTAATCTATTATTGGCAGTGCTCTCTTTTTGGCTTGATTTACGATGGGAATTTAGCAATGAGGCAATAATAACTGCCATATCAGATCTTCAAGAGTCAGTGTCCAACGAACCATTGAAGACTGAGGGGGGAGCCAAGCTTAATCACAAATTGTTACCAGTTTTACCACCAGCAGGGTTGCTAGCATTTGGCATTTCAGGTTTTTGTGCACTATCTTACGAAGTACTTTGGACTAGAATACTAGTATTTTTTCTCGGAAGTACGACCTATGCCTTTTCGACGATGTTAGCAGCATTTCTATTTGGAATTGGTTTTGGAAGTCTGGTTTTTGCTTGGTTATCCGATCAAATTGACTCTAAGAATGATTTGCAATCTAATTTGAGTCTTTTTTCTCTGATGCAAGTTGGCATTGGTCTCTCTAGTATTGTTTTACTACCTGTATTTGGCCGTTTATTTGAGATTAATCAGGCTTTCCAGCTACTGCCTGGTACACGTTTTTGGACTTTCATAGCTTGCCTGATAGTTATGTTGATCCCAACCACCCTGATGGGGGGGTGTTTCCCCGTCGTGACACGTATCTATACTTCGACCAAATCAGCACTTGGGCGAGATGTGGGGCAGGTTTATATGGTCAACACGGTAGGTTCCATTCTAGGTGCCTTGATAGGTGGTTATATCCTAATCCCTCTACTTGGTATTCAACGCAGTATCGGTTTGATTTCCTTGCTAAATATTGGTGTTGGATGTTGGATAATTTTACCTATACCGAATTATCCTGGGTCGATTGCTCAATCGTTTAAAAAAGGATTAGCTATTTGTGGCTCAATAGTGACTATAGTTGTGGTCATTCTGTCCGTAGGCTGGTCTGTTACGCCTTTATTCCTGAAAAGTGCAATCTTTAAGATTCAAAGGCCAGGAGATGACCTAGTAGCTTATCAAGAGGAAGTTGATGCCAGTATTACTACCCTGAAAGATGATGAAGGAGTGTATCGGCTTTATGTAGATACTAACCAAGCCGCGGATGCTTCGCGCTGGGACTCACCTTCACACCGAGTAATTGCTCATCTTCCTTTATTACTTCACCCTAACCCGAAAAAAGCGTTGGTAGTTGGTTTTGGAATGGGTGTGACATCCCATTCAATCATTCAACACGGAGTTGCGGTGGATGCTGTTGAAATTTCTCAGGGCGTGATTGAAGCATCTCAACAGCATTTCACTCATGTCAATCAAAATGTAATCGAACATCCACTTTTCAATTACTTTATAAACGATGGTCGTAACTACATTCTAATGACGGAAGAGAAGTACGATATGATATCGACTGGAATCATACACCCACTTGTTAGTGCTGGGAGTTCCAATATTTATACCGAAGATTTTTACCGACTGTGTAAGAAGATTCTCACCCCTGAGGGTATTATGTGCCAATGGGTTCCGCTACACCGAGTTCCAGTGGACCATTATAAAATGATAGTTCGTACATTTTTGAATGTTTTCCCTCACACTACCATCTGGTACAAATACACGCCTGATTTTGTTATCTTGATTGGTACACCCAATAAACTGCGGATTAACTTCAACGATTTTATGTCTCGTGCACAAATTCCTAGTATTCAAGCAGGCCTTCATCATGACGATTTGGATGGGTGGTCTCTCCTTGATTCATTTATGATGGGAGAAGAAGCCGCTCGATCGTATGTCGGTCAGGGACTAATTCATACAGATAACCATCCTCACCTAGAGTTTTTTAGCGGGCAGTCGATTGTTAATACAACTCACCAAAATGTATCAACAATGGCTCCTTATAGAGAAAAAGTTTCGTCAATTCTGGTCAACTATGGATCTACTTTAGAAGAAAAAAAACGGGTGAGAAATACACTGAAATCTTACTTTTCTGCAACCCAAGACTTAATTAGTGGACATATTTCTTATGCTAAAGGTGAGCTAACACGTGCAGCTGAACTTATGAACCAAGCTGTAATTGGAAACCCTAGAGACATGACAATTCGATACAATCTTGGGGTGGCAATCGGCTTAGTAAGGGAAAATGCACAAACTGAGTTTGCTGAGTTGGAAGCCGAAGCACGACTTGCCATTCAGGAAAATTCTAAGGACCCACAAAATCACTTTCAGTTAGCAGTCAGTTTAGAAGCACAAGGCAAATTAGATGAATCTGCTCAAACGATGGAACAAGCCTTAAAATTAGCCCCAAATCGAATTGATTTCTATATTTTTTTGGGTCCACTTTATGAGCGATTAGAAAGATTCGATCAAGCATTGAGGACTTACAAAAGAATGGAATCTGTAGAAGCAGACCTACCAGCTGAAATTTTTGCTGTTATAGCTTCACTTTATCAATCTATAAAAAAAACTGATTTAGCAGTAGAGTACGCCCAAAAATCTATTACTAAGAATCCTGATTCTTGGCATGCTAATTACGTGCTTGCGGAATTGTACTCTGATCAGGCAAAATATGTACAGGCTAAGGAAGCAATAGAACGGGCTATTATTGCTATGCCTGACAATTTGGATTTGCGGCAACTAAGAGCTGAAATTTTAGAAAAACTGGAATGAAAGAAACGAGGAGAATTTGGTTCTGCTAACATTGAACCAAACAAGGAAACTATGAAGCGAACACACTACTGCGGTGACCTTCGTCGCCAGCAAATTGGAGAGGATGTGCAGATCGTCGGCTGGGTTTCCCGTCGGCGGGACCACGGAGGCGTTATTTTTGTAGATCTTCGTGATAGAACAGGAATTGTTCAGGTTGTTTTTGATCCGATTATTGACAAGGCTGCTCACCAATCTGCTGACCGGCTGAGAAATGAATTCGTCATTGGTGTAACTGGTAAAATTCGGGAACGAGGCGAAGGCGCTCAAAATCCAAACTTGGACACAGGTGAAGTTGAACTAGCAACTGAAGAATTGGAGATTTTGAATGTAGCCGAAACACCAGTTTTTCCCATTGAGGATGAAGTTGATGTTGCAGAGGATGTAAGACTGAAACATCGATACCTAGACTTGCGTCGTCCGAAAATGCAGAAAATAATTCAATTGAGGCACAAATCCATGTTGGCTTGTCGCAATTACATGGATGAACAGGGCTTTCTAGAGGTTGAAACTCCAATTCTGATGAATAGTACACCTGAAGGGGCCAGGGACGTATTAGTTCCCAGCCGGTTGAATGCTGGTAATTTTTACGCTATGCCTCAGTCTCCCCAGCAATTCAAGCAGATCTTAATGATGAGTGGTGTTGATAGATATTTTCAAATCGCTCGTTGTTTCCGTGATGAAGATACCCGTGCAGACCGGCAATTAGAGTTTACCCAAATTGACTTTGAGATGTCATTTGCTACTGCAGACGATGTAATGACAACTGCTGAAGGGTTAATAAAGCGAATTTTCGAAGAGGCTGGTGGTATTCCGGTTGAGACACCGTTCAAACGGATGACCTACGACGAAGCAATGGAGCGGTATGGAAACGATAAACCGGATACTCGTTTCGGTATGGAATTAGCAGACATATCCGATTTAGTGGCTGATTGCGACTTCAAGGTCTTTTCCAGTGTCTTGAAAAATGATGGCCAGGTAAAAGGTCTAGCTGCTCCCGGAGGAAGTAATTTCACTCGGCGCGAAATCGATAGCCTAACCGATTTTGTGGCCACCTATAAAGCAAAAGGATTGGCCTGGATCAAAGTCACTCAAGATGGATTCGACTCAAGTATTGTGAAATTTTTCACTACTGAGCAACTGAAAGCCATATCAGAAAGAATGGGCGCTCAAGCAGGTGATTTAATGCTGTTCGTTGCAGATCAACCTAAAGTGGTCGCTGATGCTTTGGCTAATTTGCGACTGCATTTAGGAAAGAAGTTGGATTTAATCGATGAAAGCCGGTTTGACATGTTGTGGATGATTGATTTTCCTTTATTTGAATGGGACGAGGATGATAAACGTTACCAGCCGGCCCACCATCTGTTTACCTCCCCAACTGCGGATACTATTGACCTGATTAGTGAAAACCCAGGACAGGTAAAAGCTCAACATTACGATATGGTTATCAACGGAAACGAAGTTGCTAGTGGTAGCGTACGGATCCATCAATGGGCTGTTCAACAACAAATTTTAGAAGTATTAAACTTGGCACCAGAAGATATTAAAACCCGGTTTGGTTATTTTATCGAAGCCTTACAATATGGTACTCCACCCCATGCTGGTATTGCTCCCGGGTTAGACCGATTGGTTATGTTAATGTTGGGTGAAGACAATATCCGCGAAGTAATAGCTTTTCCAAAAACCCAGAGAGGTGCATGTTTAATGACTGGTGCGCCCTCTGTAGTTTCAAAAGCACAATTAGAAGAATTATCGATACGTATAGACGACGTTTAATCTTTTGCTAGAGGAGAATTAGATGAGCGATATTAAGTACGAAATTTTAGCCGAAGACTTGGAGAAGCAAGGTGTTGATGTTTCAAAAACGAAAGAATTATTAAAACAGCAACACATCGAGACTCCTTCATGGGGCTATGGTAATTCAGGAACTCGTTTTGGCGTTTTTTATCAAGAAGGAGCAGCTCGAAATGCTACAGAACGCTTGGAAGACGCTGCGACAGTTCACAAATATACTGGTGTGTCACCCACCGTTGCTCTACATATACCATGGGATATAACAGATGATTGGGAAGGTCTGAAGCAACAGGCATCTGACTTAGGGATTGGTATTGGGGCTATTAATCCTAACGTTTTTCAAGACCAAGAATACAAGCTAGGATCTGTCTGTAGCCCAGAAGAAAGTATTCGTCAAAAGGCGCTTAATCATTTGTTAGAATGCGTTGACATTATGAAAGCCACTGATTCTCAGGATCTTAGTCTTTGGTTCGCTGATGGCACCAATTTTCCGGGACAAGCCAACTTCCGTCAACGTAAGAAGTGGATGTATGATGCTCTAGACTCGGTATATCAAGCCTTAGCACCTGACCAACGAATGCTTATCGAGTATAAATTTTTCGAGCCATCTTTCTATCATACGGATTTAGCAGATTGGGGGACAGCTTATTTACTTGCTGCTAAACTGGGACATCAGGCTCAAGTACTGATTGACTTGGGGCACCACCCACAAGGTACCAATATCGAATTCATTGTTGCCTATCTGATAGACGAAGGTAAACTAGGAGGATTTCACTTTAATTGTCGTAAATATGCCGATGACGATCTTACTGTAGGCTCGGTCAACCCACAAGAGTTGTTCCTGATTTATCACGAGTTGGTAACAGCTGAGCTCGATCCCAACACCGAAACTAACATTGCCTACATGATTGACCAGAGCCACAACCTGAAGCCAAAAGTTGAAGCTAGTATTCAGTCAGTGTGCAATTTGCAAACCGCCTACGCCAAAGCGCTCATTATTGATAGGGTGCAACTAGCTGACGCTCAAAATGCTAGTCAAATCATCGATGCAGAACGGATATTGCAACGAGCAGCAGAAACAGATGTTCGACCACTATTAGAACGTGTTCGAATCGAAATGGGAATCGACCCTGAACCACTGACAGCCTACCGAAAAAGTGGCTACTACGAGCAAATTTGTCAGGCTCGTGTTGGTGGTGGTGGACAAGGGTGGGCATGAATTAGGCCATAAAAGAAATACGCTTTAAAATTAGGAGACACCTCAGCTATGAATAACCAAATGCCAAAAAATGCAATACAAGTTTTCAATAATCGGGATGTCAGCAATTGGACACAAAGAGATGGACAGGCGGCCAATTGGATTGTTGAAAACAGTGTTATGTCGGTTAATAAGGGCGACATTATGACGCAGGATAGATTCACTGATTTCATCCTGCATCTTGAGTTTATGACTCCTCACATGCCAGATGCCACGGGACAGGCTCGTGGTAATAGTGGTGTTTTCTTGCAAGGCAGATACGAAATTCAAGTCTTAGACTCTTACGGAATTGAAAATCCAGGTAAGGGGGATTGTGGATCAATTTACAACCAATTTGCTCCGTTGACTAACGCTTGTTATCCACCCTTAGAATGGCAAACATACGATGTCTATTTCCGAGCGGCTCGAGTAAAAAATAAAGGAGAAGTTGTAGATCGAACCCGATTAACTGTACTTCAAAACAATGTTGTGATTCACAATAATATTGAACTGCCAGGTGTAACTGGGGCTGCTATCGACGAACAGGTTGGAGAGCCAGGGCCACTACTACTCCAAGATCATGGAGATGATGTTAAGTATCGAAACATCTGGATACTACCATTACCTTCAAGCGGTTCGGACCAGTATTAAAATAAGTGGCGGTTTCAGTACTCACCAAAACCGCCACCAAGTTGGATGCCAAATTCGGATTCCAGTTCTAGCCAAATTGAACTAGGCACTTGACTTGTGGCCGCTTGATATGCTGATTCCACATGTTTGACACTAGATGGTCCAAACATGACAATACCATCAATTGGTGCATGAAGGCAGAATTGCATAGCCAAGCTACGTATATCAATCTTTCGTTTTTGGCACCATTGCCAAAGTTGGTGGGCAGTCGGCCGTTGATTGGGGTTTTTCCTTTGGTCTTCCTCCTTGTCGGGTTCAATTCCTGTCAATAATCCCATTCCAAAAACACTGGCAAGGATGATGCCTACATTGTGCTGTCTGGCCAGTGGAAGCGTGGTTTTAGCTACTGATTGGTTTAACAAAGTATAATCCAAAAAAGTCAAGATAATATCCACTTGACCAGTTTCAATCGCTTGACGATGAAAGTCATGAGAACGCACACCCAAGCCAATGCTACCGATTTGACCAGCTTCCTTCATTCGAATTAGCTCATCTAACGCTCGATTGGGGCCAATAGCATCTTCAATCCTAATAGGATCGTGAATCAAGACTGCGTCTAGATAGTCAGTCTCAAGACTTCTTAAACTTTGTTCAATGCTCCAACGCGTAGCTTCCACTGAAAAGTCTTTGGGCTTTTGTGGATGTGTACCCACTTTGGCTTGTAGGTAGACCCGATCTCTCAGGCCCTTTCTCAAGGCTTGGCCCCATCTTTCTTCACTATGACCAGGGTAAGTATCAATGTAGTTTATCCCTAATTCGATTGCTCGATGAATAGTTGAAACGGTTTCATCTAAAGGGCCAGCATGCAACCAAGCTGCGCCCAACCCGAGTATGGAAGGATTCATCCCCGTTCGGCCCATTCGCCGAATGGGTAAATCTCCTTTAAGCCGTTTTGAGTTGCTCAACTGTCAGTGCCCCCTCACCAAAAATACGAGGATACATGCCTCCGCTACGAGTTTTTGTGTCGCCGTGCATGTAGCAGATGCTGAATGCTCTCCGAGGGGTTTCGGTTTGGTTAATACCTGAACTATGTAGCGTCCAGTTATGCAAAAGGACAACCTCACCTGCTGCTAGCTCTAAGGGTAGTGGGTCTGCTTGGCTGACAATTTCCTCAATATGAGCTTCTGTCAAAAAACCAGAACCATGGGATGGATTGACCAATTGTCGGTGTGAGTGCGGAATAATATGAACACAACCATTCTCAATAGATGCTGGATCCAGAGCAGTGTAAATAGTAATTTGCGGATCTCGGTCCAGATTACTCCAACGATCTTGATGCCAGACTAAGTAGGTACCTTCCTGAGCAGGCTTATTCATAAACATAGCTCTAAAACAGCTAATTGGAGCATCATCTCCGTAGGTTCGTCGACAGACTTCCTCAAAAACGGGGTTAATCATGTAGTTCAAAAAAATAGGGTCGTATTCCAGTTGTTGAATTTTTCGATACAGTAGCGTTGCACCCTTATGCCCGTGGCTTTGTGGTCCAGGCTGATTAGTACCAGGTTCTCTGTCTAACTGCATCATGATTTGTTCGTAGTCAATTGGAGCGACTCCCAGCATAATATCATCGATTCGCTGTTGCATATCGGCTAGTTGCTTATTCGTGGCAATCTGACCTAACCGAACGTATCCTTGCTGGTCAAAATCCTCCCATTGTTTGGGGCTAATGTACATCAAATATTCCTCCAAGGGTTAGATTGTTCTTAACTATCAACGGCTAGTCTGACATCGAAATTTTTCTGAACGAACGGCCCCCCGTTCTTGTTATACTTATATCCACTGACTGCATAAATCTAACACCAATTAGGCGTCTTGACAATGACTTGACTGAGAACTATACTGACAGGTAAATTCGTCTCAAGAGGATAAGTAGGTATTAGCATGTACTGAAGAATTTCTGGCCAGACTCTTACTATAAAAGTCTCGATGGAAAAAGACGAAACTCCGCCATGCGTTGAATGAAACTTAGATGTATCGGCCCCGACGTTTTTGGGAGTATAATCAATTAATATTCAAGTGTTTATAATACAAAAAACTGGCGGTCATCAGTCAAAGTACTGGGCAATGTAGGATAATGTATCGCCGACACCCAACAATTAACTGATGGTTTACGAAAACTAGCCTAGACTACCCTTCATTTTAAACCTTCAGGTTTTCTAGGTCAAGACATACATTAAAACAAGAAATATGTACTGAATAACTCGTCAAACAAAATAAAAATAGAATTATTGTTAACACCGTGCAAAAACTGATTCGTCTTCAACAAATTATCAACTATTTATCGACAAAAAGAAGAACCTGAGTTTTGAATGACCTAGACATAACAGATCAGCGAGAAACCAATTCACCGCCTGATAGGCGTCCAACTAATATTGGATGGAAAGTTTTTTGGCGACGAGCTTTTGCTTTTTTAATTGACGGATCGCTCATGTCGATCTTCACTATTCTTGCTTTAATTGCAACTGGGGTCCTACACAAAATAATGGGAAGTGACCTCACAGGATTTTTACAAAATCTAGACGAACTCATGCCTGAGGAAAGGGTAGCTCTAATGCAAAAAAAGATAAACGAATTAGCCTTCGAAGAAAAACTAATCTTGAATTATTGTTATGGAATTTTAAGTTGGCTTTATTTTAGCTTTTTAGAGAGTTCAGAAAGTCAGGCTACTTTGGGTAAACGTTTAATGAACCTGAAGGTTACCGACCTAGATGGTCGACCTATTAACCTAGTGCGAGCTTCTGTCCGACATTTTGCCAAAATAGTTTCTTCATTTCTGCTTTTTATTGGCTATTTGCTGGCATTATTCAACAAACGCCACCAAACATTTCACGATATGATCAGTGGTTGCCTAGTTGAACTCGATAGTGAAGAAACTCAATCCTTAAACTAGTCCCACAGGAGTAAAATCAGAAATGAAAATTGAAAGTATTCAGTCGTACTTAGTTGCTAACGGCTATATTGTGCAAATTCGGACCGACACTGGAATAACGGGATTAGGACAGACAGCTTACTGGGGTTACCCAGAGGCAATAGAAGCTATAGTCAAACGATTTGAAAATTACCTGATCGGTCAAAATCCACTTCGAATTGAACATCATTGGCAGTACCTATACCGTATGAGTCCATTCAAAGGAAATGCTTTGTCAGGTGCTATTAGTGCGATTGATATTGCGCTCTGGGATATTAAAGGGAAACACCTCGATGTTCCAGTTTGGGAACTTCTTGGCGGTAATTGTAGGGATAAAATCAGACTACATTTACTAGCTGATCAACCTAACCCAGAAGCTATGTACCAAGCAGCCAAGTCAGCAGTGAGTGAAGGGTTCACCGCCATTAAATTTGACCCTCTAGTGGATGGTTTTCAAAATATGACACAGGATCAGATGATTAGGTCCGTACGAGACATCGTTGCTGCGGCTCGTTCAGGTGGTGGTTCCGGTCTAGATTTGATTGCTGAAGTACATCGAAAACTAAGTCCGATGAACAGCATTGCATTAGCCGAACATTTAGCAGAATTTAACTTGTACTTTATTGAAGATCCTATTCAAATTGACAGTATTACTACGCAAGGTGAAATGGCGAAACGGATCAATATCCCGATCGGTAATGGTGAACGATTAACGACTATCTGGGAATTTCGTGAATTGCTTCACTTTGGCGGTCCACAATATGTTCGTCCTGATGTGGCTTTAGCTGGTGGGCTTACACATTGCAAGAAAATTGCTGCTATTGCAGAGTCTTACCATAGTGCAGTGGTAACTCACAACTTCTTGGGACCACTGATTACTGCGGCGTCGATTCACCTTGATACCAGTATTCCGAATTTTATCACTCAAGAATATACCAAAGACGACGAATCTGAACAGTATGATTTTTTTACTACTTGCTACAAAAGAGAAGGCGGTTATATTCCAATTCCCACCGCTTCTGGCTTAGGGGTGGAATTGGATGCTAGCCGACTACCTCCGTTTGAGTCGATGAATACTGCGGAAACTTTACTACGTGAAGATGGATCGGTTGCTTATTCAGTCTGATTTAACGTAAGTAGATTGTTAACCAAATTTTGGTATGTTACTCTTAATCTCCTTGGATTGCCTACCAAATCATATGAAAGGAAGAGTTGGTCAAAATGAAGCAACAAAGATATTTTTCTAAGATGTACCTAGCAAAGAAACTGTGTCTGTTAGCGGTATTTTTTTTGGCGGTGGTACCGACAATTCTGGCTCAACCTAAGCGAGCAACAGTTCATGAGTTAAAAAAAATAATGGACAAACAGGAAAATTTCCTAATCGTCGATGTACGGGGCCTGAAGTCGTATGAGAAAAGCCATTTGCCTGGTGCAATATCTTTACCTATCCGTGAACTGGTCGATCGCCATCGTGAGCTACCAAGAAATGAGGTTATTGTTTTTTATTGTAGCTGACCCGCTGAAAACTCAAGTGTCCGGGCGACACAGATTTTATTGCAGAACGACTTTGGGTTTCAGCCACAGTTACTCCAGGTTCTTAAGGGTGGTATCTCCGCTTGGCGAGATGCAGGTTTCACGCTGGAAAGTGGCTTAGCCGTTGAGTTCAAGAATAAGAAATTAGCGTTATGGGCCAAGTTAAAGTACAGGTAGATAATAATTTAAGTCAGGATTACGTATAGATGTCTAACTATATTAACAGACCAGCTTACCGGCTGGGTGTGATCGTCGACGGAATTAGTCGAAACCTTGAACATACTCTGTCCGTCATGAACGAGTTCCAAATAAGCTACGCTGAACTCCAATATCTAACAATGCCTTCGGGTAAAGATAAAGAAGTCGGCGACATGACATCAGAGGAAATTGATTGGATAAAGCGACTAGTCACAGCCCATGGAATTCAGATTTCTTGTATATCACGCCATATATTTAGTGGTTTAGCTGTAGCAGAGGTCACACTCAACGACAATGCATACCAGCAACAGATTACTGACCTTAAAAAGTGTATTCAAATGGCAAAGATGCTTGATTGTCAACTCGTTCGTATAATGAGTTTTCGTAAAGAGATGATCCTTTTCGGTGCTCAAGGGGCAGAGGAGTGGATTGTAGCTAATGGAGCTTGGGACAAATTAGTGACTTTGCTAGAATTACCAGTTCAAATTGCTGAAGACGAAGATATTACTTTGGTAGTAGAGACAGGTAATGGATCAATGATTACTTCAGCTTATTTAGCACGAAAATTGATTGATCAGCTTGGATCTGATCGACTGAAGGTTCTTTGGGATCCGTGTAATAGCCTATATTGTACTGAAAAAGCATATCCAGATGGCTACCAATGTTTACGAGACGGATACTTGGGACACATACATCTCAAAGATGCACGAATTGATATTGCACAAGCGATGGTTGAATTTGTGCCGTTCAATACGGGTGATATGGCCTCCTACCTTTCTGGTTTGGCTGAAGCACTGAAACTAGACAATTACAGTGGGGTAATTTCCTTCGAGAGTGTGTATCGCCCCAAGCCTAATGCCAGTTTTGAGGATGGATTTCGATCATCTATCAATGCTTTTCAGAATTTGTTTGCTACTAAATAGCCATTTAGGTAAAGTTATTCATTATCAAATAGCTCTGTTTGTCAGAAGAAAAATGTTTCTTAAGTAACTAGTTCTTTAAGCTTTTGGAAAAATCATCCGTTAATCATTAGTTTGTTACAATTTGGAGAAATCAAATGGAATTATTGAAAGAACTTTGTGAGGCTTCAGGCATTCCCGGATTTGAAGGCCGGATTCGTGATATAGTCAGGCGAGAACTTGACCCAATAGTGGATGAGATCTCGGTTGATGCTATGGGAAATATGATCTGTGTCAAGCGAAAACCTGGTGCTTTGAAGGTAATGATTGCTGCTCATATGGATGAAATTGGTTTTATGGTGAGCAACATAGATGATAAAGGTTGGATTCGGTTAGTACCTTTGGGGGGACATGATCCTCGTAATATGGTCGCTCAACACGTACGGATTTGTACAGAAGATGGGGACCTAACTGGTGTATTATACCCAGGATTAAAACCTCCTCATATCCAAAAAGATAGCGACCGTAATAAGAAACCAGAAGTTAGCGACTTTGTAGTCGACCTGGGTTTGCCAGCCGATATAGTAAAAGAAAAAGTATCAATTGGTACACCAGTGACCATGAGGCAAAACTTTCTAGAGCTTGGTGATTGTGTTTCTTGTAAATCGATGGACAATCGGGTAGCAGTCTATACCATGATTCGTGCAATGCAGTCCACTAGTGAATTTGGTTTTGAAACCTATGCGGTAGCAACCTCTCAAGAAGAAATTGGATTACGAGGGGCTACGACCAGTGCAAATAGCATCAATCCAGATATTGGTATTTGTCTCGATACCACTCTGGCAACCGATATTCCGGGGGTTTCTGGACATGAGCAGATAACCAAACTGGGAGAAGGCGCTGCCATCAAAATATTTGATTCCTCAGCTATCCAGCATCCTCAATTGGTTAAATGTCTTCGACAATTAGCTGACAAAAGGGATATCAAATGGCAACACGAAATCCTACCACGTGGGGGTACTGATTCTGCTGCTATGCAAAAATCAGGGTCAGGAGTTCCGGTTGCCACAATCTCAGTACCGACTCGATACATTCATACTACTATTGAAACTGTTCACAAAGAAGATTTACAAGGGGCAGTGAATTTACTTACTGCATTTTTAGAGGAAGGACACCAAGTCCAAATTAATTTTGAATAAAAGTAATAGGTAAAAAATGTGTGCCAATATCTCATCCCATAGTACTCCTTCTTGGGACTTAACTGATCTATACGCTGGGATTGATGACCCCAAGATCGAAGAAGATTTATCTCATATAGTTATTGACGCTGCTGCCTTCGAAACAAGGTACAAGGGTCGAATTGCACAACCTGAACTAACGGTTGAGCTGTTGCTTGAAGCTATTCAAGCATACGAAAAACTACTGGCCGACCAGTATCAGCCACAAGCCTTTGCCCATTTGCTGTTTAGTACTGATACTACAAAACCCGAAAGAGGTGCGTTACTTCAGCGCACACGTGAGATTAATTCTCAAGCTTCGACCCATCTGATTTTTTTTGATCTAGAAATAGGTAAGATTCCAGCCGATACATTTAGTCGGCTTTCTGCTGATGTGCGCTTGTCTGACTACAACTACTACGTTCGGCACCAGCGAGATTTAGCTAAGCACAATCTTACTGAAAGCCAAGAGAAAGTTTTAGAAGAGACTTCTAATAGTGGTGGACGTGCTTTTTCCCGCTTATTTACGGAAACCACCTCTCGTATTGTTTATCCAATTGACGGTCAGGAACTCACACAGAGTCAGTTATTGGTTCGTTTTCAAGAACCAGATAGAGAACGTCGACGTGTCGCTGCTCACGTTTTCTCGGAGCAGCTAGAAAATAATAGTCATTTGTTAACTTTTATTTTTAACACGCTACTGCATGAAAAACATGTTATAGATCGCTTAAGAAATTTTGAGCGACCAGAATCTTCTCGCCATTTGAGTAACGATATTGATCAATCGGTGGTCGACACTATGGTTGAAGTTACCGTTAACAACTTCGATATTGTCAGTAATTATTATCAACTCAAACAGCAATTGTTAAATATAGATCAGCTGACTCATTACGATCGCTATGCTCCTATTTCGGATACACAAACTGAATTTGATTTCGGTCAAGCACAAACGATTATCATGGAAGCTTTTGCTGATTTTTCTCCTCAGCTAGCCAATATAGCTGAACCATTTTTCAGTCAAAATTGGATTGACGCGAAAGTTACATCAGGCAAACAGGGTGGTGCTTACTGCATGGGAGTTACGCCTCAACATCATCCTTACGTTTTTATGAATTACAACGGTAGTCTGAGAGATGTCACAACATTGGCGCATGAGTTGGGGCATGGAATTCATGACATTTTGGCCAATCAACAAAACCTACTAAATTATCATCCCGTTTTGCCTTTAGCTGAAACAGCCAGTACGTTTGCCGAAATGTTAGTTTTTGACAAATTACAAAACCAACTTACCTCCGCACAAGATCAGTTGGCACTACTGTGTAGTAAGACTGAAGATACGTTCGCCACTGTTTTCCGCCAAATTGCTATGTTCCGGTTCGAACGGTCTGCCCATGATTTACGACGGAATAGTGGTGAACAAACCGTTACTGCATACGGTGAATTATGGCAAAAAAAACAGCAGGAGATGTTTGGTGATTCACTAAAACTTGGCGCTGAGCATAGTTACTGGTGGCTTTACATTCCTCATGTATATCGGACACCATTCTACGTTTACGCGTATGCCTTTGGCGAGTTATTGGTTTTGTCGTTATATGCTCAATATCGGAAGGAAGGAGACGCTTTTGTCTCCCGATATTTTGATTTGTTGAGAGCTGGTGGATCCGATTCACCAGCTAAGCTGGTTTCAGCAGTTGGCTTCGATATTGAAGATCCCGACTTTTGGCAAAGTGGATTTGACCTGATACGTCGTCGTGTGGATTTAGCCACTGAATTAGCCGGTGGTATTGAGTAGAAAAAGTTAAGTATATAGTACGCCAATTAATCTGGAATTCAAATGAGTGGTTGTGATTGATCGGCATATTATTCTCGTCAAATTATGAAAAATAAGGAATCCATTTTACCTATAAGCAGTGTTGTAAGAAAAACGTGTTGACTTCAATAATCTGCCTATTTTATAATAGCCAGATCGTTCGCGTAGCAATTGCTTAGAGTTAAGTATTCGTTGTTATCATGAATTCCTTCCATGGAAAGAACGGGGATTAAGATGATTGAGTTTGAAGATACCCAATTAAGTGGCCAGGCACGGATTAAGGTTATTGGTGTAGGTGGCGGCGGGAATAATGCTGTCAAACACATGATTGACGCGGAACTAGCAGGGATCGATTTTTTTGTCGTCAATACAGATTTGCAAGCTTTGCAGCAGTGTCATACGGCTACCCAAATTCAGATTGGTGCTAACACGACAGACGGTCTTGGGGCGGGGGCCAATCCTGATGTTGGGCGCAAAGCTGCGGAAGAGAATATTGATGATTTGCAAAGGATTGTTTCCGACGCTGACATGGTGTTTGTCACCGCAGGTATGGGTGGAGGTACTGGTACAGGTGCAGCTCCCGTAGTAGCCGGTTTAGCTAAGGACGCTGGTGCACTAACAATCGGTGTCGTCACTCGTCCTTTTCGATTTGAAGGAAGAAGCCGGGAACTTTCTGCCGATCAGGGATTGGAAGAAATGCGGGAAAATACTGACTCAGTGATTGTGATCCCTAATCAACGATTAATGGAGCTTGGTGATAAAAAGCTTCCCTTATTAGCGTCTTTTCGTATGGTTGATGATATTCTGCTAAATGCAGTACAGAGTATTTCAGATATGATTCAGGTGCCAGGGGCTGTTAATCTCGATTTTGCTGATATTAAAACCATAATGCAGGATTCGGGTACTGCGTTGATGGGGGTTGGGTTTGGCACTAACGACGACAGAGCACAGCTGGCGGCCCAAAGTGCGATTTCTTCTCCACTACTCGAGCAAAGTACAATTGAGGGCGCAACCGGAGTTATCGTCAACTTCACTGCATCACCTAATTTCGCAGCTCAGGAACTTGAAAATGCAATGGAGATAATTGGGGAAGCTGCTAATCCAGGACAAATTAACTCAAGCCAAGTCATTTTTGGTTTATCTTACAATGAAGATTTGGAAGATGAACTGTACATTACCGTAATTGCAACTGGGTTTGATACTAATCAATCATCACTGGATGTTGGTAGCGACATGCCGTTCGGTGAAGCCGGTTATACTAACCCAATGCAAACTGACCGGCCAGTAAGACCCAGTGGAAACCCGTTTGCGCAAAACCCTCGACAGAGGTCTAATACGAACAGTATGAGACAAGCAGGATTTTCTTCTGCCCCTACTCGAGCCCAGTCTACAAGAGCGGTAGCTGGAAACTTGAACCAAGACACAACCTATATGGATGACGACCAGACTTTTCTTTCTCAGCCCAAGCCACCAAATAACGATAACCGGGCTAAACAAGCCGGTTTGCCCAGTGATGAGGCCGAACTTGACAAACCAACTTTCCTTCGTGTTCGAAAACCGTCCCGCTCTCGCCGTTAGATGGTGAAAGCCTGACGTGCCCGCCATACTATCCTATGTAAATAACTCGAACGAAAGGAGTCTGGAGTAATCCCTTTTCGTTTACATTGGCTACAGTTATTCTGCAATCTGGCTATCTAGAATTTGGTTAGTTGAGTTTCTACCGGCTGGTATTCGATCAGACTTTTCACCTCAGTTACTAAGTGTTGACCGTATAATTCTCTTACAACATTTAAACCAACATCGACTCCCAGTGCTCCGCCAGCACACGTGATTACCCGACCACATTGTACAATTTTGCCGGGGTATGGGACCAGGTCTTCCCTTCTCTGTAATTCCGCTAGTGATAGCCAATGCGTAGTGACTTGCCTCTGGCGTAAAACACCAGCTGCAGCCAAGATAAGTGTCCCGGTCGAAACGCCGAGAATAAAGTCACATTTATCTGCAACAGTACCCAATTTCGATTGAATCATTGGGTTAGAGACTGGCATCCGTCGGCCTTCACCACCAGGTACAACTAGGATGTTCATTTTCGTATCCATTTCCAAGTCCCCAAAAGTATATTGTGGCATAATGGTCAGTCCACCAGTACAAATAACTGGTTGCAGTCGCAAGGCAAATGTAAAAATAGAGAATGATTCTGGCCGTATCCGCTCGACGGCAGAGAATACTTGATAGATACCAGCAAAATCTCCAACATCTACATCATCAAAAATGAATAGACCAACTTGATTGGCCGCTTGTTTAGCTGTCTGACTGACCACGACGCATCATTTGCCCAAGCCGAACGTATTCTTCAACACCGTGTTTAGCCCTTGCTAAGTCGGCTTCATCAACCTGACGGCGAACTTTAGCTGGCACCCCCAAAACTACACTATCGGGTGGGATTTCTTGCCCTTCCAAAACTACTGCACCTGCTCCAATGACAGATCGAGCACCGATTTTGGCTCCACTTAGAATTATAGCACCCATTGAAATTAGAGCTTGATCTTCAATGATGCAACCATGAATAATCGCACCATGCCCAATAGTGACATCTTCACCAATTAAGCATGGTTGCCCCAAATCTAAGTGTACAATCGTTCCATCTTGAATATTTGTTCTTCGACCAACTCTAATTTCATCAATATCCGCTCGAAGCACGCAATTAAACCAAACCGAGGCTTCTTCGTCCACGGTGACAGCACCGATGAGTTTGGCACCTTCAGCCACATAAGCTGAATCGGAAATTTGGGGCAATTTTTCTTGAAAAGGAATCAACATCGTCATTGACAGAACTCCAATCCATATTGATTTTCTTCTAGTAAACAGTCAAGTGCAGTCGTCAGTGCTTTTAAATGAGCGTCCACCCGTTTCGACATTGACCAAAATGACGAGGGCGTTTCACAAGTAATCGTACGACAAGCTTTTTTTCGCTTAAATAAGTAAACAGGCATTGGCCCTCTCACCCTTACTTCAGGTGTCGGTCGTAATACGGCCTCATTATTAGTGCGATATTCATCAACCAGTGCATTCTGGTGGAGTTTACCTATCAAACCAACAGCAGAAGTAACGTATTCTCCAAGTTGCAGCCGGTTTTCATTCAATTCAAAAAGGTAAAATCCATCATACTCCCAGTCTTCATGGAATTCGATGAACAGATCGTATTTAGAGTACTCTAGTACTGATTGCACAGCTCGGGCCTCAATTGTGGGCTCATCTTCAAATGTACGGTTAATATCGATCCCGTCCGAATTTTCACGAAGGTTGTGAACAAGACCAAAGGGGTTTAAACAAGGAAAAACGTCAAAATGAAATTGGTTGCGCCATGGTGGCAAATACTGCTCTAAGAAAGTCAGCACAGCTTCTACACCCGCAGGCTCATCGCCGTGTATACCAGCCGAAATAAGAATTTTTGGTACTGATTGACCAGAGTTTGCAGATAACACTTGCAGGAAGAAAATTGGCAGTTCTACTATTCTCTCAACGGTTTGTAAGATTACATTTGGTGAATGATTGGAAAAAAACTCAATCCTTTCTACTACTGATTGATAATTTAACACAAGCTTAGGCACCTGAGATACGTGGCATTGGTAAGGGCTCAGCCCCGAGTTGGGCGGATAGGAATCTAGCAATCAGTTCGGACTTTAGCTCGACAGAATTAGGATCATCCCAGAGATTATGTAGTTCTTCTGGGTCAGTTTCCAAGTCGAACAATTCACCATAAGATTGATTGTAGTAAACAGTAATTTTATACCGATCCTCAATGTAGGTTTTTAGGTGGATGGTAGTTGGCTCATGTCGATTTTCGACCATTACATGATCCCGTTTTAGAGTATCATCATAATTATACCAAACACCTGTTTGGTCTTTCCCTGTCATAGAATAAGGAATTTTTATATCGGCTGCGCTGAGAAAAGTGGGGGCGTAATCTACCAGTGTTTGTAAAGCTGTGGATGTTTTGCCGGCAGGTACTCTACCTGGCTGACGAACGATCATTGGCACTCGAATTAAATCTTCGTAATGGAATGGCCCCTTAGCTGTTAGTCCGTGGTGACCGTAAAAATGCCCATGATCAGAAGTAAAAACGATTAGGGTATTCTCAGCTAAGCCTAACGCATCCAAATGATTAACAATTTGGCCGATGTAATGATCCATCATGCTAACCATTCCATAGTAAATGGCAATATCCTTAGCCAATTCATCACGATTATGAAGATGTGAGTGGCAGCCGTGAATTCCTTGTCCGCTTTCTCGATAGGCGGAGAAGTCTGGCTTTATCTCTTGAGTCATCTGAAAGTGAGGTGGGTTTTTTACATGTTCGCCAGACACAAGCGAAGGTACTGTTATCTGGTTTGGATCATACATACTATCCCAAGGTTCCGGTACCAGATACTTCGGGTGTGGATCGAAAAAACTAGACCACAGGAAAAAGTTATCTCCTGCTTCATGATACTGACTGAGCAGACTGTTAGTCCGTTCAGCAATCCAAGTATTGTAGTGATATTCCTCTGGTATTAGCCACTTTCGACGTTGAGTATCATTATTACCGGTTGGAGAGCGGAAATAGTCTCTCCAGTTTTTGCACCCCTTATTTTCCAGCCAGATGGCATAATGCTGACCAACATGTGCTTCGTCTGTATGATTACGAGCTAACTCTATGTGTTCGAAACCATAAAAAGTTTCGTCAAATTCAGACCAAAAGTCTAAGTCCTGTAAAATAGGATAAGATTCCAGAGATGAAAACTCTTCACTCTCACGAAGTGGCTGGAAATGAGCTTTACCAATCAAACTAGTACGATAACCCGCTTGTAAGAAATCTTCTCCAACCGTATGACGACTTTCCAGCAGTTTAGTCCCTAGAGAATAAGCACCATGTTGACTTGGATATTGCCCTGTGATAATTGATGCCCTGGTAGGCGTACAAGTTGGATTAGGACAGTATGCTCTGCTGAAGGTAGTACCTGATTCGGCCAGCCGATCAAGATGCGGAGTTTGTATCTCCGGGTTATATTGACCAAGTGTATTCCAATGCTGTTGATCGCTGGTAATCAGCAACACGTTGGTTCTGCGTACTGACATTCTCTCTCCCTATTCTGGCTATTTTAGCCCTTTCGTTTAGGCTTGTCAAGATTGGGTGTTTATTCTGAAATTAGCCGATTAGGTAGCAAAAGATGCAGAAACCTCATCCAATTCCTTCATAATCTGGCTGTCAATTTTCCAGCCAACAGCACCTATATTATCTTCAATTTGGCTGATGGAATCACTACCAGATATGAAAACCGTCACTTCAGGCTTCGACAGGATCCAGGCTTGTGCTAACTGAGCGGGTGTTTTGCTAATTTCTTTAGCCAGTTTGATTAGAGTTTCTATGACTTTTCCCTCGTTTCCCTGCATTTGTTTCGTAAATTGATCGGGGTGTTGCGCCCAATAACTACCGATTGGTGGATTTTGGCGAGGTTGATAAATACCACTAAGCAGGCCAACGGCCAGTGGACTATAAGCCATCATACCCAGTCCCATTTCAGCGAGTAGGCCAAACATTTCTAATTCTAATCGGCGATTTAGTAGACTATAAGAATTTTGAATACCAATGATTGGATCGACTCCAAGTTGATCTGCCACCCACAGAGACTGACATACTTTCCAAGCTGGAAAGTTACAGCAACCGACATAGCGAGCTTTACCTGACCGTACAATATCATCCATAGCACGTAAAGTTTCAGCGAGTGGCGTTCTATCATCGGGTGCATGAATTAAATAAATATCGACATGATCAGTATCCAAACGCTTTAGAGATCGGTCAATCTCGCGTAGGATATGGTAACGTGACAGACCTGAATCGTTGGTACCACTGCCTATGGAAGAACAAACCTTGGACGTAACTACCAGATTGTCTCGCCGTTTTTTAATAGCCCGACCTAAAATGATTTCGGATTGGCCAATGTTGGCCCGATCATCCATCGTGCCATAGATGTTAGCACAATCAATGAAGTTGATCCCCTGATCAATAGCATAGGAAATCATTCTTTCAACTTCAACAGCGTCATTCTGTCCTCTCAACCCTAGTCCAAGTGCAACTTGACTGACATTAACTCCTGCTTTTCCAAAATTAACGTATTCCATAATGATAACCTCTCAATTAATCGAATTAAATTAGTCAATTCTTCTCGATGTCAATCACTTTTTGTACTCTCTGGTACCTAGACCGGTCAGTTGAAATGTAACATTCAGACATTGACGACTAACAATAGCTTTGCTATGCTCAGGTTGTTTGTGAGCTTATTCAATGATAACTTCCTCACGTTTCTGGATAATTAGCATTTTGAGTACTTCTTTCTTGACCATGCTAACTAACCTTGATCATACAGCTATCCATTATTGGGATGAAGGCTTTCATGCTATTGTTAGTCGCAACCTGACAAAACATCCTTTTCTGTTCACACTTTACGACCAGCCATGGTTAGCCTTCGATTATAAAAATTGGGGGGGGAATCATATTTGGTTGCACAAGCCTCCTTTAGCTATGTGGAAAATCTGTTTGTCATACTGGACATTTGGCTTTAATACTTTTGCTTTACGTTTTCCTTCTGCAATTCTAGCCACGGCTTCTGTCTGGATTACCTACCAGATTTCTCAACACCTTTTTGATCAGAAGACTGGCTTAATTGCAGCTTTTTTGCAAAGTTTCAATCCCTTTTTATTTGGTTCAGTGCACGGCTACAAATACTCAGATCATATCGATATTAGCCTCTTGTTTTGGGTTGAATTGGCCTGTTGGTTACTGTTGTGTGCCATACGAAGTGGTCGGTGGCAAACTTATGTTTTATGCGGTTTCGCTCAAGGTTTGGCTTATCTTTCTAAAAGCTATCTAGCTCTTATCACTTTTGGTATTGCTTCCGTAGTTTGGCTTTCCTATCGTATCAAATTTCTCCGGCCAGAGCCCAATACAATTCTACAAATCAGGCTTAAACATCTAGGTTACGTATTTTTGTCTTCATTAATTACTGTTGCGCCTTGGACGATTTATTGTCTAGTTCGTCATCCTAAGGAATTCCTCTGGGAACACAAGCGTGTGATAGATCATCTTTCAACTGATGTGGAGAGTTGGGGAGCTACATGGGATCGTCCCTTATTCGATTACATGACTTTATTTTATCCCGGTTTTTACGCCTTTTTGCTACTGTCAGTTCTATTTTTGATTGTGGTAATGATTAGGAAACGTCGGTTGGGCGAGTTTTTTATTTTGGCTTGGTCAATTGGTGTGATTGTTCCACACTGTTATGCTTTAACAAAAACTCCATCAGCTACCATGATTGGCTTACCACCATTATTGATTTGCTTGTCGGTTGTCATAAGTCGCACTTTCAACCATATGGATTTCATTTATACCAGTTGTCTAATTGCATCATCAATTAGCCTAAGAATAGTAAAAGGAGGAAAAAGCCTAGTCCAAGGCCGAGACCAATTTGATAGCTTAAATAATTTTGCTCCCTACATAGAGACCAATTTTTGGATCATTCAGCAAATAGGATTATCGCTGTTTCTATTTTTAGCTTTGTGCATAATTTATCACGGGTTAAGCAGATGGAAATTCAGGCAAAAAGCTTGGGATTTAATGCGAATTATAGCAATCTTGGCGTCAACAACTTATATCACTAGCTATGTCGAGTCAGCAATTGCTGTCACACAGACTAACCGAAACGATTCATACCATAAGGTCATCGGCGAGAAAATTCAGGCTACATATTCGAATAATTCTTGTTTCTTTATTGATGATGCTGGGCACGGAAGCCATTTCTTTTTAATGTTTTATGCTAACCGGTCTGTATATCAGAGTAGGTACAACGATCATAAAAAAGGTATAGTCGAACGTAATCTAGACCATCTAGCAAAACAATCTATAACGGCTGGTGCCAAGCCATACTTAGTGGCAACTATTGGTCAAACCTACAGTTATCCAATTGTAGAAGAAGGGAAAGTCTATGACAGACCATATATTATTTACCAGATGCTGCCAAAGGGAGAAAATGATGAACACAAGAATTAAAAAACAAATCGGTAACTACAAGAAAAAGCGAAGGTCATCTAAATAACCTTCGCTTTTTAATAAACACTGTTGGTATGCCCCCGACTGGACTCGAACCAGCACGTCCGTTTGGACACAGGCCCTCAACCTGCTGTGTATACCAATTCCACCACAGGGGCAAGTAGATCAGACCATTTCGTCATAGGGCACGAAACTATCTCCCGAAAAGGGCAGGGAATTATAGTTGAACTAAAGCTTAGCTGTCAAGACCAAATCTCTGTTACATTGCAGCATACCGAAACTCACTATTGTCATTTATGAGTTTAATGAAAGACTGTAATTTGACCGCTAAACGAAATCTTTCCAACAATTTGGGGGTTTAGTGTTTCAACATGATATATATACACACCGGGCGATATTAAACGACCATCCTTATTTCGTCCATCCCAAGTCGTTTTATCCTTGCCATCGATATGATCGATTCGATGTACTAAATCTCCATTTGGAGTGAAAATAGTGATTACCACCTGTCCCATTAGATTAGCGAAAGTTAATCGATCATATTTTAGTAGTTGCCAAGGACTCGGATAAGTAAATATTTTTAACAAATTGACCTGAGTTGAAAGCTCATTTTGATCGCTGATCAATAAGCGTTCAGTAGGAGTAGACGCTTGACTTTCTCGACCTTCTTGATTTAATGCTGTGACCATGTAGTAGTAGGTTGATCCGTTATAAACATTGGGATCTACAAAATGAAGATCGATTTGGTCTAAGACTGAAAATTGACCCGTGGGTGGGACAGAACTACTAGGTTTCTCTCTCAGATTTTGTATTTCTGATTGTAAAATACTCGCAATACGCGTCCAAGGTTCTATCCCGTTGTAACTTCTATAGACATTGTAGCCGGCAATACGTTCCGAAACCAAAGGCCAGTAAACTGTGATTGAGTCAGGTTTGGTCCTTCGTTCAGTATACAAACGGGAAGGTGGAAAAACTGGTAAGATGCGTACTTCGTTGGAATCGAAGGCCAAAGGTTGCTGCTTGGCATCTAGCGGACGAACCCGATAAACATATTCGACACCGGTTTCAACTTCAAAATCAGCAAAAGTCAGGTCTTTGACTATATCTGGTGTAATCTGCCTAAAGTCACTTTCGCCTTCAGCACGCCGAAAAACATAATAACCGGCTGGAACATATAGTGGTTCATTCCAAGTAACTAGAACAGCCTTATCCTGATCGGTGAGAATAACATTTTCCGGAGTAGAAGCAAGAGTAGTATCAATTGGTTTAGATGCTAATTCTTCTAGGGCAGTACCAACAACAGGTAGAATAGTATACCTATACCGTATCCCCCTTTCGACAGTTGCGTCGTCGTACCTTAGGCTGTTAAGGATTCTGGGTCCTAGTTGGTCTAGATTACTCTCACCTATTGTCAGGCGTCTAACCTGGTAGCCATCAACATAATTAATGGCTGGCTCCCATTGTAACTTGACTAATCCTTGCGAACGCTCTAGGGTAATATTTTGGGGGCTATAAGTGATCCATTTTGCCATCTGAGCATTATCTAACAGATCGGATTTGCTCTTTCCTGCTACTAACGCAAACGTTATTTGAATTGACTGTTTAGCTCGAATATCGTACCGACCAGCGGATAAGATCGCAACGTAGTCCCAAGCTGCCCACTTCAATTCGTCCAAATCGGCTTTATTTCTAGCACTTATCTTAGAACGATAAAAACGGTTTGGATCTGAGATCAACGGGGAACGGTAAGCAGGGGCAAATACAGCAGTGTTCAACTGACCATTTTCTTGATTTTTTATAGGAAATATCTGGTGAGTCGCTAACTTACCGTCCAGCAGGATTAATCCAGCATGGACTGGATCAAGGCCATCCGAATCGTCTCCATCATAGGCATAAAGCATGGAAAGTTCTTTATTGTAGTCGAACCAGTCTTTACTAAAGTCGGTTTTGTCTGCTCCAACTTGATCCATATTCCAGTCAGCGCAAATGGAAACATATACACCTGTCAGATCAATGACATCACTATTGGTAATAGTCAACTGAATGACTACAAAATCGTCAGCATCAGGGTGTGTAGATCTTCCCCAACTAATTACCTGTTGTGTAACTAACAGGTTTAAATCAACATCGACCGCTTCATACTCAACTGATGTGGACTGTTTTCCGTCCGGTATATCGGTTAGGCTAATTTCTTGTTTAGCAGCCCAGTTACTTTTACCGTTCAGATTCCAACCCCCAGCAACGAGCTCTTTGGCTGTACCAATCCAAATATCAGAATACATACCTAAGTATTGCCGCTGACCATCAACAGGATAACGAAAGTTATCTGATAAGTTTCGACCATTCCAACCAGAAAGCCCTCTTAACATACCAGTTTTGCTATCTCGGATGAGGGAGAAGGTGACTTCTCCGTTGTCGTGAGTTCTAATTTGAGCCGGCAAAATGGAAACTAAACAAAAGAATACTAGGCAGAGGATATACTGGATAGGCTTATCCATATGGTCAGTTAAGTTCGTAACGAGAAAATGATAGTCGTATCGACGAAATCATAGCAAAGCCAATCTAGGATTGTCAAGTAACCACAATTGCTTTCTTGACCACTGGAAACGAGTTTGGTATAATGCGCGCGAATTGAAATACCTTATTTAAGGAGAAAATAAGTCAAATGATGAAACAAAGTCGTCTCTTTGCGACTTCTATCTGTTTGCTTTGTATCCTCGGATTGATAGTCCTGCCAGTTTCAGCAGGCCTCAAAGATACGTTACAAAGTGATGAATTTGAAGGTTCCAAATTAAGTGATATGTGGAGCATTGATAACCCTGACGTGGGTAAATTCCAGGTTAGTGGTGGGAAGCTAAATGTTACTGGTGGTTTCAACGGTAATGTTTGGGGGAATAGCGACGCGTTGATCTTCTATCAAGAAGTAAGCCAAAAAAGCTTCGATATTAGCACTGATTTTGTTAATACCTACAAGGGTGGTAGTACAGTCGCTGGTATCTTGATTAAATCCGAAACGACCAAGGACAGCAAAGATCGAGACGGTGAATGGGTCACCTTAAAATTATGGGGCCGTGGTGGCAACGACAATAATGCTGTTTTGCAGTATCAGAGACGTGAAAATGACGCTGGAGACTTGGGTTATGTCGGTGTCACACCAGACTACCTACCTCCAGCTGGTGAGATTGCTATCTCTTTGCGTGTAAAAAGAGACGGTGACACTTACGAATCTTGGTTCAAGCCCGAAGGTAAGGGCGATTGGGTTTCGGTCGGTAAGGTTAAAAGTGCCCTCAAAGACCCGATCAAGGTTGGTATTTATGCCGGTATTGCTGAAACTGACAAGGGAGAACTAACGGTTGCATTTGATAACTTTATTGAAGCCTCTTCCCCAGTTACAGCTGTAGATCCCAAAAACCGGTTAACGACCACTTGGGGCATGCTAAAAACCAAATAACTCCAATAGTACGCTTAGAACCAGATCGAATATAAAATCTGGGATTGAACGTCAAAGAGCCCGACATCAAATCAATTGATGTCGGGCTCTTTTAGTATTATCGAATTGTATTGGACTTATTCTACAGATTAGACTTAATTGCTCCCCAAGCTATTGGCAATTTGCCTAATGGTTTGACAGCTAAAAAATCGCCATCCATAATTTCTTTGATTTCCTGTGGGGTAACAGCTTTGCCAAACAAGAAAAACTCATCTAGTAACCCTTTGTACCAACGTCCATTTTTATGGTGGCCGATACCAGCGGTCACTTTCCAGTTTGTTGCTAACACTCCCTTAGCAGCTTTAGCTTCATGCGTTTTCTTACCATCTACATAGGTAGCAACAGCTCTACTTTTGGCATCATAAGTACCTGCAAAATGGTGCCACTTTTTACCTTTTATTACTGGACCAGGGTTAATATTAAAAACTTCTTGTTGAGCATCATTTCGGTGAAAGAAACGAAAACCAGCCGGTCGAATTTCAACGTGAAATAAGCCGCTACCATGCTTATCACCGATGGCATCGAAGAGACTTTGTGGCTCACCTGAATCTTCGTGATTAACCCAAGTAACCAGAGAAAACCCATCCTTAGGTAAATTTTTAAATTCAGCTCCGTTTATTTTGATCCAAACATTCTCTTTCAATTCAATGGATTGGCCATTTTGGCCTTTCTCAAATTTAGCATTACCGACGATTTCTCCGTCGTTGCCGGAAGTAGACCCATCCTTAATAATATTACCTTTTATATCATCAAAACTATAGTATATAGCCAGAGCCGGGTCTTTGAGATCGGCATTTGCTATAACACTAACGGCTAAAAACAAAATAATTAAACTTATATTTTTCATTAACTCTCCTAACAAATAATGATCATGATTGTAGGCCGTTCTGGACTACAACAGAACTGAGAGTCTAGCACTATTTGGATCTAAAATCAATCTATCAAGTTCAGGATTTATCCGAAGTTTTTCAAATTATATATCGTTACAACATATTTGACTATTCAAGCCAATAAACGATTGATATAATTGGACAGTTAACTTTTGTGTGTGTGCAAAAAGTGTTAGCATTACGCCTCTCTGGTATTCAATAAAGACAAATTAAGACCAAATTGAAAAGGTGACAAATGGGACAGCAGGAACAGAAAACACGCCAACTAGATCAGCAAATCGAACGATTGTGGGAACAAATATCAAAAAAAGATGAACAAATCAAGGATTTGCAACAACTGATTATTTCTACTCAACAGTCGTTTGACAAACTCTTGGAGCATCAATTAGCTGAGCGAGACACATCTTCCAGACGATCCAGCCGTTATAGTAGCCGAAAACCAGTTTATAACCGATCCTTTGTGAAGCAACTAATCGAACAGAGTTTTTCAATACAATCACCTAAAGACTTACGATTTTGTGGACAAGGATCCAGCTTTTGTACTTATGCTTTTCATCATAAACAAATGGGCCAAAACTATATTATTAGGTGTGCTAAACACTCTGATTCCATTCGACGGCTCAGATGGGAAGAACAACTATTGCCTCAGCTAGGGCCTCAAATGCCAATTTCTATCCCACAATTCGAAAAGATCAGTCATATGGATAACGGCTTGCCTTTTTGCAGCTATCCCATGATTGAAGGTGAGCCTTTTGAGGAAAAACACTACCGCCGTTTATCCAATCAAAAAAAGGACGTTGTCATTGATCAGGTGGCTGGTTTTTTGCGGGTGTTGCACAACTTCCCAGTTGAAGAAGCTGTTTCCTTTGGTATTCCTTACCGGCAGTTTGAAGCAGTACCAATAAAAGATATAATTCAATTTGCTGAGAAACGACTTTATCTACATCTAAATTCGGATCAGCAGGAACGCTGCCAGTATTGGTTCGATTTTTACCGACGAAATTTGGACGAATTTGATTACCAACCGACATTAATTCACGGCGACCTTCAATCTCGTCACATTTTATTCAATACTAATACAAACTTAATCGAAGGTATTATTGACTTTGAAGATATTAGAATTAGTGATGCAAGAGAAGATTTGTATCATCTACAAGAAAGCTACGGTGACGACTTTGGCCAACGCTTATTCCAAGCTTATGGCATTGATCAAAGTAATTTTTCTCATCAATTTCAATTTCGTCGTTTAGCTGATCTTATTAGGGAAGTTTTTAGAGCCTTAGTGGACAAACGAGATAGGGAAACTGAGCATAGATTACGTGAACTAAGAGAATTTTTACTTCAACCCTTGCCAGACCCACAAAATATCCCCGTCAGTAAATAGGTTTTATTAGGATTAGTTAATAAGGGTTATATAATGTCTTCTGAACAGCTAGAGCAATTCATCACACAGTTACGTAGGCAATTAGTCAACCTCGGTGGCATCGCTGAATATATGGTACGAGATTCAATCGAATCAGTCGTTGAGCGAGATTCAGACTTAGCCCAGAGAGTCATTGAAAGAGATGACGAAGCTGACTTACTGGAAAATAATATTCGCGAAAAATGTATCCATCTAATGGCCGAGCCTATAGCTAAACTAAAAGAAGTACAACAGTTGATGGTCATCAACGATATCAGCCGGAACCTTGAACGGGTAGCAGACAAAGCAGTTAATATTTCTAAACGAAGTTTGGAATTGACCGGATCTTCTCCAATAAAACCTTACATTGACTTACCGATTATGGCTGACAAATCCCAAAAGATGTTAAAAGATGTGATTGATGCTTTCGTCAACCACGACTTAGTGATGGCACAAAATGTAGTCGAGCGTGACGCTGAGGTCGATTTTCTCCATGACCAGATGGTAGATGAAATTCAGTCAATGCTAGAAAATGAGAGGAAAGTACAACCCTGTATTAGCTTATTATTGGTCATTAGGCACTTAGAACGAATTGCAGATCTGGCTGCGAGCATTGGTGAAGATATTTATTATTTGATTGATGGTAGACTAATTCGACACCAAAAACTGATTACCAGTTCTGTGTCTCTTGGTACAACTCCTAAGAACCAAAATAGTTATGGCGTAGTGGGACAAATATCTGCTAATAGAGCCGATTAGTAATTCTTTGGGACATCATCTAGATTCCAGATCGTTTCCTTTTCAACTTAGTATTTAGGTCGAAATTAGTTAATCTCTCCAAGGGAGTTGTCTGGTTCAGCCATAAAATGCATCATGGCTATCACTGCGGGGTATTCGATATTGTAGAAGTTTATCTAGAGTTCCGTTGCCACGAATTGAAGTCTGTTTGCACGACTATTTCATGCTAAGTA
>JAYZAL010000016.1:0-87498 GCA_036339735.1 Candidatus Poribacteria bacterium
TTGAATATTATCAAAGAAACTACACTTGTCAATATGGCGCAAATTGACAAATTTGATCAATCATTCGTGGAGCAGACTCATCGACCAAATGTATCTTACCTAAATTGTTTGGATATAGCTCTGCAAGCTGGAAAAATAGAACTTAACACTCAAGGAAATGGTGTACTAGTTTTCCCTCTAGAGCGTGCTGGAGTCCTTTGGTTCGACATAATGATCTTAGGCGGTCTGGCAGAAAATGAATTTCCATCGTCTTGCCCACTCAATCTTTTTGATCTAGGCCAAAAAGTTAGAGATGGTCAAATGGACCATCTCTACGAAGAACGTCTTATGTTTTTTAACGCGCTTAGTTTACCTAGCCAAAGACTATATTTAACCTACCCCACTAATGATCACTCTGCTGAGTTGGGTAAGTCTTCATTTATAGACCACTTGGAGAATATTGTCGATATAAGTGGTTTGGAAATGGAAAATGATAAACCAATTTTTACCACAGAATCTTTCTTACGCCATTATGGTATAAATCAATACCATCAAGATCCAAAAAGTGGGAACCATAGTCAAACCTTGTTTTTACCTTCTAATCAAATTGATGAGCAGCAACTAAAACTGATTAATCATACTGTTTGGGTCGAAAAATCTCGCTTGGAAACAGGTACAGCACCCGAATATAAAGGGCAGATAGATATGGATAAGGTTGCTGAGCAACATTTTCTAAAGCTGAAAAACAAGTCCTACTCTGTAAGTCAATTGGAACAATATGGGCGTTGTCCTTTCCAGTATTTCGCTCATCACGTACTGAATTTAGCAATCAATCAAGGTGATATAACCGAAAATAGATACTTACCCAGCCTTCAAAAAGGAAATTTACTCCACAAAATTTTGTTTGACTTTTATAGCGAAAGAAAAGATTCAGATAGGCTCGATGAGTTGAGATCAGAAGGTTACCTCAGAGTTGCACAACTTGATCTGTCAAAAACTGCACAAAAACATCTTGATCTTTATTCCAAGGAACATCAAATAAAACCTGACTTGTTCTGGGAAATAGAAACCGAAGAAATCGTCGGTTCAGCTCATCGAACAGGTTTATTAGAACAATTTTTAAAATTAGATTTCGAGCAAAAAAATTTAGCGGTTAAGCCTAGATATTTCGAGGTGGCTTTTGGCTCAATTGCCACACAAAAAGGGAAAGATCGAGAATTGGGTCAATCTGAGCCATTACAACTCGGCCCAATTAAGGTTACTGGGAAAATTGACCGTATCGAAATCGGAGATGGATTTTTTGTTATTGCTGACTACAAAACCGGGTATTATGTCCCAACAATTTCGGAAATTTTAGCAGGCCTTAGTCTTCAACTACCAATTTATCTTCGAGTTGCCGAGCAACTACTGACCAACCAAATTGAAAAGCCCAATAAGAGATGGAAAGGGGTAGCTGGAGTTTATTATCTTCTTCGTAATCAAGGGCAAATTAAATTGGGTTGCGGCGACAAGAACTATCTTGATCAAGCCTACAGTGTAGGGCGCCGTACTGCACAGATAATTCCCAATTCACGACAGAAACACCTAGAATCTTTAAATCAATTGGTCGATATCGCTCTCCAACATGCTTATAGATACGCAGAAAAAATTGAACAAGGCCATTTTCCACTGACCTCCCACGACAAGAAAAAAGTTTGTCGTTTTTGTAATTTCAAGCAAATCTGTCGTGTGGGAACTATATCAGAAACAGGTAATACAGAGGAATAATGAGCCTAACTTATTGCCTATTTGTCAAAGTCAATAGCAATCTTAATTGTCTGTTTTCTTCGACGGATAGTCTGGTTCTTGTTATAATGCATGATGTTAGTCTCTTAAAAGCTATACATGAAGGAAGTACATGAAACAGGGTAAAACTAAGCAACAATTATCATTGCTAAAGTTGACAGCCGCTTGGCAATCGATATTTCTAGTCATATGTTTATCCGCCCTTTTAGGGTGTGGTCAGACAAATAACGAGCAAAGAATAGAAACAAAAAAGAAAGCTAAAATCAGTCGACAAGATACTGTTATTTTCGACCATGAAGGGGGACCAATCCCTGACCCACATAACCTAAATCCACTTGTGCCTTCACCCACTGGTCCCGGAATGAGGCAATCTTGCTGGGAACCTTTGTTTATCCTGAACTATGAGACTGGGGATATCGAATCTTGGACAGGAGAATTCTTCACGCCCAATGAAAGCTTAGATATTTGGACACTTAAAATTCGTGCCGGGGTTGAATGGTCCGATGGAGAAGCCTTCGACGCTGATGATGTAATATTTACTATTAATACTCTCCTAAATGATGCAACACAGTCTTTAGGTGATGCGGCCAGCATGCAACAATGGGTAGATACAGTGGAAAGAATAGACCCACTGACAGTCCGATTTAATTTAAAAGGGCCAAATCCACGCTTTAAATTGGACTATTTTTCGGTTCGTGTAGGCAGTAGTATGGTCATTTTGCCTGAACATGTTTGGGCTGATCAAGATCCTGCCACATTTAAATTTTACGATCCTGAAAAGGGTTGGCCCATTGGGACGGGAGCGTATCGGTTAGTCAGTGCCAGCGAAAATGAATTTGTTTTTGATCGTCGGGAAGATTGGTGGGGGGCTAAATCGAATTTTCGCGAGTTACCAGAGCCTAAGCGATTATTATGGGTTGTCACTGGATTAGAAGAAAATAGAGCTCTACTTGCCGCCGAAAGCGAACTAGATAGCATTATGGATATTACACTCGGGGCCTTCGAGAGCATCCGTGCACAGAATTCCAATGTAGTGGCTTGGAAAGATGAAATGCCATACGTTTGGCTAGATCCTTGTCCCCGTCAACTATCAGTTAATCATACTATTCCTCCCTGGGATAATCCTGATATGCGAAAGGCTATCAGCCTCATTATCAATCGAGAGCAAGTAGTCGAAATAGCTTATGAAAATACTAGTTTCCCTTCCAAGACTATATTTGTTGAATATCCAGCGATGCAACCCTATATAAATGCTATGCGGGATTTATGGATTGATCCGAAGGATAATATAGCTGCAGGTAAGCTTTTGATCGAGGCCAATGGTTGGAAAATCGGCAATAATGGATTCTACCAAAAGTCAGGAACAGAATTGACACTAAATATTCAAACACACGAAGCCTTCATTGAAAAAAGGAGGATTGCTGAAATCGTGGTGGAACAACTAAGAGCAGCGGGGATTAACGCATCCACTCGTGCCATTGCCGGTGCTACATGGGATGAAAACAAAGCCTTTGGGAATTTCGAAGCTGTGATGGATTGGGACGCTTGCGGTTCAGTTAACGAGCCCTGGCTATCAATGAACCGCTATACTCAACAATTTCTACGGCCAATTGGTGAACGATCGCCTGGTCTCAACAACTATGTCAGGTGGAGTGGAGCTAATGCCGATGAATACAGCCAAATTGTAAGTGAAATTGGGGTAATACCCCTTGGCGATCCTAAAATAGAGTTGATGGTAGCTAAAGCTATGCAGCTTTTCATGACAGACCAAGTCGTGATTCCAATTACACAAGCACGAAAATTGATTCCGTTCGTAACTACTTATTGGGAAGGTTGGCCAACTGAAGAAAATAATTATCATCACCCTCCGACTTGGTGGATGAGTACTCATCAAATTATACAGAAGTTGAAAAAAACTAGGAAGTAGGTCAAGTTAGTGAAGTATGTTTCTTTGTCAATTGTCAATTTATTGATTTTTTCCCTTTTTATCTTGTTTTTGCTAGTATGGAGTCCGATTTGTGAGCAGTCGCTTGCAGCTTTGAAGCGAGTACCACGATCCGATACGGTTATTTTTGACGCATACGGTAGAATAGCTAACCCCTTCGTTTTCAACTGGATGGTTCCGGGTGTTACCCGTAGTCATGGAATGCACCAGTCTGTCTGGGAGCCATTATTTATTCTTAATTATGAAACGAACCAGATCGAACCTTGGCTAGGTATCAGTTTCGTTCCAAATTCAGATTTGAATGTTTGGACGCTTAAAATCAGAAATGGAATTCAGTGGTCTGATGGCGAAGAATACAATGCAGATGACATTATATTCACTATTAATTTACTACTTAAAGACGAAACACAAACCCTGAATGAAGCTGCCAATATGCAACAATGGGTTAAAAAAGTTGAAAAAGTTGATTCTCTGACAGTTAAATTCATACTAAAAAGACCAAACCCTCGTTTTCAATTAGACTATTTTTCGGTTCGAGTATGGGGGAATGTTGTGATTCTTCCACAACATGTTTGGGAAGATAAGGATCCGTTTACCTTTACTAATTTCGATTTAAACCAAGATTGGCCTTTAGGTACTGGGCCCTACCGGTTGGTACAAGCGAAAGAACATGAATTTATTTACGATCGGCGAGATGATTGGTGGGGGGGGGTAACTGGCTTTTCGGACTTACCCGAACCCAAAAGATTAGTTTGGGTTGTAACAGGTGTAGAGGAGAATCGCTCACTGCTCGCTGCTAATAGTGAACTTGATGCTGTTGGCGGTATTACCTTGGGTGCATTCGAAGCGATTTCTGCTATGAACCCAAATATGATTGCTTGGAAAAAAAAGATGCCTTTTGTCTGGCTGGACCCATGTCCGCGTCAAATTTCGCTCAACCATACCGTTCCACCTTGGGACCAAGCAGAGATGAGACGTGCAATCAGCTTGATCATTGATCGCCGCCAAATCGTTGAAATTGCTTATGAAGGAACTTCGTTTCCTTCCAAATCAATTTTTGTAGCATATCCGGGTATGCAGCCTTTTTTAGATGCTATTTCACACCTATGGATACCAGAGACCAACGATATTTCATCTGCACAGAAAATCATTGAAGCCAATGGATGGAAGTTGAGTAAAGACAAAAAACCATTCTACAAGAAAGAGATGAATGATGGGAGTGTCTCTACGCTGTCTCTCAATTTGCAAACTGAAGCGTCAGGGATTGAACTACGCCGGGTCGCGGATGTAGTCGTAGAGCAACTTCGATCGGCTGGCATCTTAGCTACCAATCGAGCGGTAGAAGGTGCAACTTGGAACGATAATAAAGCTTATGGAAACTTTGAAGGTGTAGTGGATTGGGATGCATGTGGTTCTGTGAATGAACCTTGGCTAAGTATGAATCGATATACTAGCCAATTTCATCGACATGTTGGTGATCGATCGCCAGGTAATAATAATTTTGTCCGTTGGAAAGGGAAAAAAGCAGACCAGTATAGCCAATTAGTTGCTGAGATTGGAGTCTTACCACTTGGATCTACCAGTATTGAGCCCCTTTTTATTGAAGCTATGGAATTATTTCAGGAAGAGCAAGTAGTAATTCCACTCAACCAAGCTATTATGTTAATCCCATTTGATACAACTTACTGGACTGGTTGGCCTTCTGAAAAAAATAACTATATTCATCCCCCAATGTGGTGGATGAGTGCTCATCGCGTCATTCATAATCTTGAGAAAGTCAAACGTTGAAATTGTCCGTAAGTCGTTCATTTTTACTTCGTAAGTTAGGACTATTTCTGCTAACTGTTTGGATTAGTGCCACGCTGATTTTTATCATTCCTCGTCTCGCTCCTGGAGACCCCATTTCGGCAATGATAGCTCGTATGTCCCAGCAGTCTGGCTATGTTGAAAATGCGGATAAAATTATTGAAGGTTGGAAAGAACGTTTCGGTTTAAATGATCCCATTTTAATTCAATATGTTCGTTACCTAGGTAATCTGGTCCGGTTTGATCTTGGTTACTCGATGGCATCCTTTCCGGCAACTGTTACTGAGATGATTGCTCGTTCTTTGCCTTGGACATTTGGTTTGTCTTTAGTTTCGATTATGCTGACCTTTATTGTTGGTAATTTCCTGGGAGCCACTTTGGCTTGGCACAAGACGCCTCGCTGGATAAAAATATGTATTCCACCAACCATGATTTTTACATCTATACCTGGTATGCTGGCTGGTTTAGCGCTACTCTACATATTTAGTTTTCGTATGCACCATTGGTTAGGTCTTTCTGCCCCATTATTCCCATTAAGAGGAGCTTATGGTCGAGGCATAGAGGTTGGTTGGAACTGGGAGTTTATGCTTTCTGCAATCCATCATGGTATTTTACCCGTAGCTTCAATTGTTTTGGTCCGTTTTGGTTATTGGGCCTTGGGTATGCGTGGTATGATGATAACAGTTGAGGGTGAAGACTATATGAACTTGGCTCAGGCTAAGGGACTACCTCCCTTCTACATTCTCTACCGTTATATGATACGCAACGCTATTCTGCCTCAGATTACCGGTTTGGTACTTAGTCTTGGTACCATGGTCGGTGGGCAGGTTTTAGTAGAAATTATTTTTTCTTATCCTGGTATGGGTACACTGATCTACACAGCAATTCGTAACCAAGATTTTCCCGTCATTCAAGGTGCAACTTTTGTTATTATCGTTGGTACGGCTTTAGCCGTATTTTTAATTGATTTGATATATCCACTGATAGATCCTCGTATTTCCTACCAAAAATAAGTACGGTTACATGTCTGAAATAAACAAATCAACAAGTAGTGTGAAGCGTCTCAATAAATGGGATACACCTTGGTTGAACTGGAAGTTAATTCTAGGAATAAGTATAGTATTTCTAATTATTCTACTAGGGATTATCGGTCGGCTCCTTTGGGATACAGATTTAGTCTATGTTGGAAAATCTCCGTTAAATTTACCTCCAGTCGGTTTTGAAAATAGCCGCGGTCAATCTGGTACTTGGGAGCACCCGCTAGGCACCGAAAATAGTGGGCGTGATATGCTCGCTTTGATTATTATCGGTGCGCCTAATTCTCTTTTAGTTGGTTTCGTGGCTGCTACTATTGGTATCGGTATTGGTATTCTTTTAGGTTTTTTATCTGGCTTTATGGGTGGTATTTCTGACGATCTGGTTAGGTTAGTAGCTGGAATTACTATCACGATTCCAGCTTTATTGGTATTAATTATTATTCAGTCTCTAATGGAGCAAATTAGCTTGTTCACGATGTCAACCTTGCTAGCGATTTTCGCTTGGCCTGGACCTACATTGGTTATTCGCGGACAGGTACTAAGTATGCGGGAGAGCGGCTACGTTCAAATGGCACGGTTATCAGGAGTTTCAATATTCAGCATCATGTTTAAAGAAATCATGCCTAACTTACTACCGTATCTAGCTGCTAGTTTTATTGGCCAAGTTTCAGGATCAATTTTAGCGGCGGTCGGTCTAGAAACACTCGGCTTGGGACCACAAAGAATCCCCACGCTGGGTGGTACGCTCTACTTTGCTCTAGAAGCTGCTGCATTGCTTCGAAACATGTGGTGGTGGCTTGGCCTTCCAATTTTTATATTATCACTTATCTTTATCGGTTTACTGTTAATTAATCTTGGACTCGATGAAGTTGCAAACCCCCGTTTGAGAAAGGCCAGTGCCTGAAATGGAAGAAATAAAATCTACAAACTGTTGGTATTCGCTAATATATCTAATTGAAAGGTTTAACACGGTCTTACTATGTCCAATAACCAACTATTAAGCGTCAAAGAGCTGCGTGTCTACTATGAAACGCCAACTGGAGACGTAAAGGCTGTAGATGGAATAAGTTTTGAACTTAAGGCTGGTGAAATGCTGGGATTAGTCGGAGAATCAGGATGTGGTAAATCAACAGCTGCAATGGGAATTTTACAACTCGTACAGCCACCAGGGAGAATAGTTTCTGGTCAAGTTAAACTGCAAGATCAGGAGCTATTGTCTTTATCTGAAAGCCAAATGCGTCGTTTGCGATGGACGAGATTAGCTCTCATACCTCAAGGTGCGATGAATTCACTAAATCCAACGATGAAAATCTGTAGTCAAATTCAGGATGTGATTCTGGCACACGAGCCTAGTGGTGCTGGTAAACTAACTAAGACTCAGTTAAAAAAGCGAACTCTGGAATTACTAAAAATGGTAGGATTACCTGAACGTATTTATCAGATGTATCCACACGAACTGAGTGGCGGGATGAAACAGCGAGTTTGTATTGCTATGGCGGTAGCTCTTAACCCTAGCCTAATTATCGCAGACGAATCGACTAGTGCATTAGACGTAGTTGTACAGCGAGTCGTAGCACAGACTATCCTAGAAGTCAAACAAGCATTGGGTGTTTCAATGATTATGATCGGGCACGATATGGGGTTGATGGCTCAAATGGCTGATAGGATCGCAGTTATGTACGCCGGTAAAATCGTTGAGATTGGAACAGTATTCGACATTTTTAACAATGCTAGCCATCCGTATACTCAATTACTGATTGAATCAATTCCTTCTTTGACTGAGCGAAAACCGCTGAAAATCAGTAATGATGTAACGCATGATCCACGTTACCCACCACCGGGTTGTATTTTTCAACTTAGGTGTCCTAGTGCCACTGATTACTGTCGAACAATTGCTCCTATAGAGCATTTAGTTGGAGAAAGCCATTCCGTGACTTGTCACTTATACGAGCCTACTAATGCTACTTGAACTTTCTGAAGCCAGCAAAATTTACCAACAAAGAACTGGTCGGAAGCAAAACGACATAGTAGCTTTAGAAAATCTCAACTTGGCAATAGCAGAGAAACCGGCAACTATAACAGCTATTGCCGGCGAGAGTGGGAGTGGAAAAACTACGTTAGCAAATTTGGTGTTGGGTTTTATCAAGCCAACTTCGGGTAGGATCATCTATCAAGGACAAGATCTTGAAACTGCGTCAACGAAACAACTGAAAGACTATCGACGTCAAGTACAAGCTATTTTTCAAGATCCCTTTGGTGTATATAATCCTTTTTATCGAATTCAGCATGTTTTTAACTTGGTAATCAAAAATTTCGAATTAGGTAACGGAAAAGAACACGCTAGTGATTTAGTCGAGTCTGCACTTAATATGGTCGGCCTGCAAGGCCAAGATATCCTCCGAAAATATCCACATCAATTGAGTGGTGGTCAAAGGCAAAGGATTATGATGGCTCGAGCCTACTTAATTCAGCCCAAATTAATTGTCGCCGATGAACCAGTATCGATGGTGGATGCCTCTCTACGGGCATCAATTCTAGACTTGATGCTTAGATTGAAAGAAGAAAATGGTATTTCTTTCTTGTATATTACACACGATCTCAGTACAGCTTACCAGATTGGCGACCAAATTTATATCCTATACCAGGGGTCGGTAGCTGAAAAGGGATTGGCAACCAAAGTTATCGAAAGACCTCAACATCCTTATGTCAAACTTCTAATTGATTCGGTTCCTGTACCCGATCCATCGATAAAATGGAAAAATGAGATTGAATTACCCGCAGAAGAAGAAATGCGAAATTCAGAAACAAAGGGCTGTCGGTTTTATCCTCGTTGCACAGTCCGTGTTGATCAATGCTTATCGGCACAACCAGAGTTGATAAATGTGGATAGTGATCACAAAGTCGCCTGCTTCGAAATTGAAAAGTAGAATGAAGAATATAAAAAATAAAAGAGTGTCATACCATGAGCAACCAACCGTATTTACTGACCGATGGCCAGATACACGACTTTATTGTTAATGGATTCATCACAATTAAAACAGATTTGCCAGTCGGTTTTCATGAGGAAGTTTACAACCAACTAACAAGAATTTTCGAAAGAGAAGGAAATCCAGGTAATAATCTCCTACCTCGTATTCCCGAACTCAACCAAATTTTCAACGACCCAAAGGTTGTCGGTGCATTAACTGGGCTTTTGGGCAGCAGTTACTATATGCAACCCCATCGGCATTGTCACTATAATCCACCAAATAGTAAAGGGCAAAACATGCATCAAGATGGTGGAAAACGTTGGTCTCACAAAAGTCGTCGGCTACTGGTTTTTTATTATCCGCAAGATACACCAGAAGAACTTGGCCCGACCGGTATTGTTCCTGGAAGTCACTACTACAACACTTCTTTTGGTGCTAATGTCAATCCTGAATTACCATTGTGTGGACAAGCAGGTGAAGTAACCTTAGCCAATTACGATCTATGGCATAGAGCTATGCCTAACCACACTAGCCGTATGCGCTATATGATGAAATTTTTATATCTTAGGATGTCTGAAACAGAAAAAGCTACTTGGTTACACAAAGAATCGGACTGGAAACGTATATCAGCTAAATCTAACTCTCAATTCTATAATCTAGATCACGAGCAAATGTACCAATCTATCTGGAAATGGCATCTAGGCGAATATGATCAAAACGCGGAACGAATGTACTGCAGCGATTCGGTTGAAAGTCTAATCGCAGATTTTGAAATAGAGACAGAAACCGCTTGCTTGACAAATGCCTATGCCTTAAGTCGATTTGGGGCACCTGTTTCTCCCGATTTGGCAAATTTGTTAGCCAATGAGTCTGGATACGGACAGAGATACGCTTTTTATGGCCTTACAACACTCGGTGAACCGGCCGTACCCCAATTGATAGATTACGTTAATCATACTAACGAATCGGTTCGGAGTAGTGCCATAGAAACGTTGGGCGATATTGGCCCACCAGCCTTAGAATCTGTCATTTCCATTAGGCAACGACTCCAAGACTCATCTGCACAAGTTCGGTCCAAAGTAGCGGAGTCATTAGGTACTATTGTCACAAAGTCAAGCCATGAGCTGACAGAAACGATTGGGGGTTTAACAGAAGCATTAAGCGACGAAAACGATCGGGTACGACAAAACGCGACGCTTGCTTTGTGTCGGATTGCTCCACGTTGTGATCAATCCATTACGGCCCTACAACGTGCATTAGTAGATAGTAATCGGTATGTGCGCGGTGATGCTGTTCATGCACTACGGCGTATCAATACTCCGTCTGCCAAAGAAGTACTTATCGATCATCTAGTCACGTCTCGTTGGTGTTCACTAACCAGTAGTGAAAGTACTCACTAGTCGATAGTTAATAAGGTAAAAATGCATAAGACTATCATTACAGTTGCGGTTTGTGGTTCAGTGCCAACTAAAGAAATGAATCCAGCTGTCCCATATACACCTAAGGAAATTGCAGACTCAGCCATTGATAGTTATAAGGCAGGTGCAACGATCGCTCACATTCACGTCCGAGACCCAGAAACAGGTGTTCCGACTTCGGATATTAGTCTTTTTTCTGAAGTGGTTGATCGTATTCGAGATTCTTGTGATATGATCATTAATCTTACAACTAGTGGTATAAATCTCAAGGGTGAAAATGTGATCGAGCAACGTTTAGAACCAGTAAAGCTACTGCCTGAAATCTGCTCATTTGATATTGGATCCATGAATTTCCAACATAGGCCATTTATCAATTCGCCCGAATGGGGACGTTTAGCTGCTAAACGAATGCGCGAGTATGGTATCAAACCAGAAATCGAAGTCTTTGATATGGGACACATCCGTCAAGCAAAACACTGGTTAAAAGAGGGATTGATCGATTATCCTCCTTATTTTCAACTTTGTATGGGAGCTGGATGGGGCATAGAGGCTACACCTGATAACTTACTAATGATGAAGAATGCATTACCACCAGATGTGATTTGGTCGGTGCTTGGTGTAGGTCGTATGCAGTTACCAATGATTACTATGGCAATGTTGTTAGGTGGGCATGTACGTGTCGGTTTTGAAGATAATATTTATCTCCGGCGAGGTGAATTACTAAAAAGTAATGCTCAAATAGTCGAAGTTGCTGCCAATATTATTCAGCAACTGCAAGGTGAAGTTGCAACTCAAGACGAAACTCGCGAAATTCTAGGTTTATTGAAGCCCATAAAGGAAACGCCACTTTCATGAAAAGATAACCTCAAAAATGATGTATGAAGCAAAGAGATTTAGTTAATCAACTTGGAAAGTTCAAATTAGAGCCTGACCGAATTGAAAGGGTCGTTTCACTAATTACTGATTCTTCACTTTCAACGGATGAGTGTTGGAGATATCTATCCAAACGGGTTTTGACCACAACCGATCCCATCCAACTTCACCAATACCTACACCAGAAGGTTTACCTATCATCTGATATAACGCCTGAACTCGCACCAGTTTGGATGCCAGACAAGGATGAATTGGAACAAAGCAACATCTATCAACTCATGCAGGAACTAGACATGAGTGATTATCAAGATTTTTACGATTGGTCAATTGGTAGTCCCGCTGATTTTTGGGCGCGTATTATTTCTGACCTACAGATCATCTTTCATCAAAGCCCACAACAGACCCTTGACTTTTCTATTACCCCATCTGACCGAGGTTGGTTAGTTGGTTCACGTTTAAACATTGTTGACTCATGTTTTCAGGAAGATGGGCAATCGGTGGCTATCGTCAACCAAAATAGCGATGGATCAATCATAAATTATACATATCAACAATTGGAACGATTGGTCAATCAAGTTGCTCACTCGTTAATCCAAATGGGGGTTGAAACAGATACATCCATCGGCATTATTATGCCGATGACAGTTGAATCTATAGCTATTTACTTAGCTTGTATTAAGGTTGGTGCTGTAGCTGTAACAATTGCTGATAGTTTCGCACCGACAGAAATTGCAGTTCGTTTTCAAATCGCCGATACTCAACTGGTTTTTACCCAAGATTATGTTCATCGTGCTAGGAAACAACTACCCCTCTATGAAAAGGTTATAGAGGCTCGAGCCGAACAAGTAATTGTTATTAAGACTATAACCGATAATAAGCTTTTTCTGCGAAAAAAGGACTATTTGTGGAAAGATTTTCTGGATTCTGATTTTGATGAGCCTCATCGATCCGTATCACGCCTTCCATCTGACTACTGTAACATTCTTTTTTCATCTGGTACAACTGGCCCACCCAAGGCAATCCCTTGGACCCATACCACACCCATCAAGTCAGCTGCCGATGCTTATCTACATCATGATATTAAGACGGGAGACTGTCTCTGTTGGCCGACGAGTTTGGGTTGGATGATGGGGCCTTGGTTAGTTTTCTCAGCTTTAATAAATAAGGCTCGCATAGCCCTCTACCCTGATGTTGCAACTGGAAGAGACTTTTTTACCTTTGTCCAAAAAGCTAAAGTTACTATGCTCGGCGTGGTACCTAGTCTAGTCTCCAGATGGCGTAAAGATGGGTTAGCAGGCTCAGTTGATTGGTCATCTATTAGAGTATTTAGTTCCACTGGCGAATGTTCTAACCCTGACGATATGTTTTTTCTAATGGCTCAAGCCAACTACAAACCGGTCATTGAATATTGTGGAGGTACTGAAATTGGCGGCGGTTATATCACGGGAACTGTAGTACAGCCGAACATACCATCAACCTTTTCTACTCCAGCACTGGGGAGTCGGTTTCTGATATTAGACGAGGCTGGCAAACAGACTGATGAGGGGGAAGTATTTTTAATTCCCCCAGCCTTGGGTTTGTCAACTGAGCTTTTAAACGCAGACCATTACGCAGTCTACTATGCTAACACACCAACTGACAATTTGCTTCGACGACATGGAGATCAAATAGCATATTTACCTAATGGTTATTTTCGTATCAACGGTCGAGTTGATGATGCTATGAACCTTGGTGGGATCAAAATCAGCTGTAACCAAATTGAAGCAGTATTATCTAAGCTCGACTTCGTCCGAGAATCTGCTGCTATTGCTGTACCAGCTATTGGTGGAGGACCTAGCAATCTAGTAATTTACCTAGTACCAGAATCGGATAAAACATCCAAAGTCGATATGTTGGCTGAAATGCAGTTAGCCATTCATCAAGGCCTGAACCCCTTGTTCAAAATCAAAGATTGCTTCTTGATTAGTAACTTACCTCGTACAGCTTCTAATAAAATAATGCGACGAAAATTACGCCAAGCGTATGAAAATCAATCGATGAATTTATGACCTTGGCAAAATCCGACATTGCTTGACAAAAATAACTTGTCTGTAGATATTGATTATTGATAGAATTCGACTAAAGAGGATTTTAGATAAGTATGTCAGAACCAATTCGTTGGGGTATTTTAAGTACAGCCAATATAGCTACAAAAGTTGGATCAGCTATTCAGTCCGCGACCAACGCGGATTTGTTAGCTATCGCTAGTCGTTGCGAAAACAAAGCTCGAGAATGGGCCGAGGTAAAAGGTGTACCTAAGTACTATGGCTCTTACGACAGTTTGTTGAACGATGAGGAGATTGATGCTATCTATATTCCCCTACCCCCTTCAATGCACGCTGAATGGGTAATTCGATCGGCAGAACACGGGAAACACATATTATGTGAAAAACCGATAGCCGCAAACTTTTCGCAAGCATTAGAAATGGCTCATGCCTGTCGTGAGCATAAACTACAACTTATGGATGGTGTAATGTGGGTGCACCACCAGCGTACTGCTGTTATGAAACAGATAATAGAAAAAGGAAATTTGGGTAGCCTTCGTCGCGTCGCTTCCGCTTTTACCTTCAACTGGGATCAAATTCCTGAAGATAATATACGAACTAAAAAAGAGCTGGGAGGAGGATCACTTGGAGACCTCGGTTATTACTGTGTGCGCGCTATTCTATGGGCTTTTGATGATCTCCCTGAACGAGTTTTTGCTACTGTTCGAAACAAAAGTGGGGTCGATTTTAATGTTACAGCCATGTTGTGGTTTCAAAAAGACCGAATGGCAACCTTTGACTGCGGCTTCGATACCGTTCTGCGAAAATGGTTTGAAATTTCTGGAACGAAAGGATCTATAGTCTGCGACGATTTTACTGTTCCCTCCAGCGACGAGGCCAGATTTTGGCTTCATGATTCCAGAGGTCAGGCAGCCGTCCACAAAATTAAAGATTGCGTTCAAGAGGTAAATATGATTGAGAATTTTTCTCAACATATCCACTTAATGAAAGAGAAATCACAGCCTATCCGAACTGATTGGATCGATATAGCCGTTAATACTCAAAGAGTATGCCAAGCTATTAATAAATCAGCTGAAAATTCAGCTATCGTCAACTTGGCGGATATTATATAGATTTGTTACCATAATTCTACTGTAAATAGGGAACTTAAGGTTAACTTGAAGTAAGGTAAATTGTTGGCTTGGTTTTATCGTTTTTTGACCTGTAGCAAATAAGAACTATGGCAATTGACCAGCTGCCCATTAAACTAGAGCCGTCCGCTCAATTAACAAAACCTAATCTTACATTTCGACCAATGACACTTAGTGATTTGCCAAGTGTCATGGTAATTGAACGCCAGTCTTTTTCTACACCTTGGAGTGAAAATACATTCCGGCGATCCATGAGTAGGAAACGTACGTATTCGCATTGTCTCGTAGCTGTATGTGAGGAAATCGTCATTGCTTATGCCCACTTCGTTCTAATCTCTGGTGATGTTCACATAACTAACTTCGCAGTGGCAAAGACTCACCGCCGATTGAGAGTAGGACAGCATCTTCTAAAAGAATTACTACTTCAAGCAAAAGAAATGAAAGGGGAATTGTGTTTTTTAGAAGTAAGAGTTAGCAACATTGCCGCTTACAATTTATATCGAAAATTTGGTTTTCAGATTCATTCAATTCGAAAGAAATACTATACTGACAATGGAGAAGATGCCTATCTGTTATGGATTCCAGATCTTTCAGCTCTAAAACTATCCTAAACTAATTTGGAAGATTTTACTCCCACTCAATGAGTGATACCCTCTGAACCCCTTTATTTACAAGGGGTTGAAAGAAGTTTGTATCAACTTTGTATAAAGTAGTAGTCACATTTCTCCCAATTCTGTATGAATATACCTAGAAACTAGGTATTTCATACAAAGTTTGTATCAGAAGATTATACGATTTTTAGGTAATGAACAGTTGGGTCTGACACAGAAAGTTGTGGATCCCTGTATCAGTTTTTAAGGCATCAGAAAATAGTTTTGAGATAGATTTACTTTACCCTATCCTTATGTTTTTCAGTAAGTGGCTAAACTTTGTATTGAAGTTTGTATCTACAGAAGATGAACACAATAAAAATAAAGAATCCTTGTTTTATAGGATTTTCAGACGATTATTTTACTCCCACTCAATTGTAGCTGGTGGTTTAGAACTGATATCGTAAACCACTCGGTTGATACCTCTAACCTCATTGATAATCCGATTGGAAATTCGACCCAAAAGGTCATGTGGAATCTTCGCCCAATCCGCTGTCATTCCATCCAAACTAGTGACAGCACGCAAAGCAATAGCGTTTTCATAAGTACGCTCATCACCCATCACACCAACGGTCTGAACCGGCAAAAGAACGGATAGCGCTTGCCAAATTTCGTCATAGATACCAGCTTTTCGAATTTCGTCAATAAAAATCCTATCAGCTTGCCTTACCATGTTCAATCTTTCAATCGTTATTTCGCCGAGAATACGTACCGCCAAACCCGGCCCTGGGAATGGGTGCCGTCCCAATATGGACTCATCCAACCCAAGTTCCCGTCCTACAGCTCTTACTTCATCTTTAAACAATTCTCGTAATGGCTCTACCAGTTCAAAACTTAAATCTTTTGGCAGTCCACCAACGTTATGGTGAGTTTTAATTGTGGCCGATGGTCCCTTTACAGACACACTCTCAATAACATCGGGATAAAGTGTCCCTTGGGCCAAAAAGTCGATCTTCCCAAGTGGGCCTAACTGATCCTGAAAAACCTCGATAAACTCCCTCCCAATAATCTTGCGCTTTTTTTCTGGATTTACAACACCTGCTAATTCTGTTAAAAAACGGTCCGTAGCATCAACATAATGAACCTTGATACCCAGATTGCGGTAAATATCCAGTACCTGCTCAGACTCACTTTCGCGCAGAAGCCCATTATTGACAAAAACACAGAGTAATTGGTGGCCAACGGCTTTCTTAACGAGAGAAGCTAAAACTGTTGAGTCTACACCGCCACTTACAGCACAAAGTACTCGGCCTCCATTTGTTTGCTTTTGAATCTTTTCTGTAGTTTCCTCGATAAAAGAACGCATTGTCCAATCACCCGAGCATATACAAATCTGACGTACAAAATTAGAAAGAATAAGATTATGGTCATCAGTATGAAACACTTCTGGATGAAATTGTAGGCCATAGAAATTTCTGTCTAAATCGGCCATAGCTGCAACTGGCGAATTATCAGTTTGAGCAATGGAGTGGAAGCCATCAGGCATTTTTTCTATACGATCTCCGTGGCTCATCCAAACATTAAACTGATTCGACAGCCCTTGAAACAAGGTTACATTTTCTTTTGTTAAGTTAATTCGGGCTAAACCAAATTCGCGAGATTTGGCTGGATGAACATTACCAGAAACTGACAATTGAGCCAAAACCTGCATTCCGTAACAAATTCCCAGAATTGGTATTCCTAAATCGAAAATGTGTGGCTCTGGTAGCGGAGCAGTTTGTGTATATACACTGGAAGGGCCACCGGATAGAACTATACCTCGAGGCTGTTTGGCTTGGATGTCAGCTAAAGACATATGATAAGGATGAATTTCGCAATAAACGTTTTGTTCTCTTATCCGCCGAGCAATGAGTTGAGTATACTGTGAGCCGAAATCCAGAATCAAAATAGTTTGTCTTTGCAAGATTTTCATTTCCTTAGTCCCCGATAACCTTTTATAAAGAAGCAGACAGTATACAAATAAGTCGATACAACGTCAAGGCCCGTCTAAATCCTACCTTCACTAAGACATATCCTTCGTCCTGAAAACAAAAAATACCAAATTTAAAAGCTGTCATTACTCAATCTTAGATTCCACAATTTTTGTCTAATTTTAAGCCTACGGTGAGATAAGCAAATATACTATTGCTATGTACATTATCCTGAGCTGAAACTCAATATAGATTTAACCATGAGAAACACTACCGACACAAAATGGCTTCGTTGCCTTTAGTACTATATCCTGCCCTAAGGTTAATTATTGATGAATAAATTAGTTAAGCTTATAATATAAAAGGGAAGAACAGATAATTGAAGCTAATTGTATAGCAAAAATAATTAAAATAAGAAAAGGAGAATAAGTTTTGCAATCAGAATTAGTACTATTAGCTCATCGGGGTGGGATGTCCAGAGCTCCCGAAAATACAATGGTATCATTCGAGCAAGCTCTAAAAGATGGAGCGGATGCTTTTGAATGCGATGTCTGTCTAACTCAAGATAAAGAACCTGTCATGATTCATGTAGATGTGAAAAAGAATAGTATTCACGAGGCAACAGGTTCTCTAGTTCCCGTATCTGATCTACCTTGGTCCGAAGTTAAAAAACTTAAGATGGTTAACACAAACCAACCAGTTCCCCACTTAGATCAAGTTTTAGATTTTGTTAAGAACACCAACCTATACTGCTGGCTAGAACCAAAAACTCTTTCAACAGAAATAATTGATATAGTCGTCAATAAAATCCAAAGATTTGGTCTCGTCGATCTAGTAGGAATTTTGACTTTCTACTCTCGTAGAGACCTTTTAAATCATACAAAATTTTTAAACCCAAATATCAAAACTAGCGTTCTACTAATTAACCCATTGTCTAATTTCTTACGTCTGGTATCTGACATTGGAGCAGATCATGTAGTTTTTGGATGGAATGGACCTAATCAGTTTCAATTTCACAACGCTATGTTTCGGTCTTTTACGCAAAAAGTTCAAAAATTGAAAGCCACTGGGATTCAAGTAGAAGGTGGTTACGTACAAACAAAGAATGATGTTCAATGGCTACTCAGGCACGGCGTCGGTGGTCTATGGGCTGATGATGTACCAAAAATCAGATCTTACGCAGAATCCTACCTTAACCGATATATGTGACTTTTATTAGAAAAGAATCACATATCATTCTTCATCTTCCCGGTAATTGTGGTGCTAAAATCTGACCTGACCTGACCTGACCTGACCTGACCTGACCTGACCTGACCTGACCTGATTGCTCTTGTCCTTGAGTCAAGCCTCCTAACGACCATATTTTATCGCTGTCAGAGTAATTTGCTACGAATAAGTAAACCAATTGTTTTTCTGTTAGTGATAATCTGATGTGGATCACTAGGAACGAAAAATCAAGCAGTCCCCCGACTCAGTTTTCTCACCCCCTTCTTGGATTCTGACTTTTCCAAGTTCGTCTAAAATAGAACTCCCACCAAGTTACATGTTGGTGATAGAGAAAATTATTTGACCAGCAGGCAGGTAGAAGAACATGCTCAATTTCGAAGGTCGCTTGCCGATTTTCCGAATCTTTCGGACAAAGATGGTAGGGATTTTTTCCCTTCTTGACTCTTAGATACCCTTAGGAAATGAAAATGTGTCCAATTTCACTTCTGACAAATTCACTTTTAACGTAATTAGGAATTACTTAATCTGTGTTTCTTACTATTGCCCTTCGAACCAGTTTACTCGATTTCAACTGATTCAATGTTCTTTCTGATGCTGACATCAGACAATGATTCACTTTTTTTTTCAGATTCTTGGTTAACTGTAGACCTAGTGGCTTGTAATTCAGCTTTTAGTTCTTCGATTTGATTTTTTAGCATTGAGATAGTTTTACTGTCAGATGATGCATTTTGGCTGTCTTGGCTGTCTTGGCTGTCTTGGCTGTCTTGGCTGTCATCTTCGATCACAATTTCTGTATACTCAGCTTGGTTAGACTCCGTTTCTCCTGAATTTCTTAGATGGACCTCAGCCTTTTTAATTTCTTCTGAAGCCCGGTGGAGTTCTTCCGCGACTTTGTCTTTGATAACCTTTGGGATATTATCACGAACTTTTCTACCCAAATCGCGAAAAATATCTTGAAAATCGTTATCGAAACCTTCAAATAAATTACCAAATCGTCCTTCTTCCTTACTGTCCTCATTAAAATAGTTATCTTCGTGATTAGGATCCTCACTCAATAGGGCCAATAATTGTGTACATGCGACAGATATTTCACTGTAGTTAGCATCTACATTTAAGGGATCAATCAATCCATCAACTATTTGATTGCTAACAGCTAATAAGATCTTATTGAATAGCTGTATACAGCGTTCTTCACCACCATTTTGCTCTCCAGAAGCACTCGCTTGGATTGAAAAATCTTTGGTTGTTTCTAGAACACTCTTATATTGATTGAGTTGATTAAGGCTTTCTTTTTTGGTCATACTAATATCCTCTTTGTATCAGTAATTGTTTGAGTTGAGTTTTTGCTTCGTGGAGTCGCCACTTGATTGTGGTCAATGGCAAGTTCAAAAATTTTGCTATCTTTGATTGGGGCATTTGCCCCCAATAATACAATCGGACGACGACTTGGTATTTGGGCTTCAAACTTTCAACGGCCTCTAATACAGCTTGTTCAGATTCCATCTCTTCTAATACATTGGCAGGGTCAGCGGCTAAATATTCTGATAGAATTACCCAATCCATAATCGAACGGCCCTTTTTTTCCTTTCTATGGTACTGTAAAGCACAGTTCCGGGTAATAGAATGAATCCAACTACCAAATTTTGCTGGTTCTAATAAACTTGGTAAAGCATGAAATGCTCGGACCAATGCCTCTTGAACCACATCTTCACTTTCTTCTATTGGTACAATTCTACTAGCGATAATCAGCAAAGCTGACCGATATTGCAAAGCTAATTGATCAAAAGCTCGCAAGTCACCAAGTATTGCAGCCAGAATTAGGTCTTTTTCACTGAGTTCGTCCATTTTGGAATTAGGCCTACTCTCGATTCATCGATATAGTAGATGTCTCTACTGATGAAAAGATAGAAAAAAGTCTAGGGTTTGTCTTTCGACTTCCAAAAACTGTCGATAAAACGAAAAACTCTGGCTCCAGTTTTTCGTAGATGATATCATTCTCTTAGTGTTTATGGGTAGTAGATGAGTTTTTATTTCCAGAATGGATTTATGTATTGTGAGGATCTACAGGTAAAAGAGATTCAAAAACAAGTTCCAGAGAGCCCTTTCTACTTGTATAGTTTACGTCAAATCCAAAAAAACTACCAAGACTACGTATCAGCGCTTAAAGGCTTACAATCGATTATCGGTTACGCAGTTAAAGCCAACAACAACCTACACATATTAAAACATCTACAGAAGATGGGATGTGGTGCAGTTCTTGTCAGTGGTAATGAACTTAGGCTAGCTCTAGTGGCTGGTTTCGATTCACGTCAAATGATTTTCAATGGTAACGGAAAGACTTTACCCGAACTGACTCTGGCTGTGAAGCACCAAGTGATGGTTAATATTGATAGCGAATTTGACCTATTGCATATCCAAAAAGCCGCAGAAGTTTCTGACACGCCTGTTAAAGTACTAATTCGCATTAATCCTGACGTGGACCCGAAAGTCCACCCGTACGTTTCAACTGGTATTAAAAATTCTAAATTTGGCATTCAAAATGAACGGCTAGATTGGTTCTTGAAAAAGATCAAGCAGAACGATCGCCTCAACCTAGTGGGTATACACTGCCATCTTGGTTCCACAATTGAAACCGTCGCTGTTTTTCGAGATGCGACCATTTTAATGTTAGATTTTGTTCGACAGATTCAAGATCAAGGTTTTAACCTTCGTTATTTAAATATCGGTGGCGGTTTGGGCATTGACTACAAAAAGAATAATCCTTGTTTACCAACACCAGTAGATTTAGTCGATTCGATTAGAGAACTGTTACCACCAGAGTTAATCCTAATTATTGAACCAGGCCGATCCATTGTAGGAAATACAGGTATATTAGTTAACCGAGTTACTGGTGTTAAAAGCAACGGCAACAAAAATTTCATTGTTATTGACGGAAGTATGTCAGAGTTGATCCGTCCAAGTCTTTACCAAGCTTACCAACATATCGATTTGATCGAACCGGTTCTATCAAATGTTGAAACATTCGATGTTGTGGGCCCTGTTTGCGAATCAGCTGATTTTCTAGGTACGAATCGTCAATTACCACGTCCGCCTGAGGGAAGTGGTCTTGCCATTCATGATGCTGGCGCTTATTGTCACACAATGAGTTCTAACTATAATCTGAAAATGACACCCGCAGAGTATCTGGTAACCGGAAACCAGTTGCGGAAGATCAGACACCGACAAGAATTTGATAATTACCTGAGGCAATTTGAAATTTAGTGGTAAACACTAGCGATAAGTTTGAAGCAACTAAGATTCTCGCAGGAAAGAAGATTTTTCAAATGATGGCACTTCAGCGTACCAGTAAAGTGTTTGGCATTACTGATACTCCTTGGGCCGCTGCTGCATTTGAGATTAACGAGTTAGTTGTCCAAATGGAAACACAGCTTAGATCTTGGGATACTTTGGCGATCAACAAATCAGGAAAAACAAGGTTAATACAAGATAATGTAGTTATCTATGAATTACAAATCCGTATTTCCCCGCAAACTACAGGATTGACATCTGATAGCTTTTACTACTGCTCTACATGCAAAGGCCATATCTTTCAATGTAGCTGCCTTGTCAATCAACGGCAGTCAGTTAAACCAAGATCAACTGTAGATCAACAACCAGTCTTATATTGTCCTCAATGCAAAGGCAAAGTTCAGGGATTGGGCGGTAATCTATATTTTTGCTTAGACTGTAAATGGGAAAGTGATGCGTTTAATCAATTATAGCCACTTGCAGCCAAAGTACTTTGTTTACTAATTTTACATTAGCCTCACTTGCTGTTGTAGTTGACGACTTACCTCTGGATGCCGAATCCTGTCAACATCCGCTGTCGGTCGGTTCGTGTCAAAAAACCAGACTCGTTCAGCTAAAGCTTTCCATGACTTACGTTCTGCATATCCTACACCTTTCAGATATCCCTGTAAATACTCTTGTAGTGATTGGCAAACCTGTTCAGTTTCTTCTGTTCTCGAATCTAACAGCTGTGCCATAGCATTTAGCAGAGCCCTTTTCATCTGAGTAGATTGGTTAGCAGTATTTATACCTTCGGATGCTTCTTGACCTGATAGTAAATATTCGAATACAAAAAGAAAGGTTGATTGGGAAGGGAATGTGGCTGCAGGTAGACCCAAAGACGATACAATTTGACCTGTTTTTGATTGGGGAATTAGCTCAGCTAAAGGACGAAGTAAAAGCCAAACGGAGGCTAGCCAAATGGACTTTGGCCAAAGCTTCTGAAAAAATGTTGGTTCTCGTAGGGCACTACGCAATTCATTTTGACTTGGAGTTAATTTCAAAGCCAATTTAACCAACGAGAGTTGGACCTTTTCAGCATATGGGCTGAATCGACTTCCACTATAAGAAATCATTTCAAGAACCATATAGAAAATACGCGCATAATTATCTGAATCAATCTTATGTTCTTCCAATATATTTGACCAATCCTGACTGAAGTCAGTGCCTACAGGCAATGATTGAACTAACGTCACTCGTAGCTCTTTTGTTATCAATGGCCAAAAAGAAACTAAAAGCCCCAACGCACTAGTAGCACTAGATGAGTCAGTCAAAAGTTTGATTATTTGATCGATACAAACTTTTTGGAATAAAATCTCTTGGGATTGGTCATGGTTGACAGTAACTTCCTTATTTTGATTTGGCCTACCGAGCGAAGTAAAAGCAAAATCAAAAATAATATGAAGGGTTGAACTGTTTAGCTCTGGGTTATGAACAAGTTGAGCTAATTGGTTGTAAAGTATACGACGACCAGAATCAGTTGCATGATAACGTAACCATTGCAATAAATTCGATACTTCCAAGGCATGTTCTGGTTCTAACAGACGAGGTACAAGTCTCTCAAATACAATTTGCTGTATTGGAAACTGTAGCGGCTCATCAGTACGCCTATTAGTGCTAGCCAGATGAATGATAGTATTAACCAATAATTTTAGTTGTTGATAGGATGAAGCTGATCGGATAGCCGTGGAAAAGAATCTGCTAATCCTATCTTGCGTGTCCTGATTCGACCTTGTTTCCTGATTTAGTAAAACAACCAAATCTAGTAATTTCTGATCGACAACCGTTAGTTGAAGCAGAGCTTGTGTTACTGATTCTAATAGAACTGGTGTTTTTAGTTCATCTCTTTCGAGAACTAAGGCTACCAACTCTAAAATCTCCTGACGTTGGCTAACTGTTTGATTTACTAAAGCTAAATCTAACTGCTTAGACACTTGCTTTTGGATCGTTTCTATCTCACCCCAAGCAGGCATTTGGTCGGCGCTCAGTTGAATTTGTATGTTATTAAGCCATTCAGTCATAAATAGAAAGTTTTATAATAACTAATTACCAATTTGAAGAAATGCAAGTTAGCTCAGAATAGGTGTGATGATTTTACCATAAACATCGGTCAACCGAATATCACGCCCACTGAATCGGTAGGTTTGGCGGGTGTGATCGATACCAAGTAGATGTAGTATAGTTGCGTGAAGATCATGGATTGTAACAATGTCCTTTATAGCACGATAGCCATATTCATCGGTTTCTCCATGAATCGTTCCACCTTTGATACCTCCACCAGCTAACCAAATTGAAAAGCCAAACGGATTATGATCTCTGCCGTCTCGGCCTTGTGAAAAAGGTGTTCTCCCAAACTCACCAGCCCATATAACTAGTGTTTCGTCCAGCAAACCTCGAGACTTTAAATCTTTAAGTAAAGCTGCAATAGGTTGATCAATAGCCAGTGCATTTCTTTTGTGTCCGACTTCGAGACCTCCGTGCTGATCCCAGCGATCGGCAGCAACTTTTGGACATGTCAGTTCAACAAATCTAACACCACGTTCAACTAAGCGGCGGGCTAACAAACATTGTCGCGCATAGACCTTAGTTGGTTCGAATGAAGAGTTAAAACCATATAGATCTTGAATTTTTTCGCTTTCCCCTGAAAAATCGACTAATTCTGGAACTGTCGATTGCATTCTGTAAGCTAATTCGTAGTTAGATATTGCTGATTCGACTTCGTCACAATTGCCGATCCGGCTTAACAGTCGTCGGTCGAGAGCATTAATGAGCTTAAGCTTATTTGTTTTTTGATGATCGTTATTTTTTTCACTAGTAATATTTGCAATAGGTCGAGCCCCTGATTGAAATAGTGAGCCTTGGTAGTGTGCAGGTAGAAAGCCATTACTAAAACAATCAAGACCACCTGATGGAATCAAACCACCATTTAAAACAACGAAGCCTGGTAGGTTTTGATTTTCGCTACCCAAACCATAATTTACCCAAGCTCCCATACTAGGCCGACCTTGTAAACCATGACCCGTATGAAGATAATAATTAGCATTGGTGTGCTCAGAAAACTCAGATACCATTGACCGAATAACAGCTAAATCATCGACACAGGTTGCGATACAAGGAAAGAGCTCGCTGACGGGGATACCACTTTGTCCATATTGTTGAAATGCCCAGGGACTCTTCATGATTCCACCATCTTGATTAAACTGCGTAGGCTCAGTTTCTATTGTCATTGGTTGACCATTTTCTTTTTCCAGAATAGGTTTAGGATCCCAGGAGTCAACTTGGGAAACTCCACCATCCATATACAGGAAAATGACATTTTTGGCTTTTGGCTGAAAATGAGGCTGATTAGTAGAAGGAAGGTTGATATCATCAACCCTACCACCAAAACTCTTCGAAGCTGCTAAGCCAATTAAAGCTACGGAACCAAATCCATTAGAACATAGACTTAACATCTGTCGGCGTTTTAATCTAGTCAGACTTTCGATTGGCATACTCTGATAATCTCTGGTAAATTTGTCGTCAAATCTCAAAAATCAAGTATAAAAAAATAGGCGAGAAGCCCCGAGTGAGACTCTCGCCTATTGTGAAAAATTTTTATGATGAACTTACTCAGAGTCCCCCCAAGCTGCTCCCCTCGGAACCCATAGGCGCTGGCCAGACACAATCCGATTCGGATCAAAATCGTAGTCGTCTTGGTTCGCTTCGACCAGTCGTGGCCACTTGCTACTGTCCCCGTAAACTTGCGGTTTGGCTGCAATAGCTGGCAAGGTATCTCCTGACTGAACGGTGTATTGACTGACCAACTCAACACCCTCAATTGAAAAACTAAACTGGTAAGACTCTTGTAGGGTATTACCAGCAAGGTCTTTGACGCTAGCTACGGTAACTTTGTAGCTTTTGAGCGCGTTGGCTGCATTGGAAGACCCCTCGGCGGTTAATGGAGACGAAAAAGCAAAAGTTAGCATGTCTCCACTACCAGAGGCTTCCCCTGGAACTTCACGTGTGTTATTCGCAGCGTCGGTTTCAATTACTGAAACTGTTCCGGTGTTTGTATCAACCGCCTCTGAAAAACGGACGGAGACGCTGGAAAGTACATTCTGGGCGTCGGTAAATTCAGAAAAGGTTTCAGCATCACGTGGCTCAGTAGAAACTACTCTTGGTGGGGTTGCGTCAGTAAACTTGAACGATCCCACAGAGACAACCTCTTCTTCTTTTCTATTGTTGTAAATGGAGACCGTAGCAGACTTACCGGCTTGTCCTACCGGCGTTCGGAATGTTAAAGATGTAGCGTCAGTCACCGTGGCTGTAATATTTTTCCCATCGAACTTAACAGTAACGCCACTTTTTAAATCAAACTTGTCGCCTGTTATTCTCACAGACGTTCCACCGGTTTCTGGTCCCTCGGTTGGTGTCATGTCGCTTGGTATTGGTGGCGGATTACATCCAGCACAGCCAGCCATCCAGACAACGATCAACGTTAGCAGGACACCTGCTATGATGTTTCTAAAATTGTTCATAAAAACTTAATCTCCTAAAATAACTTCGTCAGCGTCGATTATTAAGATTGCAGATTGCAGATTGCGACTGCCAGTGCCAAGGTTTGAAGAACGACATTAAATACAGTACAGAGACGAACGTAGTTCGCAAGTATACTTGTTGGGCATTTTTTTGTCAATACCTTTCTGGTAAGTTTTGTAGGCTAAATCCCTATAGTGCCTTAGGTTAATTTCACGCATTCAACGAAGAATTGCCAATTTTCCAATTTGGCTGACATATGAATTTGCACTAACTTTAGTGGCCGAATGAGCGGTAATTTTATAAAAATAGGTTCCATTAGCCAGAGGATGGCCAAGAATATCGCGAACGTCCCAAAAGGCTTCATTATAACCTCTCTGAGATGATACGTCTTCTAACGTTTGAATCAGTCGGCCAGATATTGTGTAAATTTTGATGGTTACTTGATCTGCAGCTTGAGCTAAGTTGTACGTGAAAACGGTATTGTCAAGAACTGGATTAGGCACATTAACATAATCAGTAATTTTGATCATCTCATTAAGCTCAAAGGATAGAACCTTCATATTAGAAATATTTTCACTAGTATCACTCGCTTGTACTCGAATATGGTAAATACCGTTACTCAAGTCTGGAGTAAAGCGTAAAATCGTTCTAGTTTTTTCAACCGGATAAATTTGATAATTGTCTGGTGATATGGCCTCTAAAGACTGGTTCATCCGTCCCAAAAACAATTCGATTGTTTCGTCTGCAACTTGATAATCATCTTTAATATGGATCTCAAATTTTGGTTGAATATTCAACTCTACCTGATCAACCAATGGCTCTTTATTAATCAGTACTACAATCTCCGGTGCCTGTAGATCCGGATTCTTCTCAACCTGATACACAAATTCATAAAACGGGCCGTCTCCTAGTCGATAACCGTTGTAATCTTCAGCTGTTATCCGAAAAATATAGTAACCTGGAAATAGAACAGGCTCGTAACGGATTGGAACCGTACGAAATGTATCAGTCTTAGGAATTTCTAGATTTTTTACAGGTTGAAACTCAGCTCCGTCGCGGCTAAATGACATACGAAATTTTTCCATATTGATACCACTAGAATCTTCCAACAACATGGAAATTTCAGGCCTAGGTGGAATAGTACTCTTGGGAACCGCAACTTCTCCATCAACCCAGATTTGAAACTTAGGTGGAAACCAGTCTTGACTGTATAACATCGTTACCGTATCAAAAGTAAAATCTTCAGGTTGTACCGTTGCTCTAACAACTCCAACTTCTGTCGTACTAAATTTAATAGTATCACCAAAACCAAATGGCTGTTCGCCAGCCATAACTAATACGTCAACACCAATCTCTTTCAAGCTCAACGGCTGATTCGTAGTCCCTGTAACCAACATGCCAAAAGAATAACGGAGCGGATTATTGAAGCTATCCCGAATCTCGTATACATTATCGTCGTGAAAAAAAAGAATCCAGTCTCCGGTACGGAACTTTTCTGGATAATCTTTGCTAGCTGACGCGTGAGCCGTCCCGGTACCTAGATTTTTGCTTCGTGTATGATCAACTCGAATTTCATTACTCGTACCAAGTTGTGTGCTAAAAACGAGGGCATCTCCGTACTCAAATGGTATTTTAGGTTCAGGTACAGTCAACTGAAGGCCGATCACTTCATCCCGGAATGTATTTCCAACTCTCCCGGTGTTTCCTAATTTTTCAATATTATCCGTACCTTTCGGTTTCAACATCACTTCATATTGAAAGGAATTAAGAAAAAAGATTACCCACTCTGCTACTGGTGTCATATGAGAATCTATTCGGATTTGGTGTCGGCGTAATGGTTCTGTACTGGTATTCTCTAATTGAGTCGGAGTAACAAACTGTTCCAAAGCCAGAATACTATTTTGTCTGAGGCTAACTTCTTTATTTTTAAGATCCGGTTCATTCTCCTGGGGCAGATTAGGTAGTTTTTGGCTAGGGTCATAATTAGGATTATAATCGATATCTGAACCAAGCCGCTCCCACAGTTTGAAATCTGATCTCCATTTATAAAAAGAAAGCCACTGCACTTCTCGTTTGAGAGCCTTTTGAAAACCCTCCATACCTGGCACCAGTGTGTACTTCTTTTGGATGTTCTGTTCCATTTGGTCAATGTCAAACCGTAGTTTTAATTCAATCGGTTTAACTAATTTTGCTTCTTGAGCATTAATTTGTAGTTTATAAGCTATGGGCCCATCAGATTTACGTAGAGCCCTCAAAGTTGCAATCCGAGGTAGAGGAGCCTCCAGCAGTTCGGTCTGGAAGGTACTTTTTGCCTTCAGGTTTTTGATTGAGATTGGAATACTTTGTTGACTCACAATCGAATTAGCCGGAAAATTTACATCCAAAATATGATCTAGACTTAGGGCTACAAGCGACTCATTCGGCTTGAGTTGGTATTCGTTTACTATAAAAATACTATAGCCAACGTTATCAAACGAACGTGGTTCATCTAACTTACCATACACAGAATCGAAATGGTCATCATCAGCTCCTTCTGGGTCAACTAAAGCATAAATCTTGTGACTACCAGTAGACAAAGGCTGATCAAGCATCAATTGAACTGTATAAGACTGACGAATATCTCCTTTTGTCTTAGGTTGATGATTATTCCACTGTTCTGGATTGATGGTAACGAAACCAAATATATTGGCATCAGTATCAATTTCAAAATCACTGTTTTTATCTAAATCGTCCTCACTAAACCAAACCTCAACAGGAATTGTGACGGGTTGACCACCAATATTCTCAATATCGGCACTCAGTAAGTAGGTATTCTTGGTTTTTGAAAATTCGTAACGGATAGGGGGACCGAGACTAGCCTTTGAGGCAATTGCAAGGTTAGCGCCTTCTGGAACTTCAGCTCTTTGTGTTTCGCTTTTGACCTCTTGGTTAGTTACATCAACAACTTTGATTTCATATCGAACCGTTTTACCCGATTTGGGCAAGGGAATTGGTTCTTCCAACTTAAACCAAGCTCCGTTTGTGATAACTGGTTTGCTATATTCAGGAGCTAATATCATTTTATACGAATGATCAATAAAATTTTCAGTATCCATCCATAAGGCCTCAACGGACTTAATTCCACCTTGACCTTGATTGTCAGCAATTTGAACAAAAATTTCTAATGTTCTTGTATTTTGATCATCCATCACAGGCTCAATCGCTACGATGATCGGCTGGTAGGTCCAAAATTTTGCTCCACCGATGGCAGCTCTCTTGTTATCACTAGCAAAAAAACGAACTGCGCCGGCCCCAGTTGCGACACCACGAGGTACTGGAATTTGAATTTCCCCGAACTCTCCTTGCCATACTCGGATTTGCTTTCGTTGACGAACTAGCTCAACTTCGGAGTCTTTTTTCTTAGGAAAGACAGCAGTTGCCATCATTGTTTCTGTATTAAAGTCGATAGCTTTTTGAAAAAATAACTGACCAGTATCTTGACGAAGAAGATTTCTACCGATGATATTATTCTTCACAATAATTTTTTGGTTAGGATCCAAGGCTATGGAATTAAGATCAACCTGAATCTGCAAGTCAGGAATAGCTAACTTAGTGGCAGGGTCGCCAAATAGAATATACTGTTCAGCTCCCGGAATATAATGCAGCGCGGCTTCGCTTATGAAGCGGGTTTTGGCATGACCAACGATGGCTCCAATAATGGATGGTTTAACACTAAACATTGCTGTGAATAAATCTTCATCAAATAGAGCATTTCCATAACCATATGTTAGGCGGCTAGCAGCTAGTGAGGCAATCGCTCCATGTTGATTATTAACGAAAGCTTCACTTAAGCTTTGTTCTCCATATTGAAGCGGTTTGTCAAATTGCCCGTTAAGACATGTAGTTGTGATCATAAAGGGTAAGTACTCATTAGACATTAACTGGGCATCTTGTAGACGAAAGATTGACTCGTCAGCCCATTGTTGTGTGCCACCGTGCCCCGAATATTCGGCAATTAAAACCCCCTGATCTAAGGTTCTTTTTATCTCCTGATTGGTATTGAGTGGACTTACAATTTCTCTTAGGTATATTTTTTCCACATCGTAATCAACGGGGATAAAGTTATTAATTATATTCTCACGACTTAGTTCAAAGATATCATCTTGGCCAGGGTTATCAATTTCGTTATCAGCAACTTGCATAATACGTGCTTGCCAACGGCCAATTTTTGGATTTTGCTCATAGTCAATAATTTTGCCAACGACCGTATTTAATTCATGTTGCCTCTGGACAGCTAACCGACCTATAAACATATCCGGTATAGAATCATCACCACTTATATTGACGAATCGTTGGTCCATTGCTGTTTCTCCACTCTCAGGCGACCAACCATGAAAAGTTGGCAGAAAATTGGGGTACAGATCATAATCAGTACCGAATTCTTCTCGGTAACGAGCAACCATTGATCGCTTATAGTCATAATGCGCATCACCAACTAATAAGACATATGTAGGGGCAGGTTTTTGCCAATTGGTATAGGTATAACGTAGAAATCTCTGAATAGCATGTGGGTTAAAAATACCACCAGCGAATAGATCGTAGACTTCATCTACGTCAACAACCTTAACATTTAGGCCCTGTGATCGACGAAATTCGACTAGTGGTTGAATTCCTTCAATGAAATTTTCGTGACTAATGACAATATAATCGGCTTGGTTAGCTGGCCTTCGTAAATCCGAAGGTTTTGCTGGTATTAACTTAGGAATGTAGTAATATGCAGATCTAGAAAGAGCCGCATACTCGGTGCGTTGGATAATCTGGTCTTGAAATACTAGGTTGAAATTAGGTTTTTCAGTGTCAACTTTTGCTCCGACCAATCGAGCCTCAATCCCTCCGTTGACTATTCGATATAAATCAACTGGTTGCTTACTAAAGTCAGTCAAAGTGTATTGAACGACAGTGTTTCGGGGAATGGGATCGACCTCAGAATTGAACAAAAGTACATCGCCAATGGCTCTGAACGTTCGCCAATAATCAAACTCAAACCAGTCGAGATAGAAGTCAGCTTTACTTATAGAAGTACCATTGTTATCTTCACTAATGATATTTAAAAAATTGTCATGATCGTCGAAAATCATCTGTCGTTGTGGAAATTGTCGAGTAATTAACGGGGCACCTTGTTTACGCCATTCAACTATTGGTAATAATTGGTGCCCATTTAGAATGATTCGGGCTCGATGTGTAGCATTTCGCTTGACCGTCCGGCCTTGTAACTTTACACGCAATTCAGCCTGCCTATTGGTACTCAGGCGAGGGACTGTTCCAAGAAAATTAACCCGAAAATCCTTTTGTCGAATGGCTTTGACTGACGACCCCGTCAGTGTAGTCCAGAAATAATGATCCACCAACTCTGAGCGGACTTGAGTCAATGGATCATAGAACCGATCTTTTTCCATGTGAATTGTAGTTTTGAATGATCGTGCTGAAACAATACCATCTACTTGGGGAGAAACATTTACATCTCTGACTTGTGTAGTTGAGGTTGGCAAACCAAGCTCATTCTGTCCCCAACTCAACCAATAGATATTTTCATCAGTAAATTTATTATTTTCTAACTTTTGACCGTAAAAAACGATAAAGTCTGCTTCATCGAAATAATCATTTTTATCCAAATCAAAAATATAAATACCAACAGCGCGTGCACCACTACTCATTCGAAGCGTTTTGAGGTCGACCTCATTTAAGCCTATACCAACAGATTTGAAATCTTCAGATACAATCCTGTATATTCCAGTTTGATAGATCGGTATTTTGAATCGTTGGTTATCACTAGTTGAGGCATAGGGAGCAGAAGAAAGTGATACAGGTGGTTTTCGCCATTTGCGAGCTTGGTCATAGTTCAGCAAAGTTGATTGAAGATAATCTTCAATGTATGGAGAGACTAGTGTAGAATTATCCACAGAGTAATTAGATGTTGGCAAATCGATCCGAAAAGTTGCTGACTGAATTCGGGGGTCAACGGAAATTCGGCCAATCCTCTGGGATTGCATGAAACCAATGGGTGAAATACTGATGATTTGAACTGAATCCAACTGATCGGTGGATTCAAAAGCTGAAGAAGCGATCAAAGATACTGTAGGACTGCCGGCCGGTGGTATTCCGATCAGAGCTACCAAGTGTCCGTGCTGATCCCGATTAGAAAAAGATGACGATCTTAATGACGGAGAAGCCTGAAATGAAACAACCAGCCGATTACTGTCCGATTGTAATAATTGGAAGTTAGAAGTTTGGGATGAAACTTCCGAGACTTCGACGCCAAAACAGACGAGCACTAGCAATAAATATGGCGACTTGTACTCAATCAGGCGAATGAACCAACTAAATGTAGATTGCAAAGGAACAACAAATTCTGATTAACGAAAATCTATTAGTACATTTTATGTAGATTACTCCAACAATTGGTAAAGGCCACTGATCTGACTCTTTGGTACATTACCTGTTGGTATCTCCAGAACTTTATAGCTTTTTAGGCCACGGTTCTGCCGATCACCAAAATCTATGGTAATCATATCGCCAATAGCAACGGTTTTGGAAGCTTTAGCTAACCTGTTATTGACCATTACTTTTCCACGAACGCAAATCTCGTTAGCTATTGGGCGACGTTTGATAATCCGGCTAGATTGGAGAAATTTATCGAGACGCATGTCTGCAATATTTTTTATTCTTTTCGGAGTGCGAGATCTAATACTTGGGTCATATTCTCGACCTGATGGAATTCCAGTTTGGCCCGAACGTCCTCTGGAATTTCTGGTATATCTTTGCTGTTTTCTTCGGGAATAATGACATGATGGATTCGGTTTCGATGAGCAGCTAAGATTTTTTCTTTTAGTCCACCAATGGGTAAAACACGGCCTCTAAGAGTAATTTCACCAGTCATGGCAACATCTTTTCTTACATGTTGGCCAGTCATAGCCGAGACCATCGCAGTCGCAATCGTAATGCCGGCGGAAGGCCCTTCCTTGGGTACAGCACCCTCTGGTACATGAATATGAAAATCTTGCTGGCTAAAAGTAAAATCAACAGGCAACTCTAATTCTTCAGACTGAGACCGAATATAAGCCAAGGCCGTCTGGGCAGACTCCTTCATTATATCTCCAAGCTGACCAGTCAATGTTAACTCACCTTCTCCCCTCATCGTAGTCGCTTCGATAGCAACAATGTCCCCACCAACTTGGGTATACACCATCCCTGTAGCCACACCAACTTCATCTTGTTCTTCCGGCTGACGCTGCTTGAATTGATGTGGCCCCAGAAAGTCACTTACATTATCTTCATTGATCTTGATGTTACGGTGTTTTTTCCCATTTTTGGCAACTTGTCTGGCAATTTTTCGACAGCATTTAGAGATCTGTCGCTCCAGCCCCCTGACACCAGCTTCTTTGGTATAGTGATTGATAATCGATCCAATAGATGTGTCGTCTATACTAACCAGTTTAGCGTTGAGACCATTCGATTTAATCTGTTTCGGAACCAAAAACTGCTGTGCGATTTTCAATTTTTCGAACTCGGTATAACCTGGCAATTCTATAACCTCCATTCTATCTAAGAGAGGCATAGGAATTGCTGATTTTGAATTGGCCGTCATAATGAACATCACTTCCGACAAGTCAAAATCAACATCCAGGTAATGATCGCGAAAAGTATCATTTTGTTCAGGGTCTAATACTTCTAGCAATGCTGAAGCGGGATCGCCACGAAAATCAGAGCTCATTTTGTCTACTTCATCCAACAAAAATAGTGGGTTTTTCGATTTCGCATCACGTAGCCCATGAATTATTCTACCAGGTAAAGAACCAATATAAGTACGACGATGGCCACGAATTTCAGCTTCATCCCTTACGCCACCCAAAGACATACGGACAAAATTTCGGCCAGTAGCATTTGCTATTGACCTGCCCAGCGAGGTCTTTCCCACTCCCGGCGGGCCAACTAAACACACAATAGGTCCTTTGATTTTTTTGACGAGCTTCATAACAGATAGGTACTCGAGAATTCGATCCTTCGGTTTTTCAAGCCCGTAATGGTCTGCATTTAAGATCTTTTCTGCTCGATCAATACTGATTCGTTTATTTGTCCTATTAGACCAGGGCAACGAAACTAGCCAATCCAGGTACGTACGAATTACACCCGATTCAGCGGACATGGGTTGCATTTGTTGAAGACGTTTGAGTTCCTTGTTAGCTTTTTCCAAAGCTTCCTCGCTCATGCCAGCTTCATGAATTTGTTTTTCAATTTCGTGAAATTCATTGGAGCCGTCTTCGCCACGTCCTAGTTCTTTCTGAATCGCTTTCATTCTTTCGTTTAGGTAGAATTCACGATGTGTTTTTTTTACCGATTTTTCTACCTCTTCTTCAATTCTGCGGTCCAATTCAACCACTTCTAAATCTTCTTCCAAGAACTGAACCACCATCTCTAATCGGTTAATGGAATTGACTTCGTCAAGGATTTGTTGAGGCTTATCCCCTTTGAAATTAGCATAATTTGCAATGTAATCTGCTAATATCCCAGGGTTTTTTTCCTTTTTGGCTACAGATAAAACTTCATTTCTAAGTTTCTTTTTGAGCTGCATGCACTCACTAAAAGATTTAACTGCTTTCTTTCGGAGGGGGGCAGTATCGTCGCTTTGATTCAAATCTTCTGACGGAATAGTTATTTCTGCCAGAAAAATATCGTGATCAACAAGAATCTCTTCTACAACGCCTCGTCGTTCGGTCTCAACCGCAATCCGTACAGTACCGTCCCCAGGTTCAAAAGAATCTACGATCTTTGCGACCGTACCAACTGAGTAAAAATCGTCACCCGTTAGCTCATCAAGGTCAGCATTTTTTTGGTTCAGTAATAAAACCATTTTGTCTTGACTTAGGGCAAACTTAGTTGCCAAAACGCCGACTTGGCGTACGACATTCAATGGCGTATTAGTTCGAGGAAATATAACCTTACCGGGAAGGGGAATTATGGGAATCATATTACAATCCGACGTTACGTCTTTTTCAGATCAAAGTAGTCAATTCAAGAAAACGACTTAGTTTTTAGGCTTGCTTGCTTTCTATTATAACACGTAGGAGATAATGAGAGAAATTGGCCTGTAACGTTCTTCATCCTAATTACTTCCAAATTATTAAGCCGTTTTTACATTTTTGAACTCATCAGAAGAGCAATCTTGGCTGTAGACTAGTTCTGGTTCAATTCCGCCTACAACTGAGTCTTTGGTAACAATGCATTTCTCGACTCCTTCCTTAGAAGGAAGGTCAAACATTGTACTTAGCATGAGGTTTTCCAAAACCGCGCGCAACCCTCTAGCACCAGTCTCTCTAGAAATTACCTCCTGTGCAATTGCATCAAGAGCTTCCCCTGTTACTTGAAGATCAACTTCTTCATACTTGAACAGTTGTACATATTGCTTTACTAGCGCATTTTTAGGTTCAGTCATGATTTTGACCAAAGAAGAAGCATCCAGTTCATGTAATACAGCTGCGATAGGCAACCGGCCAATAAACTCAGGAATGAAACCATATCGAATCAAATCTTTCGGTACGAGCTTCTCCAATACTTGATGGATCTTTTCTTCAGATCCATCGTCAGTGTTGGAACCAAACCCAATAGATTTAACACCAATTCGGTCCTGAACTATCTTTTCCAACCCGACGAATGCGCCACCACAGATGAATAAAACCCTGCTAGTATCAACTTCAATAAACTCTTGGTGTGGATGTTTACGTCCACCCTGAGGCGGAATATTAGCTACCGTACCTTCCAAAATCTTCAGAAGCGCTTGTTGAACGCCTTCACCAGAAACATCTCTAGTAATTGATGGGCCATCTGATTTGCGAGTTATTTTATCTACCTCGTCTATGTATATAATACCGGTTTCGGCTCGAGTAACATCTCCATCAGCAGCTTGAAGCAACTTCAAAATAATATTTTCAACATCTTCGCCTACATAACCAGCTTCAGTTAAAGTAGTGGCATCAGCAATGGCAAATGGTACGTTCAAAATTTTCGCTAGCGTTTGAGCTAATAGTGTTTTGCCCGTACCGGTCGGTCCAACCAGCATAATGTTACTTTTTTCTAGCTCGATGGCATCATCTCGAGCGTACATCAGCCGTTTATAGTGATTGTAAACGGCAACGGACAATACCCGTTTGGCTATTTGTTGTCCGATAACGTACTCATCCAGCTGAGACTTGATTTCAGCTGGTGTTGGAAGGATAAACGCTTCATCCGAAGTTGCTTGGCCCTCAGTTTCAACTTCTTCTTCCCGTCGATACTCAGCTAAAACCTCATTGCAAACTTCAACACACTCGTCACAAATAAAAATTCCAGGGCCACCAGTTATCAACTTGTATCTAACTTCATCACGATTCTTACCACAAAAAGAACAGGTGATGTTACTTTCAGACGTACGATCCATTAATTCCTCCGAAAAATATTTGCCACATAATGGGAGGTAAACCACTAAGGCCCAAGAAATTAGTAAACTAATTGTCTGGTTCGGTTATTTCCTCTTTATCCGATTCTGAGCGAGGGTGCGCAACTTGGTCAATGATACCGTATTCTAGAGCAGCCTCAGGCCGCATGAAATAGTCACGGTCTGCGTCTAACCGAATTTTTTCAGTTGTTTGACCGGTGTGATTAGCTAAAATTTCGTCTAATTGCTCTCTCGTTTTCAGTATTTCCTGTGCATGAATGTTAATATCAGATGCTTGACCACTAATCCCACCCAGTGGTTGGTGTATCAAAATGCTAGAGTGGGGAAGTGCATAACGCTTACCAGATTCTCCACCAGCCAACAATACAGCTCCCATACTGTATGCCTGTCCAACACACCAAGTCTGTACAGCTGGCTTTACGTATTGCATGGTATCATAGATAGCTAATCCAGCTCTAACAGACCCGCCGGGAGTGTTCAGATAGATAATAATGTCATTCTTAGGATTATCACCTTCTAAAAAGAGCAACTGAGCAACAACGCTACTCGCAACTACATCATCTATTGCAGATCCAATCATGATAATTCGATCTTTCAGTAAGCGAGAATAAATGTCGTAAGCCCGCTCACCGCGGCTAGTCTGTTCAATAACGCTCGGAATCAAGTTCATTTATAGTACTCCTAAAATTCACAAAAATGACTGGTCCGCGACTTACGTTGGTGTGATGATCAAATCGGGCCGCGCAGAGGCATGTTCGACTAAATGCTGATATATCTTTTCATCCCGCATCTGCTGCCGAAACTGGTCCAAACGATTACTGGCTTTTAGAAGAGTAGCATACTTCTCTGGGTCTCGGTTTTGTTGTTCAGCAATCTGTCGAATTTCAACGTCCAGTTCATCATCCGTAACGGCGATATTATCCCGATCAGAAATGGCTTCGAAAAACCAGGTACACTTGGTATCAGCTATTACCCCTTGACGTAATTGGTCTGGCATTGAATTAAGATCAATGTTGGCTTCCTCAGCTGTTCGTCCTTCTCGATCCAACTGGTTTTGAACGTTTGATAAGGACTCTTGGATATAACGTTCCACTAGTGCCTCAGGGACCTCTACATCTATTTTTTCAACAATTTGCTGACGAAGATCTTCCTTTTGTTGCTGGTAACGGGAATTCTTTTCTTCATCAACCATTTCATTCCAAACAGATGCGTAAAATTGATCGTAGTTCTCGTGGTCTAAATCTTTAGCCAATTCATCGTCTAGTTCCGGTAGTTGCTTTTCGGTAATTGCGTTCAGTGTAAATTCAATACGAACGTCTCGACCTTCGAGTGGATTTTGCGCTTGTCCTTCTTGAGGTTTGGATGTGTCGATATTGACCGTTTTTGATTGCCCAACTTCCATTCCGATAAGTGAATCCTTAATCTCCGTAAAAATGTTACTTTGATCCATATCAATATCGGCATCGTCTTCTGACTCAGTGGGTTCGTCATCTAGAAAAGACTGCCAGCTAATATTGACGCAATCACCTTCGACTACTTCCCGTTCTTCTTCTATCGGTATGTAGTCCGCGTGCATTTCTTGGTATAGTTTCATGCGTTCATCGACATCTTCCTTGGGGACGTCAATTGCTGTTTTATTTATCTCAAAAGAGCTAAGTTCAGGTACTAATACTTCAGGCTTAATATCTACGAAAGCTGAAAAAACGAACTCTTGCCCCTCGACCAGCTCAAGTTGATCAAAGGGGGGTTGAATGTCGACTTCGCCCAGTGGAATAAGCTCTTCCTGGCGTATAGCATCATCGTAGGATGATGGGATTAGCCTTTGTAAGATATCTGCTTGGATCTGTGGTGAAAATCTGGCCCTGATCATATTGATCGGAGCCTTACCCTTGCGAAAACCAGGAATGGCAATATTTTTCCGAATTTGTCGGTATTGCTGGCTAAATTCCTGATCTACAGTTTCTGAAGAAATTTCAATGTTAAGTTTTACTCTGCCTTTTTCCAGCCTTTCAACTGCAACCTTCAAAAAAAACTCCGTGTGTCCTATGATTATGAAGATGAGATTGGGCGAAGAGGGACTCGAACCCTCACGGGGGGAAACCCCAATAGATCCTAAGTCTATCTCGTCTACCAGTTCCGACATCCGCCCGAAATTTTGAGCCGTGGGGTTAACACGGACAAGAAAACGCGTCCGGAGGGACTCGAACCCCCAACCTACAGATCCGAAGTCTGTTGCTCTATCCAATTGAACTACGGACGCAAAAGAAGGGTGGATGATGGGATTTGAACCCACGACCGCCTGATCCACAGTCAGGAGCTCTACCACTGAGCTACATCCACCACCCGAGATTTTTAAAGGAGTGTCTTCGATGGCACGCCCGGCAGGATTCGAACCTGCGACCTACTGATTAGAAGTCAGTTGCTCTATCCAGCTGAGCTACGGGCGCAATCCGCAGGACGACTAAGCAAATCGGGGCGAGAGGATTCGAACCTCCGACCCCCTGCTCCCAAAGCAGGTGCGCTAACCGGACTGCGCTACGCCCCGTCCAAAAAACCGACAAAATATACCACATGCCAAAAACAGATTCAAGATAAAATAGCATCTCACAAACTCGAGGGTGAGTGGTGGCCCTCAATACATTCAATGTTTTTGGGTAAGACCTCGCCTATCGGAAATTAATAAACCTCCAAGTTGACACAAAGGTCCTAGCAAATCTATATCAGTAGACTGGTAACCGGTCAACCGATTTGCTAAAGCCACTGCTCCTACAAGCTCATTATCAACTAAAAACGGTAACCCAATATGACTCTTAATCTTTCCATGACCAAATGGTACACCACGACTCTGAGGGTCAGATTCGGGGGCATTGGTTAACACAGGAGCTTTACTCGTCATTACCGCTCCATTAAGGGTGTCCAGATTGTGAAATTGAAGATTGGAAAGAATGTCAAAATCGTGTATCCAGACTTGTAGATATCAATAACCGCATGGGGCAACAGATAAGGACTCTCTATCTAGCTATATCGAACTTCTGCTAAAAAACCAAACTTACTCTTAGTTACTTGCAGCCATGTTGGTAACAAAGTAACAAAAAATGATTCTATCGAGTTCTTTTTGCAGTAGGTATCGAAACTGTCAAACAAGCCCGAAACTAATTCTTTTGGTAATGTCTGGTTTTTTATAATTCCTTTGAAATCGTTATATGCGCGATCAAAATACTCGTTTCTTCTCTCTTTCTTTAGGAGCGCAAATAGGATAAACGGGTATCTCTGACACTAGTTATACACTAACTTTGAGTTTTTTACAAAGATCTGACCGAACTAAGCTAAATGGTTCCAATTCGACATAATACCGGAAGAAGTAATCTCGAATATACTGTATACGAGATTGCTTCTTCCCTATTGCTGACGGATGGATGACCAAGTAGTAGTTAATTTACCGGTACTATCTACTAGTAATTGTTTGTCGGTCAAGTGAACAAGGCCTGTCTTTTCAGAATTTTTCCCATGGACGACAGCATGACAATACCAACCGCTCCAGCCTCTCTGACCTTTTTCTTTAGGAGGATCGCCGTCATTGACACAAATTCCCATCCCGAATTTCAGGCCTTTCTCAAATTTTCCTTTCTTTAAGATTTCCTCTGCGGACAATTTAATTTCATAATAGGTTTTTTTTGCAGCTTCATCTCGTACAACCATGAAGTCTTTTTCAGTCAGCCCGTTTTTTCCAGCTTCCTCGTTATGAATCACAAGTTTTCCCGCAGAAACACCCATATTATAAAGAATCATAGGTATACCAGCTTTCCGTTTCCCGCTCATTTCTAAAGCCATTTGGAGTGTGTCTCCATTCCAGCCATTAGGTGGATCATCGTGCTTATCGTCAGTGACAATTAACCCGACGTAGAAAGCATCTGGTTGCCAGACCATCATAATTCCGGTTCGATGGTCATCTTTTCCGTTCCACTTTCCACCACCATGTTCTTGGAAAGCTTTTTTCCCACCGTCTCCCGCGGGTAAATCAATAAATGGTTTGCCATCTGTACCAACTACGGCATCAAAGACACCATCCCAGTCGGACATTTTTCCATCGATTTTGATATCTACACCCGTCAAAGCATTGTATACATCGTGGGTCTTACTACGATTCTGAGCTGAAGCCAGATGAATAAATAATATATTCATTAGTAGTGTAAATAATATTATGCAGCTGGTTAGTCGTATAGTTTTAAACATTCTGCTTCTCCTTCACCGAGAATAATTATCGTTTACTTTTTGTTTGTTTAATTACAATCTGACTTGTACGCCCGTAATTATGTGTCGAGTAGCCACGGGAGTACTATAACTTAACATCGCTGATCAAGACAATTGAATTGTTGTTTTCAATACTCGTATTAGCAGGACGTATTCTTGACACTGACATCAGATAAGCATAAAATGGAATAAATTTTCGGCAAGGAGAATTGTAAGGAAAAAATGAACTTTTTGGCGATTGATTTAGGAGCAGAGAGTGGCCGTGGAATTACCGGTTCTTTTGACGGAGAACGTATCAGTCTAAGAATCATACACCGATTTCCCAATGGTGGGGTGCGAATACTTGATAGCCTGCATTGGGATTTGCTGTTTTTATGGAAAGAAATCAAGCAAGTGCTTGGCATGTCCGCTAATAGTGATCTGAAATCTATTGGGATTGATACTTGGGGCGTTGATTTTGGCTTATTGGATGCTGATGGACAACTAATTGGCCAACCATATCACTATCGAGATGAGCGCACAAGTGGAATAATGGAATTAGCTTTTGAGCTTCTCACTAAAAAGGAAATATTTGCCCAAACCGGAACACAGTTTATGCAGATTAATACTCTGTATCAGCTACTATCTATGGTGAACTCTAAATCGCCGATTTTGGAAATAGCAAATACTTTTCTAACTATTCCTGATTTGCTTAATTTTTGGCTTACAGGCCGAAAAGTAAGTGAATTTTCTAATGCAACTACGACTCAAATTCTTGACCCACGAACTGCTACTTGGTCAGAGTTAATTTGCCAAAAATTTCAAATTCCTTATGACATATTTCCTGACACGATTTTTCCAGGAGAAAAAATTGGTTTGCTTAGGTCATCTGTTGGTAAAGAAACAGGGCTTAGTACAGTTCCTGTGGTCGCACCGGCTTGTCATGACACAGGTTCTGCGATAGTCGCTGTTCCTGCTAATGGGAATAATTGGGCATATATTAGTTCCGGCACATGGTCATTGATGGGAGTAGAGTTGGACCAACCTTTGATTACTGATCAAGCGCTAGCTTTGAATTTCACTAATGAAGGTGGTTTTAACCGGACTTCTCGATTTCTCAAGAATATCATGGGATTATGGCTAGTTCAAGAATGTCGTCGGACTTGGGCTCAAAGTACAGGAACGGCAATGGAATATTCTGAATTAACACAATTAGCTAAAGACTCAACTGCTTTTGTGAGTGTGATTGATCCAGACGATAGCACTTTCCTACCGGCTGGGGACATGCCCAAGCGAATTGTGGATTATTGCCACCGAACGGGGCAAACTGCACCAGATACACCAGGGGCTTTTATCCGATGTGCTTTGGAGAGCTTAGCCTTTAAGTATAGATGGACGCTAGAACAGATTGAATCTGTCACTGGTCGTTATATTGATACTTTACACATCGTTGGTGGTGGAGTACAAAACCAACTCCTGTGCCAGTTTACTGCCGATGCCACTGGGAAGCAGGTAGTCGCGGGCCCTGTTGAAGCCACAGCAATTGGTAATATCGCTGTACAAGCTATCGCAATCAACGCAATTAGCACATTAGATGAAGTTCGCCAAGTGATCAAAAATTCTTTTTCACTTCAGATTTACGACCCAAATAACAATCAAGAATGGCAAGATGCTTATCATTCATTTTTGCAAATCACCAGAATTGGAGAGTGTTAATAATCACAATGAGTAAAAAAATTCGGGTCACAATATGGAATGAGAATTTACATGAACAGAACAATGAGTTTATAGCCAATCTTTATCCAAAGGGCATACACGGCGCTATTTCTGATGGACTCAAAGAGAACCTAGATATCGATGTTTTTTTTGCTACTCTGGATGAGCCTGAGCATGGTCTGACAGAATCAGTTCTTAAGCAAACGGATGTATTAATATGGTGGAGCCACTTAGCTCATGATAAAGTGAGTGATGAAATAGCAATTAGGGTGCAAGAAAAAGTCCTTGATGGGATGGGTTTGATTATGTTGCATTCTACACAGGGAGCCAAAATTTTTAAGTTGTTACTAGGAACTAGTGGCGCTTTGAAATGGAGGGAAGCTGGTGAAAAAGAACGAATTTGGGTCATAGAGCATGGTCATCCGATTGCCGATGGGCTCGGGGAATATTTTGAACTAGAAGAAACTGAAATGTACGGTGAACCATTCGATATTCCAGCCCCCGACAATTTAGTTTTTATCAGTTGGTTTCCTGGGGGCGAGGTCTTTCGCAGCGGGTGCTGTTACTACAGAGGGAAAGGTAAGGTGTTTTATTTTCGTCCGGGACACGAGACTCACCCAATTTACTACGACCCAAACATCAGAAGGGTGATGGCTAACGCTGTTCTGTGGGCCAAGCCAACTAGGTCAGTTGAAGGGCTACACATTAGGCAATTGACAAACTCCTCACCACTAGAACGTATCTGATCAGGAGAAAACTAACAGGAGGGAAAGCAACCTTCGAATTGGTTTCCCTCCTTTTGATCATTTTTATAATTGCTAGTTTAGTAACTGAGCTGAGTGAGAATTCAATGATGTTTCACCCCGAAAACCAGTTTCTTGAAAAGCAATGACACCTTCCCTATCAATAAAGAAGGTTGCTGGGATACCACTCACATTGTACTGACTAGCTACTCCCCCCGCATTAGTTAAAACTGGGTAGCTGATGTTATTTCGGACGAACTCTTGCAGCTGTCCTACTTCTTCATCTACGCTGGCACCCAAAACTACCAATCCACTCTCGTGATTTTTTTTATGTAATGCTTCTAGATACGGAACCTCCGTACGACAGCTACCTCACCATGTGGCCCAAAAATTTAGTACTACAGCTTTACCTCTAAGGTCTGATAGACTAACGGTATCCCCTGCGATAGTACGTAGAGTGAAGTCTGGGGCTGTTTTCCCGATTAATGCAGCAGGGGAATCGGGTGAAGGTGCAGAGTCCGCAGGCCGGTTTTGTACTGACTTTTGAAGGTCGGTCATTAAGCGTTCATTACGCTTTTCTTGAGCTTTCTGTACAGCTTCGCAGCCGATTAGACTGACAGCTAATATGATGAAGGACAAGAAATGTGGATACGGTGTCAAAAGACGTTGCTTTTTCATTAAAAACCCTTTAGAATCCTACTTTCGTGCAAATTCTAACGAAATCGAAGAGAGGATGTCAATTGAAAGAAAAAAAGATCGCTATTGCTGCAGCTGAAACAGCGGGTGACGTGATAATGAAGTACTACCGAAGTAAGTACGAAATCACAGACAAAAGCCCAAATAATCCCGTTACTGAAGCGGATTTGGCCGCAAACTATCATATTCAGGAAACTATCACAAGCGCCTTTCCTCAAGATGGTTGGTTGTCAGAAGAGAGTAAAGACTCACCAGATCGAGTTGGTAAAGAACGAGTTTGGGTCATCGACCCAATCGATGGTACACTAGAGTTTATCGAAGGGCTTTCGCAATTTGCAGTCTCCATTGCTTTGGTCGAGAACAACCGACCTATTGTTGGTGTTTTAAACAACCCTGCGACGAAAGAACTCTTTGTGGCAGTCGAAGGCGAAGGTGCCCATTTGAATGGCGAACGTTTGAGTTGCTTACCTGCTACAAAAACTGAGCAGGCAACGCTCTTGGCAAGTCGTACTGAACATCAGCGAGGCCAGTTAAAGCATTTTGAAAATAGAGTAGGAGAGCTAAAGTACATTGGAAGTGTCGCTTACAAATTGGGGAGGCTAGCTGCCGGGTCTGCTCATGGGTACTTGACGGTACAACCCAAAAACGAGTGGGACATTTGTGCGGGGGACTTAATTGTAAGGGAAGCAGGAGGAGTATTTTGGAATCGGGAAGGAGAGTCAATTCAATACAATCAGCCAGACCCCAAGCAGAGAGCAGGAATGTTCGCAGGCAGAGCCGAGTTAGTGGAAGATCTGGTCAATTTGTACAAAGAAGTGCCTAATATGTAGCTAAGATATACTGTCTACAATAATCCCGCCACCGACCAATCCACCAGATGCATCACGCGCTACAGATGCCCCACCAATTCCGGACAAGCCAATATTGTACGACTTCCCCTTTATGCTACTGGAGGAGTGAGGAGAACGACTTGATTGAGAGCTCTTATTTCGCGCTTCTAAGAACTCGGTTTTTCCAAGTCCGAGAGCTGGTCTCTGAAAAGCTTGGCTGGTGTTGATCAACGGGCGGACCTGAGCTAATCCTTGAGGGGAAGCGGCTGACGTTGATGCTGACGTTAATACCGGCATGCTGTACGACTCCTTTTTACTATATTTATTTTGCACCTTTGCAGTTGCACGGCTATAATCTATCACAAAATAAGTCTAGAATCAACTCTTTTTTAAGCATGTACTCACCATTATGACAAAACTAACACACTTCGACGAAAAGGGGCATACACAAATGGTAGATGTAAGTCCCAAACCTAAAACAAAACGAACAGCCACAGCGAAAGGAGTAGTATATACAAGACGTGAAACCATTTTACAAATTAACCAACATAAGTTTGAAAAAGGTAATGTACTGGAGGTTGCACGTTTAGCAGGCATAATGTCTACCAAACGTACTCCTGATATTATTCCATTGTGCCATGTAATTCCAATCACAGGTGTCTCCCTTCATCTATTAACTCATTTAGAACAATCTCGTGTAGAAATAGAAGCCCATGTTAAAAGTATGGGGCGAACAGGAGTAGAGATGGAGGCGATGACAGCTGTTTCCGTAGCAGCTTTGACGATTTACGATATGTGCAAAAGCGTTGATCAGACGATGCGAATTTCCGACATTCGATTAATTCAAAAAACTGGAGGGCAAAGCGGAGATTTTCGGGCTGAGTAAAGTTCATCTGTCATTTGTATTCGGGTACAGTACAGCAATTTTCCCACTACGTTGTATAGATCGGCCAGAGTTAGTTGCCGTTAAATCAAAAATATAGATACCTGTTGTGACAGGCTGTTGATTTTGATTACAACAATTCCACTTCAAACTGGTATTTGAACCAGTAACATTCGAAAGAGAAGTCGAGTAAACTTTCTCGCCTGACACACTATAGATGGTTAGTTCAATGTCCGCTAGCCTAGTAACTTGGAAATGTATTTGGGCTTGTCGAGTAGCAGGATTAGGATACGCGAAAACTGGGTCAATAAAGTCGAAAATATCTTGACTAAAGAAAACATTTTCAAATTGTGCCATATTTCCAGCACGATCAAAAGCCTCAACGTTCAAGGTGTGCCGACCAGGAAACAGGTTACCTGGCAAATATGTCAATTTACCAGAAAATGAGTCCATCATCTGAAATCGCATTTCCCTATTAGTATTCTGATTGGTTTGGGACGAAGTTAAAACAACCGCAGGCTTTTCATCTATCTTTACGGATAAGCGATCAATACCTGATCCATTATCCGTAATTGTTAGCTCAATTAATTGCTCATTCTTCTGAAAAGACCCAATCATCGGTGCATTTCGATCTACCAGAAGGCCATAACTACCCAATTTTTCAACAACTGCCACCAAATATACTTGGTCATCGATTTTTATTCTCCTTACATTAGGCACTGGCAGCCAGATTTTTTGCCAATAGAATAAGGCCGTAGACTCAAGGATTTCCTCTGTTTTTTTTGATGGGATGCGTAACTCGAAACTTGAATTCTGAAAAACCTCTGACGTTACATCTAATTTAATTTCATGAACAGGGTAAATAATTTCAAGCTGTCGACTTTCTGCATTCTGTAATTGACTTAAAACTCGATTTGAGTCGAAACCACTTTGACTAGAAAGTTTTGGTTTTAAATTCAGTTGTGGATTCAAAAAAGTCAGACTTGCACCCTTTGGGTGATAAATATGATAAGGGACTAAGATTGAATGATATCCCTGTTTTTTCTGTGGGAAAGGTAATATGGGAGATGACTGAAACTGATTTTGATCAGTGTAATAGCCAATTCTGCGAAGCATTAATGATTGCCCGCTAGTTAAACTGAAGTCCGCAGCAATATCAAAGCTGTCGGCCTGTGAATTTAGTCGGAATTGGCCTTGGTAGATAAATAAACTTTCTAGTTCAGGGTTTGTCCCCTTTTCTTGGGCCTGACGTTTTACCATCTGACGAGTTGCTTGTGGTTCTAGTTTTTCCAATGGGACTAATTGGAGGTCAATACTATAGACTCGGTGGGAGTTCTTACGATTTCCTGATTGGACGACAGTAACTTTTGAATTTCCAATCGTTTTTAGAACTTTATTAGAAACTAGATGTACCCATAGATGATTTTCATCACGAATTGCGGAAAGCGAAGCATAAAAAGGTTGACGATCAATAGTAAAAATCGATGAAACCGGGGCTGATAGATTGCCTTCTAGGTCTCTTACTTGTAATCTAAGTTTATGCTTACCCTGACTCAATTCTTGAACTGGCCGATAAGTAAACTTGCCATTTTCAGGATCAAAAGTAAATCTATTCCCATCAAAATTGGCAATCTGAATATCCTTTTCTCCGCCTTCTAATGCGTCTGGGTCAAAATGAAATGTTTGCTTATCAAAATCGAAGATCAGTGAAAACGGATCTATTTCTACATTGTCCAGTAAATAGCAAGAAATAACGATTTTACCCTTCGGATATGTCAAAATTTGACCGTTAGAAGGGTAAAAATCAACAATCCCTGGAGGGTACATATCGATTGGAGCTAACTGCCCAACCGGATTTTTGGTTTTAGCAATACTATATACAACGCGACGAAACAAGCGGGAATGTCGATTGAATTCATCTTTAGCTACTAACACAATTGTGTTAGTACCAACTTGTAATCCTAGATTTTGACTAAAAGCTCCATCAGATTCAACAGGAATAGTAATTGTCTTTTCCTCTTTTGTTGATTGCTGCTGAATTTGAAGCTCTGAGCTGTCCGTGGTTCCCGAAACTAATATGTATGGGACTGGGGAAATTGTGAAATCATTAGGCTCGCTCAGTTCTAATGCAGGTGGCTGAACATCTTGAATAATTGTTCGATATATTTCGGTCGTTCCTAAAATTGGTGAGATCGCCCGAATATGTAGTAGATTGCTACCTTCACTTAGCAAAATTCTTGCAGAAAATAGACCACTGGTTTCAGTCGCTATCAGATCATTGTTAACATAGAGCTTAGCATCACTACTAGTTTTCCCTGTTAAATTAATCATTTGTTGATCGGTAACCTTTCCTTCATAAGGAGAAAAAATCTCTAAGGTTGGTTTATGATTTTCTACTAAAACCGTTTGTTCATCTATTACTATTTGATTTCCATCGGGATGATTGGATGTAACTGTCAAACGCAGGATATATTCTCCTCTTAATCGTCTCGTGTCCCATTGACCAAGGAAGCTAGTAGTGGCGACTGGCTGAGTTGAACGGCCACCAATCGGAACCCAAGTTCGTACAGGGATGGAAACGTCGGCATAGTGCAAAGAAAACTCTTGAAATTTAGGTCCTCTTGCTAGACCTATTAATTCGACTTTCCCAGATACTATATCTCGGTTGTAGGGTGTGACGATCTGAGCTTCTACATACACCATAGGGAAGACAATGGGCACGATATGCAGCTGGTCTTTGGACTGATACACCAACTGTTTGGTGGTTGACGACCAACAAGCTGAATCAACTGGGGTACCGATTGGGGTTAGCTGCGATGGTAATTTAGCCTGACGGGCCAAAGGATCTAATGAAGTAGAAACAGCTGCCTTTGATTGGCCGAAACGATCAGTCAAAAATAATAAGTATTTACCATTCGGTGCCCAGCGAGGTTGGGTTTCATTTGCAAAACTCTGTCTCAATAATTGTTCTGTAGTTTCGTCAGACTGATCCACGTCGATCAACAAAATATCCCAGTTTCCGGCTCGATTTGATTGAAAAGCTATTCTAACCATATCAGGAGACCACGACGGAAACGTATCGTGATAATCATTTCGAGTTAACTGGTGATAAGTTATCTGTGGAGAGGTCAATTGAGCAAGGAAAATTTCATCGTTACCATTGTGTGTGATAGTAACGGCTAGTTGATCTCCTGTTGGAGACCAACTAGCCGTACGAGCAGGCCGATCTAATTGACGGCGTAAGTCTGATCCATCGATATTGACAGACCAAATTTCCCAGTCTAATTGAGTCGAGTCTGATTGAGGTCGCTTAGATTGAAATGTAACTACCTCTCCGTTGGGATGCCAAGATGGGTGCAAATCAATCCACTGGTCTTTGGTTAGTCGTGATCTTTGACCAGAATCTAACTCTAGAATCCAAATATCTACTGATCCTGCGGCATTACTTGAGAAAGCAATAAATTCTCCATTCGGAGACCAAGCAGGCGTATAGTCAGATACATCAGTTTGGTTTGATGTTACTTGATAACTTAAACCCCCCGAAATAGGTAAAGGTTGATGGTTATCAATGATTACCAAAGACTGAATACTAGTTTGGTTTTGAACAGCATCAACCGCTGTTAGAGACAAAGTATAAATTCCATCCAAGCCCGTTGTATCCCAGACGTAAATTTGTTCGTGTTCAAACGGAGTTCGGATAGGTGGTCCCAAATTTTTCCAACTATCTGACAAACTTGGCAGACGTCCATTTCCCAAGCGCAGTTGGAAATTGACTAGATTATCATCCAAGCAGGTAGCTGTTATTACAACCTTCGGTGAAACAATAACTGGGATTTTGTCATTTTTCGTATTATTGGCCGAAATCGATGTTGGAGTATGAAGTTGCAAGTCGGGTGGTTGGTAATCGACATAAATAGGCTCCGATGTAGGGGAAAATTGGCTTCGATTACCAACAGAATCAGCTGCTTGAATTTGAATTCTATAAGATTTGTTATTTACTAGTGGTTGGTAATCATAACGTGGCAAATCTATTTGGCTAATTTCCTCAAACTTAGCCTGATCAATAGAAACCCAAACATGGTATATAACAGATTCAGGTCCCTTATCCCAAATGAAAGTTACATTCTGATCGTTGTCGAAACCAGATGGAGCGTCAAGGTCAACATGAATGGGACGAGATGGCTTTGGGGGTGGGGTTATATCTATACGCCGATAGAATAAGTGGTTCGGTGTTTCCAATTTTGATTCTAACCAAACTAGTTGCACTTCGTGCCGATATGAGGACACCGCTACCCATGCAGGACTTATTTCAGGTCCAAATCGATTAGGTAGAAGAAATGATTTATTACCGGACCATTTGAGGTCATAATTCGAGAAATAGAGTTCCCAGTTACCTGAACGCCCATCTCGCCAGAATAACCATGTGCTATCACTTGATAGTGAGATTTGTGGTGAAATTGACTCAGCAGAGTTATTAGTAATCTGTTCTATTTGGTAAACGCCAGGTTGTCGAGAATCAAAATTTTGAGCTACCCAAATATCTGCAGGGTCTAATGGTTGTAGTCGAGATTCCCAAGCTACAGAAATAAATGCTTTACCAAAACGATGTTGTTGATAGTTACTCATAGCTACCATCGGCCGACGAGCGTGCCCAGATGATGACAATCTCCAATGAGTACTACCAACTAAACCATGGTATTGTTGGGCATAAATTTGCCCGGTAGCTTCTCGATGGTCTCGCCAAACAACAGTCGATGTCTGAAAACCAGCTGCGACATCAGGTTCCGCAGATTGCCATTGACCAGTTAAAGGTCTAGGTTTCCGCCAAGTGTTACCTTGATTATCACTAATAGTAATTTTAGCCTGAATCCCGACCAATGGATCCGAATTTTGGGTTGGAACCTGTTCCCAAACAACGTAGATAAAATTGTTTGGGGATGTCTTAGTTGCAGAAATTCGAGGTCGCCGCCCACTGGTCGATAATGTTGACTGATTTTTCCATATCTCGCCATCATATAAGGCAAACTTAATAGCTTGATCTTCTTGCCAAACTAAATAAAGATAACGATTATCAAGTTCTATATCTGGCTCAACACTGTCAGCAGAAGTTTGAGTTACTCGTTGATCGATGGACCAGTTTTCTCCGGCATTTTTACTATGGCGAAAAAAAATCTCCTTTGATGCTAAACGATCATCAGACCAAACGATATATACATCATTTGCCCACGCCTTTATAGCCGGTTGTGTAGCTGATAAGTCGGTTAATTCTAAAGTTTCCGTCCACGGTTGATCAGGCCAAACCACACTGGAAATGAACAAGAAGATTAACTGTAGCAAACGGTTTTTGTTGTTAGTACATTCTGAGAGTGTAGATGGTTGACACATAGGCCAGCGTTTAGCCAGAAATAAAATGTGAAATTCAGGGAGTAGATTCGGTAGTTGGATTAACCGGAGCTGCTTGATCTAATTTAACTTGACCAGATTTTTGTATATTCACTGGTTGATCGATGTAGGTTAAGATCCGGTCAAGATCAAGAAGAACATGAGGTAAGTCCTTGACAATAATTGAGTTGGTATTAGTATCTACTACAATTGGTGTTTCATCAGTACTCAGGAACGGTGTTATGATTGGAATAACCGATTTGGCTGAGATGTGATGAATTTTAAAAAATTCTAACTCTCGTAAGTCGAGTGTTTCGACTAAGTGGTGATTAAGCGAGTCAGTTTCAGATTTAGGGCTTACTGTAAGGTCAGGGTTGTCTGAGTTACCAGATGTGTCGGACTGTAAATTAGATTTGCCTTCTGGTGATGAAGCAACTAATTCTAGCCGTTGTTTTTGTCCTAGTAACCAGTTTAAAGTGCGCTTCTTATGCCTCATTTGCCTTTGTAGTATACGGACTTCATCGGAGGATGGGTTAGATTTTGTTAGTTCTTCAATCCCCTTACTAGAACCTTGAATTTCGGACAGTAAAACCTGAATTCGTTCTTCGATTTGTTTTTTCGAAAGTGGAAATGGGCGTCGGGTTTGGGTGGGAAAAGATTGCTGAATTTCTCGCATCCTTTTCTGAATTGACTGCACACGGCTAATAGTTTCGGTCGTTGATTGTTGATCAGTTTTTCCCGAATCAAACAGGTTCATACTGGGCAAAGAAATGCTAGATCCAAACTGCTGACTTAACTCCTTCAATTCTCCGGATAGACGGTTGAATTCAGATTGTAAGTCGGCACGCTCTTTCTCTGATATTTGCGAACGCTGAGAGGCAACCTTTGACCCGTTTTTTTCTGAAGGTCTAGACTCAGTTGTTTCGGAATAGACCACTGGACTACTCAACAGCCAGAAAAACAAAAATAGAACATACAGGGCTAAGGTCTGTCGCTTATCAACCATTTTGTCGAGGCTCAATCAGAAATTTTGTTAAAGTTAAGTATATCACCGACTCAACCGATCATCAATAACAGAAAGCACACAAGCGTCTTGCAATTACAGTCGGATCTTTTCCAGTTCTATAATAAAGTACTAATTACGGACGACGTTGCATTTACAATATTATGGGATCTATCTAATAACGAAGTTTAACTAGACAAACCCAATCAATAAGAGCTTTTCATAGTCGATTGACGACGATTTGTTGATCAATCAGCAGGTTACTTTGTTTCACAAGACTAAGATTTTTTTCTAGTCCAGAATGCCAGTTTCCTTTAAATTAACAACCTTACCGGTTTCAAATGAGCGGCTAGCTGCTAATGTTAACTCTAAAGTTTTTAATGAGTCCCCGTAGGTTGACCTGATCTGAGACGTGTTTCCTGTCTTTACCGCATCGATGAAAACTCGGTCTTCTTCGACATATCCGCTTATATAATGTGTGTGTTCTTCAATTTTTCCTCTTCGATTGATACGTAAGTTTCCTCCCTTAGTTCCTTCATCTTTAGAGCTAGTATCGATAAAACTGAGTTCCAAAGACGGTTCAATTTCAACAACTAATCCGTCACAAAATAGTTCCAACCGTATTCGACTCCATTGTTTTAGCATACAAGCTGAAGTGATATTAACTATCACGCCATTGGCAAATCGGATATTAATCATGCTCATATCATCTACGTTATGATTTTTAACCACTTTCGTACTATCTCGAGCTGAGAAACCATGAACTGCAACTACGTCGCTGTTAACTAAATAACGGCACAAATCAAAAACATGTGTCGTCTGCTCTACGTGTTGGCCTCCGGATTGTTCTCGTATGGACCACCAAGGCGTTCCTGGAAACCCACTCATCCAATACCCCAAAGCACCAACAATTTTTTGTTCCGACAGAAGCGATTTAGCCAGATTGATATTGTGCTGGTATCGCCAATGATAGCCAATACTAGAAATGATATTGTGCTCTTGAATGGCTTGATAAATCTTTTCTGCTACTTTCATTTGAGTGGAAAGCGGTTTTTCAATAAACATAGGAATCCGACGTTGGCAAACGGCTAACTCTGGCTCACCATGAGCAAATGGTGGTACACAAATATAGATCGCGTCAATATGTTCTTTATCTAGCATCATCTCATAATCAGTATATGGTTTTCCACCGTATTTTTGACACTGCCTGATGGCTTGAACCTCAGAGATATCGCAGATGGCTACCAATTTAACATCTTCAAAATTAGACAAATTACGAAAATGACCACTTGCCATACCTCCAGCCCCAATAGCAGCGACTCTCAGATGTTCCATTTAAATAAAATCCTTTTGAGTATGATATAAAAAAATAAGAGACTAGATCAAATCTCACCAAGCACGTCAATTATATTCAAACAATTAGACCTAAATCACAGGCACTTTCTATTGGCGAAGTCTTTATAATAGTTCAAAATAATCCTCTAACATTGAACAAATTAACTATACGAGTATTCGAACTTAAATTAATCAAAAAATGTAGATAGTACTAACATGTTTACCTGATAACGCAAATATTACTCTGATAAACCTACGTCAGTTTAATCTGATTTCCACCGATTGACGCTGTTTGAAATACCTCAAATATTTATTTGCTTTTTCATGATTAACATTAATCTCAAGAGTTTGCAATAACGTTTGTATTGCTTCGTTTATCTTTCCTTGCTTATAAAAAACCAAACCAAGATTGGTTAATGCCGCTGTATGAGATGGATTAATTTTGATTTCTCTCTGATAAGCAGTAACTGCCTGCTCATAATTTCCTCGCTTTGTATACGCATTACCTAGATTAAAGTTTGCATCGTCGAAGTCAGGTTCAATTTGTATAGCTTGTTTATACCATTCAATAGCTATAGACGGCTCGTTCTGTTCGGCATATAAAAAGCCTACATTATAATATGTACTAGCGTCGTTGGGGTTCAGTTTCAAGGCTTTCTGGTATGCTGTGATAGCCAAGGCTCTTTTTTTCTGTTTAGCATATATAAAACCCAGATTGTAATGAGCGTTCACGAAATAGGGGTCAATCTGAATTGCTTTTTGGAATGCGAAAACAGCTTCTGTGAGCTTGCCAAGCTTTGCTAATGTATTACCAAGATTATAATGGGGGTTTTTGTCATTAGGAGCTCTACTAACTGCTTCCTGATACATGAAAAGGGCATTTTCCAAATGCCCTTGCTGTTCTAAGATAGAACCAATGTTGAAGTAAGCATTGGCGTTTTTTGGGTTAAGTTCAATTACTCGTTCAAATTCAGAAATTGCCTCTTCCAGTCTACCATCAGTCTGATAAGCGCAACCTAAATTATGATGTAGACTAGAGTCGTTTTGATTAGTGCGAATACCTGCCTTAAAAGCTTTTATCGCTGATGAAGATTGCCCTTGCTGTAAATACACTAAACCTAAATTATTATGGGCAATAGAAAAGTTTGGGGCGATTTGAATAGCTTTTAGATATGATTGAACTGCTTTAAGTAAATCACCTTTTTGAGCATATAAGAGACCAAGGTTATTATATACAGATGCTCGTTCTGAATCGATTAAAATTGCATTGTGATATGCTTCTATAGCTTGATCTAACTTTGCTTGTTTGGTATATTCAATCGCTAAACGAAAATAGTGGTTTGCCGTATCAAGTTCGGTTTTATCTGTCATGAATCACTAATTGCAGAAAAAATGTTATATCATCCATACCCAATTCCAAGTTGATTCGAAACTTTTATTATTCACTTTTCCTATTATTTTCTCTCTACTTAATGGTTAATTCTCAAATAGTAATATGGCGCAAGTAGATAATTCTTCGTATGAAATAGGGATGTCCAAGTCTTAGCGAGAATTCAATTCGTTGGTAATTCCACAAGACAGTAAAAATGCAATCCCAAGTTTTTTCTTTAGCGCAAAACTGTCAATTCAAATTTAATTAAATTAAAAAAATGATTAGATACGAAGATATCATATCTCAACTAGATCATAATATACAACGTCTGCTAGCAAAGCAAATTACCGATCCAAACAGTCTCAACAGAGGTGGATTTATGGATAAAGATGGTCTAGTAGGACCAAATAGCGTTTCCTCAGCTACTATGTTATGTTACGGATATTTGCTGGAAGAATCTCGGTTTTTTCGAAATAACCAGTTATTGAAATCAATCTTGGAGGCCGGGGAATTTGGACGTCGTACCAGGCGACCTTCTGGTAATTTTGATTTACTGACAACAAATTTCGATTCCTCTCCCGATACAGCTTTTGTTGTTAAATCTTTGGCTCCAGCGATTAAGCTTGCAAACTCTCAAGAAGATGAGGGGGCACAACAAATTGCCTCTTCCTTGGGTGAACTGATTATTACGGGATCGAAAGGAATCATACGGGGAGGCTTCCATACCCCCAATCACCGGTGGGTAATCCTAGCTGCATTATCTATGACCCAACAACTTTATCCAGACTTACAATTTCATAATACGATTGGTTCATATTTAGAGGAAGGCATAGATATTAACTCGGATGGTGAATACAGTGAAAGAAGTACAGGTATTTACAACGCTATTGTTAACCGCGCACTTATCTTATCTGCTGAGGCCTTAGATCGTCCTACGTTATTAGAACCTGTTCGAAGAAGCCTAGATTTCAGCTATCATTTGATCCATAGCGATGCTACCATTGTGACTAGTATTTCACGTCGACAAGATCAAGGAAATCGTTCAATACCAATTACGTTAGCTGACAGTTTCCATGCCATGTCTCATATTGATGACAACGGCTTCTTCGCATCCGTTGCTGACTGGTTAACTCAGAAAGGAAGAAGTGGATTAATATGCTTATCTAATTTTGTCCGTCACCCCGATTGGCGAACAAATTATATAACACGAAAGCCTCTAAATCGTGAGTATGTAAAGGTTTACCCTACATCTGGTATATGGCGCGTCCGTAGAAAAAAAATCAGTGCGACAGCACTAGCCAAATTAACCTCTCCCTTCACCATACAACAAGGCCAACTAGAGATGATAGTTAAAATATGTTCAACTTTTTTCGCTACTGGTCAATTTGAAGGGGAAGAATTTCAGGCGACTGAAAACTGGGTTAGAATGAAACATAAGGGGCGCAACAAAATTTACCCTGAGAAAGACTATCTTGGTGGTGTCTATTGGTTACCGGTAGATGAAAAAGTAAACACAAATAATTGGCAAGAAGTAAGAGGTCGTCGAAAAATTTACCAAGTATCGCCATTAGAGGTCGAACTCTACATAGAAAAAGTTTCTAATGGCTTCGATTTGTATATTCAAACCGAGGGTGGGTTAAATAATGTTCCCTTTCAGATCGAGTGTAATTTAACTCCGGGTGGAATTTTGGATACGGACAGTATGACTTGCGAAGGAAAATTAGGAAATACAGTTTTTCTGAAAAGTGGATGGGCTCGTTATACGATCGGCGAAGATTGTATTCATATCGGACCTGGTAATAAAGTACATCAGATGTGGAAAATGCGTAATAGTGAAGTCAATGATAAATTGTTTCGCTTACTAATCACTGACATGACGCCAATTAGAAGAAAGTTAGAAATTCGTTGCGGTGAATGGTCGGAAGCACAACAAAATTGGCAGGACATGTAATAGTAAACAATCGAATGACAAAAGTCAAAACGAATCTACATGAGGCGCTTATATTGGATATTCTTACTAAATTTGATATTGATGACTGCATAATTACTCGGTATACTGAAGCTAGGACAGGTAATTAAATGTGAGTATGTGCACGTGCCAAAAGTAGACAAACCGAATATCCTATTTATTTTAGCTGATGATCTCGGCTGGGGAGACGTTAGTTATCATGGCTCAGATATCCGAACGCCAGCTATTGATCGATTAGCAGAATCAGGTATCCAACTGGAACAGCACTATGTTTGTCCCATGTGTACACCAACACGTGTGTCATTTTTGACCGGCCGATATCCAGGCCGGTTCGGACGACGTGCAACTACCCCCTCTAATCCACCAGTATTACCAGACAACTACGAGACATTAGCAACTTCTTTGAGAAACAATGGTTATGACACGGGACTCTTCGGCAAGTGGCATCTTGGTTCCTCTCCACAGTTTGGTCCAAATCACTTTGGTTTCAACACTTCTTACGGTAGTTTAGCTGGTGGTGTTGACCCTTACAATCATCACTACAAACGTGGTGAATTCTCTCAGACTTGGCATCGAAATTGTCAGCTGATTAAACAATCTGGACATGTAACAGATCTCATCACTGATGAAGCGATAAAATGGTTAGTTGGGCGAGAAAAACCGTGGTTTTGTTATGTGCCATTTACTGCTGTCCATGTGCCCATAAAGGCTCCACAAAAGTGGCTTGACCAATACCAATTCTCTACCTATGATGATGACCCATTAAAAGATCAGTCATTCAAAAGATATGCTGCTTACACCAGCCAAATGGATTCCGCAGTGGGAAGATTAATAGAAGTATTGGAATGCCTCAACCAACGAGATAACACAATAATTATTTTTAGTTCAGACAATGGGGCTATTTCGAGCGCTAGACTTCATAGTAGCGATCAATACCCTGGTTGGCAGGAAGAACAACCAAAATTGGGAAGCAATAAACCATTTCGTGGTCAAAAAGCACAGCTTTACGAAGGTGGGATTCGGACACCAACTATAATCAACTGGAGAGGAAAATTGTCGCCCAGTGTTTGTCTCCAACCGCTACATATTGCGGATTGGATGCCAACATTAACAAATTTGGCTGACTGCAAACTCAATCATGATCCAAAGTGGGATGGTGTAGATATTTGGCCAGTGATTGCAGAAGGGGAAAAGGTTGATAATCGAGTTTTGTTTTGGAATTTCAAGGGTACGCAATTTTGTCTTCGGCAGGGGAACTGGAAATTGATTACAACCGATGACATGTCAGCAAGCGATAGTCAGCTATATCATATTGAAAGCGATCCGTATGAAACAACGGATCTGTCCCTGGGAAGGCCGGAAATCGTCAAGCAACTACTAGATCAAGTGACTCAACAAAGGAAACTAGACGGTATATCACAGCGCAATGAATAAGTAGCAAACCTCAAAAATCAAACAAAGAACTTATTTTTAGGAAGTCAGAAAACTTTTCCATACTAGTTGGGTCGCAAAAGCTAAAACGGCACACACCAGGACTACACGGATCCGTTTGTCGCCTTTTTCAACTGCCCATTGGCTTCCAACCCAAGCTCCCACGGCATTTCCAAAACCAAGAGCAATACCAAGCCCCCAATCGATGTGTCCGTTTCGGATAAAAATAGCTAAGGCTACCAGCGTACAAAAAAGTACAACCAACATTTTAAGAGCATTGGTTCTTACTAAGTCAAATCCATTAACGATAGTAAGCGTTGCAATAATCATGAATCCTGCACCCGCCTGTATAAATCCCATATATATACCAAGCACGAAAAAAATCAAACCTGCTGTAATTTTTCGCGTTAGACTCAAATTTTGGATCTGTAGTTGAAATTTTTTAAGAGGATTGAATAATGTAAGAATCAAGACACCAACCATAATACCAGCTAGTACGCGGTTAAAAATAACACCACTCTTATCAATTTTTCCTAATTTAATTACCAATAAGGTTCCGAAGACTGCTCCTAACATCGCGGGTAATGTGATCAGAATTCCATAACTAAAATCTGAAACTCCTTTCCGGCGAAAACCGACTACACCAACAATGTTTTGTAGCATAATCGCTAGTCGATTAGTACCATTAGCAATTGTAGCACCTGGTAACCCAAGAAAAATCAAGACAGGTAAAGTTAGTAGTGAACCACCACCAGCCACCGAATTAAGGAAGCCGGCAAAAATTCCAGTAAAGGTCAGTAAAGCATAGCGAGCAACTGGATGTTCTAATAGAGAAGTTAAAAAATCCACGGAATATTTTTTAGTTTAGATGTTGATAAAAAAAGTCGCGTTGCTTGGGAGTAAGACCCAATTCACCAACGACTCTTTCGATTTCTTCCATCGGCATACAATAAACGGTACCTGCTTGGCTAACTACATTTTCCTCAATCATTGTCCCACCCATGTCGTTGGCTCCAAATTTTAGCGACAATTGACCGATTTTAGGACCTTGTGTCACCCAAGAAGACTGAAAATTATCGAAGTTATCTAATACCAATCGCGAAACAGCTAAAGTTTTTAAGTATTCGAAACTACCAGCTGGAACAAGATGTTCTAACTGAGTATGATTAGGCTGTAACGACCAACAAATAAAAGCGGTAAAACCGTTGGTTTCGTCTTGTAGCTCACGGAGTCGAAGTAAGTGCTCCACGCGTTCAGCATAACTTTCTAAGTGACCATACATCATGGTTGCACTTGACCGTAAACCGACCAAATGCCCTTGTCGCATAACTTCTAACCATTCATCAGCTGTACACTTTTTCCTGCTAATTGCTTGCCTAGCATGATCTGTTAAAATTTCTGCCCCACCTCCTGGAATGGAGCCAAGTCCAGCTTCTTGTAACCTGGTCAGTGTCTCGGATAAAGAAATTTTGTTAATTTTGGCAAACCAATCTAATTCAGGTGGCGAAAACCCGTGAATATGGATATCGTAATTGGACTTTATCCAACGAAGTAAATCTTCATACCATTCAAGTTTTAATGTTGGGTGAAGACCTCCCTGCAATAAAATCTGTACACCACCAAGATCCAATGTTTCTTCTATTTTTTCCCCGAGTTCCTCACGAGACATTACATAAGCATCAGGATCAGTTTTATGCCGATAAAAAGCACAAAAATCACAATCGACATAACATAAATTAGTATAATTTATATTGCGATCCACGATGTACGTAACGTAGCCATTGGGGTGGAGGCGTTGACGTACCTGATCAGCAGCATTTCCAATAGAAATTAAGTCAAAACTTCTGAATAAGGAAAGACTGTCGTCAAAATTGAGACGTTGTCCAGCTAGAGCTTTCTCTAAGATTGGCTGAATTAGTTTATCCATTTTAATTCTCTTGTAATTTAAATTTAGCCTTATCTGATATCAACTTTTAATTTCTAAATACCAAAAATTTATTGACGCTTTGCTTGTGGCCCATGAGCAATGGGATCCGAACCGATCCACCGCTCGTCTGCGGGTTCAGACGCCGGTTGATAACGAGTATCTAGAGTCAACCTAATTCGATTATTAGGAGACTCATTATCTAATGAACAATGCATTGTGTGCATTGTAAACAAAAGCAAATCACCAGCCTCAAAGTCAGTTGTCAGCCACTGGCCACCAAATTGTTTTTGTACTTCCATTGGATCCTGAGTATACCATCCACCAAATTGTTGAGTGCTTCGCTCATCATCAACATCAATTGAACCATAGGTGGAAATTAACTGGTTAAACTGATGTGAACCTTTCAAAATAGCTAAAGAACCTTCAGTCTTAGAAACATCCATTAAGGGAGTCCAACTGGTATGTAGTTGTTTAGAACCGCGCCCCATATAAACCCAATCATAGTGACAGCCAGTAGCTGTACCAACACTGACGGCTCGTACCCAAATAAAGTCAAAAGCACGAGCGGGTTCACCAAAGAATTGATTATAGAAATCGATCATTTCACCTCTTTGAGTCAAATTTCTGACGGCTACACCGTTTCGAAGATTCGCTTGATCTACTTTATTTTTCATTTCTAGATCAACACCTTCTCTGATCAGATAATTCTCATCGACCGATCCATTCCGGTTCATTTTGATTAGCAATTCATCTCGTGCTGCCTTGACTTTTTCTTTATTTAGTAAACCTCGCAGAAGTAAATAACCATCTTCGGTGATTCTTTGTCTAAGTTTTGAAGGAGTATTGAGTAAATCATTCGATGAACGAAGCTCACCAAATTTACTAGGTGACATATCGAACTCGTTTTTACAAGAGGTCCAAGTCTTCATTTTGAATTATTGTTTACCCTTTTCCAGTCATTTGAGTTAGTGTTATTTTGAATCTTAATATAATTTGGGGGCAATTGCAACAATACCATCAAAGAATCAATTTTTGTTTCTTCTGATTCTAACCTGTGCTAAAATCTAGTACTGGCAGATGAGATTATAGGAGAATATAGAATGTCGAAGACTAAGTTAGTTCATATTGGGGTTCGGTGTACGAACTTAGAGAAAAGCCTCGTTTTTTGGCGAGATGCCCTGGGTCTGAAAATTAGCCAACAGACTGAAGATTGCTTTGATTTGACCGATGGGTTTCACAATTTTCGTGTTTTCCAACACAACGGTCCGGATCGCCCCCAGCATGTTAGTGGTATGCTAGATTACCTGCATATTGGAGTTTGTGTGCCGAACTTGGAAGAAGCAGCTGAGCGTTGTTTGGAAATGGGGTTTCAGATATTTTCAGATGGTCTTGGTGGTGAGGAGGTACTGGATCCACATGACATACAAGATACCGCCTTCAAAGTTGAAGACCCAGATGGTATCACTGTCGATATTACTTGCTCGGACCAACAGTGGCCAGGGATAAATATCTAGAAGCCAAAACTGTTTATATACAAAAGAGGCTTGCTATATTCTGTCATAGCAAGCCTCTTACAGTTAGTATTCTATTTCGGAGATAAACTAGATTGCAGCTGGTCCTTTCTCTCCCGTTCGGATACGTACAGTTTCATCAATTGGAAGAACAAAGATCTTGCCATCACCAATCTTTCCTGTTGCCGCTGACTCTTTGATAGCCTCGATTGCTTTGTCGACGTCTTCTTCAGGAACGACAATCTCTATTTTTAACTTCGGTACAAATTCAATGGTATATTCACTTCCCCGGTAAAGTTCGGTGTGTCCACGACTTCGTCCAAAACCCCTTACTTCCGAAACAGTCATCCCTCGAATACCGATGTTGGTGAGAGATTCTTTAACCCCTTCTAGTTTGAAAGGTCGGATGATACACTCTAATTTCTTCATTTGTCCTCCGGCAATCAGTTTTACAGATCAGTTGACTAACTAGTAAGACAGGTATAGAATGCGACGGTTATTTACTAAACTGTTTTTGTGGTAGAAATAATCGCTGCCGCAATTTTGTAGGGATCTCCATTAGAAGCAGGTCTTCTGTCTTCAAGCCTACCTTTCCAACCATCTTCAACCGTATTGACAGGTATCCGGATTGATGCCGTTCTATCAGATTCACCGTAGGAAAACGTATCGATCGATTCAGTTTCGTGTAAACCTGTCAAACGTTGTTCATTATCTGCACCGTAGACCGATATATGTTTATCTATATTTTCTCCAAACGCCTCACAAATACCTTTGAACAGAGATTCACCGCCAGTTTCTCTCATTGCTCCGTTAGAAAAGTTGGCATGCATCCCTGACCCGTTCCAATCTCCTTTAACTGGCTTAGGATGCCAATTGATTGCAATGCCGTACTTTTCAGCATTTCTTTCAGCCAGATATCTAGCAACCCAAATCTGATCTCCAGCTTCTTTTGCTCCCTTGGCAAATATCTGAAATTCCCACTGGCCTGTTGCTACCTCTGCGTTAATTCCTTCAACATTCAACCCTGCATCTAAGCATTGGTCAAGGTGAGTTTCAACAATCTCTCGACCGAATGTATTTTTAGCACCTACACTACAGTAATAAGGTCCCTGAGGAGCGGGATAGGCAAATGCGGGAAAACCAAGGGGTAATTCAGTTTCTGGGTTCCACAAAAAGTATTCTTGCTCAAAACCGAACCAAAAATCGTTATCGTCGTCCTCAATAGTTGCCCGACCATTAGTCTCGTGCGGCGTACCATCGGCGTTCAGTACTTCTGACATTACGAGGTATCCGTTGAGCCTATCTGGATCTGGGAATATTGCTACGGGCTTTAGAAGACAGTCCGATGAGTCCCCGGAAGCTTGCTCGGTTGAACTACCATCAAAGTTCCACATGGGACAATCTTCTAATTTTCCTGAAAAGTCTTTCTCGATACGTGTTTTGCTTCTAAGACTTTGGGTTGGCTCGAAACCGTCCAACCAAATGTATTCTAATTTTGATTTTACGCTCATCTGTTAACACAGACCTCCAAACGAGTTATGTAAATAGTGACCAGAAAACAGGTTGCTTCACCTAACAGCTACACTGTTTATGGCAATTTATATGCCAAATTAAGAACCTAGTTCAATCGGGAATTATAGCACGAATACCCGTAAAATGACAGCTGCCAGCAAGAAAAAACAGCAGAACATTGCCTAAAAATCAGGCAAGCTGCTGAAAGTCGTGGCTGAACCGGCTACCTTCCGGCTCAATCTGGCCAGCATACTTATTGCCGCTTTTCTTTTTATAAGGGACTTTGACTGGAGAAGATAATTGTTGAAAAGTGAAAGCACAAATTCGATCGCCGGGATACAGCTTAACCGGCATTCGCCCGAGGTTACCTAATTCTAAGGTGGCGGTTCCCACCCAACCAGGATCAAATAAACCCGCAGTACTATGTACAATTATACCAATCCTAGCAAGGCTACTTCGTCCTTCTAACCGCCCCATGATATCATCACTGAGTTCCAAGGTTTCTCGAGTAGCAGCCAAGACAAAATCACCTGGCTGAATGGTAAAAGCATCACCATCAGCAACCTCAACTTTTCGCATCAACTCATTGATACTGAAATCTGATCGAAGATCAATATGTGAATACTTACTGTGTTCAAAAACCCGGAAGGTATTACCAAGATGAAAATCGAGAGAACATGAACCTAATTGAGTTGAAAAGTCGGGAAATGGGGCAACCTTTATCTTACCTAGGTCTATAGCTTGGACAATATCTTGATCTGATAGTAGCATTATATTTACTTGACTATTGTCATTTTTTTACTAAACACGCGATTTTCGCTCTCACTATCTAGTCTTAGGACATAAAAATAGATACCACTACCGATGGGTTCCCCAACATCATTACAGCCATCCCAATAAATGGCTCTTTGACGATTCACGTAATGCCCAGCTGTTTGATACCCAAGCTCGATTGTTCTCACTAATTGACCACTACTGCTATAAATTTTTAGCTCAACTTGACTATCAGTTGCAATCTGGTATGGGATCCAGGTTTCAGGATTAAATGGATTAGGATAGTTGTACCCTAGTTCACTATATTTAGGCACTTGATAAGCAACCAGATCTGGTAGCTTAATGAAACCATTCTGTAAGTCTTCACGAGTAACTTGATAGACTACTGGTTTAACTCTGAGTTCTCTATTAGATAATGCTATCTCAATTTCCAACACATCATTAACAGAAAGTAGTCCCTCCGGTTGGAAGTTTATCTGGGTTGCTGAAAAATGACCATCTAATGTCGTTTTTGCATACAGGTTGAAAATGGATTGGTTCGTCCAATAGCCACTGTTAGCGGACAAACTACTCAACCGCTGAACCGTGAAACTAATCTCTTCATTCACTGATTGACTTTCCTCATCAGTCAACCGACCATTCATTACTAATAATGGTGTGCCGTTTTGAGGTAATATAGACGGTGCCGAATTCAATTTTCCTTGAAACGTATTTGACCAAGCTAAACCACCGATCTGCACTTCACTACTACGTTTTGCTGTGACTATAAACGATTGCCCTCCAACAATAGGAACATCTCCATCATCGCCTTTTGCTGCTACAACCTTGAATTTACCTTGATCCGGTACAATTATGGCTGTGGCATTATCTTTAAATCCATCTAATGCAAACAAATCACTAACGGTACTTATTTGGTGATTCTTGACAGGAATACCAACATGATTCAACCCTTTTTGTAAACTAATAGTGCCGACACCATTATCTCCTAGCGATCGTCCATATAACTGAAGTGTCGTAGGTTCCTTCAAAACAGTGATGATACCAGTATCACCTTCTATTAAACGATCTGATTGGCTATTTCTATTTAATTCGCCTAAATAACTACTCCAAGCATTTTGCCGATGATCATAGGTGATGAGTAAGTTAACTTTTTGGGCTCCGCCCAAGACCTGATATAAATCACCAACCGTCTTAATTTCTTGCCTTTCATTATTAACAGCGGTTACAGCTAAGGGTAAGTGTATCATGCTGATTCCGACTGGAACATCAAGCGTAAAAGTCGATACCCCATAGAAATCGACGGGGATTTCAGCTGTTTGTGATTTTCCCGTCTTATCTGAAATCATTAAGCGAACTAAGCGCATCCGGCTACTTAACAGCAAATCAGCTGGAATACGGGCAAATGCAATATAGTGAGTCATTACCTCCTCACTGTCGGATTCATCATCACTCATATTTTCCGTTTCAACTACTGTTAGTCCACTAACCAAAGAGGACGCAGTTTCCTCCGGTGCCAAAGCCCTATACTGCAGTAATGTAATAGGTTTCCAATTATATTGGATTTCTTCAGGATTTTCGGGATTCTCGAGGAGTTCATCAGAGATAGACAAACTAGGTGTAACTTCAGAGCTAGAGAAAAATTCGACACTGAACCGGTCCCCGCTATGTAAACGTGTTGGCAGACTAACTCGATTGAGTTGTAAAACCTCTTCAATTGTTATTGTCTTCTCAGCATTTTGAGTGGTAACGTTTCCATAGGAGTCTGTTAATTCAATGATTAGCTTAGCATTTAATGCTCTGTCGCCCCCTCTAAATGTATAGCTAGATCGATACTGATTTGCAAACATCCCTTGTACCAATGGCTCTTTGCCAGTGACACCAGCAATCTGGAATGTTCCCGAACAATTTTCTTCACCAACTACGGTAATGGTAAGTTTGTCTCCAACTTTGTATTTGCCGGTACCGCTTACATTTAGTTTTTTGATTTCTGCTACAGTATCGATCTGAATTGGTATGTCCGTTTCTTGAGTAGTAGCATTGCCCAAAGCATCGAAGAGAGTCAGTTGGACTGGAACGGAACTAGGTAACCCATCAACCTTAGTTGTTACACCGGCTGGGACTTGGTAAGGAATAGCCCAAACGGCGTCATTAGCACTTTCATCTTGGTGTGTACCGTCGTTGTACAGATCTCCGGAGTCGATTGATTCACTGACCGACGGATCACCAATTTTGTAAGTACCTCGCTTAGCAATATCAAAATCGTCCCTTTGGATAGCCTTAATGATAACAATCTGACCAACTTTACTAATTACCCCCGTACCACCATCGTGGGTGGCTTTTAATATAGCTGGACCTTCTGCATCCAGTTGGTAATTAAATCCTTTGTAGAATTTCTCATCACCAATATTGATGGTCAGCGTCTTCTCTCCTGGGGACTGCGGCCTGGAAATAATATACTCCATCGCCACTTCCCCTGTTGCTGAAACATTACCGAAAGTAACATCTTCCACAAACCCGATACTTACAGAAATCGGTGCATTGGCTGGGTAACCACTCCCCTGAATGTCGATTTTAGTTCCGACACTACCCTCGGTTGGTGAAATGGTAATCGGTGTTGATGTAATAGAAATACCACCTTCAGCGACGTTAGTACTGGCAGAAACCCGAATTTTATGAGCGCCGGCAGATAGGGAGGGCATAGTCAGCGAAAAATCGTAGCTTCCATTAGCTTCAGTGGTGAATACTTGATCTGTTACTATTACACCTCCGATAGATATAACAGCAGTTTCATTGGCATTAAGACCTTTACCTGTAACATTGATTGTGTCGCCAGGCCTAAATTGTGCTCCCTCAACAGGTGTATCCAAAATTCCAAGGATAGTTAGCTGGCTTGCAATTGTCGGCGTCTGTTCAGCATTCGTTATTCCACTATCGGTGGCTACAATAGTGACTGAACCACCTGGCAACTCCAGTGGTATAATAAATTCAGCTTCAAAAGAACCACGTTTGTCTGTTTTAATAATCGACGGTGTAGTATCAATTTTAGCCCCATCTAACGAAACGCTAATCACATCTTCTGACCGGTAACTCGAACCAACAACAGTAATAGTTTCTCCTGGTTTTGCACCGTCAACGGCAAGCTGTAATTTTGGTAAAATTTCGAAATCCGCCTTCAACTCTTGGACTGCAGTAAATTTGACTTCAGCCGTTCCACCATCGACCGAAGGCACAATGAAACTGACCTTAACCCGACCGGCAGAATCGGATAAAACACTATTATCTGATTGAAGGGAACCGATCTGGTCAACAATGGTCAAACCGTTAATTTGACTACTAACAGTAGTTTCTGTTCCATTAGGTTGCCTCAGAGTTAAAAACCCCAAATTCGCATTGGCTAAAGGCGCTCCATTTTCACTGACAGCTAGCCCTGCAATTGTTAGTTTGGCATTAGCTGTAATCCTTTCGGGTTGAGTTAGCAAGCTAGCCGACTGCATATTAACCCCAACAAATGGCTCGGTTCCAGTCGACAATCCAGTTGAGTCACTTATGCGAATGAAAGTAGAAAATCTGCTATTAGCATCTGGTTGACTCGTATAGGGACCGATCGGAATAGGAAGACCAATAGAAAAAGTACCATTCGAGCGTGTGACAGCTACTACATTTGTCAAATTAGTTAAGCTATTTTCACTGTCGCCAAATAAAACACGCAAATTCGAGCTAGCATTAAAACCATTTCCTTGAAGTACTACTTCTTGACCGATATCGGCTACACTGGGACTAAAAGTCGTAATCATAGGCCGAATTTTAAAAGCAGAAATTTTGGTTTTACCGGAGGTTGATCCAACAGCCTTTATATTCTGTGTGCCACCAACTTGTGCGGCGATTACGATCGTGGCTACAAATTGACCTTCAGCATTAGTAAAGGGGTAAACTTTTTGTGTTCCAAATGTGACGGTAACTTCTTCTTCAGCTCCGAAATTACTACCTGTCAGGGTTAATGTGTTGCCAATACTGGCTTTCCTATCCAGACTCTCTGCATCTGTCGCATTGGTGTTATCATCCGAATTATCGGAAATTTCTAGCGTAGGTTGACCTTCAGCTGGTTCAATAGTGAAAGTATCAATTTTGCTGCTCGATGAGATTTGTCCTACTACACTTATTTCAACATCACCATCCGGCTGCTCGGCAATAACAAAGGTCGAGCTAAAGCTACCATCAGCCAGTGAATTAACAGAAATTTTTTGCTGTCCTAGCTGAATATTAATTGGCTCATAAGGACTAAAGTTTTCTCCGGTGATTGTCACCACATTACCAATTTTGGCTTTTTTGTCTATGCTGCCTTCATCAGCGTTATTGGTATTACCATCTGAATTATCACTAACGATAATTGTTGGTTGACCAACCGGAGGTAAGATGGTAAAGCTTAAGCTGCTAGTCGAACCGCTGGCTTGTCCTGTGGCTTTAAGTTCTTTGTCTCCATCCGTTTGTTGAGCTACGACAAAAGTGGCTAGAAACCGACCGTCTTGGAGCGTAGATGCTTGAAAAGATTGTGTGCCTAGAGAAATCAAAATTGGCTCGTAGGGGCCAAACCCAGTACCGCTCAGTGTTAATGTATCTCCAACTCTTGCTCTTCTATCTTTGCTATCTGCATCATTCGAGTTGGTGTTTCCATCGGAATTATCGCTAACTGAGAGTGTTTGTTTCGGAGGTTCAGGCGTTGTAGGTTGAGTTGGCGTTGTAGGTTGAGTTGGCGTTGCAGGCTGAGTTGGCGTTGTAGGTTGAGTTGGTGCTCCACCTGTGACGTAGATCAGTTGTTCAACTCCACCATACTTAAGATTATCACCAACCAAAGGCGTACCTGATGCATTTTCCGCTCGAATAGTTATAATATTACTGCCTGCACCCGGAATCGAAAAAGACAAATCTCCATCACTGCCAAAACTACCTCTATCATCAACCAAAATATTCGACAAGGTTGCTGGGATTGCTTCACCAACTTTAATTAAAACTTTTTCTGTAGGATTAAAGCCAGTTCCACGAACATTAATCACTTCTCCAACAGCTGCTGATGCTTTATCAAACTTCAGACGAGGTGTAACTTTAATTTGACTGATTAACGGTTTTAAAAGGTTTGCGCTGGATAATTCAATCGAGACCTCACCATTTGGCAATTCTGGCAAAATATAGTTAGCTTGCACTCGACCCATTGTGTCAGCGGTAGCTTCAATTTCGTCTGTTCGTACGTGGATCTTGACTTCTTCACCTGGCAGCATTGCATAGGCATTAATTGCTAACGTATTTCCTACACTAGGGTTATCAGGAACAACAGACAGAGAACCTTTGACATTGAAAGTAGCTGTTTGGTCAACGATTTCCTGATTAGAACTACGGATACGCATTTCAGCTAGTCCACGTGGGTGACTAGGTACCGAGAAAGGCAACTCAAAACGCCCATTATTGCCAACAGTTGTAGAGGTTAACGACCGGACATCACCAAAATCTAATATGACTTGGGTGTTGTGCAAATAACCATTACCCGTAATCGTGACCGCATCATTCCGTTTCCCTGTAATCGGATAAACTGAAATCAGCTGACCAATTATTTTGAATGAACCTAATGCTGACTGTGCTATACCTACGGTCTGACCGTAAAGACTGATTGTTATCTGTCCACCAGGTTGCTCGTCAGCTTCGAAAGTAAAGTTAACTTCACCTCGAGCGTTGGCATTGACCGAAGGTAACTGAGTCGTTCCAAATTTAGGTTGGATAACTTCGTCCGGTACAAAACCAGCGGCATTAACTGTGATCTTTGTCCCTACGGTACCTTCAGACGGAGAAATGTTAGTAACTTTAGCCGTCCCAAACAAGGTTAGTTCTCCCGCAGAAATTGAATGACCAAAACCATCATCAATCTTAACCTCATGTTTGCCAGCAGCAAATACGGGCTCAGCCGATGAAATAGGCAATTCAACGGCTTTGATAAATACGCCGTTCTGATCAGCTAATACAACCTCTCCAATCGAAACCGTACCGACATATATCTTGCTGTTAGGTTGACCAGGGGCAAACCCCTCCCCTCTTACCGTAATTGTATTACCTAATAAGCTATAGGACAATTTGGGAATTATTTCTAATTGGCCTTCCAATTTCTGGCGACCATTGATATCAAGCCGGTTATTTCCGTTGCTATCCTCGTTTACATCTAACTTGCCGTCGTTATCAATGTCTTCACCTGCATCTATTATTGTATTTCCATTGACGTCTTCATTTACATCGAGGCGTCCATCACCATCTATATCTTCAGTTAAAGTGGCTGTAGTTAATAGTGTTTTCATACCAGCAGTTCCATAAGTACTATTACTAGGAACAACAAATCCAATCTCGAAAACACCATTCTGATCTGTAAATATATTGCCTAACGCATCAACAAACCCAGTACCGATATCTGTTATTGTTGTCAATTCTACCCCTTGGTCGTTAGCAACATTTCTTAGCTCCAATTTGCCGACGTTTGTCTGTGATGGATAATCTTGACCTCGGACCTTAACAGTATCTCCAACTTTTGCTTGTGAGTTTTCAATAATTGACAACTGTCCACCATTGACTGAATTAACAGAGGAATAAATAAAGTCAATGAACGCGTTAGTACTAAGGGTTTGAGCTGTTACTTTCACCTTCCCAGAAGGGAAATTAGAAGGTTGTGGTATGTTAAATGAGATGTTCATTGCACCTTGAACGGAGGTTGACGCGTTGGTGTCGATAGGAACGCCACCATTTAACAAGATGCTAACAGGCTCGTTTTTATCAAATCCGTTTCCTACCAAAAAGACCTGCGTTCCGTCAGTACCAGTTTGCGGAGAAATGCTGGTCACCTGACTGACGACACGAACACCAACCGTATTTAGCTGAGATGTGTTACTGATCAGGCGAACCGTTTTAGGACCATAAGGAATTTGGGGTACAACAAAAATTGACTCGAATGAGCCGTCAGAATTAGCATTAAAACCTTCTGTTAAATTAGCAATATTCAGAAGATTCGCTACACCAAGTCGAACTTGAATAGTCTCATTAGATAATAGACCATCTCCTACAATTTTCACTTTTTGTCCAACTCTAACATCCACAGGTGTAAAACCGAATGTTGTAACAGCTAAACCTTCAATAGACAGAATCCTAGCCGTTACAGTAAAGTTAGTCGAAACGACCTCTCCAGCACTATCTTGAGCTGAAATGAGTTTCTTGCCACCAACCTGAACGGGAACCACGAACTCTAGAGAAAAATCTCCACCTTTATCTGAAAGAAGGCTTCCTTCAGAAATAATTGTGTTACCTCCCATTTGCAGAGTTAGCAAGTCATTAGGGACAAAGCCTTGTCCGCTGATACGTATACGTGTTCCTATTTTTCCACTAGCAATCCCCGATGAAAAACTACCATCCGGAAGTATTATTCCTTCAACGGTCAGCTTGGGAGTTACACGAAAATAACTTTCAGTAATATTATTACTAGTTTTGCCTGTAACTCTTACGGGTTTTACACCTGAAGTCTGGTGTTGAACTTTTGTGGTGTAGGTGTCAAAAACACCTTGTGGGTCCGCATTTATACGTGCGATTTGAGCAGGTTCCCCAAACTCTATTTCGATAGATTCACTAGGTCGGAAGCCATCTCCAGCAATTCTCAACGACTGACCATTCGCCAATATCGCTGGACTAACCAATGTGATTCTAGGTATAACATTGAATTCGGTTAATCCACCAGCATCAGTAGTAATAGTAATCGGCTGGCCTGATGGCAATGGTGGCAATCTAAACTTCACCTCAAAGGATCCGCGTGAATCAGCTTGTATACGACCAGCTATAATCTGTCCGTAACCTGCACTGACCAATTGGTGGTCGCCATAAGTAATGGCTACGCCATTGAAACGCAATAATCGAACTTCGGAAGCTTCAAACCCAGTTCCTTTGACTAACAACTGCGAGCCAGCTCTACCTTCCGCCGTTGGCGGATCAACAATGGTCAGTTTCTTTTGAACCTCGAAGCTACCTTTTGTTTTGGCAAAAACTTTGTCGGTACTGATTAGTTTAACACCAGTAGTAGCAGTGGGTACGATCATTCGTACCTGAAAGACTCCTGTTTCATCAGTCACTACTGAGTTATCTTCAATTTTACCAACACCGGTTGCTGAAACATCGGCTGGGTTACCATCAAAGGTGATTTGGCCGATATCAGCTGAAATAGGAAACCCAGTTCCTGTTATAGTCACAGTATCTTCTGGAGAACCAAATACCGGGCTAACATCGATTCGCTTAGTCGCTTGTTGGGAAAGGATGAATTGAGAGGTGGTATCACTGATTTCATGAGCACCAAACTTAGTCGTAACAGTGAAAGTCATGGGACCTAGCGGTAAATCATCACCTCCACCCAAGTTAAATATCGCTTCCAGATCTCCTTTTTCATCCACTGTCCCTTGACCAGCGAAAGCATTGATTGTTGATGAAGTAATAGTCGCAGTTCCTGTATGAAAGCCATACCCCTGGATTGTGATTTCAGTTGTGCTATCTCCACTAACTGGTTCTAGAGATGAGAGTCTTCCACTGACCTCAAAGCTACCAATATCTACGCCTTCGTCAGTATCTATTGCCACATTGGTTGTCAGGCGTTGGCTATCCTTGGCATCTTCAACCCGAATGTTAATGTCTGGATGTCCAGCCAGTTTGCCAGTACTAAATGACAACGCGAAAGTGCCATCAGACTGAACGACATTTCCTCTTAGATTGTAGTTTGTTGTTGCCTCATCTTCTGCAGGAGCATTTTCATCTGTTGTTTCAGCATTAATAATTTCAGTTTCGATATTTGTCAGCAGTGTAACTTTAAGTGTATGCCCTGGTGTGAATCCTCTTCCTGCCAATGTGATTCGGCCTGGACCGATTAGTGTTCGATTCCCAGCACTTATCGCAGTGTCATTTATTAAGAGTCGGGTCAGTTGTCCTTGGATAGAAACAGCATTACTAATTTCGTCAAAACTGCCTGAAGCTTGGCGAACTACCACATCTTTTAATCCGTAAGGAAGAATTGAGACCTTGAAACGCGATTGAAAGGTTCCGTTGTCGCGAACTCTCGTATCACCAGCCGATATAGAAATACTTTGCGTCGCCCCAAAATCGATAAATATATTTTCATTGGGAATATATCCATCACCTACAACTTCTATTACATCTGCAGGTTGAACAGGAGATGACGTCGTAAGGTCTGAGCCAACAGATAAATCATTATCGTTTTGGTCAGCGTACGAGGGGATTAAATCTTTATCATTATCAACAACTGCTATATTTTGGACAGCGTAAATGCCCGTAATACGACCCAGAATGCTGAAACTATGTTCTGCTTCCCCACCACTATTTCCAGTTGCACGAACAGGCTTAGGTCCTCCTCCTAAAAAAGGAACGGAGAACGTACGTGAGAACTCACCCGTTGCACCTACAGTCGCGTTGCCAATATCAGCAGTACCTAGTTTCAAGGTCACCACTTCTCCATTAGCAAAACCCATTCCTTTGACTGTAACATTTTTTCCAACTTGAGCACTTGTCGGAGTTAAGCTAATTTGGCTGATCAATGTAAAATCAATTTGTCCCTGCAGTCCACTATCGTTATGCAACTCAATTTTACCTGCTCCTTTAGGCTGAGATTTCAAATCAAAAGTAGCATTGAATTCCCCTTTCTCATTAGCTAAGAATTCGGATGGATCAACGACTTTCCCGTCGAACTTAACTGTCACTTTCTCATAAGCCTTAAACCCATTACCAGAGAGAGTGATTGGCGTTTCTGTTGTGCCAATTACTGGTTCAATTTCGGTTATTTTTCCGGTTATTTGGGCCGTAAAGGCAGCCTCTACAGTCTGACCAGTATCTGCTGCTACAACAATTTTATAATTGCCACCTTGTGGTACTACAGGTAACTCAAACGAAGATGAAAAGGTACCATTGTCCTGTGAAATTCCAGCTACCATCTCGATACTATTGAATGCGACAGTATACCTAGTATTTCTAGGGAACCCCTTACCCGTAACTGAAATCACATCTCCAATTTTAATGGTAGCTGGTGATACCGGATTGATTGTTATTGAGCTAACAACGTTGAAATCCACTTTACTTTGCTGTAACTGAACAGATTGAAGCCCCACCGCCGCATCCGGAACGGTGAATGCGAACACTGTATCAGCAATGTTATTACCAGCAGGAACAGTTGCAATTTCAACACCGCCAAAGAGCAACTGTCCACCTGCAAAATTGCGATTAACGGTCAAGTTAACATTTGTTCCAACTATACCTTCCGTTGGTGTCATATGAATAACGGGATAATCGCTACTGCCTTGCAACTCCCACGATAGCAAGGTTGCACCATCACGTCGAATATGAGTTTGATTGTTACTTGTCTCACCTGTGACCTCTATTGTTAGTGTGCCAACGTCACCTAGGCTAGGTACTGGGAAACCGACTGATAACGCACCGTTAACTTGTGTCGTTGTAGTTTGAACCACCAATGGATTCCCTAAAACAGCTCCCTTAAACTTAGTTACAGCGACGGTTATGACTTCTTCACTTCCCCATCCATCACCAGTTAGACTTATGATTTCACCGACGTAAACGTTGTTACCAGTTGTTGGATTTGCACTTGAAATCTGGTTCAACACCGAAACCGTCTGATCTCCCACTGCTGTCAGTGAAGAGTTGCGACCAATAGCCAAGATCTTTTTAGCACCAAAGGTTTGCTGGTTGATGGTGAAAGTAGAGCTACTAAACTTCCCGTTAGCATCAGTGGGAAAAGTCCCTGCGGCGAGTTCGACATTATCATCGGTCAACTTAATATCTACATTTTCACTACTGGCAAAGCCCACACCCGATACGGTAAAGGTATCTCCGATTTTCCCTGATTGCCCCGCAGCTATGGTAAGCTTAGGAATAATGGAAATTGTTTGATAATTTTGATGGTAATCTAGCTGTCCATTGTTGTTAGTGTCTTCACCGGCATCTAATATGCCATTCGCATTAATATCTTCAAGGTTCATTAGGACTTGATATTGACCTGCCGCTATAGTGGCAGGTAGAGTGACAGCGGTTTTGAATTTTCCATCTGCATCTGTCTTTACTTGAGTACTCGAATTGCCCGCATCTTGCCCATAGATGTAGTTATTAATTGTGACTACAACAAAGTTTCCAGCAGCCGACTTAAGGTTGATGGAACCAATATCAGCTGATTTAGGATAGCCGGTACCAACAACTGTTAGTGCGCTACCTGGAGTGTACCCAGTAACGGGGGTTTCGATTTGCAAATTTTGGTTGCTATCTGGATGAGAATACAAGAAAGATGCCGTAGCATCTGGTGTAGATTTGGAACCTCGAGCCCTAACTTCTAGAAGGCCACCAAGAGATTGATCCCCAGTAACGAAAGTCGCTCTAAAGCTACCAGGTGGCTGACCACCAAAATCAGCTTTTCGAATTTCCATAATCGGGCGAGTTTGCCCAAAGTCGATATACACAATCTCGTCATCTGAGGTTCCTACGCCAGCGAAATTATGGCCAGAAACTGTAACTGTATCGTTAGAAGTTCCACCGGTAGGCGTAACCACAATAGATGGCTCAATAACTAAGGCATTATCTAACTCAATTCGACTTCCAGAAGCGTTGGCCGAAACGATAATATCGTGGGTTGCCTGCCAGCGGCTGTCTAGTATTTGTATATTAGCAGTAAATTTTCCCACTGCATCAACTGTGGTTCCACCGGGTAAGGTAACTTGTTGATCTCCAACAGTAACAGTCAACGTATCTAAAACTTTAAATCCCCGACCATTAAGCGTAATTGTATCACCATACTTGACAACTTTTTGGCTGGATAACGTAACCGAGGGCAAAACATTAAACCCAAACTGACTGGCCCCGAGCTGGATAACAACAGGTCCATTGACGTGATCGGGAATCTCAAAAGAAATTTCATATTCACCAGTATTATCGGAATATACAGAATTATCGTCAGCAACGTACCCTTTTGTGGTTTTTAGTGCGTGATCTGCTACAGTGATAGTCGTATTAGAAAAGGTAATAGTGCCAATTCTCTGGTTACTCGGGCCAAATTCCCCTGATATTTTTAAGGCTGTTCCGACCTGTCCGTTGACAGCGTCCTGTACTGGTCCTGTCAATAAAAAGTCACGTTTTTTTTCGCCGATCTCAACCGTATAGCTACCAGATACCAAGGTGGCGTCCACAGGTACTGTGAAAGTCACTTTATATTCACCATCAAGGTTAGTTTTGACTTTATCTCCCTCAATTACCCCCTTAATGGCGGTCAAAGCATGGCCTGCAGTAGTAACATCAACTGTCCCAAATGTAATACTACCAACAACCGTTTCAGATTTGTCGTTACCAAGATTATCCGAAATTGTGACCGTAATGCCTGGGTGACCAGTACTCGGTGTAACCACAAAGACCGCAAATGCCCTTTCTAAGGATAAAAATAGGCATAACGCAATTAAAATAGAGTAGCGGAGTTGCTTCATACAGTTTCGTCCTTCTTTAGTGATCGTCGATCGACTGAAAACACAGACAATATGGCGGGAGAACAAGCAGATAAAACCTCAGTTACTTAAGGTCGAAATATTTAGCCGAAAGTTGAGATAAAATTTAAAAATCACCCGATTTCGATTATAGCATAGTTGGCCGATCCAAACAATAGTGATACAAATAGTTATAACATTGAATTTTATAAATCCGGATAAGGAAAAGCCGCTAGTGTTTAAAGTGGCGAAATCCAGTAAAAGCCATTGCTATTTTGTATTGATCAGCCATTTTGATTACCGATTCATCATTGACAGAACCACCAGGTTGAATAATAGCAATGACACCTGCCTGACCCGCAGCCTCAACACCGTCAGAAAAAGGAAAGTATGCATCAGAAGCCAAAACAGAACCCGAAACCCGTTCACCAGCCTTCCTAATTGCGATGAGAGTAGAGTCTACACGACTCATTTGACCAGCTCCAATACCAATACTTTGTGTGCCCTTTGCTAGCAAGATTGCATTGGATTTCACGTGTTTACAGGCCTTCCAGGCAAACAATAAGGACTGAATTTCGGATTCGCTGGGTTTTCTTCGAGTGACAAATTGCAAATCCTCTATCGTTATTTGTTTTGTGTCTCGATCTTGAACCAATAAGCCACCGACCATGTGACGCAATTGCATAATTTTTGTGTTGGTGGATAGATCACCAGTTGCCAGAATACGTCGATTTTTAACACGAGCCAAAGCCTTTAGAGCTTTGGGGGTATAGCTGGGAGCAATTATTGCCTCAATTTTAATCCCTGATTTTGCTTCTGCGCGTAATATGTTAGCAGTTGAAAGATCAACAGGTCTATTGAAGCCCACAATACTGCCAAAGGCGGAAGTCCGATCGCAGTCTAATGCATTCAAAAATGCTTGTCCTAAATTTTCACTGGTGGCTAAACCACAAGGATTATTGTGCTTTATCAAAGTGCAAGCTGGTTCAGAGAAATCTTTGACAATTTCGATGGCGGATTCCAAGTCTAATAAATTGTTATAGGAAACTGGCTGTCCACTAAGCTGATTAGCCCAAGCAGCGCAAGACTCATTCTTTTTTATCTCTCGATAAAAAGCTGCAAGTTGATGAGGATTTTCTCCATACCTTAAATGATGAACTTTTTCGTATGATAAATCGAGCCTAGACGGAAATTCTTCATCTACCTCATTTAGACCTAAAAAATAACTGGAAATGGAATGATCGTAATTCGCAGTATGCATAAATGCAGATTTAGCTAATTCAAAACGAGTTGTTTCGGACACAGCTCCACTATTCTCAGCCAACTCACTTAAAAATTCTGAGTATTGGTCGATAGAAGTTAAAACCGCAACATCTCGGTAATTCTTGGCTGCAGCCCGAATCATTGTTGGTCCCCCGACATCAATGTTTTCAATGGCTTGTCTCAGGCTTACATCTGGCTGAGCCACGGTATCTTCAAACGGGTATAAGTTACAGACGACAAGATCAATCATTTGAATACCATTTTGATCAGTTTGCTCCTTGTGGTCTGGATTATCTCGAATTGCCAATATACCACCATGAATATTGGGGTGAAGAGTTTTCACTCTTCCATCTAACATTTCCGGAAAGCCCGTAAAATCTGAGACATCTCGGATATTTACGCCTGAATTTCTTAGAAGTTTAGCTGTCCCTCCAGTGGAAATAATGTCAACACCGAAGCCAACCAATTCCTTAGCAAGGTCGGTTAACCCAGTTTTATTAGAAACACTAATCAGCGCTCGGTTAATTTTTTTCATAAGATATTATTGAGTTATTTATGTCAAAGGGCTAGATGAAGTGTTTAGCATAACATCAGCTATGGCTAGTGCCATCAATATCAAGCTCACAGCCCCATTGAGGGTAAAAAAAGCTAGATTTACTCGGGATAGATCATTAGGCTTCACAATCGAATGTTCATAAACTAAGATAACGGCGACAGCCCCCACACCAATCATATAAATCCAACCTAGTTGTGAAATTTCCGCAATAACGATTAGTATACATACTGTTACTACATGCAGAAGATTTGAAATCCAAAGAGCTGCACGCACACCAAATTTAACAGGAATTGAATGTAGACCAAAGGACTTATCAAAATCAAAATCTTGGCATGCGTAAATTATGTCGAAACCCGCAGTCCATAACATAACCGAAAGTCCCAAGAGCATTGGCAGAAGGTTGAATCTGCCTTGAATAGCGATCCAAGCACCAATTGGTGCAATTGACAAAGATAGACCTAGCCAGAGGTGTGCCAGTGAAGTGAAGCGTTTGGTATAAGAGTAAAGCATAATAATTATTAATGCAATAGGTGAAAGCTTGAAAGCTAACGGATTCAACTGATGTGCTGATACGACTAGTAAGCAGGCGGACAATACTATGAATATTAAGACATCATCTTTTTTTAATAGACCGGATGGAATCGCTCGTGTTTGTGTCCGCGGGTTACGGTTATCAATTTCTGCATCGGCTAAACGATTAAATGCCATTGCGCAACTTCGTGCTCCAACCATAGCCAACACGATCCAAAACAGATCAGACCTACTAGGCAGACCTTCGGATGCAAGGAATGCACTCATTATAGCAAAAGGTAAAGCAAAAATCGTATGTTCAAATTTGATCATTTCCAAAATTATTTTCAGTTGTCGAAAAAACAAATTACTATCTCCCTTCGAATTAGACTGTTAATTTGTATACAGCACGGTGAATTGGGCGACCTTGATTTCGATATTTAATTTCGAAGCTGGTTTGAATATAATTTGGGTCTTCAGACATTTCGGGTTGATAGAGGAGTTGTGGCCAGTCAGCTAAACGCTGTTCTATCAACGTGAAGTATTCGGCAAAATCAGTAGAAAAAAATAGGCAACCTAGACCAGGCTGGAGGGTTCTGATGATTTCTGGAATCCATATCGGGTCATTGAAAATCCGGCGTTTCTGGTGTTTATCTTTCGGCCAAGGATCCGGAAAATAAACATGGTATGCTTCCACACTGTGGTCAGCGACATAATGGTGAACAAAATATGGGGCATCCACATAGCTGATACATGCATGAGTTTGGCCATGTTTCTTGAGTCGTTCTTTTGTGCGAAGTACATACTTCCACGAGTTTTCTATCCCTATGAAATTGGTATCTGGGTTACGCTTACAGGATTCGGTTAAAAATCGGCCTTTCCCACAACCAACTTCAATTTGCACTGGATTACAATTACCAAAAAGGTTGGTCCAGTCTATATGAGAACTGAACTGACGCAGATCAAACTCGGTTTCGTCGCTCAATCGAATTAGACGAATTTGAGCCAACTGGGTCCAGTAAAAATCTGGTGATTTCTTCATTTGTCTTACCATCTTACATTTCGGGTAAATACCCTATTGTTAACTGAGAGAATATGTTCGTGAAATTTAATTCAGTTTGGATTTAGTCCGGAAATAAATTCAGCTGTGATTTGACGGATACCTCTTTTAACTTAAGTTTTGCTCCAGCAATATCCTGAACTAGTAACTGTCGTCCTTGGTAAAAATCTTTCCCCAAACCGGGCATTCTGAGTACATAAGCAGGGTTATATGTCGCCGAGACAAAAGGTGCATATCCATTATCCAAAAACCAAACACCTCGCTCTTTGGCTAATCGAAAGCTTGGCCGAATTATAAATTTAGCCGCAGGTGTACCCATGCACAGTATCACCGTAGGTGCGATTAATGATACTTCTTGGCTCAACCAACGGTTACAAGATCTAATTTCGCTTGATTTCGGCGGTCGATTATTAGATTGGCCATCCTTCCAGGCAAATGCACGACACTTTAGTAAATTAGTTAACCAAACTTGCTCGCGGCTAAGTTGGTTTTCTGCCAGCACATCATCAAGAAGAACACCCGCAGGACCAGTGAATGGTTGTCCTGTCTGTTCATCTCTGGCAGATGGACCTTCAGCTACTATCATAAGCTTAGATGCTGGGTTGCCACTACCGAAAACAGTCCTTTGTCGGGTTTCAGCCAAGTGGCAGTCTTGGCAAAACTGCACTTGATGTCGAATAGATTCAACTTTTTCTACTGAGTCCACTTAACTTAGTTATTCTTGGAATTGTCTAAGTTTTTCAGCTCCAACAGTAGCATCAATTAACGCTCGAATAGGGTCATCGTTAGTAGCTAGAACTACACCCATACGACGTTTTCCTATAATCGTGGGTTTGCCAAATAGTCGAACCTCACAACCTGCTTGTACAATTTCAGCAATATCATAAGCAAACGGATTCTCATTTTCTGAAGACAGGACCAAAGCGGCTGAGGCTCCGGGTATCAAGACTTGTGTGCCAGTAATTGGCAAGCCTAAGATGGCTTTGGCGTGTAAAGCAAATTCGGACTGTTCTTGGCTAACGAGCGTGACCAATCCTGTATCATGCGGGCGTGGAGAGATTTCACTGAAGTAAACAGTGTCGCTACGAACAAAGAATTCTACTCCAAAAATCCCGTATCCAACACCGTCATCTGGTACACTTGTCAATTCCGTAACAATGGCCTCTGCCATCTTTTGGCACTCAGCCAACACGGTTTCGTTACAATCTGCAGGTTGCCAACTGTAGCGGTAATCACCGTCAATTTGTAAGTGGCGAATAGGAGAACAGAAAGATATACCATCACGATGTCGAATAGTTAACAAGGTCAACTCATAGTCGAATTCAATAAATTCTTCGATTATGACTTTACAGTCAGTTACTCGTCCACCTTCCTGTGAATGACTCCAGGCTGTTTGAATATCTTGATTTTCCCGAATTACTGACTGCCCTTTTCCTGAAGAACTCATGATCGGTTTAACTACACAAGGGTAACCAATGGCTGCGACAGCTGACTCTAGCTCTGATAGAGAATGCGCAAATTGGTAGTCGGACACTCTCAAATTCAGGTCAGCCGCCTGCTCACGAATACCTTCACGATTCATGGTTAGACTAATAGCTTTGTAGCTAGGTACTAAATTCTGCTTGTAATCAGCCAAAACACTTGTATTAATAGCCTCAATTTCAGGTACAATCAGGTCAGGCTTCTCTGTGTCTAGACAATGACGAATTTTGTCCCCATCTAACATGTCAAACACATAACTCCGGTGAGCAACTTGCATGGCTGGAGCGCCTTCATATCGGTCACAGACAATAGTTTCAACCCCCAGTCTTTGCAATTCGATGATAACTTCTTTGCCTAACTCACCGCCGCCAAGCATTAGGACTTTTGTCGCATTTGATGCCAAAGGGGTGCCGATTTTCATAATCTTTGACTCCTAACTTTTAGGTACTGATTTGGTTTCTGATTGAGCTAATCAACTACCGCTTATCTGCACGGAATTATGCCATTCACTGCTCACAACTGCAAGCTAGAAAATCCAAGTTGGGATTAGCAGCACTAATTATTGAATAAAGCTAGTTCTATAAAGGGGTTGATCTAAGAAATCAAGCATTATAAAATAGGCCAGTACAGGTATTAATTCTTCTAGTAGATTGCAAGAAGGGCAACTTTGGAATTGTTCGGCTTAGCATCTAAATATCAAATTATAAAAGGGTGTTCATGACTCAGAAATTTAATATTCGTCCCAAACGTCGACCTAACGTGATTTGGGTTTTTGGTGATCAGCACAGAGCTCAAGCCGTAAGTTATCGAGGCGATCCCAATGTTTACACCCCTAACATTGATAATTTGGCTCGAAGTGGAATACGATTCGATAATGCTGTGTCTGGAGCACCTTGGTGTACCCCGTTTCGGGGGGCATTGTTAACCGGTACTTATCCACACCAAAATGGGGCTATCCAAACACCATCACCCTTATCACCCGAAGTTCCTACGATAGCCACAGCCTTCAATAAAGCGGGATACCACACCGCATATTTTGGTAAATGGCATTTGGATGGATCTAATTCCAGAGAACACTTTGTACCAAAAGAACGAAGAGGGCAATTTCAACATTGGATGGGATATGAAAATAACAATAACCAGCATGAATGTTACGTTCATGGTTCTCAAAGTGATGGCCCAATCAGACTATCGGGATATGAGACAGACACCTTAACTGAGATGATGATTGATCATCTCAAAGGACATGTAAAATCTAAACAGAATGGCTACCAGCCTTTTTTTTCTGTTTTATCAGTTCAGCCACCCCATGATCCCTATGTGCTGCCAAATAACCCCGAATATGGAACTCGGCGAATTCACCCAGCAGAGATTCAATTTCGACCTAATGTCCCTGATTTAGATTGGGTTAAAGATCGAGCGAGTAATGACCTCGCTGGTTACTATGGTATGATTGAAAATCTCGACTATAACATTGGTCGTTTACAAAAAGCGCTAAAAGAAATATCAATTGATAGAGAAACTTATCTAGTATTTTTCTCCGATCATGGCGATATGCTTGGTTGCCACGCCCAGTGGGGAAAATCTAGTCCGTGGGAAGAATCGATCCGTATTCCTTTTATCGTCAGTAAAATCGGTGGACGGGATAATATGAAAACTGGCCACTGCCCAGCTGTTATTAACCATGTAGATATTGCTCCCACGACATTAGGTTTATGTGGACTTTCTGTTCCTGAAAATATGGTAGGACATAATTACGCAAGCTACTGTGTACGGACAGATGCACCAGAATACTCCGGCCCACCAGAGTCAGGTCCCGAAAGTGCCTATCTACAGCAAATACCTCGCAAAATGCATCAGCACTCGGTTAATCGCTCTTGGCGCGGCGTAGTAACTCAAGATGGATGGAAATATGTTTGTACGCCTAACAACGATTGGTTACTCTTCAACATTAAGGACGACCCTTATGAACAAGCCAATTTTGTCTACGATCGTTATTTTCAGTCAGAAAAAGAACGATGTCATGATCTCTTAAAACATTGGATTGATAGTACTGGGGACAGGTTTAGTTTGCCAGATATATCTTTACCTTAAGCAACTAAATTAAGATGAAGAAAAGAAAAGTCTCCACCTCATTGCAGCCTAAAGTCGAAACTAACGATAACCAAGGATGGCAACAACTCAAAATTGAAGATGCCATACGTCAGGTTAATGCTGCTTCTAAGCTAGAAAATGCAGTAGGCTTTCAAGAAGTTTTAGACGCCTTTCAGACGATGAATAAACACATAGCATTGGCCAAAGATCAAGCTGAGTGGTTATTACAAAACAGTCCATACCCCAGTATCTTAGGAAAATTTCATTCAGCTGGAGTGTTGAACGATATTTCGTTCCGCTTGCACTGGAAATCAGCTCGTATCGTGATTCAACTTTATGATCAGATGGCTGAAGATTATGATTTGGAAAGTGTAGAAACAGTCGACGATGTAACTAATGAACCGAATAAGTAGTTCAGAAATGCTCAAAATCAAAGGTAAGTAAATATACAAAAGATTAATCAACCCACCAGAAACAATAGCAGTTGCAATAGTCGGCCGGACCTCTACACCCAATTGCATAAAAATAACCACAAGAATTCGTGAGTTCTGTCCGGCTGTACTTACTGAAGTAATATCGTTAAAAGGCGTACTAATTAATAATGCCGACCAAAAGATTGAAAGAATGAATATAGGTAAAACTAGTCAATTCAGAGACAAGTGCTCGAAAATTAGTAAAGCCAGTAATAGATTAGTTTAGTCCTATGGGTTCAACCATTGGCTTAGTAGGAGATCTAAATCACTCTAGAAACAGGTGAGGGTTTTGGCCGGTATGTAGCCAAACAGTTATTTGTACGGGGGTGTCTCTTCACACCACAAAGGAATAAAGAAAGCAACACCAAGATGTGAGTTGTCGTCTTTTTATCATAATGGGTAAAACATATATGCAGATACCAAAAATCGAGCCAAATGAAGTGATCGGTTTCATGAATATCGATACCACCGACTTTGGTAACTTAACATTAGCTGATCAAATTCGCCACTTTGAAGTTGAAGGCTATGTCCTTCTTCCCAACATATTAACAGAAAATCATATTGATCAACTAAAAGAGCAATTAGTTAATATTCCAATGGAACCCAAGCCGTATAGTGATTACCAAAAAATGGCCTGTGTTCAACCGCAATGGCACAGCCGGATAGTGGCAGAACTAATTGGTTATCCTCCTATGATTTCGTTTTTGACGAATTTAATGGGTCCTGACATTGTTTTTACCCGTGGTTTTTTCCAACGAACACATCCTGGTTCACCCGGCATTTCTATGCATACCGATGGCCAGCCTCACGGTTCTTCGATATTCGATTATGAAGGAAGTAGCCCACGCCTTCTACGTGTTCTATACTATCTAGATGATCTGACTGAAGAACGAGCACCATTTCGTTTAATTCCACGGACGCATCTCTCTTTTCATGCGCAGGCAAACCCTTATTTGAGGTACAAGTCACATCCGCAAGAGATCACGCTTCTTGCTCCAGCAGGATCAGCAGTGGTAATTCCCAGCACACTGTTTCATGGTACGCACCCTAACACCGATTCCAAATATCGTGAGCTGATTCAATTCGGTTATCGACCGGCTTGGGCTGGACCAATCCAACCAGTTCCAGAGTGGGATACAGAACTGATTGCGAATGCGCCAGAACAAGCCAAACCGTTTCTGCAGAGCCCTAATACTACTGGTGGTGTTTGGGGGCTAGAACATAAGCCAAAAGGAATGCCAACCTCTGCGTCAGGTATTAACCCTGATCGTTGGTATACCAATAGGAAAAATTAAATGAATCATCGGCTGGAGAGTCGAGTTTCCTACCTGACTAGCCCTTGCTTAGTCGAAAAAGAGTAATCTTGTCCTGGTTAATCTGGAATCTGAAATAACTGAAAAAAACTACCATCATGATAGTAGTTAGTTATATTGTAAACACGCTGGTTCGGCCAGGTTGAAAATTGTATACCTAACGACTTAACAACTAGTAGTATTCGAGTTGAATAATGAAAGTGAAATCACGCATGGCTACATTGGATAACATCCATGATTTAGTTCGTCTCAATGCTTTGTTCAACGGAGTTCGGGTAAAATTCGATCATTTGAGTACGCAATTCGATTATCCGCATCGCGTTGAAACGCCAATTGTTGTAGAGGTGTATAATCGAATTGTCGGATTTGCTAGCCTATGTCTAGTACCACATATATTTTATGACAAACCTCATGCAGAGCCCACTGAGTTATTTGTCGAAAAACCTTACCGTCGTCGGGGTATTGGACGTTTACTAGTTACTCATATAGAGCGTTTGACATACGAAGGTGGTGCAAGAGAATTGTTTGTTCTGACTGGTTTCGACAACGATGAAGGACAGTACTTGTATCACACAATCGGGTACGCAGACAATGATCGTGCAATGTCAAAAGACCTGTTGGATAAAATAACCACTATTGACAGCTAGTCAAAGAAAAAAGAAGTCTACTTTTGAAGATGATCAATCGGTCCATAGGCTGGGTCTGCCCCTCCTATTGATAATAACCCAAAACATATTCGCTTTTTATGTGGTCAATGTTCGCCCATTATTCCATATAATCTTCTGGAATTAGTTCTAATCACTACTCAAAAACGGTCCAGATAAAGCCTAATCCCCTCCTAAATATCGGTATCAATCGTTAGTTGGCTTGTTATTCCAATTAAAAATCAATTCCTCATTTTTATCTAATTTCCTACTACAAACCCCAAACAATCTGGATATAAGCCTACGATATTACTCACATACCATATATCTAAATTCATCTGTGGTTTGTTCCATTTTTCTTTTTTAATTGACCAATTTAGCCTAATAATGTAACTATCAAGGACGAAGTCATAGGATAATATGCTTTATGAAACCAAATGTTTTATGGATCTATGGTGAGGACTTATACCCCGATTTAGCTTGCTACGGAAATCAGACAGTTCAAACCCCTGTACTAGATCATTTTGCTTCTGAGGGGGTTTTATATACCAACGCTTATGCGACTAGCCCCGTCTGTTCACCCAGTCGTTCAGCTATGATTACAGGGCGTTACCAAACCAGTTTTGGGGCACATAATCACCGTAGTTGTCGACAGAAACCACTTGATGCGAATATTGGGCTGGTGACTGAGTATTTCAGAGAGGCAGGTTATTTTACCTGTAACAGTAGTGGTCCACCCTATCAACAACCAGGTAAAACCGATTTTAACTTTCTTCGAACAAATCCATTTGATGGTGTCCATTGGTCGGAAAGACAAACGGATCAACCATTCTATGCTCAGATCAATATTACGGATACTCACCGTGATTTTAGCCCTGATCTGGCCAACCCTATCAATCCCAAACAGGTTGACTTGCCGCCGTACTATCCAGATCATCCCTTAATTCAGAAGGACTGGGCAATGTGGTTAGAAAGTATTCAAATATTTGATCGTAAGGTTGGTCAGATTCTACGTTGCTTGGAAAAAGATGGCCTGAAAAGTAATACAATTGTTTTTATTATTAGTGATCATGGTCGTGCTCATATTCGGGACAAGCAGTTTTTGTATGACGGAGGTATTCGTATTCCTTGTATCGTTCGTTGGCCGGACAGAATTG
>JAYZAL010000017.1:0-11076 GCA_036339735.1 Candidatus Poribacteria bacterium
ACTCTTATGTCGGGATCTTGGTCCTTCAAGTCGGCTTGGCTTTTCAAAATTTGGTAATTTGAACTCTGATCAGGTTGAATTATTTCCAATACTTGAAGCGCTACATTTCTCAGCTTTTCATCATCTGCATCCAATTTGCCCATTAGTATTTCGATAACGGGTACTCCCATTTGTACTAACACACCGACGGCAACTGGGTTAACTTGTCTGTCATCAGTCATCACTGAAGACTCTAATACTCGACTAGCTGCGGGCAAACCGATGGAGACAAACACCTTACCTGCTTGCTGCTGAACCATTAAATCAGGGTCGGATAGCGTTGAGAGTAAGACCGACATCACTGAGTCCATTGTTTGTTCATCTGACTGCTGCACTAGTGAACCGATAGCTTCTAGGCTAGCGACTCGAACTGTTGGGATTGGATCTGACAAAAGCTGGCTCAAAGCTGAAACCGACTTTTGGTCACCAATTTTACCTAGAGATTGGCAACCAACCACCCGTACAGAAACAGCTGAATCCTCCAGATCAGATAAGGCTTTGATCCTTTGGTAGCGAACATCATTCACGCGATCAAGTTGTAAAAGCTCCTCAACCGCCTTCTTCCTTACTGAGTGCGATTTGTCGTTTAAGTCAGTTTGGTAACGGATGATTTGATATTGATCAGCCTCTTGTGGTGAAACGATTTTCATCACAGCGTTGGCAGCATGTGCTCGAGTTGATGATTCTGAGTTAGATAATAGTAACTTCAGTTGGTCCAAAGCTTTTTCGGAACCAATTTCTCCTAGAGCATCAATGGTAGCCAAACGAACATTTGCATCATTGTCTTTCAAGAGTTGGATCAGAGGTTGAACTGCCGAATCGTTTCCAATTAAACCTAGGACATAGGCTCCATATAGGCGGTTAGCAGCCTCTTTGTGATTTAGCTGTGTAATATATTGCTTGGTTTGGCTTCGAACTGGGGCCGGAATGAACTGGCATAAAACTCCTAAAACTATCAGACTGCTATACAAATATGTTTTTCGTTTCATTGGCGATACACTTATAGTTCTACAGATGATTAATCATCCAATTATAGGATTTTGTTTGGCCAGTACCATCATTTTCTCGCCCCTCGTATTCACACGTCCAAACCCCATCATATTCAGCTTTCTTCAAGCACTCAACGGCTTTTATCAAATCAATTTCACCCTCACCCAGAGCTTCACCTTGATAGTTCCCACGGCTACCCCTTCCATCCTTTAAGTGTAGGTGTAACACATGAGGGGCCAAGATTTCATAATATCGGCCCACAGTCTCTAACTCATGACCGAACCAACGGTAGTTCATCGTATCTAGGCAAGTACCAACCCAAGGTGAATTGACCCGTTGAATAAGTTCTAGCATCAGGTCTCCATCATTAGTGACCACACCATGATTGTCAACTGCTAGCTTAACTTGGTCGCGCGCAGCAAATTGTTCAACACATAACTCAAGACAATTTGCCATCGCTTCCACCCACTGCGTTTCTGGCACACTATCCTTGGGTGAGCCACCTTCCATTCTCAGTGTTTTTGCCCCTAAAATATTGGCTAAGTTCGCCATTCTTTCCGTTCGATCGACTTGGTTTTTGACTTCTTCAGGGTCTAGGACTACAAAATCATTACCTACCGCAAACGCCGTAACTTTCAGGTTATGGTTATCAACTTTTCTTCTTAGTTCTTCTGCGGCCTTTTCTAGATTATCACCAGCTATAGAGCCAGCTTGTAGCTCAAGATATTCAAATCCGGTCTTGCTACAATATGCCAAGAAATCGTCGATTGTACCGGCAAAATTATAGTGAATCATTCCAATTTTTATTGACATAGTGTGTTCCTCATTTAACGATAGATGGATATTAATTTAGAGATAAATTATTGACGATTCTAATTAACATAATACGATTAAGTTAATTGATCATAGAAAAAGGCGCCTGAAATCGTAATTGATTCCAAACGCCTTTTTCTGATTGTGTTTTCGATAAGTAGTCGAAAACGTTGAGATACTGCCTATTGACCTCTCTTCTTCTGATCGGTCAAATAGTTGCTGATAACACCAATTTGTTGCTGGGCTCGTTTAACTGCTTGCGAAACTTGCGCATCGCTGGGTGGAGCAGTTTGATACTTGGTCCATAACTCGTCATAAGCTGTAATTGCTTGTTGGTACTTTTCTTGTGCTTCTGCACCTTTGCTGCTATCCGCAATCAGTAGATAGGAATCAGCAATCTGCAGGAATGACAAGTCAGCATACTTGGTTTTCGGATATTTATCGATAATCGCCTGATAAGCCATGATTGCTTCGTTGGTCTTATCAGCAATTTCGTCTGTTAGCGCCGTTCTCGCTCGGTTCAACACCGTTTCAGCATTTTTGTACTCATAATAAGCCAAAGCTGTTTGAGTCTCACGCAAATACATGTCTGCATCTGTCTTGGTTTCCTGGCTGATGCCAGGCACCTTCAACGCTTGAGCATATCTCTCTATTGCTTGAGAATAAAGACTAATACGTTCTGAGGCTTCAATATCTGGTGCTGACCCCTGGTTGTAGAATTTATTACCTAAATTCACAAACGCATTGGCTGCGTAGGGAGTTGTTGGGTAACTATCAGCCAAAATCTGGTTGGTATCAAATAATTTACCCAGCCATTTTTCGCTTTCAGCCTCATTCTCATCATTTTTGGCAACTTCAGCCAAATACGAGTAGCAGGTCGAAATGGCATAGACGGCTTCCGGTGCTGTGTCTGATTTAGGGAAGTTTTTATATACTTTCTCATATTCACTAACAGCCATCTCATACTGATTAGAAGCATAATATGCATCACCGGCTTGGAACTGCCAGGTAGGAGCATCTTTAGCTGACGGGAATCGTTTAGCTAAAGACTGGAAAGTAACTGCCGAGTCAGCAAAGTAACCTTGGACTGCATCAGAAATACCCTCGTCTTCACCTAATTGGACACGTCCTAACTCAAATTGAGCTGTGCTAACATAAACCAAAGAGGTTTGAACAGCATTGTTCAATTCTGCCGAAGCTGGGAATACCCCCTTGTCTGCGTAAGACACAAACTTCTGTAGAGGAACAATAGCGTTTGTTAGGTCTTCCTTATTTTTAGAAGCCGATCCCAACGAATAGTAAATCTGGCCTGATTGGAATAAGGCATTCTGAGCGTAAGGTACCAGACTTTTATCCAACTTAGAGAGGTCACCAGCCACGGTTTCTACTTCAGAGAAAGCTGCACCTGAATCTCTCATCGCCTGAATATAAGGAGCCAGATCAGTTCCCGGAACATCAGAGAATAGGGTCCTGGCTTTATCGAAGTAGAGACCACCGATGTTATACTGTGCCGATACCTTTTGGGTCATCGGTGTTGAAGGGTTACTTTCGGCTACGCGTAATGACTCTACCGCTTCAGCAATAGCATCGTCCAAACGACCTAATTGTTTGAGCAGATCGGACTTTCGAAGTTGGGCGTCAGCTACCATTGACTGGATATTCTGGTCGCTTTCTTTCCCATAGTCATTGATTAGCGTATTGTAAGCAGTCAAACCATTCTCGCCATCATTCATTCGGTCTTCATAAATCAAACCGATTCGATAATAAGCTTGTGCTTGCAGAACGCGATTGTCAGTAGTCTCGACCGCATTTTGATAGGCTAAAAGAGCATCGTCGTACTGTTTTAACTTTTCATCCAACGCGTATCCCATTGCAAAATAGGAACTACCCTTCAAGTTAGTGTCTTCAGTGTTATCTATGATGTACTGATACTCACTAACTGCCTGTGCGTCTTTACCTGTATTGCTATACAGTTCGGCTAATCGCGAATGGGATTGGAAGATTAGGTCTATGCGACCAGCATCATCGGTCTGCCCTTCAAAAGAGGTCGCGATATTATAAGCAGAAATAGCTCCATTACTATCACCAAGCGCCTCTTTAGCCAATCCAACAGTGTACGCAGCACTTATGTTATTTTCAGGACTAACATCTTGATCTAACACTTTTTGTGCTGTTGAGGACGCATTTTGGAAGGCTAGCTGTTTGGCTTGCGGGTCAGTTTCATTATTCCCACGTTGGTAATAGCACACACCAAGTTGATACAGTCCATTAATCAAGACGTCGGTATCAGCCGTGGGGTAGTTCTGCTGCAATTTCTGGTATTCGACGATCGCGGTATCATAATCGTTCACACCATAGGCTAGATGCCCAATCTTCAGTTGTGCCCGTGATCTAGAATCGACAGGAGCGCCTTCATTATCCGCAATCCTTTTCAGGCTGGCCATCAATTCTGATCGTTGCTCTTCAGATTCGATACCTTGTTTTTCGATTGCACTAGCTTTAACTAAGTCGATATGACTCAGCGCTTTCAGAATCTTTTCTTCATCAGAATCACTGAATTTTTGATAAGCTTCATCTGCAAAAGCTGTAACATTCGCCCACTGAGTATCGTCTCCAGCTTGAGCTTTATCTCGATAAGCCAAAACCAGTCCGTAATAAGCTTCGACCAAATTCGGGCTATCGCCATAATTAGCCAACATATCGTTGAAAGCACTAATAGACTGATCAAGAACGGCTACATCGCCACCAGCAGCTTGATAGTAACAGAGGCCCACCAGATATTGAGCGTCATCAGCCCATTCGCCTGTTGGGTTGCCCTCGACAACCTTAGTGTACTGAACGGCAGCTTTCTGGTACTGTTCATCAGCTCTCAGCAAATCAGCCAGTTTAATCGCAGCCAGCGATTGATTATCAGCATCCAAACTAGGCATAATTTTGTCGTAGTGGGCGATAGCTGATTGCGAATCACCTTCGTTAATGTAACTTTGAGCGACTAACAACTGTGCACGCTGGTAATTATCACTATCCTCGCGAATTGCCATATAGAGCTCACGAGCTTCAGCCCATTGCTCTAATTTTTCGTGTGCTAAGGCTTGATTGAGTTGACAACCTTCTACTTGACCAATTCTTTCAGGAAAATCATCATATCGACCTTCCTCAATACCACCTAGAAAAGCATCATCTTTAAACTTCTCAACGGCGGCATTATAGGCCACTACGGATTTCTCCAATAATTCTTGGTCGTATCCACCGTCAGTATCATCTTCAGCAGGCTTTGATGCTTCGTAGTAAGCTCGACCTTCCTGAAATTTTCCAACTAGTTTGATCAAATGAAATTTGGGGAGATCCATAAATGTCCACAAATTGGCATATTCTGCTGCAGCTTTCAGATATTGCTTAAAATCGTTGAATTGCATGTCAGCAAACTTAAGCTGAACCTCTGCTGCTAGGATATCTAGTTCCGGATCTTCCTTGTTTTTGTCGATGAACTCACGAGCAACTTTTTCTAATTCCTCTGTTCGTCCTAAATCATTTAGCGTCCAAATGGCACCATACAAAGCATGAGGAGCAACTGGATCCGACGGGAATTCGTCGACCGCTTTTTGATACCAACTTAATGCTGTTTCCAAGTTTTGGACGGCCTGATCCTCTTCACCAGTGTTTCTTTGCTTGGTGGCGAGTTTATAATAGGTTTCACCTAACTGGTATGTGACATACGGTGTTAACTCTGATTCGTCTGCATGCTCATCTAAGATTCGTTGATAAGCAGTTGAGGCATCAGTCCAACTTTCCAGTCGAAAATGACTGTCAGCAATACCTAGCTTTGCTTCAGAGATGAAAACACTTTCAGGATACTCATCCAATAACACTTGATATGAATCAATAGCGTTACTATAGTCTCCCTCATCAAAATAAGTACGACCTATAGCAGTCTGAATTTCAGACTGAACATTTTTGTCGTCTGTATTCTGAATCGCCAACTCATAATTGACCCGTGCGTTATCATAATCTTTCTGTCGAGCGTATATCGCTCCAGAATCAAAATACGCTGCCGTAACATACTTACTGTTGGGGAACTTGGTGATGAAGTTAGTATAACGGCCAATAGCATCTTCAAATCGGTTAAGTTGGCTGGTACAGTAAGATGCTTTATACATTGCTTCTGCCTGAAGATCAGGGTAGTTCTTGAATTCTTCTGTAGCCAATTTATCAAATTCTTGATAGGCTTGCTCATAGTTCTCCTCATCCAAAAACGATTGAGCAATCAGGTGTTGTGAATCATCTTTGAACTCAGAGTTTGGAAAACCATCCAAGACTTCCTTGAAAGCCTGACGTGTGGCGTCAAATCTTTGTAATTTGTAGTTCAGTTGGCCAATAGCATACCAAGCATTTTCTACAAACTGGCTATTGGGAAAGTTCTCGATTAGCTCCATGAATTTTGGTTCGGCCAATTCGTATTGTTCTTGTTTGTACAAAACATTGGCCCAAAGGTAGGTCAACCCTTCCATATGTCGAGGCACGACGGCATTGGGAAAAATTTCCTCGATAATACGCGTGGCCTCCTCGTAGTGATTTAGATCACCTGTATCTTCGGCCATCTTCGACCAGCAGACGGCAATCTTAAATTGGGCCAGAGTATAAAAATCCTTATCAATGACCTCAGTTTTGACCATTGGCTTATTAGATTCTTCTAGCGCCTCTTTATACTTTTCAATTGCACCTTCGTAGTCTTTTTTGGCATATAGTGCCTCGCCTTCTTTGTAGAGGCTTTCAACCTTCTTGGAGCTACCAGAAGGCCAAAACAGCACCACGCCCAAGGCCAAAACAGCCAACGCGGTTAACACCCTATTGTTCATCTTATTCTCCTTGTTGAGGAACTAACTTTTAAGTACGCTCTAAAGCCCACTTAAACTTAAATTGATATCACGAATGAGGTCTTGTTTTAACGGCACCGCCATATCACGAACAACCTCAGGTAAGCGATTGATACGAGTCATTCGACCCCGTGGCGGTGTACTATAAGAAAACGTAAAAAGGGCCGATGCGTCAGCGCCGACCTGTTCAGAATTAAGTGTCAAATCAGTCTGTAGAACAGTCAGAGGTTGCCGCCCGTCAATGGTGAAATCTCGACTGTTCAAACCGACGATGTTGGATTTTTTAAGAAAAAGGTCAAACTGATCAAATGGTAACAGCAAACGATCTCGATTCCGTCTAATAATTGTCAAGCCCCACATTTTCTGTTTAGCTGAGTGAGAGGTTTTAGACATCAAGCGTTCAAAACGCCGGTTTTCTGCTGAATAATCGGCTTTAGTAAACAGCAAGCGGCCACTGTTTGGTTGAGAAAAAGGAACGGTATCGGACGACACCTCGTCCAGATCAAAGTTAGCAACCGTCAAGTCCGTTGGCAGCCCCATTATTAAACCTCTTAAAAAGAGCAAAACCGAAAGTAAAACAATCAGCATACCAGTATAACGTAATACTACGATTGGTATCCTTCGACACCCAGCATTTAGCCCTAATACCTGTTGCCAAGCAGGACCGGCGTCCCTTTTTTCTATCCGACTTTTTAAATCAACCATTACTCGGTCTGGGTCTGGCAACGCTGGGGTAACGTAATACTGGAGTAACTTCTGCGTTTCGGTTAAAGATTCTAACGCATGTTGGCAAAAATTGCAACCCCCCAAATGTTGGTCGACAGCCAGCTTTCGCCGCAATGTCAGTTGTTGGTCAATATAGTATGATAGTTGTCTTTGAACCTGCCTACAATTCAAAGACATAACTGACCACAAATTTGTTTAATTTTGCTCGGTTTGAAATTCTTTGCCTGTTTACCTTTGACGTCAATATATGGTGCTAACAAAACTCGTAGCCTCTTCCTAGCATAGTGCAAGCGAGAACGAACAGTTCCTTCCGAACAGTCCAAAATTTCGGCAATCTGTGGATGACTCAGCCCTTCTAATTCGTGTAATATCACAACGGATCGGTGTTTAATTGACAAGCTGTTAACAGCTTGTGTCACCCATTCCTGTAGTTCATTTCTTTCTGCCTGTCGAGTTGGATCTTGCTGGGCATCTCGACTTTGATGAACATCAGAAACTCCGGATAACGAAGCCATTGATTCTTGTTGACGCTTCCGCTTCTTGACTGCATCAATCGATAGATTGACCACAATCCTATAGAGCCAAGTTTCGAATGCAGATTCCTGCCGAAAAGCATTAATTGAGTTATAAACCTTTAGAAAAGCGTCCTGTAGAACATCACTAGCATCATCAGCGTTTTTGGTGATTTGCATTGCCACTCGATATACCAAGTCCTTATGTCGATTGACTAAAATGGCTAGGGCCGTCATATCTCCATCACAAAGATCAGCGACCAAAATGGATTCTGTTCGTTCCAAGTTTCACTCTCTCGGCTAGACGTACCAGGACCAGACTCAGTTTTAGACTGCCAAATACCTTCAGCCGTTCATTTTTTTTTCAAAAGTATTAGGTCGGGTTGTATTTGTTGAATTACCAAGTCAGTTGATCTAGAAATACCAACCAACACCTGCAGAGATTTTCTAGCATAAGCTGGTTGTGAATCCAGTTTACTTGCAGCGTCATCAATTAGTGACTGAATGGCCGCCGGATCAACTTTCGCTAATTTAGCGAAAGTTTGCCCAGCTAAATCCCAAGCTTTGGCTTTTTTGTAACAAACTCCTAACTGAAGGTAAACATCCGATTTTTGGATGCCTAGAGCGACTGTTTTTTCCAAACAAGCGCCAGCTTTTAAATGATCCCCAATCATGAAAAACCGCTGCCCCAGATTCATTACCACATCATCTAGGAGTACGCCATTGCCAATTAAGCTATCCCTAACTTCTCCAACTTCTAGCATACCACTTTCTTCAAGTAATGTCCTAGCGTTATGTTTGAAAACAGTCGAACTTTTCCAACTGTTGATTTCTATCTGGGCATTAGGGCGAGACAAGGGGCCAACACCTGCTTCCGAAGTCTGTCTTCTAAGACTATCACTATCAGCGTCAGTCATTTGTAACGGAGCATCTGACATTACTTTTTGATTGCCCTTTTCAGTTATTCCTCCTAGAGCTACTAGTATTGGCTCAATTTCCAACCTGCGTTCTGGAAAATCTCTCAATACTTGGAGGTAAGTCCGTCGAGCCAAACTCGTTTGGTCGGTATTTTGATAAATTTCTGCTACGCGTAACAAAACCTCAACGTCCTCTTCTGTTTTGGTAAATCGATGCTGATAGTCTTGGTACGCATCCAATGCCTGATCAAATAAATTTTGGTGAAATAAGCAGTCGGCAATCCGTTTTTTCGCCCGTGCTATTTGTGAGTCATTCGCAAAATCGAGAGCAAATTGCAGATACCGAGTACGAGATTGAGTGTAATTTTGTGCTTGAAAGTGGTGTTCAGCCAGCTCCAGCAAAGCGATACCAGCCTGAGAAGAAGTTGGTCGCAGATCAATGATCTTTTGGAAAATTTGCAGAGCTTTTTCTATTTCTTTAAATTCATGATAATAAAGTAGGGCAGCGTCAAGCCTTGCTTGCTGAGCTTCCGAGGAAGTTAGAGGGTTAGATGCTGCAATTACAGAGTACTGACGTAGGGACTCTCTCAAGTCATTTTCTGCCGGAGGTATTGGATTTGCCAAGTGACAACTGACCAAAGCTAGGCAACACATCCCCAAGAAGCGTCGAGACAGACGAAAAATATGACCTGTCCAGTTAATTTTTGGTTACCAAGTTTAAGCGAATAGTGGTTGAATCAACTGACCTTCGCTTACCACTCGGATGGGGCGACCAGACCGAGAGTAATTTTCGTGATTGTGGTCAATTCCAAGAGCAAAACAAAGCGAGGCAAATACATCTTGAACCGAAACCTGCCCCGATAAGACCTTCCCTTCATTATCCGTTTGTCCTATAACTTGTCCGCCTCGTACACCGCCACCTGCTAATGCCATTGACCAACCATTGGGAAAGTGGTCTCGACCTTCATCTTTGTTGATTTTTGGAGTTCGGCCAAACTCTCCCATCCAAATTACCAATGTTTTATCGAGAAGCTCACGCTCTGACAAGTCATTGATCAGGCTCGCGAATGCAGGATCAACAACCTGCATTAGATTACCAACGCGAGTGAAATTATCGTCATGAGTATCCCAACCGTCCAATGAAATTTCGACAAACTTGACGCCTCGCTCGATTAGTCTACGGGCCATTAGACAACCTTGACCGAACTGATTCATGCCATAAGCCTGGCGAATGGCCATCGGCTCTTCCTGTAATTCGAAAGCTTTTTTTCGTTCTGAATTGATCATCTTGTCAGCTTTTTTGTAAATGGCTTGGTGTGCTTCGGTGCTTCTACCAGAACGATTACGTAGAAAATCCTTTTCTAAATCCTGTAACATCTTCAAACGGTTTTGAAAACGGTGTGCGTCCATCTGTTCCGGATATTCGATGTCGTCGATTGGTTCCAATGGGTTACTGACTACGAATGGGTCGTGCGACGCATTCAAGAAACCACTGTTAAAACTAGGAGAATTTATGTTTATGCAGTGCGGGAGTTCAAAGGATTCGTTTCCCAAATAGTGAGAAACTAATGACCCAAAGGTTGGGTGCTTGACCGACCCAGTAGGTGCATAACCCGTATGTAGTAAGTAGCGGGCACGTTCGTGATTTCCCTCTCTGGTTGCCATGGATCGGATCACCGCTAGATGGTGTGCTTGCTCAGCCAGCAAAGGCAAAGTTTCAGCAAATTGCAAACCTGGAACACTAGTACTAACGGTTTTGAATGGACCACCATTTGGTGAGTTCGGTTTAGGGTCGAATGTGTCTAGTTGGCTGGGGCCACCATTCATGAACATGACGATACAGTGCTCCGCCAACGGCGCAGGCTGTGTAGTCTGTGCAAATGTCATCAACTGAGCTTGTTTCATTGCAATCGCTCCTATGAAACTGCTCATTCCAAATTTGAGAAACCGTCGCCTTGACAGATCCTGTGGGCAAAAATCAGGCGCATTAGGATCTTTCGAATCAAATGACATAAATGTTACCTATCACATGAGTTTTTAGTCGAAAAAACCAGTTTAGAAATTCGATTATAGCAAAAAAGGCGATCCAAAATCAATCTGGATCGCCTTGTTAAAACTCCCCCGGACGGGCTCGAACCGCCGACCTAGTGGTTAACAGCCACCCGCTCTACCAACTGAGCTACGGAGGAAACTGCACCGCTTAGC
>JAYZAL010000018.1:0-7305 GCA_036339735.1 Candidatus Poribacteria bacterium
GGTGGTTGGGAGCTAGCGGAGTACCTAGAAGCAGAGGGATACGACGCTATCCGCGAAAAACATCAATCTGCCAATGCAGAAGACTTGGCCTCAAATGGTCAACAATAGTAAGGAGTAATTTACAGTGTCAATTAACAAAGCACGCCCAGATATTGGCGATTACCAATACGGTTTTAGTGATGACATTCAGCCAGTTTATAAGTCTCAGAAAGGGCTAAACGAAGCTGTAGTTAACCAGTTGTCAGATGTAAAAGATGAGCCAGATTGGATGAGGGAATTCCGTTTAGAGGCATATGGTATCTTCAAAGACAAACCAGATTTGGACTGGGGAGGAGACCTCTCTCAACTGGACTATGATGATATCTACTATTACGTCAAGGCTTCGGACCGGGAGGAACGAAGCTGGGATGATGTGCCGGATGATATTAAAAACACGTTCGATCGTTTGGGTATTCCAGAAGCAGAACAAAAATTTTTGTCCGGTGTCGGTGCTCAATATGACTCTGAAGTGGTCTACCACAGTATAGAAGAAGAACTAGAGAAACTTGGTGTGATCTTCATGAGTACAGATCAAGCCTTGAAAGAGCACCCCGATTTGTTTCGCGAGTATTTCGGCACAGTGATTCCACCAGCGGATAATAAGTTTGCCGCTCTGAACAGTGCTGTCTGGAGTGGGGGTAGCTTCATCTATGTACCGCCTGGTGTTAAAGTTGGATATCCACTACAAGCTTACTTTCGCATCAACACTGAAAATATGGGGCAATTCGAACGAACGCTGATCATAGCTGACGAAGGCGCAGAAGTTCATTATGTAGAAGGATGTACGGCTCCGATATATACGAGTGAGTCCTTACATAGTGCGGTAGTAGAAATTATTTGCAAGCCAAAATCTCGTGTGCGTTATACCACTATCCAAAATTGGGCTAATAACATTTATAATTTGGTGACCAAGCGTGCGATGGCTTACGAAGATGCCACTATGGAATGGGTAGATGGAAACCTTGGTTCCAAATTGACTATGAAGTACCCTAGCGTGTATATGGTGGGTGAAAGGGCTCATGGCGAAATTCTTTCGATCGCCTTCGCTAGCACCGGTCAGCATCAGGATGCTGGTGGAAAAGTCGTTCATTTAGCACCAAATACAACCTCAAAAATCACCTCAAAATCGATCAGTAAAGACGGTGGTCGTTCGAGCTACCGTGGCTTATTAAAAGTTGGCAAAGGGGCTGCTGGTTGTAAGTCAAATGTGGTTTGCGACGCTTTAATTCTAGACCCAGATTCTCAGTCTGACACATATCCTTATATCGAAATTGACGAACAAGAAGTAACAGTTGAACATGAAGCTCGTGTTAGCAAAATTGGAGAAGAACAGCTGTTCTACTTGATGAGTCGGGGAATCTCAGAGGAAGACGCATCTACTATGATTGTTAATGGGTTCATTGAACCACTAGTCAAGGAATTGCCGATGGAGTATGCAGTAGAAATGAATCGACTGATTCAGCTACAGATGGAGGGATCAGTTGGTTAGTAGATTGATCACACGGCTATAATGAAGGAAAGACAGACTTTGAGTTTGATTGACTATACGGTCTCAAACTTTAGCTTCCAAAACGAACCAGATTGGATGTTGAGTCGACGAAGTTCTGCACTGGAACAGTTGCCTGAATTAAATCTACCCAGTACCAACTTGGAGGATTGGCGACGAACTGATGTAAGAGGCTTATCGATTGATCAGTTTTTCCTGCCAACGCCTGAAGACATCGTGCCAGATTTAGGCCCGGTCCAGCCTGAAAATACGGAGCAATTAGCCGGTCTAATGATGCAACAAAATGGAGTAACATTAGACCAAATTGGCAAGTTAGACGGTGTCTATTTTGCAGATTTTCAAACCGCTTTGAAAGAGAAACCGGATCTACTTCAGGAGTATATGGGACGAGCTATTCGTCGCAATCCTTCAAAAGATCGAAGCATATTCGATGTTATGCAAAACGCATTTTTGCAGGGTGGCTATGTGTTGTATATTCCGGCTGGAGTGGTAGTAGAAAAACCATTTCAGGTATTCAAGACGCTAAATGGTAATTCGGTGGCTGATTTCTCTAATACTCTGGTTATTGCAGAAGACAATAGTCAAGCTACCATTCTAGAATTACAAGGGTCAGCCCGTGTGAACCAAGCAGGATTACATTGTGGGGCAGTAGAAATATTCCTAGGTTCTAATGCACACTTGAACTTTGTACAAATCCAAGACTTCAATCAACAGACTTGGAACTTTTCTACCCAACGAGCCCTAATTCAGCAATCAGCTAACCTGAGATGGATAACAGCCTGCCTCGGAAGTAGGTTAAGTAAGATTGACCAGCTAGCTGAACTCAGTGGATCTGGAGCGAACGTTGACATGTTGGGCTTGGCTTTTGCACAGAAACGCCAGCATTTAGATGTTCATACATATCAGAAGCACAGTGCCGCCCACACGACTAGTGATCTTCTCTACCAGAACGTGTTAACTGATCGTAGTCGAACCGTGTGGCGAGGTATGATCGAAGTAGTAAAAGGTGCTCAAGAAATCGATGCCTATCAGAAGAACGAAAACCTTTTACTGGATAAACGGGCCCGAGCTGATACTATTCCAGGCTTAGAGATTTTGGCCGATGAAGTTAGGTGTACACATGGTGCAACTGCTGGGCCAGTTGATCCTGAACAAGTCTATTACTTGATGAGTCGAGGTCTGTCGCCAGAGTGGGCAGAAAGAACCGTAGTCGAAGGCTTTTTTGAACCGGTTTTACAACGAATTCCTTCAACTGATTTGAGACAAAGATTGACAGAGTCAGTCCAGAATAAGCTGGCCATGGCTCATAAGACCTAATCCCCACGAGTATGGGGAAAAACTAGAAAAACTAAGGAGCGAACAAAATGAGTCAACCTAAAATTGTTGGTTACATGAAGCCTAGTTGTGGGTGGAGCCGAGGTGTACGGGCTGTATTTGATAAATATGGTCTCGAATACGATGACCTCGATATCATTAACAACCCAGATAACTTTCAAGAAATGGTCGAAAAGACAGGACAGCCACTTCAGCCTTGTATTCAAATCGACGATGTTATGTTGGTTGATGTCAGTGGGGACGAAGTGGAAGCATACCTGTTACAGGAAAAGATCGTAGCGCCAAATAATACCGAGGTAGGTGTGGCCACGGACAGTGCTTGCACTGACGAAGAGCATGCGGCTATGCGGCAGGCAGCTGCAACGAGTTGGACTACTTTTTCTAACTAACCTAAATTGATTAGGGGTAAAGGATCATAAACTTTGCCCCGTTTCTCCCCAGTGAATTGTAGAAAAGATTTCTCTATTTTGAACGCCGATGATACTGTCTACCTAGATAGTGCGGCCACGAGTTTGACTCCAGATTGTGTGCTAGAGAAAATCGGTGATTATTACCAGCATTACAACGCTAATATTCATCGAGGTATCCATAACTGGGCGGAGACGGCTACTGCGGCCTATGAAGGTGTTCGCTCAATTATTGCTAATTTCATCCCAACACCAGGGGTCGATGACAGTGAAATTGTCTTCACTAGTGGTACGACACACAGTATTAATATCGTAGCTAATAGCTTCTGCGCTGATTGGGACAGTAATGATCAAGTCATCATCAGTGAAGCTGAACACCATGCCAATATTGTCCCTTGGCAACAGCTAAGAGACCGTAGTGGTGTTCAATTGCGAATAGTTTCTCTGGACGAAAAAGGCTATCTTGAATTTGATCAGTTGGTTGATTTCTTGAAACGCCCATTCAATCGTTCACTGGTTGCTATGAGCGTCTTACCTAACGCCACCGGAGTGATGCAAGATTGGCAAAAAATAGGTCAGCTGGCCAAAATGTATCAAGCTAATGTTTTATTAGATGGGGCACAAAGTGTACCTCGCATTCAGACCGATGTGTCAGGTTGCGACTTCTTGGCTTTTAGTGGTCACAAAACATATGGCCCAACGGGTACTGGTGTTCTATATGCGAAGAAAGGGTTGCTAGACCAATCTCCTCCTTATATGGGCGGCGGAGACATGATCAAAACGGTAAGTTTTGATCAGACGACCTTCAATGAGATGCCTTGGCGATATGAGGCAGGAACACCAAATATTGCAGGTATCATTGGGCTCGGGCGAGCTATTGAGTGGATTAAAGAACAGGGATTGGATAACATAACTGCTCATGAAACCTCTATTTCTGATTACGCACAGGAAGCGCTGAAGTCAGTTGAAGGAGTTTCCGTATTTTTCCCTCAAACAGCTAAGTTAGGTTTAGTCGTGTTTTCGGTTGACTCAGCTCAAAGTAGCGATGTGGCAACACTATTGAACACTCAACGGATCGCTGTTCGTAGCGGTTTCTTGTGTGCCGAACCCATCCTGAGGAACCGAGTAGGACAGGGAGTTCTTCGGGCTAGTTTCGGATGTTATACCACCACTGAGGAAATTGATAAATTGGTTGCGGCTTTACATAAAGTATTGTCTATTTTATAATCACATCCAACTCGTAGTTGCAATAGAAACCCACCACAATGACTATTATCGAAGAAATTCAAGAGATCCGAGAACTACTGGAAGATTGCCCCGATGACCTGACTAAATACCAGACTATCATTGAGATGGGGGATGAACTGGATCCTTACCCAAATGATTACAAACTGGATGAGCTGAAAGTGCCGGGATGCCAAAGTGACTTGTGGCTTCACGCCGAGCACCAAGAAGAAAAATTACATATGGTGGCTACCAGCGATGCGGTTATTGTACGAGGGTTGGTGGCTGTTATATTTCAAATTTTAAACGATCGGTCTTGCCATGAAATTCGGGATTTTGACCCATTACTATTAGATCAATTGAATATCCAAGGAATCGTTACGCCTGGTCGACAAAATGGTGTCAGAAGCCTAGTCAATCGGATCAAATTATTAGCTAATTAAAAAGCTTACTTAAGTCAAACAGTTGGGAGAACTGAATGGAAGATTTTTTTAAAGTGGCATCAGTTGATGAAATTCCTCCTGGTGGGAAAAAATTAGTTGAAGTCGATTTTTTACCGGTAGCTATTTTTAATATTGATGGAAAGTTTTTGGCGGTGGAGGATGTCTGTACCCATGACGGTGGACCTTTAGCTGAAGGTGAGCTAGAGGGAGATGAGATTGTATGTCCTCGCCACGGAGCTCGCTTCAGTGTCAAAACTGGAGAAGCTCTGTCTATGCCAGCTTATGAACCGATCGAGTGTTACGAAGTTAAAATCGAAGATGGCGATATTCTCGTCAGTGTAGATTAGGCTAAAATCCAATTGGAGTGGGGAATATTATGGTATCTAAAGAGGCTGTAATGGAACAGCTAAAAGAAATCATTGATCCAGAAGTTGGGGTCAACATTGTCGATATGGGGTTGATCTACGAAGTTAAGATCGAAGAAGAAAATGTCGACGTAGAGATGACGTTGACCAGTCCAAGCTGTCCGGCTGGACCGCAATTGGTCAATGGTTCGCAAGCTGTTGTCCAACAATTAGACGGAGTCGAAAGCGTTAACGTGCATGTAGTTTGGGAGCCACGTTGGACGCCAGAACTGATGAGTGAAGACGCCAAAGACGAATTAGGCATCTTCTAATCAGACCAACTCATTAAACCTTTCAAAGGCCGTTCTAACAGCTGTTATGTTGGAACGGCCTTTTTTGTATCTGAAAAACGGATAACTAAACGGGGTTGACTGGGTATCGGATCCAATTCAAGTGCCAATCGGTTGCGCAACGAGGAATATAGTGGTTGGCTAAGACATGCCGGAACGAATCTGGTTCTAGGATAGGGCCACCCCGGTGAACTAATACTCCATGAAAATAGACTACGTCTCCGGCAGCAACCTCGACGGTTACCTCTGGTAAATTGTTGCGCTCAAATTGTAAGTCAACCGCATCGTTATAGTCGATGCCTTCAAATTCTGTACCGGCTTCAAAATCGTGTCGGGTAACCAACCTGTGATGATGAGAGCCAGGTTGGACGTAAATGGTTCCGTTTTTGTCATCCACATCTTGCAGCGCGATCCAAGCTGACATGCAGCTGGGTAAATAAAACTGATCTTGGTGTCGCCGTTGCTCCGACCCTTTCCAAAAATACATAGTTTGAATCCCATCGGGTTCGGATTGTAAGCAATCGTGTAGAGGTTGGTAAAGACGGGCATCAATCAACCACTTCATAGCCATTGGATCGTAATTGTGTTGATTATGTGTCCGGCCCCACTCATTCGCTTCTCGAGGTGTAAAACCATCTAGCTGATGTCGTCCAGCATGCAAATCCATCATATAATCAATGAATTGGTCGCACTCTGACTTCGAAAAGACAGCCGGTTGGATGGTATAACCGTTTCGCTGATATTCCTTCTGCTGATTTGGAGTGAGAGGTTGTCCAGTCATAAATTTTTCGCAGCTAATTTTTCCCTTCTGTGGGAAATTCAGGCAACTGCAACTCCTTATTCGTTTTTAAGTTTTCGAAGGTTAATGAATCCTATTTTCAGTATGGTTGATAAGATAAAAAATTGACCTATAACTAAGGGATAATTACCGAAATTTGCGTCGTAGAGCCTGGATTAAGGGCCCATTTTGTGGGTTCAGATCTGGCCAAATATTCAAGACCAACCTAGTTTTAAGTGCAAGCATCTAGGCGCAAGATCACCTTTCTTTTTATTTCTTGTAAATTTCATTAAACAACCAGTTATTAGTTGTATTCGTATATAGACTCGTCGGGGTTTCGGCGAGAATTGAGCGGTTGAATAATTCGACGGCGCTCGGGGGTGAGTCGAGCCAGTAAATCCGCCGATGGTTGGTACCCATACCGGCTATGTCCCCAGTGTGGACCATAACGATAGATCGCTACTCGTCTATCTCCTGGAACACGACGCTGGGCTGACCCATGAGCAATACAATCAACAAATAGTAATGCATCCCCAGCTCTCATCTCGATCTCGATGGCACCTTCAATACCTTCGGCTGAACCTCCTTTACTACGACCGTCCATAAAAGCGGGATGAACTAGATTTGATTTATGGCTACCTGGAATTACCATTGTCCCTCCACCGCCAGAACCAATATCAGTTAAAGCCAATAAAATCACAATCTGGCCACAGCGAAATTCATTATTATGAAACCGGAATTGGGTCCGGATTCTTTTTTTGTGCCCACCTGAATGTAAGCGGGTTTCCCCACCAATTCCTCTTACATTCACAAAAGCCTCATCAATGAATAAGCCATCATGGCCTGCGTAACGACGAATATGTGAAATCCAGGACTCA
>JAYZAL010000019.1:0-106858 GCA_036339735.1 Candidatus Poribacteria bacterium
GACAGGAAACCAGATTGATTTCTTGGTCAGAGACAAAAGCCGTTTTGTAACTGTAATCAGCTATAATCACCCTTTACCTGTGTTAGTTTCTTTATTTATGCCAGCATGACATTACTTATCGGTCATTATATTCATGGAAAATTGTCTGTCGGCGGACTTGCTTCTAGGACTTCCAAACAATTTCCAAATTCAACTTTTTTATTGCTTCGTTTTTCTCTGCTAATTCTTATAGTAGGTCCAGTTGTCCTTGTCTGACTGATCTCTATCTTTCTTGGGGGGATCTTTTATCAGACCTTTTCGTATTAGAATTTCTTCTCGTTTCTTATTCAACTTTTCCCTGCCATCTTTGTCAATCAGAATATCTCTGAAAAGCTTAATGTGGATTAATCCAAAATCTTCAAAATTGCGAGTCCTGATTGCTTCGTGTAACTCTGCCCAAAGAAAAATGACAACCAACCCGAAAATAACCGTAAGAGTCTCCATGAATTTCCCTAGTATTTGATGATTTAACTAATTGATTTAGCTTGATACTGATTGCCACGTTCATTTACATAACCAAGACTATCCTGAAATGACTTTTCGACAGTAAGTATTTAATGTAAAAGACGTCTAAATCTAGGAAAAAGATAGTAAAAAACGGGGGGGATGGTTAATGTCTGATAATGACACTTATCGGACCTTAATCCCCCAACTGGCATCCTCTAACCACAACCCCTTGTAGAGAGATTGTCATTTTTCAGACTCAAAACCCCAAAATAAACGTCCGATAACTAGTGCCAGACTGGTATTTGGGCCTAAGATTTATTTTTCAATCTGTCTAATGCTTCTGCTGCACTGCTACGAACAACACTATTTTCATCACCTAACAATCCGACGTATCTTCTGAAAACATCTAACACGCATCATTACCAGTAATCCCTCCAGGAAAGGTGATTGTATTGATTCACGACTAATTTCGATGTGCGTGCAGGCTGAGATTGGTTCGTTAAAAATTTTGCGAAATCTTGATAGAGGGGACGATCTATAGACAAATAATTAAAGAAATGCCTAGCGAATCGGATTAGACTCTTCGTTAGTATAAAAAAATACTGGGTAGAAGATGAGTGCTACAACTACCCAGTGGTCTGTTGATCGTTGCACATAAAGGAGACACATGCAACGACGAATTTATACCTTTTTTAATGTGAGTTTAGGCTTATAAATGTGTATCTTTTAATTGATTTATGGTTAAGAAATAGTTAAGGGATTAAAAAACTGCCTAAGAAGATCAGGCTGAATACTCTTTAACCAACCATTTCTTAGGCGTAGATCAAATGTTCAATACTTACAACCTGCTTGGTGGGATTACACCAATATCTATGGGATTCAATTCTAGAGTGGTTTAACAAAATTCTAAATAGGCTGTTTAAAGAACAACTAGCCTAAATATAATAGCAAGTGAACCCCTTGTTTTTTGAGTAATCTGGGTTAAGTGCTAAGTAGCTACAATGAGACTAATCAAGGATGAGTTGAAAGTGCAAATGCACCTTCTAAGTCAGCATTTAACAACTCGTATTTCAGATATGCAGAAAACTAGGAAACACTCTTGGAGATGACCCTGCCTAATTTAGCGAAACCTCATTCTTTGATGTTTTTTCTAATATTAATCAAGGAATATTATGACTTTGAATACCCGATCAGATTCATTAGCAGATATTACCCGAGTTTTAATTAATAATCTTTATCCAACTTATAAATGGTGGAGCAAGGGAAAAAGCTTATATCAAGCGATACAAAGATATAAACAACGCAGTAGTCATTCCATTCCGATAGTTAAAACCACCATGTACATGCCTGCATCACCTACGCCCCCAAACATAGCAATTAGGCATATAACTTCCAAAAGCCAATCGCATTAATTGTCTCTTTATGTGCCAAATTCACCTTAAAGTCTGTACCTAATTTTGGCCCACAACCAGATAAACAGACTCGCTACATAGATACAGCTATCCAGTTGAACAAATCTTATTCAGTGTCCCAGTTTCTCTTTGGTCTTGTCAGTTAGTCGGATGTGCGGCGGAGACATGCCCTTTAGTAATACAGAAGAGTCACTATTCACCTGCGCCAGTGGGTGGAGCTTTGTCAAGGATGGGTTAGCAGAATAGTCTTTGTCTTCTCTAGGCTCGTTAAACCAACATGGAGAAAATTCCAAAATGCGTTTCTGACGCTCAGTGAGTTCAGGGTCGTTGGTATCATATGCAACATCACCATGGTGCATGCCAAAAGGAACATATTTATAGAAGAGTGTACGACGCTCACCTATACCTGACCATGGGATTGTGCCGTGTGTAAGCTTTTCGGTAAACAAAATACAGTCTCCAGCCTTGGCGGCGACTCGGTGTACTGGCACATCTTCATCCCAGTTTGGAAGTTGCAACGTCCATTGAGTATTACACCAGTTTCGCCTCCAGTCGCCTTCAATGTTCCGCATCTTTTTCTCATTAGCTGGCTTATGTGTACCCAGAACACAACCAAAGCCACCATCATTTGGTCCGACTGTCTTAAGTTCATAAACACAAGTAATATGAAAATTACTAGAACCTCCATGTAATGTTCCACCTTTGTCTTCACCTTCTGTCACTTTTCGGCTAGGCTTGTAATGTATATTGTCATGATCTAGCCGGAACAATGGTCGAAGATCTGCTGGCATGTGCGCCGGGGCATGGCCCCACGATGGGTCCCCAAGAATCTCTTCCAAGATAGGTAGCATGACCTCATTGTCGATTAGGTCCCTGTAAGCTTTACTCCAGAATCTTCTTCCTGCGTAGGTGTTTCCGTGCCGGTCTGTTGTCTGGTAAGTGCTACGTCCCTGGATGGAGAATCGAATTTTTTTATCTGTACTACTCTTAGATCGTATTTCTTCTTGCTTTTCGATTTTCTGATCATATACTTCATTGAGTTCGTCGAGCTGATCTTGATCAAGCACGTTGGGTACGATTATATAGCCTTGTTGTGCGAATGTGTCGCGCATCATGTCGTTCATCTTCTAATCTCCTTTACATGTAAGAATTACACAGAACATTTATTGCACACGGGATAGATGATAAAAATGAGTTTTTGGCAGTGATTGTCAATCGTTTTTTACAAACATTTAGCCAACTTATGCTACCGAGTTAAACTGAAAGTTTGGTTTACTGGATTACCCGGATTGGGTCATTATGAAATCTGAAAAACAAAAGTTGCCTTATCTTAGCACGATCCCGGTTATGATTCTATTTTGGGCTAAGTAGATCAATCAATTTGAGAGTATAAATAACGGAATAAAAACAAAAGGATCGGTGATGAATGATAGACATACATCTTCAGAAAAATAGCTTAGTAGGAAGGTGAAAAAGAAATAAGAAATTTGAGGGGGATGTGGATTTACTTCGATAAGTTCAAGCAAATCGGGCATGTAAAAATTAGGGAACTTGTGGTTCTAAAGCGATTTTATTAAATCTATTGTACAATCTAAATATGAACAAAATATGGTAACAGAGGTATTCTTCCAACCAAAAAATGAGTAAAACTCGGCGACAATAGTATTTCTACCCCTTTCTGTAAATTATGTCGACTCCTCTATTTCGCTTTATGGCCTTCATCCCAAAAGCATGATCTGATTTTTGTCGTTTCAGATAAAATAGGATCGATTGGCAAAATTCAGTTTGATCTAGTTATTTGGAGGTGAGTGTCTAGAATCAGAAAAATGGCTAACCAAACTTAGTAAACCAACTAGACCAATAAAACTAAAAAGGGTAATTTCACGAAATTCTAATGGAACTAAAGATTCAACCACACCCAAACAGGACATAATAACGAATAAGCCAAAAGCTAAAAAAGGTAATCTTTTGAAAAAGTGCATAAGATGTTCCTATATAAAAGGTTTACTGAAAAAAGATTTGAGTACTAAAAATGTATTGTTTAAATTTAATGTTTTCAAGTAAACAGGAGGGTATGACTTTTAGTTTTCGGATATGACTTTCAAAAATTTACTGATTAACTTCGGTTAGTCAATTAACATAATTCTATCAGTTCAGAACCATATCCAATAAATATTCAACCATCGGTTCGAAATAACAAGGAAAGGCGATTAATGGATTGATACTCATGTATTAACTGAAATCTAACGTCATAGAATGCCGATAATTCTGAGCTAATCTTTTTGTCATTATGCTTTTTTTCCTTTTCTAACCTATCTATACGCGAGTTCAAAATCTCGATTGCTATCTTAAGGTCTGAGAGCTGTGTATCATTATCTATCTTTTGACCAATTTTGCATCTTTGAATTAGACCGCCGGCAATTTTGAGTATCATATTTCCCTCTTCAGTATATGACTTTTGATCACAAAAAGGGCTAAAGACCAGAATAATAAACAGTGAAAATTAACTCTGATCAGATTGATATTAGGTGACCAAGTAATAATACTGCATGACCCTTTCGCACTTTAGGATCGTACAATTAGCACAATTCTCAAAACTTACCTTCGCCACTACTTTACATGTATCGACAGAAAGATCAAAAACTTGGACAATTCACGCGTATATTCAATAAATTTATAATCGAAGTTGTGAGAAATTACTTTTACAAATAATTGGAATTGTCTCGAAACTTAATCCAGTGTTGATTTAATCAACAATCATGGTTTGGATTGGTTATTTCCAAATAAGCAAAAGAATACTGACTTTTATTTCGGACTCAAAAGTTGCAACGAACTAATTACAAGAGAATTAGGCTCACACAATGTATTGTATTTCTTGGTATAGGTTATAAAAAATTGAGTTTGCAAATTACCATTTTAAAAAAATTAGAATATATGTAGAAACAAGATTTTGTTAGAGTTAATTTTTAACTATACGGAGATAGATAACTTTGACCTAGAAAGATCAAGAAACAAGCAGTAGTTGTCAGTCTTAAATGAAACTTTCTTAAGTTTTCCACTAAAGAAAGAGCGACAATCGGATTAGTACACTGTAAACTCACATTTGTTGATAATTCAAACAGTAAAAAATTCAGAAGCGAATAAATATTTTCTTAATTTATACACACTGAATAATATAATTTAGTCTGTGAAAAACTAGACTCATACCTGTATTTATGCGTGAGCCATATTACTCCATAATTTGCAATCTAATACAAGTAAGGCCAGTTTGTTTGATGGGAATAACTTGGCTGTCGATATATTATTAAGCTCCTTATCACAAAAAAACAGATTTTTTGTGACTTTCGTTTCAGGATACTTTTTCGGGGTTTTCTCTGTGTGGTGTTATTGGTACTTTGCAGCCAAGTTTGCACCAACAGAAAAGATCGCGGCGGAGATCTTAAGCAAAGATGGATCACCAATGATTATTGCACCCCTTGTAATACCAATTTATCTAGTAGGTTATTTTATAATAGTGTGGCCGGTGGTATTCACCATAACTAAATTGTACCCAAATGGTAAAATTAAATAAATAAAGTTCACCCTTAATTATAAAAACGTAATCACAGAATCATACGAGTTCACAATTCAAGTATTTGTAACCATAGGAATAATGTAGTTAGATAAACTCATTGAGCCGTACCAACACTCATATGATTGAATATATAAACATTATAGGATAAAACTAGAGACATAGCCTGAGTTTTTCGCTACACTTTTTTTGAACTGGCACGAGCAATACACTAATATTCATAATATTATTCTTGAGGCTAAACCTAATAATGAAAACTACACCTTTGTTTACTAAAATAGTATTTTTCTTTTTGACAATTTTGTTAACATCTTTTTTGATGACACCAACTATAGGTCAAGAAGCTGACCTATCTGTCATTTTACAGAGGGATGGTCAACTCAATATTCTAACTCAATCCTTAAAAACGGCTGATCTGTTAAGTGTTTTGAAATCAGAAGGACCATTTACTATATTCGCTCCTACTGACCAAGCATTTTCAAAATTACCTAAAAGAGCTTTAGAAAACCTTTTATCTGATACTAGTAAATTAGAGGAAATACTTCTATACCATGTCATAAATGGCCTCGCGGTAGCTGATGATTTTGTTCGACTCAATCAACTTGGAATTAATGAATTTAAAACCTTGAACAAGAAAAATGTCGAAGTCAGCGTGAATAGCGAAGGTCTTTTTATAAATCAAAACTCAAATGTTATACAAACAGATATTTTAGCTCGAAATGGGGTAGTTCACGTAATTGATACGATATTACTACCCCTCGAATCTAATTCAAAAGAAAGGGAAGGTGATAACACCAATACAAAAATAGATGAAGTAAGGTCGTTAATTCAACAAGCTATAAGCCTGGGAGTCCCACTTTACAATTCGGGCTCCTATATGGCTTGCGAATCTATTTATAGAATCACTTTGAAAGCAATAGGAACATTGACCGATGGTGTTACAGATAACAATTTGATTAAAAACGCAATCAGAGAATCAGAATCAATAGATCCAAAAGATGGTGCTTGGGTATTAAGATATATGCTTGATGAAATCTATGCTTCAACTACAAATAACTCTATGCTTGAAGCAGAAAAAACTATATTTGACTTTTCTGGTAAAGATAATTCTGATTGGTATTTGCTCAACGATAACGTCATGGGTGGAGTATCAAAAGCTCGGGTCTCAAAAACCACTGAGAAAACAATGAAGTTTAGAGGACGTTTATCTCTAAAGAACAATGGAGGCTTTAGTTCTACTCGGAGCCAAATACCTGATTTTTCTCTGGCTGGCTACGATGGATTAATGCTTAAAATACGCGGTGATGGTCGATATTACTCATTATTAGTTAGTAATCAACAACGGAGAGGAACATGGCAAACTAAATTTAAGACAAACAAAAAATGGGAAATAGTGAAAGTCCCTTTCAATCAAATGCAAATGTCAATCAGGGGTTGGCGTCCGAGATCTGCTCCAAAGATCATGGGCGATCGAATTAAAACAGTAGGTTTTATTATCGCCGATAAAAATGAACAACCTTTTGAACTAGAAGTTGATTGGATTAAGGGCTATATTGACTAAAGGCAAAGTCCCTTAGATTATTTTAGGAGATCTAAACTTTTTCTGTAACAAAATCAAAAAGTACGACTCAACATACCTAGAGATAGTGTGAATACATTAATCAAAGAGACGGCCAGAGCTACAATAGCAACCTTGGAGAATCGGCCCATTCAGTACTTTTTTAAGAGTATTTGCTGATTGATACAATCAACGATCAAAATAATCGGTATCTGAAAAATCTTTTCATCGATGATTCAATTGCACCAACATTCGGGTCTAATTGAATGTGCTGCTTCTCAGTTACCTCTCTTTGAGTGAGATTTCACACTATATGGTATTCACAGCATCGGATGAAAGTATCAACTAAGTCTAAAGAAAAAATCGAATAAGAATAATCAAGACCCGCGATCAAGTTCAATTTTTTTGCTTCGACTCAAATTTCAACTAGTACTCAATATCTTCATACCTTTCTACTGAAAGGTAAGTTGATACTTCTAGCTTACTTCTTTTTTTCAGTATTTTATTTATACTCAGTTCTTAATCAAGTATTGAACATGATGTTCAAGTAAATTTATGCATAAAACGTGCTAATATATTTGAGATACGACTTGAACTCTATCTATTTGTGGAAAGTATACGATCGAAAGAAATAGAGTTTCGTCCATACGGTCATCAATCAATTTGGATATTTGGTTAAATTCGCTGAATTTAGATCGTACAATTCCGCCATACCGCCAAATCTAAAATTATCAAATCAGAAACAGGTTAAGTATGATTAACACAGAACAAAAAGCACTCAGTATCAACTTGAATAATGATATTTATGGAACTTTTGCTGAAATTGGTGCTGGACAGGAAGTTGCACGGTACTTTTTTAAAGTTGGTGGTGCCGCAGGTACTGTTGCGAAAACAATGTCGGCATATGATATGGCTGTTTCTGACTCAATATATGGAAGAGGAGAAAGTGGTAGATACGTTTGCGAAGAGCGTCTCCAAAGGATGCTAGACCGTGAATTTTCACTACTTGAAAATCGCCTAAGACAGGATCGGCCCTCCGCACAATTCTTTGCTTTTGCTAATACGGTAGCTGCAAGTAGTTTCAAAACAAAAAGTACTGGTCATGGTTGGTTGGGAGTACGATTTCAAAGTAAACCAAACGAACCACCAAGTGACGTAATCCTTCATGTTCAGCTACTAGATAATCAAAATTATCTACAACAAGAAGCTCTTGGTATTATTGGAGTAGATTTAGTTTATGCTTGTTTTCATTATATAGAAAAATCGGAGAAATTCATTTCTTCTTTAATGGCAGATTTAAGTCTCAATAGAATTGAAATTGACATGATAAAAGTCAAAGGACCTGCATTTGCGAAAAAAGATCCACGTTTATTGAATTTAGAACTAATAAAAAATAATTTTTCCCAAGCAATTATATTTGATGAGAATGGGCAAATCTTGCAGACTTCTGAGGCTTTATATAAATCACATCCATTAATATTAAGAGGAAGTTTCAGGCCACCCACCCACGTCAATTTTGATATGATTAATTCGGGTCTTGATGCTTTCAAAAGAGACATTCCAAAAAATCAACTTGATCATTTATTAATCTTACCAGAGATTAGTATGAGTAAATTATTGGAACCCGGAGGCTTAGAAAATGAAGATTTCCTTGCGAGGGTTGATCTACTTTCAGCTCTAGGCCATAAGGTTATGATTAGCAACAAAAATTCATTTCATGATTTAAATAGTTACTTGATGAAATTCACGTCTGGTAACATTGGTTTTGTTGTAGGGATCTACAATCTGGAAGCCTTATTCGATGAAGAAAACTATGAGGAAGACAAATATGGAGCACTAAGGTTGATCGGAACTTTATTTTCAAGACAAACTAAGCTTTACGTTTATCCTGCAGAAAAGAAAGGTAGAGGTATTTTCCATTCAGCCGATGCTAATATATCTAATTCACTAATCCTGTTAAGGCAGATGCTAATCGAAGAAAAAAGGATCATTGATCTGACGAATTACCACCCAGACCATTTTAATATATGGTCGCGTGATGTCATTAAAATGATCGAGAATGGAAACAATAATTGGCAAGATATGGTTCCTCAATTGGTAGTTGATACTGTAATTGAAAAAAACTTATTTGGTCATAAGAATCAACCAATCTAACTCATGTTGTCTAAGAAACACAATATGGGAGAAATAGATCAAAATATAGACAATTAAAAAACTTTTATGAAGATAGAACATTATCCTCATCCGTATCAGATTTTTGATTATTGAATTTAATATCTTTCGCATTAAACTGATTCTTCACACAAAAACAAATCAAGTTTTTTTTCTGCTGCGACAATAGAAATCTGTTCTTCAACTTGAGCATTTGGATATCTTAGTGCCGCAGCCACTCCCATTAGGAGTGTCTCATAAGGCAAACCTTCTTGTTTACATAAGTTAATCGGTCCTAGTAACCGCTCGAATTTGCCCAACTTTCTCACCGGATCTCTTGCATTCCGTTCGATAGTATCACGGATGCTTTCATCCTGATACTTTGCTAAGGCTCGACGACACCATACCTCCTGATCGTCAGCATCAAACCTATAAGCTGACACTAAAGCAGCGGAAGACTCCATTCCTGCCTGAAGTGCAATTTTTGCAATTTTGGAGTCATTTGCAGCGTCTGACAACCATTGATACCCTTTCAGGTAACCTATGTAGGAAACCATAGCATTAACACAATTATATGTGAATAGTTTTCGGGTCAATTCTCTTTCGAAATCTGGCAAGGGTTCAAACCCTAAAACATCCGGCGTCGTTAATAGTGCATTACCATCCATAGGTAGAGTCCAGTGGTTTTGGATTTGAACCGTCATTGGAGGTTGGCTAGATGTCGGCTCAATACAAGAACGTAACACTTGAGCCTGAGAAACACCTAAGTTTTTTTCAATTAGTTGTTTTTCTTCATGATTAGCACCATCTAGAAGTGTTGTGCGAACTAATTCAGCAGGTCTTGGGTGATTCTCAGCGGTAATGATATCAATGGGACCATTACGAAGACGTTTACACAACATAGATCGAATACTATGTGCCCATGTCTGCAAATAATTAGCTCCCATTGAAGTCATAAGCAAGGATGATTTCAACATCAAACTATCAATTTCTTGTGTGCTATGAATTACATCTTTGACTTTGACTTTTTGGAATTGTTGTGTGGATAAGTTATATACTTCCCATTGTTTCGATTGACTTAATTGCTTTACAGTAGGTAAATGAGAATCGACCAGTATTGTTTCCCAGCCGGACCTCATCAATAACTGTGCTAAAAACCCTCTACCTACTTTACCTGATCCGAATATAATTGCCAGCTTTGGTACCTTCGCCAGCTTGGCAATTCCCAGAGCACTTACTTCCGATCCTGCCATAAATTTCGAATTCCTTGAACTAACAATCTCTGGTATGTTTGCTAGACCTCCACCAATCCACATTTCTAATTTCGCAAATTGATCTCGGATGTTCATGATCGGTTGATTTATAACTTCTAAGCCTAAACTGACCTTAGCAGATGGTGTAGCGTTATAACTCAGAGATGGCAGTCGACCTATTGGAGGCAACCAACTCATTCCTTTGATATGTTTGCCTCCAACTTGTCCTACATGTTCAGTGGTATTGGCCAAGTTGAATAACACACCTTCGTGTGCCCCCAAACCTATAACACCTGCAGTAAGATCGTCACAACCACAAATCACTTCGGCTTTATGTCTAATACCAGATAGTCTTGCTCCTTCTGGTGAAACAGTTCCGATCACTTCCTCCGGTAACTTATAATGGCCTTCACCTGCGAAACCACGCATGGAACGAGAATCTCTAGCAACTACTCCTGTGAGCTGCCAGTTGTACATATCTTTCAGTTGGACTGCTACACCGTCTCCAATAGGACCATTTTCTTTTTCCCATTGTGCTACTCTGGAAGGAACCCAAAACCGAGTATTCGGCAAAATATGTTCTCCTTGAATCTCTCTAATACATTCGTCAGGTAATGGCTCAAACCAATTGATTATTCTCCCTTGAATTTGATTATCCCTAATCACAACTACCGAAGGTCCATGTGTAGTTATACCTACACGGTCAATCTTTTCGCCTCTATTTCCTAGCCATTTCCTTAGGTTTTTCCAAAGTCCTTCTTCTGAAGGCCAAGAATGTAATTGCCAACTAGAATCATCAGCCAGTAGCAAAACTTTTGTAGCCGTTGTTCCGACATCGATTCCTAATGTTAAACGACCTTCTAATTTTTTTGAGGATATGGATTGGTTCTTTTTCATATCTTGGTAATAGCCATCATTATTTTTACTTTCTCTTTTCACCAAACACTAAACCTCCATTTTTCGTCTGCCAAATCTTATTGAATTACTATGTACGCCGTCTCAGATTAAACCTCTAGTTTAATTTTATTAAAGAAACAAATAACGCACACATTAAACAGCCCAATACCAAGCAAATCTAGAAATACCAAACCAATCGAAAAAATTTCGCTATAAGAAAAATTCACTAACTATTCATAAACAGGTATTGAGAATACTCAATTCTTTTGGATAAAATTTCTCTTAGCCAATATTCATTCTGCATACATCTTATAACAACAGCAACCAATATAACTACTAGGATAGCTATTTAGAATTGAAGCCGTCATTTTACAATATAAGATGATACACATCAAAAGGAAAACAATGAGAGCTATAGTACAACGAGTAAAATCAGCCAATGTTCAAATAGATGAACAATTAGTAGCAGAAATTGAAAGTGGATTATTAATTTTTCTGGGTATTTCAATAGATGACCAACAATCGGATATTGATTACTTAATAAGCAAAATCGCCAATTTACGAATTTTTCGCGATGATGATCTGCGTATGAACAAATCCTTGCTCGACGTTGGTGGGCAAGCTTTGGTTGTTTCCCAATTCACTTTGTATGGTGACTGTCGAAAAGGTCGCCGGCCAAATTTTAGCCAAGCGGCAAAACCTGAACAAGCCCACCAGTTATACCAAGTTTTTATTAACCAACTACGACAACTGGGAGTTGATGTAGAAACCGGAGTGTTCCAAGCAACAATGGATGTCGGATTAACTAACGATGGCCCAGTCACCATTTTACTAGATAGCAAAAAGTTATTCTAAGATTTTCTTCTCAGGTGGTAGACTGAAATCGTTTGCCACTTTTTATTACTTCGGTGGGTAGAGACTCGAGCCTTATACTGTTCATGACTCTTAAAGCCAAAATGATCAATCAAGTCCGTTAATTTTTTGATAGCGTTCGGGCCTGAATGATCAGCGTAACCCAAGAGTAAATCACCATTCGGTTTCAAATGATTACCGACTTGCTCAAAAAAACTGGTAAGTATCTTTTGTTTTTCGTCGTTGGTGGGTAATTCTGATCGACTTCTACTCCGAGCTACCACCCAAGGCGCATTAAACAAAATAACATTAAATATTTTATCTGATATCCCCTGAAATAAATCGCTGTGATAAACGCTCACTAGATCAAATTTTCGATGATTTTTCAGATTAATCTTTGCTGTAGCAAGAGCTTCAGGCATAATATCAACGGCAGTAACTTGAGCCTTTGGGAACTCGGTTCTAGCCATAATAGTCAATACACCTGAACCACATCCCAGATCCAGTATTTGATCAGGATACGATAGACTTTTTAAACCTTGTCTAAACAAGTCTGTAGTTTCTTGGGATTTCGGCGGTAGAACGCACCGACCTGCCAGAAAAGGAAATTCAAATCCTTCTAGCATATACTCAACTGATAATGCACTTTGTATATCAGTTAGTTGCTCCCAAGATAACAAAAATGGAAATTCACCGTTAGCTCCCTCTAATTCACCAATCAACTCGATCAGAAACGGCAGTTCAGGAGAAGGATCTAACTGCAATTTACCCTCTGAATCTGCCACAACCATCAACCTTTTTTGTGGCTCAATCCCAGTTGGTTTAGTACGTTCCCTTCTGGCAGAAGTTCTATTACGTCGATCTCTTTTCCGATCGTAAGTCGGTTTTTCATACGAAACGAGTTCATTCCGTCTCCTCTGCAAATATTCTGCTAATCGCTGAATTTCATTCTGTGCCCCTGAGACCAGTGCCAATCCTCCCCTCTTTAAATGGGTAAAAATGCGATTAGGTTGTCGTATATCTGAATCATCAAAGAACTTGATTGAGTTCGATTCGACAACTAAGGGTCTAGAATTCGCTGGTAAATATACTTCACCAATCGGACGAATATGATGTGTTGAATTGCTTTCCATTATCTCAACAAAAATAGAACGGTTTCAGGAATTTTCCAGTGTGTGAAGCTTCGGTCTGCGCAATTTTATCTGGAGGTCCAAATGCCAATAATTCTCCACCACCTTTCCCACCTTCAGGACCTATGTCTATGACCCAATCCGCACAACGGATTACATCTAGATTATGTTCAATAATAACCACAGTATTATCTTTCTTGATTAATTCATTGATAACTTTCATCAATTGAGATACATCAGCAGGATGTAGGCCTGTAGTTGGCTCATCCATGAGATATAGAGTATGTCCACGACTACGACGGACCAACTCTGAGGAAAGTTTTATGCGTTGAGCTTCCCCACTAGACAATGTCGTACTGGGTTGTCCCAGCTGCATGTAGCCCAAGCCTACATCTCTAACAATTTGAAGCGGATTCAAAATATTAGATTGATCAGAGAAAAAATCACAAGCCTCGTCGACTGTCATCCGTAAGACTTGAGCAATATTTTTCCCCTTATATCGAACCTCCAATGTTTCTCGATGATAACCAGTACCATCACAAATATCACATTTGACCCACACATCAGGTAGAAAGTACATCTCAACCTGATTATATCCCAACCCCAAACAAGCTTCGCATTGACCAACAGTCATGTTAAAACTAAACCGGAGTGAATTATATCCGCGTGTTTGCGCACTATCCAGAGATGCAAATAAGTTTCGAATTTTAGTAAAAATATCAGTATAAGTAGCCAAGTTAGATCTTGGACTTTCCCCAATTGGCGCTTGATCGATGTTAATTATGGTATTGATGTTTTCAATTCCTTGTACTTTTCTGGCCAAAGTCTGCTCTGGAATACGACTATGATTTATATGTGCGGATACTATTGGAAAAAGTGTGTGCTCTATCAATGAGCTTTTTCCACAACCGGATACACCAGTTACACAAGTCAATGCCCCAACCGGAACCGAGACGTTGATATCTTTCAGATTATTTGTGTTTACTCCAATTAGGTCAATTGTACGCTGCCCAGAATCACCTAAATTTACCTTAACCTTCTTTCGATCAGGTAAGAACTGGCTAAGTTTATCATCAGATAAATACCTACCAGTCTGTGAATCAGGATTATTTTGAATTTCGCTGGGAGTTCCCTGGGCCACGATCCTTCCACCTTTTACTCCTGCTCCTGGACCAAATTCAATCAAATGGTCAGATTGATTAATAGTCGAAGTATCATGTTCAACGACCAAAATACTATTACCCAAATCACGTAAGCGCTTCATTGCGTTGATTAGTCTTTGATTATCTCTTTGATGCAAACCGATTGTTGGTTCATCTAAAATATAGGTTACACCAGTTAACCCGCTACCGAGTTGATTGGCAAGCTGAATACGCTGCAATTCACCACCAGAAAGTGTAGGCGCAATATTGTTTAATGTAAGATAATGAAGCCCAATATCATCCAAAAACTGGAAGCGTTTTTTAATTTCGATTAGTAGTTCACCTGCAACTTCCTGATGATACTTATTTAGTTCAAGTTGCTGAAAGAACTGATTTGCTGAATCGATGGATAAATTCGTCAATTCAGGAAGTGTAAGGGAATCAACTGTGACATGACGAAAAAAAGGTTGTAATCTCGTTCCTTCACACTCGGGACAGGGAGATGCTGACTGCCCTATTACCCCGAGGCCAGTACAAGTTGGACATTGACCAATAGAACTATTAAAGGAGAATTGTTGAGGTACGAGTTCAGGAAAGACTATATCACAGGATAGACAAACAAACTGAGTTGTAAATGATTGATAATTCGGTTGTCCTGAACTTGATTCAGGTTCAATTCGAACAGTCAATGAACCCATACTTTTAGAAATAGCTACTTCAACGGCCTCTGCCAGGCGACTTTTTTCTAGGTGTTTCTTATCAAGCACCATACGATCAACCACCAAGTTTATTGTCTTTGAGCTAGAAATCAAATCCAACGGAGCTTGATCCAAAGAATAAATTTGCTGATTAACTTCTATCCGTGCGTAACCTTCTCGTAACAGATTTTTGCAGATTTCCTCGCTATTATGATCAGGAAACAGATCTAGCAAATTCAAAGGAGAAAGAATATGAATGCGAGATCGATTTGGCATCAATTCTATACTACCCACAATTTCTTGGATAGTTTTTGCCTGAACTGGTTGGTGGCAATGAAAACAATGCGCTTTTCCAATCCTAGCATATAGAACCCGTAGGTAATCGTAGATCTCGGTTATTGTCCCAACGGTCGACCGAGGATTTCTATTCTGATCTTTTCGTTCAATTGCAATAGCAGGAGATAAACCTTCAATGCGTTCCACCTTTGGCTTGTTCACTTGCCCCAAAAACTGCCTAGCATAAGAAGATAAAGATTCTATATACCTGCGCTGTCCTTCTGCGTATATCGTATCCAATGCTAGTGATGACTTGCCTGATCCACTGACTCCTGTAAAAGTCGTCAGTTTTCCGTGTGGAATTTCAACCGTAATCTCTTTCAAATTATGCTCACTGGCACTAGATACTCTAATATGACTATCGGAAGTAAAATTTGTTCTTTTTGTTGACTCTAACAGCAACTGTGAGACCGATCGATCTAAATGCTTCGTGTTAGCTAAAATTTTAGTACGAGAGAAAAGGTCTTTCAGAGCCTGGCCAGTGTAGGAGATGTCGGCTTCGGTAATTTTTTCTGGCGTACCCGTGGCAACAACTTGTCCACCATTTTCTCCACCATCAGGCCCCAGATCAATAATATGATCCGCTGTTTTGATGACATCTAGATTGTGTTCAATCACGACAACTGTATTACCCGAGTCTACCAATTTATGCAAAGAAAGAAGTAATTTTTGTATATCATCAAAATGAAGTCCTGTGGTTGGCTCGTCCAAAATATATAATGTCTTACCCGTACTTCTCTTAGATAATTCACGAGCTAATTTGATACGCTGTGCTTCTCCTCCAGATAAAGTCGGCGATGGTTGTCCTACTTTCATGTATTCCATTCCAACATCTTGGAGTGTTTGTAATATTTTAGCAATTTTAGGAATAGCGCTAAAGTGTTGTAGTGCCTCTTGAACATCCATCTCCAAAACTTCAGCAATTGACTTATTTTTGTATTTGATCGATAGGGTTTCCTGATTGTATCTAGACCCGTTACAAATATTGCACTTTACCCAAACATCTGCTAAAAATTGCAGCTCAATTTTTTTGGCACCGTTTCCCTCACAAGCTTCACAACGACCTCCTTTAACATTGAAACTAAATCGACCGGGCTTATAGCCCCGCAATTTTGACTCTGAGATCCCGGCATAGAAAGTGCGGATGTGATCAAACAACTTAGTATAAGTAGCTGGGTTCGAACGAGGAATACGACCAATAGGAGTTTGATCAATAGCTATCACCTTGTCGACTGCTGCCCGTAGATCAGATACGAGTTGATCACCTGCTACAATTTTTATATCTTGGTGGTTTCCAGGAACAGCTTGCGCTCTCATTAGGTCTCGGCTTAGTGCTGGATGCAAAATGTCATTAACCAACGAACTTTTCCCTGATCCACTAACGCCGGTGACACATGTAAACGTACCAATTGGAATTTTGACAGAAATATTTTTCAGGTTATTTTGTGTTGCACCTTGAATTTGAATATGTAATGGTTGTCCTTGATCATTGACTTTGGCTTGGCGTCGCTCTTGGGGAATTGATATTTTTAGTTCTTGGCGCAGGTACTTAGCTGTCAGAGATTGAGCCGTCTTTGCTACCTGAATCGGTTTGCCCATCGCCACAATCTCACCACCTTTTACTCCTGCTCCTGGACCAAAATCAACTAGTAAATCCGCATTCCACATAGTATCTTCATCGTGCTCAACAACAATCACGGTATTTCCTTGATCGCGCAATTCATTCAATGTAGACAATAAGTGGTTATTGTCCCGAGGATGTAAACCAATACTAGGTTCATCCAAAACATAAATCACATTTTGTAATCCTGCACCGATTTGAGACGCAAGTCTAATTCTTTGGGATTCACCTCCTGACAGCGTTTGAGCTTTTCTATTCAACGATAAATAACCAAGCCCAACATTGACCAAAAAACCTAATCGCCCCTTGATTTCTTTCAACAATTCGCCTGCAATTAACTCCTGTTTATCTGTAAGAATCAGGCCTTCAAAGAAAGATAAACAATCGTTAATTGTTATATCTGTAACATCAACGATCGACCGATTTTCGATAGTTACAGCTTGGACCGATCGTTTAATTCGTTTACCATTACAATCAGGACAAGAAGCCGAAGCTAAATATTTTTTGGCTGATTGTAACCACTTTTGATTTCCTTGTTCCTGTGCATAAATGATCTCTGAAGCCAAGTCAGCTAACACACCATCGTAAGACCTACGACGCTTATGTCGCCGACTGCGATACCACCGATAGATGATCGGAATTTTTTCTCCTTGAGTACCATGTAACACTATCGACCGATGCTTGTCAGTTAACTCTGACCAGGGTTGATCCAAACTAAACTGGTAATAATCCGCTAGGCTATGAGCTAAAAACCGATCACTATCTCGTTCTAATTTTTTCCAAGGTAAGACTGCACCCCCTGAAATAGATAATGAGTTATCTGGTACTACCAGATCTGGTTGGACCGTTTCAATAGTGCCTAAACCATTACAAGTTGGACACATACCAGATGGACTATTGAAGGAGAAATCTTTAGGGGTTGGAGGCTCAACACTAATTTGACAAGCAGAACAGGTAAGATTTTTACTAAAAAATATATCTTCTGTAGACTGTTGCGACCCATCCACAATACTAAGAATCAAGTTTCCAGTTCCCATTTTGAGAGCGGCATTAACCGAGTTGGCTAGTCGTGTCCTAATATCAGCTTTCCGAACTAGGCGATCAGTCACAATTTCTATGTTATTACGTTGACGTGTATCAACAATAATCTCCTGACCTAATTCATGTATTTTGCCGTTGATTCTTACTCTGACATACCCAGCTCGGAAAGCATCATCCAATTCACGCCGATGTCTCCCTCTGCGACCACGAACTATAGGAGCTAAAATCAAAAATCGGGTTTCTTCCGGCAAGGACATGATTTGATCAATAATCTGATCGGCTGTTTGAGACGTCAGAGGATTACCACATTCAGGACAGTGACATTTTCCGACATTCGTGTACAAAACACGCATATAATCATAAATATCAGTGATAGTAGCAACAGTCGATCGCGGATTATTAACGACCGATTTTTGATCAATAGATATGGAAGGAGAAAGACCACTGATGGATTTCACTTCAGGCTTCTCTATCTGCCCTAAGAATTGACGAGCATAGGAAGACAAAGATTCAATGTAGCGACGTTGACCTTCGGCATAAATAGTATCGAAGGCTAGAGAAGACTTACCTGAACCGCTTACACCTGTAAATACAATCAGTTTATTTTTGGGTAATTGAAGATCCAAGTGACGTAGGTTGTGCTCACTGGCTCCTCGTACCTCTATAAAAGGGGTAGTAGTATTTTGCGTCTTGGACACAAGCAGTAATTTTTCAATCTACTTTTTCAATTCATCAATCATCTGAAATAGGTTTTGTAAGCAAATACGCGAAGCTTCCTCACCATCTTGAGAGAATTGACTACCTCCAGGAGTATGAACAATATCGTCTGCCAATTTAACCTGAGGTCGCCAGTGAGTCTCCAACGTGAGGTGTCCTTCATAACCATCATCAACATAAGCTTGTAGTTGGCCCGGCCAATCAATTATACCTTCACCAACTGGTACTGACTCCATTTCGTTAGTCTCTTCATTAAGGGCTGCATCTTTAAGGTGAGCATGAACCATAAATGGCCTTAGTCGATTATAGGCGTCCGGATAGGGGGTTTCACCTTCTTCTCTAGCATGAGCCTCATTAGCTGGATCCCAGATAGCTTTAACACTCGGACTATCAATTTGGCGAATGAATCTCTCAGTCAACAATGCTGTCGCTAACGAAGTAGAATATTCATTCTCTAAGCCTAATATAACCCCTTCACCTTCAGCAATCCGAACTGGTTCGTCGTAGGCCGATATTATCTCATCCCATCGTTGTTCTAGGTTATCAAACTTCCAAAAGGCAAAAGTCCGAATAATTTTGGCATCAAATTCATGTGCCAACTGAATGCAGTCTTTCAAAATCTGCAAGTGTTCTTTTCGAGCTTTACTATCATCAATATCACATTTAAAAAAAGGTGATGCTATACCTATAATCTGTAGGCTCGTCTTATCCAAAATCTTCTTCATTTGATCAATATCGTTCTTGGTCAGCTCTTGCGGAGCCTTATCCCAAACGGATCGAATTTCGATTGAATCAAGATTAAACTCATTTGAAACGTTCACTACTGTTTGAAAATCTTGCGAGACTTCGTCGCCAATAACACCAATTTTAAACATCCAAGACCCCTTATATCTTCATTTAAGTTTACTATTCGTAAGTATGGTTTGAATCAGGGAAGGTATTTTCTCTTACTTCCCTCTTATAATTTGCAATTGCATCCTTAATCGTTATTCCTAGTTCCGCATAGTGTTTAACAAAGGTAGGCTTGAATCGATCAAACAAGCCCAACATATCATTAAGAACTAAGATTTGACCATCACAATCCGAACCTGCTCCGATACCAATTGTCGGTATGTTCAGGGATTTAGTGATCTTACTGGCTAATTTTTTGGTTATTGACTCAAGAACCAACGCAAAACAGCCAGATGATTCTAGTTGCCTTGCTTGTTGTGAAATCAACTCTGCTTCTTGTACAGATCGACCATACACTCTAAATTTATCCGCAGTTTGTGGTAATAAACCTAGATGCCCAACAGTAGGTATATTGTGTTGAGTCAAAGATTCAGTAATTTGCGGATAACACCCCTCCAATTTGACCGCATCAGCACCAGCTGATATTAGCAATCTAGCGTTTTCGATTGCTAACTTTTCCGTAGTATAAGATCCATAAGGCAAATCTGCCACAATCAGACAAAAATCATTTCCACGAGCCACAGCCTTCGTATGATGAACAATATCGCTCACAGTTACTTTTGATGTTGTATCATAACCCAAAACAACCACACCTAATGTATCCCCAACGAGAATCAGGTCCACCTGAGATTGACTCAAAATTTGGGCCATTGGGTAATCATAAGCAGTCAATGCTACAATTTTTTCCCCGGTTGACTTCATATTTTGGATGCTCTCAACAGTTTTTTTTAACGAATGCATTTTTTGTATGATATCAACCTCAAGGTATGGATACAATTGTTCCTCGACAAGCCGTGAGTATATCAATTGGTTTCTAAAACTGTCAAGCTTGGCAGTAGAACCATCGAGTTGACATAGACTGTTTTTCAGTTCACATAAGTGTGCTAAAATAGTCTGCGTCTGATTAATGTGAAAAGGAGTAGAAATGTTTTTTGAATTGAGACAGTATGTACTTAGAGCAGGACAAAGAGAAAACTGGGTTAAATTGATGGAGGAAGAAATTCTACCCTTTCAATTATCCAAGGGAATGGTAGTTGTAGGAAGTTTTCTAAGTGAGCAAGAAGGCAACGAAGATGGACTTTATATCTGGATCCGCCGCTTTGACAGTGAAGCTGAGCGAGAAAATTTGTACACTGCAGTTTATGAGACCGACCATTGGAAAAATGTTCTAGCCCCACAGGTTGCCAATATGATTGACCGAGAACAAATTTCAGTCACTCGGATCATTCCAACAGAAAAATCAATCTTGCGATAATTTTATTTGTGTGAAAAAGGGAAACAGAGCTCAAGGTGATTTATTAGCTACTTCAGCCTGGTAGAAACCTAGAAAACAATAGCTGGCAGATGTCCATCTCCATGCAACTGGCTTTCACGTCGAATGTCAGCGCCTTGGTCATGGATTTCTGTTACGCTTTGTACACCAACAATGCGCATCGCTCGGTCAAGATCCGATTTCATGATTTCAAATGCGCGAGTCAGGCCGACATGTCCTCCGGCTCCTATTCCGGCCGCTGTTACACGACCAATTCCCACGGCTTTGATACCATAGGATAATGCAATCAAAACATCAGTACCATTCCGAACCCCACCATCCATCATAAAGTCAAGTTGAGTATCGCCCATGAGTGGCATTTCTTGTGAGACTATGTGAAGTGTTGGAGGAACACGGTCTTGTTGCCTTCCACCATGATTGGACCAAATAACTCCCGAAGCCCCCATTTCTTCGGCTTTTCGAGCATCATAAGCACAATGCACCCCCTTAACAATCAAAGGTTTATCGTCCCCCCAAGCTTCTTTAATCCACTTTAAATCGTCCCAAGTGACAGCTGATGCCGCGAGTTGTACCCCGATATCTGCATATGGCATTGGTTGGCCGTTCTCATCAAGTATGTTTACAAACTGCATTAATCCACCATCACGAAAATGATCCATAACCCACGACAAGCGGGGAAGCATCTGTGGCGCCAGCATTAGTTTACGAAAAGCAAGCTTCAACATTTCTCCTAATCCTAAACCGCGAAAAGGTCCGGTCACTTGCATAGGCTTCATTTTTGCGTGTAAAGCTCGTAGTCCCGAGACACCAGTATCAATTGTTAAAACAAGTGCTGTAAAGCCTGATTTTTTTGCTCTTTCAATACCTCTTAATGCTGTCTCTCTCCCACCACATAGATAAAGCTGAAACCAGCAATCTCCCTCGGAGGCTTCCGCGACAGATTCCATCGGTGTTCCCGAAAGTGTCGACAGTGTCATAACAGTACCAAATTCACCAGCTACTTGTGAAGCAATAGCGTCTCCCATTGGATACAATGCTCGTAAACTTCCCACTGGAGCTATATACCAAGGAACATCAAAACTGTGTCCTACTACTTCGGTACTTATATCCAAAGAAGAAAAGCTTAGAGCTCCATACGCAGTTGTCATAGATTGCTGAAATGCACGTACATTTCCACGTAAGGTTGTTTCTTCATCAGCACCACCTCGGAAATATTCAGAAACAATTGGTGGAACACGCTGCATCATTAATTCCCAAAGATCTGCTGTCGTTAAGCACTCTGAAATTTGTTTATCTCGTTGACTCATAATTTAGTTAACGGACTATCGACAATGAAATTCGCCATCTAACTTCTACACCAGAAGCAATGTGCGCTAATTGTCAATAAAGTTTCTCCATCTTGAATATTAAAGGCAAAAATACAGTAACTGTTGTTCACAATTGATAATTTAAGTTCTATAACCTGGCGTCCAGAATGTTTTGCAAATAATGCTAATATAGCCATCGAAAATCTAGACTATTATGTCAATATGTCAATGCTGATTTCATAGGTGAATAACTAATATTTAAATTCTGGGGGCAAGGCCTGTTCCGTTGTTACACGACCTTTTGAATCCTGTTTTACTAAAAACGTAGTTAGCCGATGAACTAATTGATCGCGGATGCCTCGATGTCTATCGCTAAACCATAGGTTGTTCATTTCACCCGCGTCATCATCTAGATTAAACAGTTCTCCAGGACAGTCATTTGGGCCCGGGGCTGGGCTATGGTAGATGTTAAGTTTATAATTATCCTCTCGCCACATGGAGACGTGAAGTTCTGGATCGTAATAGCCACCATGTCCAATGCTGGAGTTTCGATGCATACAAACCGCATAGCCCCGTTGGTTGAGGCTATGATCATCAAGCAAATTACAAGAGTCGATCATTCCACTCGGCTTCTCATAGCTACCAATAGCCAATGATGTAGCCGCAATATCATGTAACTGGCAAGGAATATCAACTATTCGGCCCTTCTGCTGCTTAGGATGTTGGATAATCATCGGAACTCGGGTACAAGGATCGTACATAAATGCTCCTTTTGTACTTAAACCGTGATCACCGAGCATATCGCCATGGTCACTGGTAAAAATGATGACAGTATTACTATCCAAACCGAGGTCCCCCAAAGTCTTCAAAACACGACCAACCTGCTCATCAATTAAGGCTATTGAAGCATGATAACCAGTCCGGTTTTCAATTAGATCAGATCGATCATACTTTCGAGCCTCTCGTTGGTGGGAGATGGGACGATGATTAAATGGTTCATCGAAAGCATGGATGTCTGGCAAATCTTCGATAACAAGTTTCTGTCGATATTGCCGGGGGTAATTAGTATAAGGGTTGTGTGGATCAAAAATACTCATACAACAAAAAAAAGGCTGGCTAGCTCCCTGCATTCGTTGAAGATAATCAATAGTACGGTTAGCTGCCCAGGTCGTGAAATGGGCTTCCACTGGTACATGACCAATTTTATTTCCGTACCGTTTCCAACGATCCAAAATAGCTGGATGATGAATAGCTAACCAACGTGAGTATGCTGTTTCACAACCACGATATCCATTCGGATCAGGCGCCCATTCATAAGTATTAAATCCATCAAACTGATGTCGGTATTTTGCCTCCCAAATGTGCCCTGCCACGTGAAGTTTACCAAAAAGGGCTGTATCATAACCAGCTTCTCGAAGGAAATAAGGGAAAAGAATTTCGTCAGAGGGTAATACATCATGAAGTTTATAAACCCCATGCCCTGGTAAGTGCTTACCAGTCCACAAACTGGCTCTACTAGGTGTACTAATTGGATTGTTAACATAGCACTGTGTATAACGCGTCCCTACACTAGCCAAACGGTCAAGATTCGGAGTGTGAACACCCGTTGTCCCATAACAACCAAGTGAATCCCAGCGTTGTTGATCAGTCAAAATTAGTAAGATATTATCAAGCACACCTACGCCACTCCCCAACCTAAGTATTGGTCAGGATCAGCAAATTCCTGACCAACATCTAGGAAGCCACGTTCACCTCTCTTTCCATACTCAAATGGGTCTTTCGTAGCTTCCATCCACCTGTGCAATCGTTCTTCCATTTCTTCAACTATCGGCCGAGCTGATTGGGTGTTGGCTAAATTTACCATCTCTAGCGGATCAGTTTGCCGGTCAAATAACCAAGGACCTTGCTCATTTGCATACCATCGTGCGTAAGTCCAGCGTTGAGTACGTACCCCTCTCCATCTACCAACCCAACCGTTCCTATTCGGCCATCCATGAGCCATATTTTGCAGATAGACTGAATCTGCACCTATAGGATTTTGTGAGTGATTTTGGTGTGTTTCTTGATTGAACCAGATGTCAGACACATCTCGACCTTGTAATCCATCCGGCAGCGAAATGTCACAAGCTCCCAGCAAAGTGGGCATAATATCAATAGCCCCCATAAAAGCATTACATCTTTGGTCAGCTACAATTCGTTGCGGCCACCGAACAACAAAGGGAACGTGAATTGACTCTTCGTAAGGTGTAGCTTTAGATGCTCTCATCGATTCTGGCATCCAGGTGTCATAAGGTTTGCCAAATCCATGACTAGACAAATGGTCGCCATGATCTGACGTGTAACACACAATTGTATTCTTTTCTACACCAAGCCGCTCTAGTGCAGATAATAATCGTCCCATCTGAGTATCTAAGCCTGTACAACAACCATAGTAATCGGCAATTTCTTGCTGTGCAAAATGCCTCATTTGCTCAGGTACGTTCTCGGGTACCTCTATATCTTTCAAGTCATATACAGCATGCTGTTTAGGATATTGGGGATAGGGCCAATGTGGAGGACGCCACGAAACAAACAGAGCAAAAGGGTCATTTGGACGACGGTCGAGATGGCGTTCCATGAATTGGATAGACAGATTGGTTTCAACCTCTGGCGCCCACCCTTCAAACATAGTTGGACCATCCTCATTTTGATAATAAGAACGGTTAAAAAAACCACTTCCACCGTGTAAAGCGGCCAAATAATCGATACCGTATCGGTCAGCCTCTGTGTAGGGCCCCTTACCTAGATGGAATGTCCCAACATGAGCGGTACCGTATCCGTTTTCCTTTAAGGTACCAGGAAGTGTAGGGATATCTCGTCGTGGTCGATATTCATTATCAATTACTCTGTTCTGCCAACCATATCGACCTGTCAATAAAATGGCCCTGTATGGTGAACACAATGGATGATTGGAGAACATATTGTCACAAACTAGTCCTTCTTTAGCCATGGAATCTATGAAAGGGGTTCGAATGACAGGATTGCCATTTGCTCCTAGAGCAGAATAGCGTTGTTGATCTGAAAACACAAATAAGATGTTTGGGCGTTGAACTGAACTCATTTCGAACTCCTACTTACCAAGCTGAAATTACGATGAAGTTTCTATCTAAGACTAGTTAACTTGTTACTAAGAACCAGTATTCGATGGAAACCCGTGTTGGTCTCTATGATACTGAGAATCGTAGTGCTGAGTGCTCTTGAACCATTCATAGCGCCCATCACCTGATCCTTCATAGGAGATTTTTTCTAATTCTCTTTTTTCTAATTCTGTCATCGGTTGAAAATTTCGACCAATCTCGAGGTCTTGTTCCAATGCTTCAAGCGAATCAATACCGCAAGATAAAGTACTTATAGGTAAAGACAGTGCATATCGACGACACTGGCTAGCACTTAAGCCAAGCCCTTGTACCAGTTGTCCTGCGCCTCCTAGACTTTTCATTCCAATTACGCCGATGTTTCGGTCGTTTAATTGAGGTAAGATTTCTTTCTGAAAACTACGATAGTGGAAGTCAGCTATATTAATTGGTAGTTGGCAAGTATCCCAATCGAAATCTTGGTCTAACATAGATTGCAAAATGTGCGGACTTTTATGACCAGTGAAACCAATAAAACGAATTTTACCTGCATCACGAGCAGAAATTGCAGCCTCAATAGCTCCACCTGATCGAAATATTAACTCAGCATCATTATCGTAATTTATTTCGTGAAATTGCCAGACATCAATAACATCTGTTTTTAATCGATCTAGACTTTCATGCAGTTGCTCTTCAGCAGTCTTAGCATCTCGGCTACACACCTTAGTCATTAAAACCACCTTTTCTCGACGGTCTTGTAAACCCAGCCCCATCCGGCGTTCTGATTCCCCTTGGCCATATTCCCAAGCCGTATCCATGAAGTTCATACCCTCGTCGATAGCATGATGTAGCAATCTTATAGATTCTTGTACTTCCAGATTTTTGCTAACAAAATGTCCCCCACCAAAACTGACAATCGACACCTGCAATCCAGTCTTGCCTAGTTGGCGTAGGGGTAACTCATTCTTATTACTTCTTATTTCGGATAGCATGCATATAACCTTTGAATTCCTTTTCTTTTCAGCTCAATAAGCCTGATGTATTCTAAATCATTGAGTGAAAAATGTAAAATACCGGTTCTTAAGATAATCTTCGGTATTATTTCCGGGAGAAATCAAGATAAAATCTCCCCAGAATCAAAACGACAGAAAAGTTTCAGGCCAACCAAGAAGTTAGCTATAACTGCCAGATAAAATACAACTAGTTTAGATACTCTGGTGTTCAGTTTTGAAATAATTTGTACTGGGTTGTTGCAAATTGGATGGAATCGAAATGATGACGTTAGCCAAGGGGGTAATTTTACTTGTTACTTAGCGAGACTTAGAAGGATATCGTTTGATGAGTTCATTCCAGCTTAATCGCTCTGTAATGTATGATATTCGGATAACTTTTTAATTGCTCTTTTTTCTATTTGTCGGACACGCTCACGAGAGATATTAAATTTACTTCCAATTTCTTGCAGGCTGTGTACTGGGTTGTTATTCAAACCATACCTAAGTTTAATAATGCTGCGATCCCTTTCGGTTAATGTTTGCAGAGCCAACGACAAGTGGTAGGTTAGATTTTCTATTTGTAATTTTCGAATTGGGTCTTCAATTGACTCATCAGGTAACCGATCTTCCCAACTGACAACTCGTTGGCTGTTGGAGATGTCTTCGTCTAATGAAACCATCGCCATATTGGATCGCAAAAGGAATTTTATTTTTTCTAATGGGAAGTCAACCTCCTGCGAAATTTCGGTTGCAGTTGGAGAAGAATAGCCCTTTTGTTCAAGAGTTTTTTTTGTCTTATTGATTTTCTGAAGGTCCCTAATAACATGAACAGGCAACCGAACAGTACGTCCCATTTTAGCCACTCCTAAACCGATGGCCTGCTGAATCCACCAAGATGCATATGCACTGAAACGAACCCCCCTTCGCCAATCGAACTTATCTACGGCTTTGATTAAGCCTAGGTTAGCTTCCTGAATTAGGTCAGGTAGGTCTAGCCCACGATCTTGATAACGTTTAGCAATGTATACTGCCAATCGCAGATTAGAGGAAATAATTTGTTCTTTAATCTGGTCAATTCGTTTTTGTAGTGGTGAGATTAAAGAACAAAATAGGTCAGATAAATCCAAGTCTTTTTGGCAAGATTTCCGGTGATCATCGATTTGCTCAAAATAGCTATCAATCTGTTTGAAAAGTCTCAACTCATCACTGAAGGAAAGTAACGAATATTGACCAATCTGATCCAGGTAAAGGTCCAAAGTTCCATTGGCCGTACCAATGTATGTTTTTTTATATGGTAATTTTTCATCAGTTGTGGCTTCTGGTGGAGATACAGGTAACGCAGAAATTTCTGCGTATATAGACAGGTCAGTTGGTGCTGATAAGAACGGAAAATCATTGGTTTCCGTTAAATCATTTAGGGACCAATTATCGGCCGAATCAATTGATATTTGAGGAGAATAAGTTTCCAGCATAAACATTTCTACAAAGCAGATAATATGCCAGATATTAAACCGTTTTTTTTATGATTCCGTGATAATCAGCCTAAATTAACCTTCCAGTGTGACATAAAAAAGAGACAGTGTCACTTTTGGGGTTCACCTTTTGGCGGCGTAATTCTTAGTCGATTAATTTTTCTATGAAGTGATTGACGACGAATTCCGACTTGTTCAGCCGTTGCTAAAATATTCCAATTATTCTCTGCTAATTTTTGCCTTAAAAAAAATCGCTCAAATGATTCGGTTGCTTCTTGAATCTTGTCTTGCTGGAGAATATCAGTCAGTGGATTCAGGTTATCAGAATCGATAAAACTAGAGGTATCGTTGTCAAACCAAGGTGGTAAGTCGTCTTCAGTTATGCAATTACCCTGACAGGTTACAGTTGCATATTCAATGACCTTCTCTAACTCTCTAACATTTCCCACCCAAGAACTTGTTTGTAGGCGATCTATTAGGCCTGAAGATAAAGAAAGAGTTACGTCAGCCCTCTTACTAGAATAGATTCCAAGAAAATATTGCGCTAGAAGTGGAATGTCTGATTTACGAGCCCTAAGCGGTGGTAATTCAATCATAAAACTGAGTCTATAAAACAAATCTGAACGAAACTGTTTCTGGGATACCGCGTGTGACAAGTCCCGATTGGTTGCGGCAATGACTCGAACATCAACTCTGCGTGGTGTTTGTCCTACCCCCTGTATTTCTTTGTAATCCAGAACCCGCAATAACTTAGGTTGCAAATCGAGATTTAAATCACCTATCTCATCCAGAAAAATACTTCCACCATGAGCTTGCTCAAATTTTCCTTTCCGGTGGTTAACTGACGTCGCAACGCCTTTACCAATACCAAATAATTCTGATTCGATCATTTCTGAGGGAATCGCACTACAATTTACAACTATGAAAGGACCATTACTCCGTGGACTATATTTGTGGATAGCCTGAGCAATTAAATCCTTACCCGTCCCAGTTTCACCGTAAATCAATACATCAGAATCCGAATTAGCTATCCGCCCCACCTTTTTGACGACATCGATCATCAAACGACTTTTTCCGATAATTTTTCGAGTTTCTGAAGTCGGATTTTTAGGATTATTCTTCTGTTGTCGTTCCAACAATATTTTTTGAGTCAATTCCATCAAGCTGCGAAAATCAATTGGTTTACTAATGTAGTCGTAAACACCCAACCCACTAGTTTCCAATGCCGTTTGAATTGAACTATTCGCAGTGATAGTTACGGCCACTGGTGGTTCTTCTTTTGGATGACTCGATTTTTGACTAAGGGCGTATTTTAAAACCTTGATTCCTGCTTCTTGATCTAAATGCCCATTAATAGATGGCATCCAAAGATCAACAAATAAGATATCATAAGGTGAATTTGTATCTATTTTGCCAATAGCTTCTTCTACATTATGTGCAAAATCACAAGTAGTTATCAGATTTTCTTCCATTTGCAAGTGTCGGTCAATATACTGGCAAGTGGTTACTTCATCATCAACAATCAAAATACGAGCAGTTAATTTCTCATTACTCATTCTTTATACTTCAGATTTTTATTGTTTGAAAGTAAGCAGATAGTAAATTCTGTACCTTGTTGTATCTGACTAGAAACGAAAATTTGACCCCCATGAGCTTCAACGATATTTTTCGCATTCAGCAAACCTAACCCTAAACCTTTTGGTTTAGTCGTATAAAAAGCTTCAAAAATACGATTTAAATCATGGGGGGAAATTCCATATCCGGTATCTCTAATCGAAATACTTATCTTATCAGATGCCGTTTTCTGAGTTACAGATAAGGTAAGTGTTCCACCAGTCAACATGGATTGGCAAGCATTTTTCATCAGATTAATCAAGGCTAATTGGAATTGGTTTTGGTCAACAACAATAGTTGGTAGCTCATCAGGGTAATTGAATTTGACTCGTATCCTGTTGTCCTCCACCAAGGAACGAGTGGCTTCAAGTGCAGATTCAATAATTAGTTCAAGGCTGCAAGCTGTTAAATCTAGACTTTGATTCTGGAAAAAGCTCAAATCTCGCTCAATCATCTGATCAAGTTGGGACAAAGCAGTAATAGCTGAATCCATTTCTGACACGATTAAATCGGGCTTTTGCTTAAATTTGAGAGGATCCCCTTTTCGGAAATTATTCTTTACCATTTCCAATGGAGCTTGTACAAGATTCAGAGCATTTCGAAGCTCATGCCGGACACGGGCGGCCATTATACCAAAAACTGCTTCTTTTTCCGATCTTACAAGTTGTTGTTGGGTCAATTGTAGTTGAATCAAAGTCGAACGTAAACGGAGATAACCAAGCAGTAATATAGTCAAAATCCCTGCTGATAAAATAGATAAAGATAACGCCGTAATATTGACCCAAATTTGGAATAGAGTTAATAGCAAAATGGCTAACATCCCATGTCCCATCAAAAGACCCATTAAACCTATTATGAATAGCTGTTGTTGATCTAGATGATATGACCAACTTGCTATAACAAATAACAAGATACAGAATATGGCAAAATAACAACCAGTCACTAATGGTGTCATCTGCCAAACGTAGCGCTTGCATAGTAGAGCATTCATTAGATTAGCTCGTAAGCCGAGTGCTGTCACTGCACCAACAGTTGTTTGTGCAGTGGGTTGATTATTTGAGGCAACACCAATCAGGGCGATTTTATCAGTAAATTGTTGACCAGATTCTACAGATTTCAGAATATCAACAAAACTAGATGTAGGGTAATGATTGTTATCCAAGTATGGAAAAAAACAACGACCGCTAGTACTAATGGGTATGGAAATAGGACTTGGTTTTGCTGCAATCTGCAGGTATGGCCCCTTCCACCAACTTTGTTTTAGTTGAACCTGGCTAATCGAAACACCTAAGGATTGGCAGAGCAAGTGAATTTCGATGGAGTATTGGTAATGTTGATCTGGAAGCTCTGTTAAAACCAGTTGAGCCGAACGGTAAACTCCATCTGTGGAACCGCGATGATAGCGGCTGAAACTAGATCGGTTGGTTAATCTGCTAAAAGAATTCGGCAGTTCAGCCCAAGATGAGATTGTAGGCAAACCTTCAGCCGATTGAGATTGATTGAACTCAACATAAGTTTGAATTAAGAATAAGTTATCTATTGGTTGTACTTTATCCAATTCCACTACGTCCCATTCTTGATTGAATCTCATGATAATTGCAATAGCCTCAGCTGCAGATATAGAATCAATCAAAGTTTGATAAATATACGCGGCCCAAGGTAGAGGACCAATCCCATTTTCTGATTGACTTTTTTCATCAATACTAATTAGTCTAAGTTTTGGATGTGCTCGATCAGGTGTGATTAGACGCAGTCTAGCATCTAGTGTTTTTAGTTCAATCAAGTGGATTAAGTCAAAATCACGTACTAAAAAGAAAAGTAGAAATGGAAACAGACAAACCAGTTGTAGATAACACCAAGTCTTTACTGATTTGAATCGTAGAGGATTTAACCGATCAACGGTGTCCATTGGATTGGGAAGCCGAGTACCAACCGGTGGTGAAATTCCAGTTGGGCGAAAATTGGATAGCTAACCAAATACGATCTTTAGGTAAAGAATTGGGAGGTTTGTGCTGAACTAGAGACGTATTAGCAGAAATTTTTTTCCATTCAGCAGGCTGTAGACCACTATCAAACAGAATTTTTAGATTGCCACTTTGGTCTACATCCAGTTGTGTAGGTATTTTGAAATAGTACAGAAGTTGTGCATAGAGAAAACCTAAATTTGAGAAATCTGAATGAACTCCCTGGGCAATATCTACTTTGGTACAAAATGGATAAAGAAGTTGTGCTAGCTGAATATTATGAGACGGATAGTTGCCCATGCTTCCACTGAATGTTGGGGATGGAAACTGAGTTATAATCTCAATCGGAAGATCGCCTAAATGCTGACGGAATTGTGCCAATTTTTCCCGATCAATCGACTCTAGATATTTGCTCTTTTTTCTTGTCTCAGACGGTATCGGTTTGCTTTCTAAGGGTAATACATCCAAAGCCGGTTGGCCACTCAAACTTTGATTAATATTTCGGCTTTTCCGCCTTCGGTCAAATCCTGACCGAATTAGGTCAATAACTTTACTTTCCCGCCCACCTGGTAATGTCGGTAATAAATCTTGGTCATTATATTTGAGGCGTAATAAACCACGTGGGGGAATTCGGACAAGATCCTGATCATTGACAAAATCTCCCCGACGAAGGAATACCCAAACCTTATTTTCGGTTGGATCACTAGCCTGAAGGACCTCAATTTTACCAAAAGTAAAAAGAATTCGATGAGAAGCAATTGCCGAAGAAGAAATTAATAGAAGAACCATAACTATCAATAAATAGCAAAAAACCATAAAGCCATTCTTCGGTTTGGACATCGATAATATCATACTTATTTCTCCTCAGAATTGAAATTAGAACTCATGTTTTGGTCGAAATAGTTTACCAAAGAGTGATTGAGATCAGACTCCATTCGGCTTTTTATCGTATCAAAGTCGAACGGAAAAATTGCTTCCGAATGATGTAAAGTGTTAGCCCCATACTTTTCCCATGCTTGGCCTACAGTCACGGAATTCGTCACTTCTAACTGATTCAGTTGATTTAAGGCACCTTGCCATGCAGCAACAAAACCAGAATTAATTAAGGTCGTTTCAATTGGAATCCAAACAAAGCCGTTAATAGGCAAATAAATATCGGGCAATGACATAGCTTGAGCCATTTCAATCGAAATATTGTCTAATTGGAATGCCATTAATACATGATTGGGTAATTGAATTAGAGCAGTTTTGATACCAACTGATTCAAGCAAGGTACAATATAGTACTGTACTATCATCGCAATCGCCGAAGATAACATCAGACTCTTCATTTCTACTGGTGTACATATTACTATTTGATAGTCGTTCTAGCATTTCGAAAGGGTAGATGATCTTGTCTACCGTTCCACTTTCAAAAGGTATATTTGGGTCTTTAGTGTAGGAAAAACCGTATAAAGCATCAAATAATACTAAAGCCATTGACAGATCTGTGGGTAAAGAATTCGATTTTATCCTAGAACCAAAAGCTGTTTGTACCTGATCAATAAAACTACGAATACCAGGGTCATCATAGGAAATGAAAGAACTAAGTTTCCCTATGTCATCTAGACGTGTTGATTGGTTTCCATGCAAGACTAATTGAGCCGATAGCAGACGATACGCGGTCCCACCGATTTCAGTCACTTTAATTTTAGCCTCCACGGTTTGCGCCTGACTCATCTGAATTGCTTGACGCGTTAGTACAATTTGTCTCAATGGGATCGACATGCGCTTGAGTGGTGGAACCACGACCTGGCTAGCAACTTCTGAGCCACTTTCACTTATGAATTCAGGGACAAACAATTCGACCCGAACTTCTTGTGGCTTTGAACTTTCATTTCTGAGCCAAATTCGACCAATTGTGTCTTCAGGCATCATTGGATAGTAACGATCAAGATCTGCTACGCTCAAAATCGTGGGTTGGTTGGGATTATCCAAGACCTGCTCTGAAGCAAATCTGTTGGTTTGAGCATAAAAGTTATAGTGAACCGGATAAAGATGATTTAACCGCACTTGTTCGATCTCAACTGGTAGAGTCCTACGATCCAAACGGAGTGAAAATTGGGCGTAGGTTGTGGGAGGCAGGTCACTTGGTATCAAATAAGCCCAATCAAATCTGAAAGTCTTATATTGGAAGTGTACACCCATCGTTAATGTAGGTCTTAATTGACTTTGAGCCGAAAGCTGACGATACAAACCAGTACGAAACCCCAAATACGGGTTAGGTTTATATTCAATACCAATATTCAACCGATCAGATATGTCAGCAGAAAACTGTAATTGGGAGGAACGTTGATAACCCAAACCAAAGTGAAGTTTAGGTGAACGGTATTTTTCAACAACACCTGTGTCATGACGGATCCAAGTTCCCCAGATAGAATTAGGTTGTAAGCCAATATCTAAAATATCAGTCACCACGAAACCAAAAGCCCAACTAGGGTTAATTTTCGATTGAGTCCAGGTACGCTGAGGTCGATTTAGCAATCTAAACCAAATAGGCGACAATAAGTTCGTTCGAAACACGGACTGACGAACATGAAATAATACACCTACGTCTGTTCCCCACCCAATTTCCGATCCCCTTAACCTTCCGTCTAAGCTTGCTGTGTTAGTTAGATACTTAAGATTTAATCCTGCGGAGAACCAATTTGTTAATGAGTAACTATAAGAAAAATGAAAAAGATTCTTACTAACCATCAGTTCATCATCATCGAGTGCTGTTTGATTCCAGTTGAGGCCAAGTGCTAATCGATCTGATAAAGGGAAGACACTAGAAAGTTGGTTAGTCTCCAAGATTTGAAACAAACGAGACGGTGAATGTTCAAATCCTAGATAATATTGGCCGTATTTAGCCAAATTAGCGGGGTTCTTGAGGCTATTGGCATCTGAAAAAACGGCTATACCACTATCACCTTTTCCGATTGTTGAGGCTTGACTAAGATAGTTAGCCTGAGCTAGAAAAACAGTTGATAATAATAAAATGAGACAGTACAGATACCTCGGCCATACCAGATAAAAAATCCGAAACCAATATTTCAGAAGATGTTGTGTGAAAATCGGTGAATCAGAAGTTAGATAGGACACGGTCAACGGCGGAAATCGTCGTCTCAATGTCTTTTTCTGTATGGGCAATAGATACAAAAGCTGCTTCAAATTGGGAGGGAGCAATGTATACGCCTTGATTTAATAAACCCCAGAAGAACTCAGCGAATCGGTCAGTGTCTGAAGTCTTAGCCGAGGCAAAGTCGGTAACAGCCTGATCAGTAAAAAAGCAACTCAGCATTGATCCAACCCGGCTGTGATAGCTAGGAATTCGATATTTATGGCTAATATGTTTGATGCCTTCAGCTAGTATAGAAGATATGTTTTCTAATGTCTCATAAAAATTAGGAGATTTGAGTGCAGTTAAAGTTTCAATCCCTGCGGCCATAGCCAAAGGGTTCCCCGAGAGAGTACCAGCTTGGTAAACTTCCCCAACAGGAGCTACTTTAGACATAATTTCTCGTCGGCCACCATAAGCACCGACAGGTAATCCACCACCAATGATTTTTCCTAAACAGGTAATATCAGGATTCACATCATATAATTCCTGTGCTCCACCATAAGACACACGAAACCCAGACATTACCTCATCAAAAACCAACAACACTCCATGTTCTTCGGTGATTTCGCGTAACTCTTGCAAGTAACCATCTCTTGGCGGGATAACACCCATGTTACCCGTTACTGGTTCTAAAATTATACAAGATACATCGTCAGAATTATCCTTGATTGCCTTTCGCACAGCTTCAGCATTGTTAAAAGGAACAGTCAGAGTAAGCTTCGCAAAATCTTCTGGTACCCCGGCACTATCTGACAAACCAAAAGTAGTTATTCCAGAACCAGCTTTAGCTAGTAGGTAATCTGCATGACCGTGATAGCACCCTTCTACTTTAATGATTTTATCTCGCTTTGTATAGCCACGAGCCAATCGAATAGCGCTCATTGTAGCTTCAGTACCAGAATTGACCATGCGTACCATCTCAATTGACGGAACTGCCGAAATGATTAATTCCGCTAATTGTGTTTCCAGCGGTGTTGGCGCTCCGTAACTTGTACCGTTTTGCATGGTTCTTTGCAAAGCTGATAAAACTGTTTCATTGGAATGGCCCAAAATCATCGGCCCCCAAGAGCCAATGTAATCAATGTAACTATTACCATCAACATCAACTATACTTGAGCCTTTTGCGCTGGAAATGAAAGGGGGACTTCCACCCACAGATCGAAACGCTCGCACAGGACTATTGACGCCGCCAGGAATAAGTTTTTGGGCTGATTCCCACTCTTTTTCAGAAATTTTACTTTGTCGAATAGGTTGACTCACGATCATTTCCTTTTCAGTTTACTCTTATAATCAGTTGTCGCCAGTACATTCCAGCATATTATTTTGAATTAGTCTTTCTGAAGCAACTTAGCTTGTAGATAAAAACACCCTGATTGTAACTAAAAACCATCAAAGAAACAACAATTTAAAACTTTTCTAGTCGTCGTGAAATGAACAGATCCACACCATAGCAACCATACATAGATCTAGATAACCATTATCCAATAGGCTATAATCATTCTCATGATTAACCATTCACCAAACGATAAAAAGAAATCACTAGTTGGGAGTAGTTGGCGGTCAATATGCCTTGGCACACTTCTGATTATTCCCAACACATACTGGATTGTCGATTCAGGTGGACAGGGCTTTCCAACAACAGTTTCTCTCTATTACAACGTCATTTTTTGCATATTCTCCTTAGTAGGATTCAATTGGTTTATCTCTAAAATAAACTATAGCTGGGCCATGAAGCAAAGCGAATTATTGACTATTTACATGATGCTAGCAATCGCCTCCTCTCTAGCTGGTCATGATGTAATGAGAGTTCTAATACCCATGATTCCTTATCCTTTTTGGTATGCTACTTCAGAAAACGATTGGTCTGGTTTATTTCACCGATTTATACCAGACTGGATAGCCATCAAGGACAAAGAATTTTTAGTTGATTATTACAGGGGAGAATCCTCTTTTTACAGGTGGGAAATCATCGAAGTCTGGCTAACACCAATACTGGTATGGGGTGGATTTTTAGCAGTAATGGTCTTTTTAATGATTTGTATAAACAGTGTAGTACGAAAACAATGGACCGAAAACGAAAAGTTAAGCTATCCAATTATCCAACTTCCGCTTGAGATGACTTATGGTGGTGGACTGACCGGTGTACTTAAACTAAAAACCTTATGGTTAGGTTTCCTTGCTGCTGGAACTATTGACATCCTCAATGGTTTACATCATTTATTTCCCTACGTACCTAGTTTGGGTGGAAAACTCTACGACCTAAAGCCTTTTTTTAGCCAGCGACCTTGGAGTGCCGTCGGTTGGACCCCGATTGCGGTTTTCCCATTTGCTGTTGGTTTGGCATTTTTCATCCCTTTGGATCTTTCTTTCTCATGTTGGTTTTTCTATTTATTTTGGAAAGTGGAAAGAATTGCAGGTGATGCGTTAGGCTTACGGACTATGCCAAATTTTCCTTTTGTTGATGAACAATCTTTTGGTGCTTACATCGGTTTATTTATAATTGCTGTCTACACTTCCAGGGAACACTTGAAAAGAATTTTTAGCAAAGTTGCTTTTAATGATCCAAGAGTAGATGATAGCAAAGAACCAATGTCATACCGGTTAATGGTCATAGGATCAACCCTCTCGATCTTGGCCATAGTTCTTTTCTGCAACGCAGCTGGAATGTCTATTTGGGTTGTTGTCATATTCTTTGGTATATACTACGCCGTTTCTACTGCTGTAACACGAATGAGAGCTGAACTTGGCTCACCCGTTCATGACCTACACTTTATTGGTCCAGATGAAATGATGCCACGTATATTCGGTACCCGATTACTAGGTCCCAATAATTTAACTATGTTCGCTTATTTGTTTTTCTTTAATCGAGCTTACCGAGGTCATCCAATGCCCCATATTTTGGAAGGATTTAAACTGGCCGAAAGATCAAACATGAAAAATCATCGCTTGATATTAGCAATGATAATTGCTATTTGCGTTGGCATTTTTTCAACCTTCTGGTCGTTTTACCACGTTTCTTATTTGGAAGGAGCACTGGATTGGTTTGCTGATCGGCCATTTAACAGATTACAAAGTTGGTTGACAGTTCCACGTCCCCCTGACATACCTGCTATAGCCTCTATTTTCGTTGGTTTAGGTCTTACGTTTCTTCTTATGTTAATGAGGATGAATATATTCTGGTGGCCACTTCATCCCGCGGGTTTCGCCATCTCTAGCAGTTGGTCAATGAATGTATTTTGGTTTTCAATCCTAGTTAGCTCTATCTTGAAATTGATAATCTTAAAACATGGGGGGATGGGAACGCACAGAAAGGTTACACCTTTTTTCCTAGGACTGATTCTTGGCGAATTTATTGTTGGTGGTATTTGGAGTTTGATCGGAATTTCGATCGACCGACCTATGTACCGATTTCTATTTTAAAGTTGAAATATTAGAAAATAATCGGAGGTGTAGATGACAACTCAAACTTCAGAAATTAAGTGTCGTTTAGAGATAGCTAAGTCAATCGCTCATCAAGCTGGAAAGGTTACACTTCAGCATTTCCAACAGACAAAACTGTCAGTTGAACGGAAATCCGACGACTCACCCGTCACTATTGCTGATCGATCTGCGGAACTTTTGATGAGACAGGAAATACAGTCCCATTTTCCCAAAGATGCTATTCTGGGTGAAGAATTCGAAAACATGTCAGGCAATTCGGGCTACCAATGGATCTTAGATCCAATTGACGGAACAAAATCTTTCATCTGCGGCATACCACTGTATAGTACATTGGTTGGTATAGAGTACCAAGGTGCGGCGGTCATCGGAGTTATTCATCTACCAGCCTTGAATGAAACCGTCTACGCTAGTCGGTCTCAGGGGGCTTGGCATCTAATAGGAAGTAATGCACCTATACCGGCCAGAGTGTCAAATCGCTCTTTGGACAATGGTTGCTTAGTTACTTCACAAATTGATCTATTTGAACACACCAATCGGAAAGATGCCTACAGACAATTAGAACAAAAAGCTTATATTACTCGTACTTGGGGTGATGGTTATGGCTATCTGCTGGTCTCAACTGGCCGTGTAGAAGTAATGATAGATCCACTAATGGAAATATGGGATGCGGCGGCAATCCAGCCAATAATTGAAGAAGCAGGAGGTACTTTTACTGACTGGCAAGGAAACCCTGTCTTTACTAGTGGAGAAGGTATTGGTACAAATGGTTTAGTCGCCAAAGAAGTTCTTGAAATTACCCGTCAATACTCAAATAAACCTTGAGATCTTAATGTTGGCGAGCTCCATCCTTAGTTATGAATACTTCACTACTTCAATTTCAGAAAAGGTTATTGGGTTGGTTCTCTATTCACCAGCGAAATCTACCTTGGCGCCAAACCAATGATCCTTATTGCATTTGGGTTTCTGAGGTAATGCTTCAGCAAACTCGAGTTAATACTGTTATTGATTATTATCATCGATTTTTAGATAAATTTCCAACCATCAAACATTTGGCTGATTCTGATCTTGATGATGTGCTTAAAATTTGGGAAGGTCTTGGTTACTATGCTCGCGCCAGAAATTTAAAACGGGCCGCCGAAATCGTAGTTTTCGAACTGGAAGGATGCATACCAAATAACTATCGCCAATTTCAGCAATTACCAGGTGTTGGAGACTATATTGCGTCTGCGGTTCAAAGCATTGCCTTCGGTAAACCTGTAGCCGCAGTAGATGGAAATGTGAAACGTGTCCTGGCTCGTCTATACCGTCGAACTGAACCCACCAATGTCGCTAAATTCAATAAAATATTTCAGGAATTAGCAGATAAACTACTTGTAACTAATCAACCTGGTACACATAATCAAGCCTTGATGGAATTAGGTGCAATGGTTTGCCGTCCGAAATCACCGACTTGCCTAGTGTGCCCAGTACAGAATTCGTGCGATGCTCATCAAAAATTAGAGGTTGGTCTTTTTCCTGTTCGTCAAGCTAAAAAGAAAAGGCCAGAACAACGGTTGGTTTCTAGTATTTTTATCAACTGTAACAATGAAGTTCTCGTTGTTCAACGTCCACTAAAAGGTTTGCTCGGTGGCCTCTGGGAGTTTCCTAACCATCATATTGGCCAGTCGGCTGATTTAGTGAGAGCTTGTAAAGAATTGGCTGTTGACCTGTTCAACATAAAAGAAGTTTCATACTCGCTGACTTATCTAACCCAAATAAAACATGCCTATACTCACTTTCAAGTGGTTGTTGATGTTTTCTTCTGCTATCTTAGTACAGATCCGAGTCTTCAGGCTTTAGACTTCAAAAACTGGACCAGTGCTCAGTGGAAAACTATTGAAGAGTTAGATCAATTAGCACTTACCGGTATTTCTAATAAATTGATCCCTATACTCAAAAAATCATCCCACCTTAATTCCTAGGCAAAGACTTGGACACGAATACCAAAATAGATTTTTTCAATTCAGTCCGATATCATCGAATTTTGCCGATAACCTTGACATGGATTATTTTACAAACCTGCTTGTATGGTTATATTCATCTGAATGGTTTTGGTCAATTCATTGCTAATCACTTGCCAGTGGGTAGCGTCTTCTTTTTAGCACTTTTATCTTTTGTGGTTAACCCGTGCCTAGCACAATTTGGTAAAAGTGCTCATTTCTCTACGGCGGAGCTAACCCTTTCTTGGGCTATGGTCACTGCAGCTGCATCAGTTCCAGGTTATGGATTAATGGAATTTATTTTCCCTTATGTTGCTGCTCCAGTTTACTTTTCTACGCCTGAGAACCAATGGTCGGAGCTGATTTTTCCTCATTTGAAGAGTTGGTTATATGTTTCTGACCGATCAGCACTAGATAAATTCTGGATCGGTATCGGCCGGTACGACCTAATTCCTTGGTCAATATGGTTTAAACCTGTTTTTATTGCTACCATTTTTGGTTTGTCATTCTTCTTGTCTGTATGCTGTTGGGCCGTTATCTTACGGCACCACTGGGTTGACAAAGTTCGCTACACCTTTCCATTAGTTCAAGTTGGTGCAAATTTAACTCAGGCAGATATCGGACAATACAAGTTCCAACCATTCTTTCGTAATCGGTTATTTATCTTCGGTCTCGCTCTTGCATCAATGATTCACTTAATCCGAGGACTTCATTCGTTTTACCCCTTTTTACCGAGTATTCCACTTGACTATCCCATTCGGCATCTATTCCCTAACAAACCATGGCGTTCGATTGTAGAAGGATGGCCATTGCTGTTCCGGTTACGTTTGTCAGTAGTTGGTATCACCTATTTTCTACTTCCTGATGTAGCTGTTAGTATTTGGTTTTTCTTCCTGTTTTATAAAATTCAAGAGGTCGTAATTTCAGCTTTCTCCATCAATCGAGTAAATACTCAACAACAGGTTATGGGTGCCGTCTTAGTTTTAGCTTTGGTTTCAGCATGGCAAGCACGACGGCATCTTTATTCAGTTTGGCGAAACACATTTATACCGACAATACACAAACGTCTTTTCAACGATGATGATGAGCCATTGTCTTACCGAACCGCCGCATTAGGAATGATTAGTGGTTTTTTATTTATGGGTGGATTAGGGGTTGCTATGGGATTATCCGTTTGGATGGCATTATTATTTGTTTTGTTGATGTGGATTCTAGCAACAACAGCTGCTTGGCATGTATCTAATGCCGGTTGCTTATTAGTCAATGTTGGTTTTACACCGTTTAATTTCTTCCGCATGATTTTCGGCAGTCGTATCCTAGGTGTACAAAATTTGATTTTATTAAGTTTCGATCGATCATCGATTCCAAATTGGTCCTCACAATCGCTAATGGCCTACTCTATCCAAAATTTCCGTTTGGTCAATGTGCATCAACTCTCATCTAGAAAAATGAGATTACCCCACTGGATGTTAATAGCAGTAGTAATTTCGGCGATAGTCACCTTTTTTAGCACACTGACTTGGATTCACCATCGAGGTGCCATCAATTTAACTCCTTGGATTTTCAACGTTGGCCCCGGTGCTATGCGACGAGCAGTTGGTGAAATACTGAACCCATCTACACCGAATTTCTCTGGTATATTAAGTGCTGGTGTTGGTGGTGGTATTATGTCATTATTACTCTTTATGAGACAACGATTTTTGTGGTGGCCACTTCATCCACTTGGATACGCATTAGGAGTCACTTGGGCTCCCTCTAGACTCTGGTTTTCTACCCTAATTGGTTGGGCCATAAAATTTCTCATTTTACGCATCGGAGGTTTTCGTGCTTTTCAGCGAGGCCAACCTTTTTTCTTGGGGCTAATCATAGGTGAATATTTCATGACAGCTATCTGGCAGATATCAGCTTTGAAAACGGGTATTGGCTACTGGGGCGGGCCACCAAGCTAAAAGATTTTCTTACCCTAAAAGCCAACAAGTGTCTTAATAGCTTGATCTTGACAGTCTTTATGGCCAGTGCTATACTTGCGAAATGTCATTTTTTCACAAAGGAAACTAATCGAATGAAAGTATCAAAGACAGTACCATTTATCACCATTTTGGCCATATGGCTGGTTATTTTAACCCCAAGTTGGTCCGGTCAATGGGAGACTCTTCAGCCAGTAGGTGACTTCGACTTTTTCTCAGTTGCTTTTATCAGTGCTACTGAAGGATTCGCTGTCGGTTCTGATCCCTTTGAATACGAAAAACCTGGGGCTATTGGGCATACTACTGACGGAGGGAAAACTTGGAAAAAAGTTGACAACGTCGCTTTCGAAAGTGACCTAAAATCCGTTTTTTTCGTTAACGAGAAAAACGGATGGGCTGTTGGAGCCAACGGTTTAATCGTCGCAACTGATGATGGGGGAAAAACTTGGGATCTCCAAACCAGCAAAGTCGGTAATGGTTTATCATGCGTAAGTTTTGTCGATACCAAAATTGGCTTCATTGGTGGTGAAGGTGAGACAATTCTAAAAACTACCAATGGTGGCCGAACTTGGAAGGTCTTGACTGGTGGTCAAGCAGCTAGCGGTTTTGGTGATGATGATACCAGTGTTTTTAGTGCAATTCATTTTGCCGATGCTAATACTGGCTATGTAGCCGGTGTCAGAATCACACCATCCAATCAAGGTCAAGAAACCCTGATCCAGAAAACAACTGATGGAGGACAAACTTGGGTAAAACAGCCTACTAACACCGAGGATATTCTGGAAGATATGTACTTCATTAACGGAACTACGGGGTGGGCTGTTGGTGAGAACGGCGTTATTTTCACCACTACCGATGGTAATAGTTGGAAAGCTTTGGATAGTGGAAGTGAGGAAAAGCTAAGAAGCGTTCGCTTTGTCTCTGCTAATACCGGTTGGGCTGTTGGTGGAGATATGGGGGTGAATGTCATATTACAGACTGAGGATGGAGGAACGACCTGGACTGAACAAAGTAGTGGTAAATTATTCGCTTACGACGTTTTTTCTCTTGACGCTAACAACGTATGGATTGCTGGACAAAATGCCATCATCATGAAATATACTAAATAGAACTTGATATAATGGTTTTTGCAACACGAATGGATCAGTTGGGAACAGAATCAGCTTTTGAAGTTCTCGCAAGAGCTAAAGCATTAGAAGCTGAAGGACGAGATGTTGTTCATTTAGAGATAGGGCAACCCGATTTTTCCACACCTGATAATATCTGCCGGGCTGCCTATGAAGCCATGAAACAGGGACATACTGGATATGCTCCTTCTGCTGGCTTAGACGAACTAAGAAATACTGTCGCTGATCATATAACCCAAACACGTGGCGTTCTAGTTAATGCATCAGAAGTTACCATAACGCCTGGCGCAAAACCCATTATTCTCTTTACGATGCTAGCGTGTGTCAATGCTGGTGATGAGGTAATATACCCAGATCCTGGTTTCCCCATTTACCGCTCTCTTGTTGATTTTTTGTCTGCAGTACCCCGGCCTTTACCACTAAGAGAGTCAGTTGACTTTCGATTCCGAATCGAAGACTTAGTAGACCTAGCATCTGATCGTACGAAACTCCTGATTATTAACTCTCCACAAAATCCCACCGGCGGTGTTCTAACAAGGGAAGACTTAGAAATTATTGCTGAGCTAGCCAACCGTCACGATTTTTATGTTCTGAGCGATGAAATCTATGCAAACTTGGTTTATGAAGGGCAACACGAAAGTATACTATCAGTGCCTGGTATGAAGGAGCGAACCATTTTACTAGATGGCCACTCCAAAACTTATGCTATGACTGGCTGGCGATTGGGCTATAGCGTGTCAACTTCAGAAATGTCGGAGAAAATAACTCGACTAATGATTAACTCCAATTCTTGTACAGCAACCTTCACACAAATAGCAGGTGTAGAAGCACTGAAGAACTCTTCTGATTTTGTAGATCTGATGTTTGGCGAATTCCAGCGTCGTCGTGAAGTAATTGTTGATGGCCTTAATTCTATTGAAGGCATTAGCTGTATCCGACCACAGGGTGCTTTTTATGCATTTCCTAATGTTAAAAACTTACCTTTACCTTGTAGTGAACTTTCTAATTACCTTCTCAATGATGCTGGCGTGGCTGTTTTATCGGGCGATTCTTTTGGAGAGATGGGAGATGGATACTTGAGAGTATCCTATGCTAACTCAATAGAAAATATTCAAATTGCCTTAGATCGAATACAGGAATCTTTAGCAAAGTTGTAGTATGGCAGAAATCTACCTGTCGGCCACAGCGAAAATTCCGGCCAGTACAACTAATCTGGGTCCTGGTTTCGATGTATTAGGGATTGGTTTATCACTATATAGTCAGGTTATCTTGGAAGAGAAAGCTAGTGAGACTAAAATCATCTGTCTAGGTAAAGATTCAGAAAAAATTCCTATAACTCCAGATAACATTGCGTATCAGGCTGTGATGAAAATTTTCGATCATTTCGACTATCATCCGCCAGGTATTCAACTCACTATTAATAATGGAATCCCTGCAATTCGAGGCTTAGGTGGAAGTGGTACAGCCATTCTTGGTGGTTTACTAACGGCAAACTTGATTTGTCATAAAAGACTTGGAACTGAATCACTGAGTAATTCAGAAATTTTGTCTTTTGCCACTGAGTTTGAGGGGCATCCCGATAACGTGGCTGCGTCTTTATTTGGTGGAGTCGTCGTTTCTGCAATGGAACATTCAAATAAAGATCGTCTTCCATCAATCAAGAGTATCAAGTTACTGCCCCCATCCGATTTACGTCTAATAATAGCTATTCCTGACTTCACACTCCCAACCCAAAAAGCTCGTAACATACTACCGAATTCGGTTAACTTCTCGGATGCGGTTTTCAATATTGGTCGATCATCTCTACTAGTAGCAGCATTAGCGACTGGTAACTTAGATCTACTAGCAACAGCTATGCAAGATCAGTTGCATCAGCCATACCGTGCAAAGCTTATTCCTGGTTTTAACGAAGTTATTGAGGCAGCTATGTCCGCAGGAGCTTTAAGTGTTTCTTTGAGTGGTGCAGGACCGACAATGATCGCATATGCACGTTCTTCATCAAATACTAACGAAATCTCTGAAAAGATGGCATATGCATTTAAAAATAACGGTCTAAGCAGCCAAACACAAATACTTTGTGTGGATACGAATGGTGCAGAGGTAGGTTCACCTTCTATAAAATCCAGTCGTTGATTTCTGTACAAACAAGTAACAAATCCACTCATCTTCTAAGCTTTTGCTATATTTAATTTAAATTGCGATCTGATATGATAGACTGGTCTACAAAGACAATCCCTAATCTCCTACATGATTTAGATACAGACATAGACAGGGGGCTGTCTGCCGACGAAGCGGCGAAAAGACTTATACAAAATGGCAAAAATAGCCCAGTTGGTAAATCCTTTATTGGTGAAAGTTTTTTTAGTTGGTGTGTGAATCAACTCCCACTTTTATTACTTTACTCAGGGGCACTTTTCCTTCTTATTATTCCTCATTTTTTGGCAAAATCAGAACAATTATCTTTAGAAGTCATCTCGAGTACTATTTTTATTAGTATTGTCTTTTTTGTAAAAATCTCACTTCGAATTTATCAAAGACAAAAAATAATATCAAATAGACAAAAAATATGGTCAGCCTCCGAAGTTCAGGTGCCTGTGATGCGAGATGGAACAATTGTTTGGTTACTACCCCATCTGGTCGTTCAAGGTGATTTACTATTGCTATTTCCCGGTGGATATGTCGCAGCAGACGCGCGAATTGTTGAAACTGAAGAAATGGTCTCAGATGAAAGTCCGATTTTTCGTCGATCGGTATTTAGCACTAAAACAGCTGATGTTTTAGAACAGAGTAAACCTTTGACGGAACAAAGAAACATTTTATTCGGTGGAACTTATGTGATCGATGGACAAGGACGAGCCATAGTAGTAGAAACTGGTAAGAACCTGCAAATCAATCAAAGACATCAGCAATCTAACTTGGAAAACGATGAATTAGAATCAGATGCTGAAAATACTGGCAATTTCTTGACAAACAGCTTCACTATAATAGGCGTACTGATCTCATTGTTCTTTTTTGCCCTTTACTATTTTGCTCAACCATTTAGTTTTTGGTCTAGCCAAAGTCTATCGGAAATATTGATCAAATTGGCCCCAGTTTATAGCATTCTGTTAGTAGTAGTTCCGTTTGATCTTAAGCATTTGATTAATACAGGTTTAAACGAATCTGCTTACCGAATTTTTAAACATGGGGCTTCAATCCGAAAGTTGATTGATGTTGAACGACTGAGCAATTTGACAAGTCTTTGTATACAGCAAGCTACCAACTTTACTATGAATACCTTTTCAGTTTCTCATATCATAGTTGAGGGCCAATATATCGGCAAGTCAATTTGGAAACAGTTGAATTTAACAGAACAAGAAATTACCAATTTAGAAGAAATAGAAAATGAGACAGTTATTAAACCAATGAATGAAGAAATACCTTCAACATTTCCTTGGTTATTATGGGGGGCTAGCCAGTGTATTAAACACACTACTCACCCAATTTTATCTCAAGATGGGACTGTTTTCCCAGAGATTGATGACTCCTTGACTTTACTACTAGAAGACTCTATTCGAACAAATGAAATTGACCTGACGGAGTATGAGAACACCTACGAGCGCGTGGCACAAATTCCACAAACTGAAGACCATCCCTACACTTCATTACTATTCATGGCTAATACAACAGATAACGCACCTGCGGGGCAATTTTTACAACTCTCGTTCGGACCAATAGATGAAATTCTACATGCGAGCTGGGATATTCAGTTAAATCAAGGGATAAACCAGTTGACGGCTGACCAAAAGTTATATTTGTCGCAGCTATCCCGACAATTTTCCGTTGAAGAGAATGGACTTCCAAAACCATCTTACACCCTAGGTTTTGGCTTCAGAAGCTTCGCAAACCGGCCCACACAAGAAGACATGTGGTCGGACTTGACATTCTTGGGAGCAATTGCTTTTCGCCAACCTAATTATATGGGTATTGAATCATCAATTAGCGAATGTTTATCATCAGGCATGAAAGTTATTATGATGTCAGACCAACCACCAGACCAAGCATCTGATGTTGCACATGAATTAGGTCTAATCCATGATTCGAACGCTGTCACAAGCGGCGAAGATTTGACAGCCATGGACGAAACCCAATACGATTCCATGGTTGAATTGTTATTAGTCTATTCCCAAACTTCAGCTGAGCAACGAAGGAACATTGTTCAGCATTTAAGAAGGCGAGGACATAATATCGGTTTTTGGGGGCAAAGCAACGAAGATTTGAGGACAATGAGAACCGCTAATATTAGCTTCGTTAGCGCAAACAATGTACCACATTTACTACAACGCAATTCAGGTGTGGTCGTTAATCAATTAGGCTTCGATGTCATAGTGAAAACTTTGCTAAAGGCTAGACAAGCATATGCGAACCTCAGGAATTGGGTACGTTGGTACCTATCTTGCGTTGTAGCTCAGTCTTTGACACTTGTGGCAGGATTAAGTATACATATCTTTGATCCTAACCGTTTCCCTTTGGTATTAGACCTTCCCCATTTATTCTGGATCAACCTATTAGTTATTGCTTTTCCATGCTTAGCGATTATTTACAAAAAAGATCATGGTAGCTTGATAAAAGACAAACCTGAAAAAACACCACCATTTCTGGTTAAGAATGTATATTCTGACTTTGTTATGCGGGGCATAATTATTTCACTGATATCATTAGTCAGTTACGCATTCTCTGTCAATAGTAAGGGTGATTCAATTCAAACGGTTACTTGTACTACGTTGATTTTCAGTCAGTTATTCTCTGTGTTCCAGTGTTTTCGGCACAAAGATGACAGATTGATCGAAGTTCTTCAGTCAAATATCTGGGTGCTGATGACTATATTGTTTAGTGTCATCCTACACATAACTATTATCAGCTTTCCATATCTACAAACGGCTATTGGCTTTACCAATATAACACACGAATGGCAGTGGATTATTCCCTTATCCATCTTGATGTTTCTACCTTTAAATCTTACGTCGCGATAGCTGTCAATCTTATTCCAATAGAATCCAATAGGACTGATTAGAGACTAAATTAGATCTTGTTAGTCTAAATAAACATACGCGTATTTTGATTTGTTTTTACACACTTCAATATTTCTTGGTTAATTTATTTAGTTATAATGCCGGAAAGCATCAAAACTTTATTTCTCATATTTCATAAGCATCAAGGAGAAAGTTTTGACAATAACACCAACTACATTTAACATCCACCAACACTCTGAACTCCGGTCAAAAATTACATCTGAGCAGTCATTAGGAATGGTTAAAATCCCCTCTGGCCACTTCGATATGGGGAGTCTAGAAAAAGATAATGAAGAACCAATTCACAAAGTTGAAATTAGTTCTTTTTTAATAGATATAAGACCTGTTACTGTAGGTGAATTTCGCAAGTTTGTTGAAGCTACTCAGCGTAAACCACCTAGCTGGGACCATATTCTGATAGATTCTCCAACGGACGACCATCCTATCATTTATATAAGCTGGCGGGATGCCATGTCCTATGCAGAATGGGTGGGTAAACGTTTACCCACTGAAGCCGAATGGGAATATGCCGCTGGTGGTGGAATCAGTCAGTTAGATTTTAATTCGTTGGACAATATCAATTTCTATGGTCAAAAACGGATGACCAATGTCGCTGGTGAGTATCCACCCAACGGCTATGGTTTATATGACATGCGAGGGAATGTATGGGAATGGTGCCTAGACGCTTATATCAAGAACGCATATAATGATTGCAAGCGTCTAAACCCAATTATCTTGCCAAAAAGTGAGTTGGATAGAAAAGAATTAATGTTTACTAGCCTGTCAAGAGTGATCAGAGGTGGAAGTTGGAATAACTACGCGTTAGCAACTAGAATATCTTTTCGTGCTCATCAATCTCCACAACAATTCTATGATTACAACGGATTTCGCTGTGTCATGGATACTGACAGCTAAGGAAAAAACGATGCTAACAAATAAGCAAATTGCTTCTTTTAAAGATGATGGTTTTTTAATTTTGGAAAATGCCATTGATCAGGATCTTCTCTCTAGTTGGCAAACAGAATTTTGGTATACTCTGGGTGGTAAATTTGAAGATGATGAAACTTGGCCTATAGACCAAACTTTCATCAGTAGATGGAGATTTACACCACCTTATCCAAATATAGCTACAATACCAGCTGTTCAAGCGGCAGCTTATGATTTGGGTGGTGAGAATTTCTTTGGTGGCGGTGGTGCCCCCATAATTAAATGGCCTTCTCAAAAGGCTAATTGGTCTATGCCTATGAGTAGCCATATTGATGGCTATGGAGGACCAGCACAACATCCTGCTGGCGGATTAACCTTAGGCGCAACCATGTATCTCCATGACGTTGAAGAGAAAGGTGGTGGATTTATCTACTGGCCGGGTACTCACTTGAATGTACATGATTACTTTCGTGAGCGCCCAGAACATATTGATGGTAGTTTTCTAGATGCTGATGATTGGAACCACACTAAATTTTCTCATGGATCCAAACCAGTTGAGTTTGTAGCAGCAGCAGGAACAGTATTACTTTGGCATGGATTTTTATCCCATAATGGTTCAACTAATGTTCAAAATACTCCTCGGATTGGAATTTTTGGTCGGTGGCATTACACCAAATTGCAAGAGATGCGGTACGACATATTAGATGATTTGTGGAAACACTGGTCGATCTAGCTGATGGTCTGTTTGAGTTTTGTTTGTTGACAAGATTTTAACATTGAAATATAATACCACCCCTAAATTTATTATTTAAAATCAGGAGATTGCATGAAAACATTCAGGTTTATTATTGTTGCTCTAGCTGTTTTGTTCGTGATCGCACCACTGCTTCACCTCGCACAAGCTAAATCAACAGGGGGTCCTGAACCTTCTCTGATACTCTATTTACCTTTCGATGAAGGCGAAGGAAATATTGCTGGAGATTCCTCAAGGTATGGTAATCATGGTAACCTACAAGGAATGAAACCAAATTTGCCTAATTGGGTCGATGGTAAATTCGGTAAAGCCCTCGAATTCAACGGTCAAAATAATTGGGTTGAAGTTCCACATAAAGATATTCTATCTGTTGACAAGGCCGTCACAGTTATGGCTTGGATTAAGGCAAAACGCCATACAGGCGGATCAACCAAAGCTCAATGGGCCGGTGTTGTTACCAAAGGTAATAATCCAAGATCCTACAGTTTATATACTACAACAGATGGTGGTGGTGCCTTACACTTTAGCTCGATGGGCGGTTCTACCAGTGCATTGACAGTTGAGTTGAATAAATGGCAACACGTGGTCGCACAACACACTGGCAAATCACACATCTACTACGTAAATGGTGAGCTAGCAGGTGAATTTGATGGTAAAGCAGCACTACCTGGTCTAAAAGACGATGCTAGTGTGATGATTGCTCGAAGCCACGAAGGTTCACGTGAATTTGAAGGCATCATTGATGAAGTCAAGATTTGGAATCGTGTTTTAAGCGAAAAAGAAGTCAATCACCATATGAGCGTGGGTAAAGGTCAAGTCTCAGTTGAGCCGGAAGGTAAATTAGCAACAACTTGGAGCCAACTAAAACGCCTATAAACTAAAACCTACTCAAAACGCGGCTCATCTGAGTCGCGTTTTTTTATGGGAGGAAAATGAAAAGTAAAATCTTTATCTTATTTTTGTTGGTAATGATCGTTTTTGTATCTAATTTTGCTCTAGCTGCTGAGTTAGAGAAAAATTTAGTCCTCTATTTGTCCTTCGATGAACTAGATGGGAAAAAAGTTGAAGACCATTCGATTCATGGTAATCATGGCGAAATTGCTGGCAAGCCCACATTAGTTGACGGAAAATTTGGTAAAGCCCTAAAATTAAATGGTAAAACGGACTGGGTCACGGTCGCACATGATAATAGCTTATGCGTCAGTAAAGCCGTTACAGTCATGGCTTGGATCAATGCTGAATCACATAAAGGGGCAGGAACAGCCCAATGGGCTGGCATTTTAGCCAAAAGCAATAACCCGCGTTCCTACAGTTTCTACACTACAACCGATGGCGGTGGAGCCTTACACTTTAGTTCCATGGGTGGATCTGTGTCCAATAAACCTGTAGAGCTAAAAAAGTGGCAACACGTAGTTGCACAAATGACTGAAAAGAAGGCTCATCGATACTATATAAACGGTGAATTAGCCGGTGAATTTGCTGGTAAAGGGGCTTTACCGGGCAAGGTCGATAATGCTGATGTTTTTGTCGGAAAAACACATGAGGGTAATCGACAATTCGTTGGCACCATCGACGAGGTAAGAATTTGGAATCGTGAACTCAGCGCAAAGGAAGTCAAAGAACAAATGGAGTCGGGTCGACTGAAATTGTTGGGGGTGGATCCTCAACAGAAATTAACTTCGACATGGGGATTATTGAAGAAGGAAAAATAACAGAAAAAGTTTCTCGCTTCGAAAGCAAAAAGGCCGTCTATATCTAGAATAGGTGGCCTTTTCAATATGCACACACGATTAATCTTCTATAGAAAATAGTACGTCTCCCCCGCCTGCTTTTTGATTGTAGATCTGCTTTAAAATAGTCAACGAAGACAAAATCCAAATTGTTTTACTGGTTCTATCGGTTTCCCATTTGCGTCGACTAGAAAACCCTTTTTCTACATTGGAATCAGAATTCAGCATTTTCCTTAATCTTTTACTGAATTCTTTGAAGTCGCCTGTCCACTGATGATTTTGATCAGTTTTCTTAAGATAATCTCTGTACGAATTATAAACAAACTCTGTATCTATAATTTCAGTTCCTTCTTTCCTGATTCGGATACTAGTACCAAACAAATCACTAGGTCCTGCAATCTCTTCCTTCTCAATACATTGTTCAAACCAACCTACCATTGGGTCACTTTCTCGTAATTGTTCATAATAAGTCAAAGTTATGACACGTTCCTTCGGAAAATCAAATCCATCTATATCCCTTCGCATCATTAGTTCGAAAAAAGCTTCTTTGCCTCCATTATTCCACTCATCGTCTATGGACTGAAAAAAATGGCTTTTTCTATCCGCTTGTTCCTTATTACGAATGTTTTCGGTCGCAAATTCTTCACTTACGTCAATAAATTGCCATCTACGGTCGCTCTCGGTTAAATACACAACCCAACTGTCATTAGAGGCACAAATTACCCTCGAATAATTTGCATACTGAGTGGCATCAACAAATTTTTCCTCTACCGTTCGTTCACGTTCAGTGATCAACGATTTCATTTTTCCTACATCATTTCGATTACCACCCCAAACAGCTTCATCAGAAAATATCAGTAGGTTATCTCTCATCCAAGCATTAAATTTACCAGTTAATTTGTCAGCATCACCTGTTAAATGGAAATAGTGGGGACGAAATAACTTTCCTAACGTATCATTTATGAATTTCCCTTTACCTGTGCCTTCTTTACTCCGTAGTACAATACTACACACACGTGAGTGTTTCGCCGGATTTTGAAACGCATCTGCTATCCAATTTAACAACCAGTCATATAACTTGTCGACTTTATGTGTATCTGTCTGATAAAAAGGTTCCCCACTGGTATCTGAACCAACACGTTTTTTCTGATTTCCACAAATGACTTGTCGGATTAACTGCAAGTAGTTTTTACAATTATACTCAAGCTGTTGATTTGACAACCCTCTCATTCTTTGATAAATCTTAGGATTTAATTGCTTTACAAAACCACTCTTATCAGGATCCCCTCGCCAGTTATTATCTGGCGTTGCAGTTGACCAATCATCCCACAAATTCCACTTATCTGAATTATTAGGGTTTTTCCTACCCGAAGGATCAAAAATGAGCCCCTGATAAGTTCGTCTTCCTTCCCAATCTAGCCACAAACTCGCCAATTTAGCTTTTCGGTTCTTATGTCTGACAGATTGTGGATTTAATAATTTAAAGTCTGACGGACGCATACCAACTCTTGGTACATGTGTTTGTTGAAGGTCATCATATTCTGTATGCATGATGCCAACTTTGCTACCTTGTTTTAAAACAGCATACTTATGATTCAACAATTGAAGTTGTTCTAAAACAATATCATCATATTCAGTTTCGTTAGATGATTGCGTTACATCTCTATTTTTAATACCAAAATTTTGGCATAACTCATCTATAACATCTGGTAAAGACATATTGCTATTTTTCGCAATAAAGTCCATGGCATCTAGCACCTTACCGTGGCTACAACCAGAATGACACTTCCACTTATAAGTATCCATATTTATGTTTAAGGAAGGACGACTGGAACCTCGTCTTTCACCGTGTAAGGGACAAAACGTCACCATCCAATTACTACTGGTTATATTACCTCTCTCTACACCTTCAAAGATGTCTTCAAACTCTAGATTAGATATCAAATTTTGATATCTCCATCCTTTTTGATAAGAGGATACTTGAAACTGAGTTATCTTTGGTGAGTTTGGTGATATTTTTTTCTGGTGTGATTGGCTTGGTAAAATAGGTAATCGGTTATGTACATAATCCAAAATGGATTTACCTGATTGGTGAAAAATTTGGGCTTCAGTGATTTGATAACCAACTTCAGGAAAATCACCTGTAAAAATCCTAGCTAGATCTGTAGCATTTGTATCAAACCGTGAAATTCCATCCGGTCGACAATAGGATCCTACAATAGTTTGTATTGATTGTTGATATTTATTTGGATCAGTTAACTCTTTTTGTAAGGGAAAATAAACATGAAACTTAGGTCTTGCAACACGTATACCTGAGTTACTACGCTTGTTTTTATTATGATTTTTTGATTCAACAATCCAAAACTCGTAATCTGAAAAATCTGTTTGAAATTGTTGAATAGTTGTCCAATCTTCAGGTTCATCCCATGCAGATGTTGGTTGACCATCGTTGTCTATATCTAGTGCAATGACATCTGCACTTAGCCAATTATCAGTAGCACGTTCTTGGTTGTGGTAATGTCCCATCGCATGTACATAACGTACCGTTTCAATAAATTGTTCCTTTGTTTCTACTTGTTGTCGAACCGGCAATTGTCTTATATGCACAATATCGGTTTCATTTGCACGACAGAGATTAAAGGGAGTTATTGGCTTTGGGCTTGGAATCATATCCTTTCTTTCTCGTTATCCGAGGTTTTTTCAAAATCAGATTTTGGTGTGATATATAAGGATGAAAAAATCCGTCATTTTGTTTTAGGTCGTGGAGTGAAATTTTGCTAGTCGAACAAAACAACACTACATCGAATAACACTTTTCGGGATGTTAATTGGAAGGTTCTGTTTCTTTTCCGGGTCTGGCTCGTCTGTTTCTTTTGATGTCAATTTAAACAAAATTGAGCCTTGAAGTCAAGGTTAAAAAAGAGCTCGGGTGATATTTGGAAGGTCGATTTGGTTATTTAAAAGTTATCTAACCAGATTCTACAAGGGGATTTAAACAAAGTTGGGCTTTGAAGTCAAGGCAAAAAAATTCGCTTGCTCTATATGGAGGGTCGGTTTGGCTATTTTATTCTGTCACCTTACATCACAAACAGTTTTTGTTTTTTTTGTTTTCTTTAACCTTTTTTCGTAATAAAAATACGAAAATTGATTGTGATGATTGTGATGATTGTGGTCAGACCAGTAATATTGAGAAAAAGTTTATCTACTGTAAAAGTATTCTACTAATTTGACTAGGGTTAAACTTATTTCCTTTTCCATTTGTATATCCCTTTTCTTCTAATAAATCGGCAATTTTCCTCAGTGAAAAGCTCTTCTTTCTTAAACACTTAACTTTTTCAACAAGTACCGTATCTATTTCTTTATAAGACTTTCTACCACCAACTTTCCCTCTTCCACGTAGATCTAAATTACCTTCCGTAACACTTTTCCTACGTCTACGTCTACGTCCAGTTTCCAGTTTTAGCCCAGGTTTTTGGTAGATGCTAATAATTTGCAAAAGTTGCTGAGTTTCTATATCTAGTTGGTCCTCACCAGTAGCGTAAATTAAAAAAAGCCCGTATTCTCTCAAAAGATTGGTAGCTAGTCCACGCTCTAAGGGATTTGGACAGAAAACCTTTGGGCTATGACAGACTATTGTTGAAATGTTCTTTTCTTCGGTGAGTTGTAGTAAGTTACGAAATGTCTTTCTCTGTACTACAGCAACATTTTCCGCATCACGATCGATAAGATGTTTTCCTTGGGAAGTCCAACCGTGTTGCCTAAGGAATTTGTTAATCTGACGTTTTTGATCAAGTGGAATTTCGTTTCCTTGTGCTAAGGGATGGTAAACGATAACTTGTTTATTAGCCATGTTGAATCTATCCTTACGGTTTTCTACCGACATATGGATACGACAACAACAAGTAAAAGGTTTCAGAAAAAGTTTCATATATAAAAAAAGGCCAATCTAGTTACTTTTAGATTGACCTTTCCAAACTCTGACCGAAATCAAATTTTTGTTTTAGCTCATTACAAATCCGATATTAGAATTTCACGTCCTTCTTTAGCACTCAGAACAGCAGCAAAAACCATAGACATAGACTTTAGATTATCTGCAGCATTACATTCAGGTTCTCGGTCCTCTTTAATCGCGCGAACAAATTCGTTAAGAACGGGATTTGGACCATCAATATCATCTAGATCGACTTGTTTGCGTATTGTTGGGTTTTGTCGATGATTAAGTGTCTGATAAAGATCAAATCCTTCCCAAGTCAAAGTACCTTTTGGTCCTTCATATCGCCATTCACCGTTATGTCCAGCAGGAACATGTCCCATTGTACACCCAATACCTCGATGGGTTGCAAATACACCATTTTCGAATTTAAAAAGAATTATCTGACAAGCATCGCCCTGATGCCAACCCCAAGGCAAATTCCAAGTGATGGCTTGGGCACTAATTGGATCAACTCCTAATGTATATCTCATCATATCAAAATGATGAATTCCCATATCTGTCAGGAACATGTATGGTTCTGTCACATAATGGCTTCCTGGGCTATCAGCCCAATTTACATATAGTGAGACATCTAATTGTGCGATTTCACCAATTTTATGATCTTCTATTAATCTTCGGGTTGTACGAGGTAGAGCGTTGAACCGGTAGTTTTGAGTAATCATGTGTTTGACATTAGCACTTTCGCCTGCAGATACAATACGTTTAGCTGCATCAAAATCATCACTCAAAGGTTTTTCACCAAGTAAGTGCAAACCTAGATCAAAAGATTTCATTGCAATAGCTTCATGTACAGATGGCGGAGTAACATCAACAACGAAATCAGCCCCAAAACTCTGGGGTACATCGTTCAGATCTGCGAAAATTTTATTTTCTGGTATTCCCCTTTGATCAATAGCTCTTTGACGATTTTTCTCCGATGCTTCCACGTAGGCAACAAGTTCCACTTCCTTATGATCTTCACAAGCCGATAACCAGTGGTAGCCTCGACCGCCAAGTCCGACAAGGATTGCTTTCATAGTAACTCCTAAGTCCTAAGATCCATTTAAACAGTCAGCGATTATAACATCGATTCAAGCAACCAACAACAGCGAATTTAAGTAGAAAAGCTGGCAAATGTTTAAAAAAATCGTTATATTTCATTGGGTCTATTTTAGAGAGTCAGCCATAGACATTTGTCTGCCTAAACACAAGAAGAAAAAATTTTGATTAGTGTAAAAAATAAAAGATTATTTATCATATTTCTACTGTCATCAGTGATTGCCCTTGAAACCTATTCTAGTGAAATAAGGGGGAGAGTTCTTCGCCAAGGTTCACAAGAACTGGTTAGTGGAGTAATTGTGAAAGTTTTGGGAACGGATCAAAAATTTATAACCGATGATCAGGGAGAATTTGAAATAACTGAACTACCAACTGGAACTTATCAATTAACCTTGACAAGATTCCGTTTTCGTTCAAAAACAATTGAAGTCTTGGTACTTGACGATCAACCCCTCGATTTAGACGTTCGGCTAGAAAGAATCGATTTCATCTTCGACGAAATAGTTGTGAGGGGGCAGCTTTTAACCGAATCGGTCAGTCGTCAAAGTGTGACTGGATTAGAAATAAAGCGTATACCGGGTGCTGGTGGAGATGCGTTGAGAGCTATCCAAGCTTTACCAGGTATCAAGGCTGGTGCAGATTTCGGAGGTCAACTTTATGTCCGTGGTGGTGGACCAGAAGATAATCAGATCTATTTTGATCGTTATCCCTTGGCTAATGCTTATCATTTCGGAGGTTTAGTTTCAACTGTAAGTTCTGAAATTCTACAACGGATTGATATCTATGCTGGTGGATTTGGAGCTGAATATGGTCAGGATTCGCAGGCAATAATAGATATTTATTCGCGACCTGGTAATCGTAAGAACTTCAGTGGCAAAGTGAATTTAAATATTCTTTATGCTGAAGGACTGATAGAAGGTCCACTAGGGGAATCAGGGTCTTGGTATTTTGCAGGTCGTCGTAGTTATTTTGACCTTTTTCCGTTAGAAAGAGTAATAACGGTTATAACAGCATTCCCTAGATTCTGGGATTATCAAACACGATTTAACTACGAAATAAACGAGAAATACCAAATAGATTTTACAGCATTTGCAGCTGATGATTTTGCAGAATTGGCTTTTACAGAAGAACAGCAAGATGAAGAAGAACTAAGAGGTGCCTTATACATAAAGAATTCGGCACATGTTCAAGGCTTCCACCTCCGTGCTTTGCTTACCCCACGCCTAACCTACGATTTTAATCTTTCTCACAACAAACAATTAGTAAATTTCAAGATTGGTCAAGGATTCTTCCTTCGTATACAACCTGACGTGTATGATGTTAGACATGATGTAGTATATGAAATTTCGCCCAATGTACGTTTAGAAACAGGTTTGTTAAATTCAATTGGTGACGTTGTCGTTCAGCTGTTTTTTCCTAATCCTCCGGAAGAGGGAGATCCGAATTACGATTTTTTAGAAGCCGAAAAGAATAGAGTTGATACACAACAGGAAGATTATCAAGTGGAAGGCTACGTTCAAACACGTTTTACTCTTGGGGAATACCTATCCTTTGCATTAGGAACTCGAGTCGATTATTCTGCAGATTTAACAGCTCAGCCAACGCCTCAACCACGTTTAAGTTTTAATTTAACAATGCCAGGATTACCACAATTAAGATTAGCTTACGGCCGTTATATGCAAACACCGCAGCCACCTCAGTTTTTTGAACCTGGGGGGAATCCAGAACTTGAGGAAAGTCTCTCAGACCATTTTATCCTAGAAATCGAAAGAGCTTTTGAAAATGGTACAGTGCTCAAGGCTGCTGGTTATCGTAAGCAGTTGGATAAACAGATTGAACCTGATCCTGAGGAAAATCCAGTAAAAAATAAGAATTACCTCAATATTGGAGAAGGTTACGCACAAGGTGTCGAATTCTTACTCCAATATCGTCAAGGAGATCGATTTTTCGGTTGGTTGAGTTATGCAAGGTCTGTTTCCAAAAGAAGGGACGATCCAGATCAAGATTACCGATTTTATTCCTATGACCAAACACATATTGCAACTATCATCGCCAGCTACAAATTTACCAAGACATTTGAGATTGGAGGAAGATGGCAGTATGCCACGGGAAACCCCTACACACCATTAACCTGTGAAGAAAATATTAGCAATCCATGTTACGAAAATATTATCAGTCCGAGAGATGGAAAAACTAGAAAAGTACCTCTCTATGGATCAATAAATTCTTTCCGTGTAGAACCATTTCATCGTCTCGATGTGAGAATCAGCAAAAATTTTGTTTTTGATACTTGGCAAATTGGAACCTACCTAGAATTAATAAATGCCTATAATCGAAAAAATGTCCTTCAGTTTAGCTATGACGACGAGTATGAACGCGACAAGGATGGAGAAGTGAAGAAAGACATAGTAGGACAGTTACCATTGCTACCTTATTTCGGAGTAATCATTGAGTTTTAATGGCTAAATTAACGTCGAGCAGACTAGTTTCCCGAATAACCTTTCTTTTTCTTTCATTTCAAATTTTTTGTTTGCTCTCCTGTTCTGTGTTTGGTGGAAATTCATGTGGGGGGTTAGAAGATTTGGGTCAGTCTGCCCCAAATGATTGCTGCCCTTATCATACATCCAATTCCACAGAAAAGTGTTGTTGGAAAACTGTAGTTATTACAGATCAAAAAAAGCCTCTTAAAATCTCTACGTCTGGTAACCAAAAAGGGTCTACATTTTTAGCATCTAGTCAAAGTGTGTTGGAGAGACAAAAGCTTGAGGGTCAAATTTGTTTTGTTTTTGTTTTGATTCCTCATATTTCTTCAAAAGAATCACTATCCTTACCAAATCGATCGCCTCCTATCTCCATAATTTGAGTTTTGTTGATGAGTAAAATGAAAATTATGAAAAAACGACCTAAGCTATTATGGAGATAATAAATGAAAGATAGAAAAAAGTGGATCTTGTTGGCAATATTGTTTTTTATTTTAAATTCGATACCATATGTCATTGCTCAAGATGCTTGAGGTGCCTGAAGTAACCCCATAATCCCTGAAATGGGGCCGAGCCGTGAGCTCGATATAGAAACGAAGAAAAAATTTCGATTCACTTTTAACGTCACACGTTCTTTCAATGCAGAAGGTGGACATAGTGAAACAGGCGGATTGACAACCGATGGTCGACTAATCGAAATTGGAAACCATTGGCATCACGTGTCTATGTCAATGAGCCGTTTTAATTTAGGACTGCATTACCAATTAAATCCTCGAACTAAGCTAGCACTAGTCTTACCATATAGTATTAAAAATCAGTCAGCTGAAATTGAATGGGAAGCCTCAAACCCAAGTGTGAGTGACCAGGATGCAGCTATCCGGAATGGTTATATCCATCATAGAGATGAAACATATCGTGGGTTTGAAGATCTGAATTTAACGACTAACTACCACTGGAATGGGTTTACATCTATAAAAAACGACAGAATTACTCTGTCTGCTGGGTTGTCTATACCAACGGGTAAAATTGAACCTGATCCATATAAGCTCGGCGACGTAGGAAAAAAACATTTACATCTGCAGTTTGGTACAGGAACACTAACTCCAAGTTTCCAAGTTATCTACATATTGCCAGTAAACGATTTGCTGTCGGTACAATCTCGGTTATCATTTCGACGTCCCTTCTACGAAAACAAGTATAGTTTTCTGTCTCCTCCAGAAACAAGTACCTATTTTGGTATAGCATTAAAAGTCTCGAATATCCTGAGATTACATGGGTCTTGGATGGTATTTAGGCAAGGATTTGGGTATTGGGATGGAAATAGAGATCGAAATACTGGTATGCAAATGCATGCTTTACAATTGGGAACAAACACAACAATTGGTCGAAAAACCCCTTTAAATATTAGCGTAATTGTACCTATCCATCAACAAATGCTTAGTACGGGGGATACATTCGAGCATGGTATTCTATTGTCGTCTAGTGTTTCTCATGTCTTTTAAAACTAACTAAATTGACAGTCAGAGGTCTGAATTGTTAGAATGGGATAGTTTATGGGAAGCCATTTGGCAGTTTAGGTCAGGCAATGAAAATTAAGGAGTTTCTATGGCAGATGTTATTCGTGGTGGAGTGATAGGATATGGTGGTGCTTTTAATATGGGGCGTAGCCATGCTGGGAGTATGCAAAACACTGAAGGTATAGAATGCGTGGCAATTTGCGACATTGACCCAGAACGTACTAAAGCCGCTAAAGAAGATTTTCCACAAGTTCGTACTTACAACGACAGTGATGATTTTTTTGCTGACGAAAGCATTGATTTAGTAACTATTGTTCTGCCTCACAATTTACATGCTCCTGTGGCTATTCAAGCACTTAATGCTGGTAAGCATGCAATAACTGAAAAACCGATGTGCATTACAGTATCAGAAGCGACTTCGATGATTGAGTCAGCAAAATCTAATGGAAAAATGTTATCGGTTTATCACAATCGGCGTTGGGATCAAGATTTTTGGACATTAAAGGGTATAATAGAGAGTGGTGTTATTGGTAGACCGCACACGATTGAAATGCGTGCTAGTGGTTATGGTCGGCCGAACCCAGATTGGTGGAGAAGTGTAAAGTCTGTTTCGGGTGGTATCATATATGACTGGGGGGCACACTATATCGACTGGCTACTAAACGTAGTTGATAATAAAATGATCAGTGTAACCGGATTTTATATTGATAATGAAGTCTGGACAGATATTAGTAATGAAGATCATGCACGTGCGTTCATTCGATTTGACGGAGACTTAGTAGCTGACGTGGAATTTTCCCAGATCGCTAAAATTGGAGGAGATCGATGGAAGATCTTAGGTACCCATGGGGCAATTCAATCCGCAGATGGCCATTTCAAAGTGTGGTCAGAAATCGAAAATCAGCAAAGTGAACAAGAAATCTCATATCAAGGTCGCCCAGGCCATAGTTTCTATCAAAATATTGTAGCTCACCTCAGAGAGAATGAACCATTAATAGTTACACCAGAGTCTGCTCGACGGGTAATTGCTGTAATGGATTTGGCTGAGAGGTCAGCGAAGTCGCATCAAGCTGAAACCGTACCTTACGAATTTTAAAGTTTTAAAAAATCGACATTGGGGTTCTGCCTGATATAATCTAAGCAGAACCCCAATGTCGACTCTGCCCCTCTATCAAAAAGATTTCCAACCTTTTCAAATGTTCCCTGTTCCTCGGTGTTGACTAAGCCGGTTAACAGCGTAAGTTCCAATTGAAACTATAATAATAGCAATTACCCCTAAGCTCGCGCTTGGTCCTCTACCTGTAGTTTCTTGCATATACAAATATATGCCGTAAGAAATAGGGGCCATTTCATTTCTTGGTACGAGCATTAAAGTCGAACTTAATTCGACTGAAGAGCTAATGAAGGCCATGATTCCACCTGCTACAATACCTGGTAACATTAGGGGTAAAACGATTTTAGTAAAGGTAGATAGAGTATTTGCACCTAGATTTTTTGAGGCTTCTTCTAGAGATATGTGAATTTGTTGCAACGTAGCATAGCAAGATCGAACTGTGTATGGTAATCTGCGAACCGCGTAGACAATTACTAGGATCAACCAAGTCTCAGTCAGTGGTTTACCAATGACAGGCAAATCTATCGTGTGGAATATTCTTAGGTAGCCAATTGCCAAAACTACACCTGGGACTGCTAAAGGTAATGTGGCAATGAAATCCAAAATTGTTCGGCCTAGCATCTTTCCTCTAAGCAGTATGAAAGAAATTATGGCTCCTAGAAATATATCAATCAGAGCCGCCAATGCAGCGTATACAATAGTATTAAGTATCATTTTTGGGGCATCGGCAAAAACTCTGGTGAAATTGGTAGTGGTATAGATTTTGGGCAGAACTGTAAAGTTCCAAGATTTAGCAATAGACATTAGAAAAATACCTATGTGTGGCAGTAAGCAAAAAGTTAACAAAATTATACAGAAACCACTAATCGTCCAACCTTTCCAACCAAAAATTTGCAGTCTAGAAATGGAACTACCTGACTTTTGTTGTACATATTCCGATTGCTTAAGATAGTGCAGTGCAAGAACCAATGAGAAGAGAGATAACACAACCAGAATTACAGAAATAACATATCCCATTGTACTATTGCCATTAATAGCGGTAATTTGTTGATAAGCTAGAGGTGCTAACAAATTATGATAACCAAGCATCAGGGGAGTACCGAGATCGTCTATACTTTTGATAAAAACAATTAGTGCACCAGCCATATACCCTGGTTGCATCAGTGGAAATGTGATTTGGCGAAACAGTTTCCATCCGGAAGCTCCTAGGTTTCTTCCAGCTTCTTCCAGGGAGAGGTCTGCGTTTTCTAAGGCTGATACAGAATTAAGTAAAATAAAGGGAAAGTAGTGTAATGTTTGAACTAAAACAACACCGGTTAATCCGTCCATGAAAGGAATGGTCGTACCAAAAAACATCCGGATAATTTGATTGATCATACCACTTCGCCCCAAAATTGTTTGTAGAGCAATAGCGCTAACAAAAGCTGGCATGACCAATGGTAAAACGCCCAGTGTTTGAACGATCAATCGACCTTTGAAGTTATAACGGGTGGTAAATAAAGCCAAAGGTAAGCTAATAATACTGCTAAAGAAAACTACGATAACACCTACCCATAAACTTCGCCACAAAGCCTCGTTTAGCGAAGGCTGCTTGAAAAAATTGACAAAGTGGGTTAGTGTTAGGCGACCATTTTCAGTAAATGCGACGTAAATCACTTGCAAAATTGGGAGTAGGATGAAAAAAGATAAGAGTACCAATAAGCAAATGAAAAGAAGGAATTGGCCAGGGGTTGATGAACCCCGTATTCGTCTGAAAAGTTCTTTCATTGTCTATGATGATACCATTTGTTTCTGGATTTAGTCAGGTTTGAATGATGAAAATAGTATTTAGAAAGTTGAGCATTTTCTGTTCGTAAACAAGTGTTACAAAAACTTAGGTAGGTTGATGGAAACAATTAATGGAGACTATGCCATCGCTTGGGGAGCTATAGAGGCTGGGGTATCAGTGGTAACTGGTTACCCCGGTTCTCCTGGAACTGGGACATTTAACGTTTTATCGGAAACTAAGCTGAAGTTTGGACATCAAACTCAATGGTGTCTTAATGAACGAATAGCTCTTGATATTGCAGCTGGTGTATCTCAGGGAGGTAAGCGCTCCTTAGTTTGCCTTAAAAGTGTTGGTATGAACGTCGCTCTAGATACTCTAATGGTCTTGAATATGACAGGCATTCATTCGGGATTGGTTATTCTTGTTGGTGATGATCCTGGTGCTTGGGGGTCTCAAAATGAGCAAGATACTAGGTTTATTGCTCAGATGGCTGAATTACCCATGTTAGAACCCTCCACATTACAAGAGGGTCGAGAAATGGTCAAGTGGGCCTTCGAATATTCAGAAGAGCTGAAAACAATAGTAATCATTCGGATAACTCGTAGTTTCACGACCCGACAGGAAATGGTACCTCCCTTACAACCTCCTAGTTATCACCCAGCTCAGCATCCAGACCGATCTCCGATGCGATGGATTGCTGCCTTGGATAAAACAACTAGCGATCACAAGATACTGCACCAAAAGAATGAACAATCGACTCTAGATTTTAGTCAACTACCTTTCAACAGTATAGAGGGTAATTCTCAAAAATCGAAGGGCATTATTGCAACAGGTTTTGTGTATACGAAGTTGCAAGAAGCACTAGATGGATATAATTCTAGTGTAAAACTGATGAAGATGAATTCGCTTTATCCTTTACCTAAAAAACTAGTGATACAATTTCTCAGTCAATGCGAAGAAATTTTGGTTTTTGAGGAAGTAGATCCTTACTTGGAAGATTCTCTAAAATCTATTGGTTACGACAGTGGGCATTGCCCCAAGCTTTATGGAAAAAGAACGGGCCATGTTAACTGGGTCGGTGAGTTATTTCGATGGCATATTCAACAATCTTTGAGAAAATTTTTACCCGATTTTAGACCAAAGAAAAAGTATCTAGAAGCCAATTGGGAACAAGAGAAACCCTTTCGTAAATCTTATTGTGCCGGCTGTCCATATATTGAGATTTTGACAAGTCTTAGAGAAGAAGCAGAGAAACTAGACCAGAACCCATTTTTAATAGGCGATCCAGGCTGTGTTATCATGGCAGGTAAACTTTTGGATGCTAAACTGTGCATGGGTTCATCCATAGGTGTAGCAATTGGTCATCAGTCCGCAGATATAGGGCAAAAGTCGGTAGCCGTATTTGGTGACTCAGCATTTTACCATAGTGGAATAAATGCCCTAATACAAGCAAGATTTAGTAATAAAACTCTACTGGCTATTATTTTAGATAATGGTGGAGCTGTAACTACAGGAAATCAACCTACTCCAGACAAAAATGGTGTGCCAATCGTAGACTTGATACAAACTTGCCAAGTCGATAAAATGTGGATAATTGAAGAGTGTGATGATGAAGCAACAATGCGATCCATCTTTTATCAGGCACTTAGCTCACCAGATGGGTTATACGCAATTGTAATTCGGAAGAAATGTAGACCAGTATAGGTATTTAGAATTAGTTTATGTCAAAGAAATACAAATTAACAAATTCTGAGAAAAAACAATTAGACCAAAAGGGTTACATAGTTATACCGGATGTACTATCTTTGGCCGAAATTGACCATTACCGATCGCGATTATTGCAGTTAGCAGAGATTGAACAGGATAAAGGTATTGCCTTGTCTCACTCAGATGGTAAAGGCCAATTAGTCCGATGGTTAGTGAATAAAGGAAAATCTTTTGAACGGTTGGTTGCTCACCCAAGAGTCGTACCATATTTCGAATACATGTTGGGGGAAGACTATATTCTTAGTACACTAACTTCCAATATTATTAGGCCGGGAGCAAAAGATAGTAATTACCATATAGACCACACACTAAGCCAGATGCCGGAACCCTTACCAAGTTTTCCCGTCTTTGTTAATTCTTTGTGGTTATTAGACGATTTCAGCGCAGAAAACGGTGGCACCCGATTTGTTCCCGAAAGTCACCTCCGTCTTAAAAAACCGCCTCCTAATTTATCCACTGATTCAGGTGAAAAACGACTTCATGCACCTAAGGGGTCCGTTTTTCTGTTCAATGGTGCAATTTGGCATGCAGCTGGTGCTAATGTAACCGAAAGTGACCGTATTGCTTTAATATGTTTTTGTGGCCGATCTTTTATGAAACCCCAGTTTGATTTTGTCAACCATTTGAAAGAAGAAGTCTATCAACGCTCTACACCAGAGATGCTTCGTATCTATGGATTTGACTCACAACCTAGAAAACCAGACGAGTATTATCAATGATTATCATTATGATCAACGGATCAAAGCGTACTAAATCAGTTGAAGGTGCTACTTGATCAGAAAAAATTGCACCATATCGATAGAGATTCGAAATTCAATCATATCCAAATAAATCAACCTTAGTAATGGTAGAGATACCAGAAATTTGTGGTCTATTATAATCGACTAAGGCCAACTTTAACTGACAATTAATCCATATTCATGCCTAATATCCTGTTAATTTTGACGGACCAACAGAGTGCAACAATGATGAGTTGCGCTGGTAATCAGTATTTTCAGACACCAGCTATGGACAGTATAGCTCAGAGAGGACAACGATTTGAAAAGGCTTATTGCACATTCCCTGTTTGCTTGGCTTCTCGGTTTAGCTTAATGACAGGCCGGATGCCTAGTGAAATTGGTCTGCATCCTCCCATAAGTGTAAATCCACCAATTTCGCCAAAAATCATCAAAAAAACAATTGGAAATTTACTTAATAACGCTGGATATGAGACCTACTTTGCAGGGAAACATCACTTTCCGAATGCTAGTGCTGAGGACTGTGGCTTTTCCGTTCTTACAACTGATCAAAGGAATGAATGTGCTGATGTCTGCGCTAAATTCCTGACTCAAAGGGATAGAAAAAAGCCATTTTTTTTGGTGGCGTCTTTTATCAATCCACATGATATATGCTATATGGCTATCCGCTCAGCTTTACCGAAAATCAGTTCCTATCAAGACGAAGCATATAAATTAGTAGATAACGGAAAAATTGAAATTAGTACGTTGGATCGAGCATTAGAAAAACCACCTAATATTAGTGAAGACTTATTTTGGCATAAGTTATGCCCCGAACTGCCAATCAATCATCAGCCTTGGAATGATGAACCTTCAATGGTAAACAAAATATTGAGGCAACGTCAGTTTCGCTCTATCGTGAGAAAAAATTGGACTGACCAAGATTGGCGTTTGCATAGATGGGCTTATGGTCGGTTAACAGAGATGGTAGATGAGCAGATTGGTCGTGTTCTTCGCGCCTTAAGACAGTCTGGTTTAGAACAGGATACAGTTATCATTTTCACTAGCGATCATGGAGATCATGATGGAGCAAGGAAGATGGAGCATAAAACTTTTCCTTATGAAGAAGCCACACGAATTCCGTTAATTATTTCTTTTTTGGGTGAAAGTAAAGAAGGGAGTGTCGACAAAACACATCTGGTTTCTAATGGGCTGGATTTGTTGCCTACATTATGTGATTATGCTGAAATTGATATACCAAATGAACTGAATGGTAGAAGTCTTCGTCCTTTAACGTTAGCTCAAAGTGATTCCAAATGGAGACGAAATTTGTTGATTGAAAGTACCAATAGCCGAGCGATTCAAGATAACCGTTACAAGTATATTTTGTATAATCAAGGCAACAATCGTGAACAATTTTTTGATCTTCAGACTGATCCAAATGAAATGGTAAATCTGATCAATGAACTAGAGTATATAGCTCCTTTTGAAGCCTTGAAATCTAAGCTTATTAAATCAATGGAGGTGTAAATGTTATGCCATTTCGCGTTTTAATGATCATTTTAGTTTTCTGTGTTCTTTCAATTGATGCTCAGGTGAATAAAAAAGGGTTGATCATCCACTATAGTTTTGATAAGAAAACCATCACCGGAAAGGAAATTAAGGATCTATCTGGTAACAAAAACCACGGTGTTATAAAGGGTAGTCAAAAGACTGTCAAAGGTAAAGTTGGACAAGCTATGGAATTTAAAGGGGCAGCACCTGACTATATTTCGGTTCGGAACCATCACTATTCCAAAGCTAATATTGAAGAATTTTCTATTATGGCTTGGGTTAGGGCTCCGAGTCGTGGGATGATCGCCTCTTGGGACCGAAGTGAATTTTTTCGTTTTGGTGTTGGAGATGATCAACTGGGAAATAATGATTTTATTGCGTTTGATACCTGTTGTGGAATACATGATTGGCATGGGAAAAAGAAAATTACCGATGATAAATGGCATCATGTGCTCGCGACCTATGATGGGAAAAATAAGCGGATTTATGTGGATGGAAAGCTTGATGCAGAAACAGCTGTACCACATAAGGTTATGGGGAAAGCTATCACTCGATATGGGTTCATCGGAATAGGATCGGAAGCTGGTGCTTTCGATGGTCCAACTGGTCCAAATTGGGCTTTCAAAGGCTTAATGGACGAGTTTCTTCTTTATCACAGAGCCCTAAATGATAAAGAAGCTAAATACCTTTCTACAGGACCAGTAAATCCGTTTGCTGTTGATCCCCAAATCAAATTAGCAACAAATTGGGGCCATCTTAAGGTAAATCAATAATCATTCCAAAACCTGAATTTTTGGAAGTAAAGCTATCAGGTTTTCTTGGTAAAGCAAGCAAATTTATTAATGAATACAATACAGGCTATAACTAAAATTCTAAAAGCTGAAGGGGTGAATTTCATCACTTGTTTCCCCTCGAATCCTCTAATCGAAGAATTAGCTAAAGCAAATATTCGTCCTGTTATGTTTCGCCAAGAGCGCGGTGCATTAATGGCTGCAGATGGATTTAGCAGAATTAGCGACCGAAAGAGTTTTGGCGTAGCCTTAACTCAAAGTGGTCCAGGAGCAGAAAATTCGATGGGGGGGGTGGCCCAAGCTTTTAGTGATAACGTACCTATTCTTTATTTACCGGCAGGACCTCGACTGAGTGAATATGCTGTCCGTCCTAATTTCTCTGCTGTGAAAACTTTTGAAACTGTTACTACCCACGCTGAAGTGATTACGAATGCGGATCAAACAGTCAATGTTATGAGAAGGGCATTTCATCATCTTAGGAATGGTCGGCCTGGTCCAGTAATTATCGAAATTCCTGCTGATGTTGGTAGTCAAAAATTATCTTATAAAAGCATTAATTATATCCCACCTAAACGATACGCACAGCGTCCAGATTCGACTGACGTTAAACAAGCAATCGATTTGTTATTGGATGCAGAAAAACCCGTTATTTGGGCTGGAATGGGCGTACTATTAGCTGGTGGAAGTCGGGTGCTGAAGAGTTTCGCTGAAGCAACAGGTATACCTGTTTTTTGTACTATGGGTGGGAAATCAGCATTTGACGAACGGCATCCTCAATCTCTTGGATCTGGTAGTGGGGCTACTACTTTGCCGGGATATCGGTGGATTCAGGAATCAGATGTTCTATTAGCTTTAGGTTCCAGTCTGACACGTACACCTTACGGACAATCAATTCCTGATAATAAAGATATTATTCATAACACTGAAAGTCCGGAAGACATCAATAAGGACTACTCAGTCAAAATTGGCCTAGCTGGTGATGCTAAATTGACTTTAGAATCTCTTTTGGACGAATTTCAATCTAGATCGGTCCAACCCATAGATGCAACCAAGGAAATTAGCCGGTTGAAACACGAATGGATGAACCAATGGAAACCGTTATTGACATCCAATGAGGTGCCATTGAATACTTATCGAGTTATTTATGAAATTATACAAAATCTGAATTTAGAAAATAGTATCATTACTCATGACGCTGGAGCACCTAGAGATTGTATCGTTCCCTTCTACCCAGCCACCGTTCCTCATAGTTACATCGGTTGGGGTAAGACAACTCATCTTGGCTTTAGTATCCCACTGATGATTGGAGCCAAGCTGGCACAACCCAGTAAGTTTTGCCTAAACCTTATGGGGGATGCGGCTTTTGGGATGTCTGGATTAGATTTAGAAACTGCTGTTCGTTGCCAAACGCCGATTACGACTGTTGTTCTGAATAATAGTGGAATGGCTACGTATCCCATCGGGACGTCCTTACACATGCCTGTTGCTTACCAACGTTTTGGTGCGACAAAAATGAAAGGTGATTATGCCCAAATGGCTCAAGGGATGGGTGCTACTGGTTTAGTAGTTAAACAACCACATGAAATGGCGGAAGCTTTGAAAGAGGCGCAGCAGCTAAACTTTGATGGGAAAACTGTTTTAATTGATGTTCATTCGAACATGGAGGCTCAACGATCTCGTCCGTAGCGTGAAAATCGCTGATAAGTCTAAATGTCAAATATGATGTCAGGTTCTTCGTCTTTAGATCATAGATCAATATTCAATCACGATGGCTATTTAGTTATAGAAAATCTACTTAATTGGCAGAATGATATCTTACCACTTGTATTTGAATATCAGAAACTCATCGACGCACTTGCTGAAATTTTTCTGATCGAAGCAAAGGGTGTTGATAAAAGCCAATTAGACTCTTTATTAGGTAACTATCCTGAATTAGATTTTCCTGACCGTTTTGCTACCTTGATAGGTGCTAGTGGTGGAAGAGCCTTGCACCACTTAGATCCTGTCTTGAACATTTATTCACCTGATTATCAATACCGTAGAGATCTACCTTCTGCTCAGATACCCCCACTATTTGATTTTGTTCGGCACACCAAGTTGTTAGATGTAATTGAAGAACTTATTGGCAGCGAAGTTTATGCTTCGCCTATTTATCATCTCAATATCAAGTTATCTAACCCGCATTTGATGAAAGCAGAAAATATAGCAAAAATTACTCGACAAAGATCTCCTGCCGAAGATGTGTTTTACAATTTTCAAGTAGGGCAAACGAATTGGCATATGGATGCTGTCGCCGGTTTAAGCGATTCGCTGGATAGTAGGATCGTAAATGCTTGGATACCGATAACTCAAGCTCATCAAGAAAATGGTTGTTTGATGGTAGTTCCAGAGTCGCATCAATTAGGTTTAATGAAAGAAATTCCACCGAGTATAGTTGAGAAGTCAATTAAATTAGAGGTTAAACCTGGTGATGTAGTGTTTTTAGATAATAAGGTACTTCATGCTTCATCCCCAAATAATAGTCAAGACGAATATCGTTGGGCTTTTAATTTTCGATATTTGCCACCGAAACAATCATGTGGTCGTCCTTTTCTTCCTGGTTTTATTGCACGTAGCCGCGAATCACCTGAAACTGAACTTTGTAATTCTTACTTGTGGTCATCTATGTGGGATCGAGCACTAGCTTATGTGACCAATAATGGTGTACCTTATACTTACGCAGATCTGGGAGAAATCACGTACCATCAAGCAAAATCTTTCACAGAAGACTGGTGGAGATTAACACCCAATCATAATAGTTGGCTCAACTTACATTAAATAAAAATCAGTTAAGGTGAAGATTGAACATGTATGAAAAAATCGGAATTGTCACCAATATCTGGGCCCAAAGAATGGATCAAGGAGACTCATTTATTGATTTAGCACAACAATTTGGCCAGAATGGTTTTACCCAATTTGAAGTGCGGGACGGTGATTATTTACGTCAATCAATGTTTGGTGACTTGTTGGAAAAATTGAAAGATGTTATGAGAAATTATAACACGGAAGAGTGGGAAGAAATCTGCAGAAGCATTTGGCAATCAACTGAAAAAAAAGAATTTGTCGTCGAACATCAACAACTATTCCAACAATTTGGAGATTTCGTCGCAAAAATTTTCCCTTTTCGGTTTAGTTATGCGATTTCTCACCCTTGGCTATCTCAACCAGATGATTTATTAGCTGATAATAATTTTATTAAACAGGCAAAACGGCTATCTTACCTATTTTGTCCACAATCACCTAGGTTACGGCTAGTAGACTTGACAAGTCCTATTTCTGTAGATTTTGAAACGGCGAAAAGTAATATCAACCGCTACCTAAATTTGTCCCCCCCAACGATTTTTGCTGTCGAAAATGCTGTTCAGCCAGCTACTGACTTAATTAAGCTAATTGAACATACTCCAGTAGTTTTGACTTATGATGAAGCTAATTCGTATCAACCTGATGGATCTGTAAAAGACGATTTATCTGCATTCTGGAGAAGCATTCAGATGAAGGATCTAACTTCTGTTCACTTTAAACAAAAGACAACTGATGGGGTGCTAACTGAGTTAGAAGATGGTTGGGTTGATTTAAGGTCTATTATACGGAAACTTAATCAGAGTAATTATCAAGGGGATCTTCTACTAGAAAATACGCCTTCTAACGATCCATTAACCGATGCGATAAATAGTCGTCATTATTTGTTGGATTGTCTTGATTAGTTGTCTAAGATAAGTGGCAACGGGAAAAATTGCCGGGAGAAATTTCTCGTAAATCCGGTCGCTCGACTCGACAACGTTCTTCAACTTTCGAGCAGCGAGGATGAAACACGCAACCAGTTGGTAAGTTGGATGGGTCAGCTACTTCCCCCGATAAAAGCTGACGATCGGGTTTAATTATAGGATCTGGCATTGGGACCGCTTCCAAGAGAGCTTCAGTATAAGGGTGATTGGGTTTTGTCATGATTTCTCTGGCAGAACCTAATTCTACTAAACGACCAGCATACATGACAGCAATTCGATCTGATATGTGTCCTACAACACTTAAATCATGAGCGATAAACAAATAAGTTAATTTAAAGGCACTTTGCAAATCTTGTAGTAGGTTCAAGACTTGGGCTTGGACGGAGACATCAAGAGCAGAAACAGGTTCATCAGCAACTATTAGTTTTGGTTTCAATGCTAATGCTCTAGCAATACCGATACGTTGTCTTTGTCCACCACTGAACGCATGAGGATATCGGCGTAAATGCTCAGTTTTGAGGCCCACTTGCTCAAGTAAATCGCAAATAATATTTTCTCGTTCGGAGTTGTTAACCATTCCGTTAACCAATAATGGTTCGCCAATAATTTCAGCAACTGTCATACGAGGATTAAGAGATGAATAGGGGTCTTGAAAAATCATTTGCATGTATCGCCTTAGTGGTCGTAATTCGTGGGTCTCGAGACTAGCTAAATCATAACTTTTTCCATTAATTTGAAAAATCACCTCACCGGCTGTTGGCTTTAGGGCACGTAATATAGTTCGACCCACGGTTGTTTTCCCTGAACCACTTTCTCCTACTAATCCAAGGCATTCGCCTGAGTACAATTCGAAGCTAACGCCATCTACTGCTTTTATTTGTCCGACTACTTTATTAAAAAACCCTTTTTTAATAGGGAAATGTTTTTTCACCCCCCGAACTTCTAGTAATGGAAATTTGGCAGTTTCTTTATTCACTTTTCTGGTTCTTAATAATCTTGAATAGTGGTTGTCTTTTAACGCAGGCGGCTTGGTGATTTTTTTTAATAGTTGTTAATGGTGGAGGATGACCCGTGTTACAATCTCCGGATATAAACTCCTCACAGCGAGGATGAAATGGACAACCATCAATTTTTTCAAAAGGACTAGGAACAGTTCCAGTTATAGCACGAAGTTTGGTTTTTGGTGCCTTATCTGGTCTTGGAATAGAATTCAGTAAAGCTTTAGTGTAAGGATGCTGAGGGTATTGAAAAATCTCGCTAACTTGTGCTTGTTCGACTATACGCCCTGAGTACATGACAGCAACATAGTCAGCCATTTCAGCCACGACACCAAGATCATGTGTAATTAACAAAATCGACATTGACAGATCTTTTTGCAAATCTCGCATCAGTTGTAAAATTTGAGCTTGGATAGTCACATCTAAGGCGGTAGTAGGTTCATCGGCAATAAGAAGTTTAGGTTGACAAGAAAGAGCCATGGCGATCACAGCCCTTTGCCTGAGACCACCACTCATTTGATGAGGATACTGATTAAAACGCTCTGTTGGGTTTGGAATACCCACTCGGCCCATAATGTCGATCACTTTTTTTTTCGCTGAATTTTTGTTGGTTTTCATGTGGAGCCTAATTGCTTCCATGATCTGATTACCAACAGTATGAACTGGACTCAAAGATGTCATCGGTTCTTGGAAAATCATGGCAATCTCATGACCTCTGATTGAGCGCATTGTTTTTCCTTCGCTTGGTAAGTTAGTCAATACTAGGTCATTTCGATTATGCCATATGATATCTCCACCAACGATACGACCTGGTGGAGATATTAGCTGTAGGATCGAGAAAGCCGTAACGCTTTTTCCTGAACCGCTTTCTCCCACAATAGCCAAGGTTTGACCGGATGGAATTTCTAAATAAACTCCATTGACTGCTTGAACAACACCTTCATCTAAGAAGAAGTGTGTTTTCAGGTTGTTTATGGTTAAGAGAGGTTTAGACATAAAACTCACTAGATTTATCCACGGTCGTAAGGGTCCGCTGCATCACGTAAACCATCCCCCATAAAATTAAAGACTAATACAGTTAGAATTACGAAAACTGAAGGCGTCAGCAACCACGGATAGAATGCAACGGTTTGAATGTTTTGAGCTTCCTGTAGTAATACTCCCCAACTAGTAATTGGGGGTCTCAACCCTAATCCCAAAAAGCTGAGCGAGGTTTCACCAATTATCATACCAGGAATAGCTAAAGTTAAACTAACGATAATATGACTCATGAACGAAGGTAGGAGATGGTATAACATTATACGGATTTGGCTAGCTCCAGCTAACATGGCGGCAGTTGCAAAATCTTCTTCTCTTAGCGATAGAATTTTGCTTCTCACCTGACGTGCAAGCCCAGTCCAACCGATAATTGAGAGTACTACGGTAATACCGAAATAGATTTGGATGGGAGACCAAGTTGAAGGTAGTACTGCCGACAGTGCCATCCAGAGAGGAATTTGTGGAAACGAGCGAATGATTTCAATAATACGCTGAATTACGTTATCAACCCATCCTCCATAATAACCTGAGACAACACCTATCAACAATCCTAACAAAAAGCTCATCCCTACACCAATCAGACCAATTGTTAGCGATACTCTTGCACCATAAATAATCCGGGACAACAGATCACGCCCCATAGAATCAGTACCAAGTAGAAACAAAGTCCCACCATCACCAATACCGATCAAATGGATTTTCGTTTCAAATAAACCCCAGAAACGATAAGGATGACCTTGAGTAAATAATTGAATCGGATATTTGTGATTTTTGTCTTCCTGATAGAATTTCTGCAAAGTTTCAGGGTCACGCTTACCTTTGAGTCCATAGACAAAAGGCCATAAATGTAATCCATCATCGGATATAAAGTGGATCTGTTGTGGTGGTGCATAGGCGTATGAAGTGTCTTGAAATGATAAAGGGTAGGGTGCCAAAAACTCACAAAATAAAGCCATTAAATAAAGGCAAGCTAACATCATCATTGACCATACAGCAATACGATGCCGACGGAATTTCCACCACATTAACTGCCATTGAGAAGCTGTGGAAAAACTGTTTCTCAAATCATTATCTAGAGTTTCATCCTTCGTGTTTTTAGATGAACTAGTAGTTAAAGTCGACACTGACGGAATCTCATTTTTTAGCCTTATATTATTTTGTGCCTATAATTCTACGATAAAAGTAACAAAATTTCACTAAATTGTAACAATAAACACCCCAAATTAACGGGCAACACCAACAACTTTGAAATTGATTGATTTAATAACAAAAATAATTATGTTAAACTTTATTTGACTGACAGGTCTATTTAGAAGAACACATCAACCCTAACAGAGATGAAATTTTACTATCTTTTTACTGTCTTTAGGATCTATATTGGTAAATAATAAATGTTAAAACTTAATTCTTTTATTAATCGAATATTAAGATGGATTTTCTGAGCCAATTTTATTTAGCTTTCACTATTTTTTCGGTGGGTATTACGGTCTTGGATCTGATCGGGGTGTTAGGACAATCAGATGACGATGTAGATGTTTCTTTATCAGATGCATCATTATCAAACGATAATCCCGAAACTGATCTGACAATAGTCGACGATGCCGAAACAGATGTTGTGTTGCCAGATAACCCAGATTCACCGTTAAATTCTTCGGTTCTATCTTTATTATCTTATCTCAGAAGTTTGGTTTATTTTGGATTGGGTTTTGGACCAATGGGCGTATTTTCTTGGGCGACTAATAACACTGGTCTGAACAGCTTGTTTTGGTCAATACCCTCTGGTATTTTGGCTACTATTCTGGCTCGTGTATTTTTTCGTTTTCAAAAAACACAAACTGACTCAACTCTCAAACCTCAGGAAATTTTATTCCAACAGGCAAATGTAACTATACCGATTTCTCATGACCAGATGGGAAAAATCCGCATTCAAATTGGTATGAATGTGGCCGAGTATTATGCGTTATCCCGAGTAACCGATGATTCTTTCAGGAAGGACGAAGTTGTTTGGATTACTGAAATAACAGACGAATATGTTTTTGTAGAACGAGATTTACTCACACATACTGATTAATTTAGTTAGGAGGTTTTCATGCTAACCTTAGCTGGCACATCAACCAATCCCGTTCTGTTTGGTGGATTAGGTCTTTTGGCCTTTTTGGCTTTGATTACTATTTTGAAATCGTTTGTTCGTGTTTGCCCAACTAACCAAATCCTAGTAATAACAGGAGCTAAAACTAATGTAGGTGGTAAGCAATACGGATTCCGTATCCAAAGGGGTGGGTGGACTACGGTGATTCCGTTCATTCAGGGAGTCGAGCGTATTGACTTGGGTATTATACCAATCAATGTTCAAATCGAAAATGTCAATTCAGCTAATGGAATTACCGTCGGAGCTGATGCAACTGCTTGTGTTTGCGTAGATGATACAGTGGAAACACAATTGTACCAAGCTATTCAACAATTGCTGGGTAAAAGTAGAGAACAAATTACAGATCAGATTCAGCAAACTATGGTTGGTAATTTTAGGGCTGCACTTAACAAGACTACACCACTTCAAGCTATTGGTATGGTCGAAAGTGCTGATAATATTGGCGAAAAGGAGTTAACGACAACAACTACAATCGATGTTGGAATTAACACCGAATCAACGACTGATAGAGACTCGGACGGGGAAAGGGCTTTGTTTCGTAGTGTTTTATTACAGGATTGTAGAGAAGATTTGTCGACTTTTGGTATTGACGTAGTTTCTGTTTCTTTACAGAGAATTTGGGATACTTCAAACTATATCTCAAATTTAGCAAACAAAACATTATCAAAAAAAAGACAAGATGTTGAAATCGAAGAAACAGGTTTGAAAGCTAGAGCTGAACAAGCCGAATCTGATTCAGAACGACTGATATCAGTCAGTCAAAGTAAAGCTAATGAAGAGATTTTAGCAATTCAGCAAGACGTTGACTTATTTACCAAAGAGGCCGAGGCACAGATCAGCCAAGCTGGACTCGAAGCTACGAGTTCAGTAGAAAAATCGGATAGCGAAGGGCAGCGTCGAGTTCAGGAATTGTTAGTTGAACTGCAAAAACTCAAGAACCAGTCCGAAATCACAATACCGGCTGAGGCCGAGCGTAGAGCAGCTGAAATCACAGCTGAAGGTGAAGCAAAGTCAGTTGAAATTACCGAGGTGGCTAAAAACGAATTGCTTCAGCAAAAAGCAGAACTTCTAACTCAAGCTGGAGACATCGGTAAAATAGCACTCTTCTTCACTAAAATCCCATCTCTGTTCGATGCCTACGCAGAAAATGCTAAAGATCTAAAAGTTAACAACTTATTAGTTTTAAATGAAAAAGACGGGTTCAATAGTGCGGTTAATCGAGGTCCTGCGGCTTTTGTTGATTTTTTATATCAATTTGAAAAGGGGTTTGGTATAAGTGTCCGCCAATTGATGACTCAGAAGAACTCACCCCATCCGCGCCGAGATGACAATCAAATTTTGGAGGAAGCATAATGGGTACGATAATATTTTTGATAACTCTTGGCGGTCTGATCTCAATAACTCTGTTTGTCCAGTTAATTTCTCGTATGAAGTTGGTTCCGCCCAGCGAGCTTGCCGTAGTTCATGGTCGTAATAAGACATATCGAGGCGGTAGAATTTTTGTGTATCCTCTAATTGAGCGGTTTGATACGATGGACCTGACTCCACAGACGACTAGTGTGGTGGTCGAGTCAGCAATTGCATCAGGAATTGTCCCCCTAACAGTAACAGCTACTGTTAGTTACGCAATATCGACCAGTGAAAAGGGTAGGCAAAATGCAATAAAGCGTATTTTAGAAATGACCAAGGGTGAAAAGTCTAAACTACAGACTATTGCTAGCTCTATAATCGAAGGTCATTTGAGAGATTCAATTGCAGCAATGACACCAGAAGAAGTAATGCGAGAAAAAGATCAGCTGATTTCAAACATGATCCAAATCTGTAAATCAGATTTAGAAGGGATTGGTTTAGAAATTACTACTATGAACATCGCCGACGTCGATGACCATAGACTTAGTGGAGTTGAGGAGAAACATCTATACATTGATCTTCTAAAGCGTGTACAGACAACTAACGCTGACTCTCAATCCCGAGAAGCGAAAGCTAATGCTGAATCTAGTGCTCGTGAGAAAGAAGAGCAAAGACGAGCGGAAGTAGAAAAAATACGGCTAGAAAATGAACGCCAAAATCTGGAAGCTGAGTTAAAGGTTAAGATTGCACGAGAGAAACAACGTAGTGCTGTTGGCGCACAGGAGGCATTAAGGAATGCTGAGTCTGAAGTAGCCGGAATTGAAGCCCAGATTGAAGCTGAAAAGCAGAGAATTGAGATGGTTAGAGCCAAATGTGAGGCTGAAATATTAATTCCAGCTCAAGCAGAGAGAGATAAGGCGATTGAGTTATCTAGAGCTGAAGCCGCCAAGATTCGAGGAGAAGCTCAATCGGAGCTAACCCAACTTAAACGTACAATCGACATTTTGGAATCGGCCGGAGACCAAGGATTAAATGCCTACATTATCGAAAAATTTGATGAATTAGTAAAACCGTTCGCCCAAACCCTAGATTTGTTTCCAGTAGAAGATTTATCGGTAATTGCAGGGACAACGCCAAATAATGGTCCTATTTCGTCAATTCACCCTCATTCTGTCGACTTGGAACTTAACCGTAGAGTTGAGGCCATAATCTCTAATCAACAAAAATTGGATCGAGTAGAAATGGACGCCGTCAATATTCTTCAGGATGCACTAGAACAAGAAAATGAGCAAATTGAAGAAACATCTACTTCACAAGGTAGTAAGAAAAGTAATCGAGATTCACGTCAAGAACGGGTGCAACGTTTCAAGAGTCTACGAAAGCAACATGACTCTGACCAAGACTAGTTGACCTTATCTGCTAAGTGACTGAAAAAATTGATTTATTTAATTCAAGGAGAATGATTGAAAATAACTAACATCAAAACCTTCATGGTACAAATTAATAACCGATCTCGTGCCTTGATAAAAATTGAAACAAATGAAGGTATTCATGGTTGGGGGGAAGCTTATTCAATTGGTCCAGATTTAGCAGCAGAACCCATTGCTAACTACATTTTTGAGTTAATAAAAGGGGAAGATCCTAGACGGATTGAATATCTCATGTTGAAATTACACCAGCAGTTTCGATTTCCGATTGGTGGTGTAGGCTTGGCAGTAACTTCAGCTGTTGATCATGCATTGTGGGATATTAGCGGAAAAGCCGCTGGCTTACCTACTTACATGCTCCTGGGCGGTTCAGTTCGAGATCGAGTAGAAGTATACCTTCATTTAGGAGGTCAATCAGGTAAAGAAGCTGCTGATCAGGCAGGACGGTTGAATGAAAATTGGGGCGTAACGGTTTTTAAAACCAGTCCATATCGTGTTGATATGTTGGCCAACAGATGGGGTATGGTCTGTGCAACTGCAGCAAGTTTTTTTTCAGATTTGCGTCAGCATACGCCGAGTAATTGGGAATTTGCTTTTGATGCTCACGCAAAAGTTTTCGAGCCAATTCGCGCATTACAGCTAGCAAATGCTTTAGCCGATTATGATCCTTATTTTTACGAAGAGCCAATTCGACCGGAACATATTCCGGCTTGGTCTCAGCTAAGATCACAAATACAGGTTCCTCTGGCAACTGGCGAATGCTTGTATACTCGTTTTGAATTTCTGGATTTGATCACCCAAAAAGGTGCAGACATAATTCAGCCTGATGTATGTGCATGTGGTGGACTTTTAGAAATGAAAAAAATTGCAGCTATTGGTGAAGCCCACTATGTTTCCATTGCGCCGCACAATCCGATGGGACCGCTAGCGACAGCAGTTAATTTTCACTTCGCTTTATCAACTCCGAATTTCAAGATTTTGGAATACAATCTGCCTGATGCATATCCTTGGGTTGATGAGCCTTATTTGCCTAAAGACGGTTACTTAGAAATCCGTGACAGACCTGGCTTGGGAATAGATATAATTGAAGAAGCCATCCCAGAAAAATCTTATCAACATTGGCAACGTGACAGCTTGACTAAACCTGATGGTTCAACCGGATACATTTAATCTAGGCTTTTTGTTCGTTACTATAACTAAAATCTGAAAGTTCAAAGAAGGTGTCTTCGAAGTTTTCTTCTTCCTGGTGTTGACACGGGAAATCCTTCTCTATCAATAGATGTAGCTGATCATTTTTATTCACTGATAGATGATATTCAATGCTAACCTGATCCGAATTAGCCCATTGGGTAACTAATGGCTTCGGTAATTGAACAATAATGTTCCCATTGGTGTAGCTAATTTCTGGTTGGTTAATTGTATTAAGCGATTGCAGTTGATAAACCAAAGTCTGTCCAGGTCTGAAAGTCACACTCTCATCTATCTGACTTGTTTCTTGTAACTTTTTCAACTCAGACTTGCGTAACCGCAATCGTAGGCTATTGTGTACAAAACGTAATTTCATTTGTCCTACGCTACCTTATGAAATCAATGTCAACTATACTCAGACTGACGCTTAAGTGTCAATCCAATCTGCTGATTGACAAACTTACCCTCCAATGCTATGCTATCGAGCTTTGATTAGCAAAGGTGCTTGGCGTTAAAAATATGCTTCATGTTCCTCCCTGTGGACAATCGTACTGAGTCGGTTCCATGGTTGTATTGGTTGCTCATTGAGGTTTGTTACTCTCCATAGAAATCGCCACCGAGAGAAGAGGGAAAAGAAAAATGTTTAATTCCTCTCAGAGATACGCAGGATAAAATTTACATAACAAACTAAAAGGAGCTCAGTGTTCTCCTAACTCTTAAGAGTAGGGAATTCGACGATATGATACCTATGAGACGAATAAAAATTAAAATTGGATACCTATTATTACTCGTTTCCGTTCAGATGAACATCAGTTTTGTTCATGCATATACTGCCGAAGAAGTTTTTGATCAGTTCAAATTGGCTTATGAAAAGTCAGTGAATTTTGCCGCCGATTTTGAAGAAACTACTATTCGAAACACTAATAAAGGAATAGCTCGTGGTCGTATATCCTTTAGTAAACCTAATCTGTTACGTCAAGAGTATGTTAGCCAAGAAGACCCAGATAATATTGTCCAGTTAATTATTTTAGATGGAAAATTCTCTTGGTCTTATACACCTTTTCTCAATCAGGTTAACCGTATGAAAATTGAGGATCCTAAGCAGAAAGAGCTGATACCTGGAATAGGTATTTCCTTGGAAGGAACAGAACAAAATTATCAAATCAACCTAGTTTTAGATGAAGCTGCTCAAAAGAAGGATATTTATCAACTCGAGTTGAAACCTAAGCCTCACTTGATCGCCAAGAATGATGATGGTTCAAGTGTTAGTGAAGTATTGGAGATATGGATTAGTGCAAAAGACTGGCTTCCAGTCCAGTTCGGTTATCGTTCTTCTAATCAACAAGGAGATAAAATGAGCGTCATTGTAGCATTGAAAAATATTCGTCGAAATAAGAACATACCAGCCCAAGCGTTTAGGTTTGAAATGCCAGATGATGTCGAACTGGTTGATCTGACCGAAGAGAAATAAATTTGAGTTGATGGTTTCCGGTTAGGTAAATAAATAATGATTGATTTCATAAAAAAGCACATTGCTAATGCGTTAACTGTTCTTCGTTTAGTAATGACACCAATCTTTATTTTTATGTTCTTGCATGGTCAACACGTAAACGCTTTAATTATGTTTTCCTTGGCTGCCATAACCGATTTTTTAGACGGTAAATTAGCCCGAATGTATAATGTGTCAAATTTTGGAAAGATAGCTGATTCTTTAGCTGATAAATTTCTCGTTGGCGGGGCATTAGTTGTTTTTTCATTATTTCCAAAAGGAGGATTAATTCCGGCTTGGATGGTTATGGTAATCTTGTTTCGAGAGGTGATAGTAACTGTACTGAGATCAATTTTTATTGCACGATACGGAAAAGTAGTACCTGCTAATATATGGGGTAAACTCAAGACCAACACACAAATGATTGCTGTAATTATCGTGTTGATAATGTTTGCTTTTCGAGAGTTACGACCAGGTGTTGAACAACTAGCCTTACATTTGCAGGGACCATACGGTTCCGTTTTTTTGATGATGTGTATTCCACTGATTTGCACTGTTGCATCAGGAGGTCAGTTTTTGTGGGCGAATCGACGGGCTTTGTCGGGCTTGTTAGGTTCGAACTAAATGGAGTCGGGAAAAATTCGTTGTTTCGTAGCAATTGAAATACCAATAGATATCAAGTCTCAATTAGCTTCGATTCAAGAGAAAATTCAATGGGATGAATTATCCTGGGTCGAATCAGAAAATATGCATCTTACGGTTAAGTTCGTCGGATTTATGCCCCAAGCGGACCAACCTAAAATCGAAAAAAAATTAATAGAAGTTTCTAATCAACAACGGCCTTTTATTCTCAGGGTTGGGGATTTAGGTGCTTTCCCTAACTTTTTTCAGCCCAAAGTTCTCTGGGCTGGTATAAAAAACGGTAAAGAAGTTTCGGATCTATCGATTCGAATAAACAAAGCTTTAAAAGTTATTGGCTATTTACCAGAAAAGAGACAGTTTGTACCTCATATAACTTTGGCCAGAGTTCATACCCCAGTTAATCTACAAAAACTTGCAGACTATCAGCTCCCAAAAGATCTATCGATAGCAGTCAACCATATATCACTAATGCAGAGTCAGCTGTTATCTTCCGGTGCTGTATATGATCGCTTATCGTTATTTTCGTTCGCTTCAGCTTAAATTGCTTAATTAAATTATTAAGGAGAAATATATAAATGAGTGATTCCGAAAAAAGCCGAATTATTGACTTGGCAATAGCTCAAATCGAGAAACAACACGGAAAAGGCTCGATTATGCGCTTTAATAGTGATGATATTGTTCCTGTTGAAGCTATCCCAACTGGTTCAATTGGTCTTGATATTGCTCTAGGTGTTGGCGGAGTACCTAGGGGCCGAATAGTTGAAATTTACGGCCACGAAGGAAGTGGGAAAACAACCCTTACGCTTCATGTAGTAGCTGAAGCCCAGAAGATGGGGGGGGTTGCGGCTTTTATTGATGTTGAACATGCTATTGATCCTCTCTATGCTCGAAACATCGGTGTTGATATGGATAGCGTCCTAATCTCACAACCAGATACTGCCGAGCAGGCATTAGAAATTGCAGAAACTTTAATTCGTAGTGGAGCTATTGATGTGGTTGTCGTTGACTCTGTAGCAGCACTAGCTCCTTCAGTTGAGATTGAGGGTGAGATGGGAGATGCTCATGTTGGTGTATTACCACGATTAATGTCAAAAGCTTTGCGTAAGCTAAGTGGGGTAACTAACCGATCGAAAACGACCGTTATTTTTACCAACCAAATTCGACAGAAGATAGGAGTTATGTTTGGAAATCCGGAAACGACACCTGGTGGATTAGCTCTTAAATTTCATGCTTCTGTTCGATTGGAAGTTCGGCGAGCTGAAGCTCTAAAAGATGGTGGAGAAACGACCGGAAATCGGGTGCGAGTTAAAGTTGTCAAAAACAAAGTTGCGCCTCCCTTTACTCAGGTCGAGTTTGATATTGACTTTGGTAAAGGTATTTCTAAAGTCGGTGATTTAATTGATGTGGGAGTCGATAAAGAAATCGTAAGAAAAAGTGGGGCCTGGTTCTACTATGGTGAGCAGCGACTCGGCCAAGGTAAAGAAAACGCTAAGAATTTTCTGCTTGAGAACAATGAAGTACGAACTTCCATTGACAAAGAAATTAGATCTGCTCTCAATTTTGGCGATGAGCAAGTAGAAGAGGATACGTTAGAAGATGTAGCTGCTGATCAGCTAGACGAAGTTTAAACACAAAAGAAGTTCGCTCTTCGAGTACATCGGATGAAGCGAACTTCTTGTTTTATTTTTTGTTATGCGTCAGCGACGTTTGCTGGGGTCGGATAAGCCTTTCGATGCGGAAGCACTATCTGGCATGCCAAACCCAGCAAAGGGGCCTGATTCGGGCATCTTGTAGAAGAGACCTGCCAAAACAATAAGTGCTATCAATGCAGCCATCACTACGTAGGCCGCGATTGGTAGTTTCATCTTTTCCTCCTAGAGAATTGAGCCTGGTTCCCATTTTAAAGTCAGGTTTTTTTGCATTGAAACAATGATCTATTACTGCTATTTTAGCATTAAGCCGGTTTCTATGCGAGATTTTTTAAAACAGTATTTCAGGAGCAGGGAAAAAAATGAATACGCTATTAATTGCAGTTGCTAGCTTTGTTGGTTTCATTGTTGCTTATCATACCTATGGTAGATGGTTAGCAAGTAAAATTTTTGGCTTGGATTCAGAAGCTGTGGTTCCAAGCCAAGAAATGAGAGACGATATTGATTATGTTCCGACCAAGCGTGAGATTATTTTTGGACATCATTTTACCAGTATTGCTGGTACTGGGCCAATTGTCGGACCTGCTATTGCTGTGTTTTGGGGGTGGTTACCAGCTCTTTTATGGGTGATCCTAGGCTCGATTTTCATTGGTGCTGTACATGATTTTGGTGCTTTGGTGATTTCGATGAGGAATCGTGGGCAGACAGTAGGTGATATTGCAGGGCGAATGATCACACCTAGAGCAAAAATTTTCTTTTTATTGGTTCTGTTTATGTCTCTGACAATTGTTTTAGCCATTTTTGGATTAGTTATAGCTTTAATTTTTGCGCTCTACCCAGAATCAGTCTTGTCCGTCTGGATCGAAATCCCATTGGCTATCTCTATTGGTATATGGATTCACAGAAAAGGTAAAAGCTTACTGATACCCTCCGTCTTAGCTTTAGGGGTTATGTACGTTTCAATGGCAGTTGGGGCTTATATTTTACCGATTGATTTGTCTCGCTTATTTGGTCTTCCGTTGGTAGGGCAAACACTAGCCAATGTGGTAGTTGTTTGGACAATGATTCTATTCGTTTATTGTTTCATCGCATCGGTTTTGCCCGTTTGGACTCTTTTGCAACCTAGGGATTATATTAATTCTCATGAATTAATTGTAGCTCTAGGGTTACTCATTATAGGATTGGTTATAGCAGGTGTAACAGGCAAAGCTGATTTGCTTGTGTCGGCGCCTGCAGTCGCAAATAAAATTCCGATTGATGCACCACCAATTATGCCATTTTTGTTTATTACTATCGCTTGTGGCGCTATTAGCGGATTTCATTGTTTAGTTAGTTCAGGTACATCTAGTAAACAGATCGAAAGTGAAGCAGATGCTCAGTACGTTGGATATGGCGCCATGCTTCTGGAAGGTGGATTGGCTGTGGTTGTAATTTTAGCCTGTTGCGCCGGAATTGGTATGGGATTGTTCGAAAAAAGTGGTACTGGTGCTAGTTATGCCTTTACTCCCGTCGTAGACCAATCGACTGGTAAACAGATATCAGGCCGATTAGCTTGGGAGTCTCGGTATTCGGCAGAAATCAGTCAGATAGATGGAAAGCTAGTCGGGGGATGGAAGAACCACAGCTTGGGTAAAAAGGTGAGTGCCTTTATTGATGGAGGTGGAAATTTTCTATCTGTCATTGGTATTCCTCTGAAAATGGGCATTACGATAATGGCAGTATTAGTAGCGAGTTTTGCTGCAACCACTTTAGATTCGGCGACAAGACTTCAGCGCTACGTTATTCAAGAACTTGGTCAGACCCTTAGCTTATCTTTTGTTACCAATCGTTATGTGTCCACCGCAATAGCATTGATTTTAGGAGGAGCCGTCGCTTTACTACCAGGTCCTAGTGGGCCTGGTAGTGGTGGGATGATCCTATGGCCTTTATTCGGAGCAACTAATCAACTACTGGCAGGTTTAGCTTTCATGGTGATTCTCTTTTACTTGATTCGCCGCAATAAACCTGTTTGGTTTGTTGCTTTGCCAATGTTGGCTATGATAATAATGCCAACTTGGGCCATGATGCATAACATATTTAATCCCGAAACAGGTTGGTGGATTAATCAAAAGTACTTGCTAGTCTGCTTTGGCCTTGGAATTCAATTCTTGCAATTTTGGATACTTGTAGAGGGTTTGACCGCGCTGAAGAATGCAAAAGGTAATTATCCGGAATTGCCTCCGATAGAAAAAAGCCAAGCACAAGTGGTTAGCTAACTCGCTTGACGGCTATTGATTTGAATAGTATAATTCGCCGAGTTTGGCCTTCGCTCGGAGTGCCGTTTTTAGAAAAAATAGACTAACAGGAAAGATCTGGTGTTAAAAAATCTCAAAAGTATTACCGTATTGGTACTAGTGTTGATTTTAGGTGTGGTATGTTTATCTGCCCAACAGTGGGAAGTGGTAAAAAGTGCCAAATGGCAGGCCAAGTTCAACGATGTGTTCTTTTTGGATAATTCGACTCAAGTAGGTTGGATTGTTGGTTCTCACTCTACTATTCTGCATACCAAAGACGGCGGAAAAAATTGGGAACGTCAGCCGAACGTACCATTTCCATCTTCTTTTGATAAGATAGAACTCAATAAAATTCGTTTTATATCTTCAACCATGGGATGGGTTTGTGGTGATAATGGAACGGTTCTAAAAACGATAGATGGCGGAAAAACTTGGGATAAGCTGAACACCGGTACCAATACCGTACTAGTTGCCATTACTTTCGCCGACGAAAATAATGGCTGGGCTGGTGGTGATGGTGGTTATGTTACTCATACCAACGACGGTGGTCGAAGTTGGAATGCTCAAGATACAAAAACTAACAACGTAATTATGGGTATATCTTTCAAAAGTCCAACCGTGGGTTGGGCTGTTGGTGGAGGCGGAACGGTTCTCGGTACTGTTGATGGTGGGCAAACCTGGAAGTCACAGAAAAGTGGAACAGCATCAACTTTGGACGCACTGTTTATGTTGACCGATCAGGTCGGCTGGGCTTCGGGTGGTAATGGAGCTCTTATACATACTGCTGACGGAGGAAAAACTTGGGAAAGTCAGGAAAGTAAGGTGCCAAATACCAATGGTATGCCAGAGCCAATTTGGGGTATACACTTTGCTGATGAAAACCATGGTTACGGTGCAGCTGAGTTTGGTGTTATCTTGGCGACCGTTGATGGTGGTAAAACTTGGACTACTAGACCTCAGGTAGAACGTCCGGTACAGAAAAAGCTAAATTCAGTTCACTTAGTAAGTCCGAAAGAGGCTTGGATCGTCGGTGATTTCAGCACTGTTTTGCATACGACTGACGGTGGTAAAAACTGGGAAGTTGTATCGAGTAATAGCGATCTGACTCGAGTATCTTTCTACGAAAATCAAGGCTGGGCGATCGGTTTGGCCGGTGCTGTTATGCACAGTTCTGACGAGGGGCAAACTTGGAAGGACCAGATTAGTGGTAATGCTTTCGAGCTGTTTGGTGTTGGATTTACCTCTGAACAACGGGGTTACATCGTTGGTAGCAATGCAACCTTACTGGAAACAAAAAATGCGGGTTCGAAGTGGCATATGGTTAATGACCCTAGAGATGAAGGACATGGAACTGCTACGCGGATCGTATTTGATGATCCAATGACCAGTTGGAAAAGTGCTTTGGGCTTCTACAATTTGCATTTCCCCACATCCACTCACGGTTGGGGGGTTGGTGAAATGGGCAAAATTGCGGTTACTACGGATGGTGGCGAAAATTGGTATGGTCAATCGACGAACAATCCTCAGATAGACTTCAATAACTTATTTGGAGTACATTTTGTAAGTGAAACAACGGGATGGGTTGTTGGTGCGGGGGGATCCGTAGCAAAGACAATAGATGCAGGTAAGACTTGGTTCGCACAATACTCAGGGCCCGAAGAATTGCGGGCCGTTTTCGCGGTTGATGTCAATACTGGTTGGATCGTTGGATCAGATGGCGCTATTTATCACACCGCTGATGGTGGAAGTAGTTGGTCAAGGCAAGTTGCTCCTGTAAAAGCGACACTTACTGGTGTTGTCTTTTCTGATTCAAAAATGGGTTGGATCTCGGGTGATGATGGAACACTCTTGCATACTCAGGATGGAGGTGTAACTTGGTTGCAACAAGAAAGTCCAACTACTAATAACCTCGCGGACATAACACTTTCTAAATCTGGTAATGTTTGGGCTGTTGGTGAATCTGGAACAATCCTTCGCTACTAATAGGATTTGTTTGCTTGACAATTGATTTAGTAGCCCACTACTTGGAGATGAGTGCCGTAGTCAATAACACACGGCACTTTGTTTTTTGCTTCCTGCTAGATACCTTCATTTCGTAATGATTAAGAAAGAGCCCAGGTATTTTTATTATCTATTAACTTTCTTGGTTTACTATTGCCTTTCGTCTTATATCATTTCATTAGCAACCAGCCAAGAAAAAAATGAGCCACTTGTTTTTACCTTGATCGATAGTGTTGATCATGCACACAAGCATAACCTGAAAATTCAGAGCTTGATTGATAAACTCAATTTGCGCAAAAAGCAGCTCCGAGTAGCCCGTCCAATTGGATTACCACAGGTAAACCTAAATTCAAATTACACATATGCTAGGGATTTACCCAAATCCATTATCGACTTTGGGGGAAATTCGCCGTTTCCTGATTTTCAATCACCAATGCAACCGTTGGCTTCGCAACAGGTCGAAGAGAAAACTAATGAACTACAACCTCCAATTTTATCTGAAGATGTAGAAGGAAAATCCAGCATTACAGAAATGGAGTTCGGTGCACACCATACTTTTCAAGGTGGGTTGTCTTTGGTTCAACCGCTGTTTTCTTGGGGACGTTATTACTACACTTATCGTAGTGCAAAGGCCACACTGTCAGCCAGTAAATCAGAATTAGCAGAAGCTTACAATCAACTCAACTTAGACGTGGCGACTGCATTTTACCGCCTTTTGCTGAGTATGGAGTTTGTGAAAGTTTCAAAGCAAACTGTGGAGTTTTCTAATCGGCAACTTGAGATTGCTCAAGATCTTCTTGCATCTGGAGCCTCAACTAACTTTGATGTTATTCGTGCTAAAGTGCAAGTGGCTAACTCTAGATCGACTTACATTCGATCGAAAAACGCGGTCAATTTAGCCAAGGACGCCTTCAAGAATGTGCTAAACTTGGATTTTGATCAAGATATACAAGTTAGCGGAGATTTCCGCTATGAGCGGATCGACTGGCTTCTTGATGACTTAATTGAATGGTCTCTTATAAATCGATCAGATTTACAGCAGGTAGAACAATTAAAACAAGCTGCTCAAGAAATGGTCAAGGTTACACAAGCGGCGACTCGACCCAGTTTATCTTTTTTAGCTGACTATAGGATAGATGACAACGAAAAATTAACTGAGATGAACAAGGTGTGGAATGTCGGTTTGGCTCTTAGTTTCCCGATTTTTGACGGTTTAATGACTTATTATCGTGTACAAGAAGCAAAATCAGCGGTTTCCCAGTTGGCCGTTCAACATTCACAGTTAGAAGACGGAATTCAACAGGAAGTAAGAGCTGCTTACCTACAAATTTTGGAAGCCCAATCGCTGATGGATGTACAGAAGGAAACAGTTGAGCAAGCTAACGAAGGTCTCCGGTTGGCTGATCTGCAGTACAAAAATGGTTTGATTACTAGTGTTGAATTAACCGACGCCCAGTTAGCACTGACACAAAGCGAAGTAAACCGGATTCAGGCTCAGCATGATTATTCAGTAGCACTAGTTCGTCTAGAAAAGGCAATAGGACAATCACTTTCAACATTAAAGAAAAAATAAATAGATAAATGATGTTCATAAAACGTTTTCCTTCATTCTTGACTTCTTTGATTTCCTTACTGGGAGCAATATTATTTTTAGGAGCGGCTGCTTGTCAACCATCGAAACAGAGTGAACGGATCACGGAACAAAAATCTGAACAGTTGGGCACCCAAGGTTTAGCAAAAACTAGCAAACCCGTAGAAGTAGCGGTTGCTAAAACTGATGAAATCCGCTCTGAGCTAAATCTCTCAGGAACCATTATGCCTAATGCAAAAGTCTCCATATTTTCTAAAATGGCGGGACAGATTGTGAAAATGCCAGTAGAAGTCGGTCAACAGGTCAATAAAGGAGACCTTTTAGCAGTAATCGAACACGAAGAATTATTGCTTAATAAGCGTCAAGCGCAAGCTGCCTATAGGTCTGCTGAGGCTGCGTATAACCAAGTTCAAAAATTGGCACGTATCCAAATCGAAGGTCAAGTTGCACAGGCACAAGCTAGCGTGTCTGCTGCTGAGACATCATTACAACAGGTAAAAGATTTATCTGAAACTAGAGCAAAATCTCAAATCCAACAGGCTGAATCTGGTTTGGCTTCACTCCAAGCAAACTTGGAAAAGATCAAGCGTGGTGCTCGGGCTGAAGACCGTCAACAAGCTCAAGCGGCTGTTGACCAAGCTAAAGCTAGTTTATCAAACGCAAAAAGCAATTTTGAACGTTTGCAACAATTGTTCGAAGATGGTGCTATTAGTCTTCAGTCTTTCGAGAGTTCACAGACGCAACTTGATATTTCTAAAGCACAATACCAGATGGCACTTGAGCAGCAAAAGCTGATTGAGAAAGGAGCTCAAGTAGAAGATATTCAATCAATGGAGGCCCAAGTGGAGCAAGCCAAGGCTGCACTGAGTTTGGCCCAAGTATCTAGTCAGACCAAATCATGGGAGAAAGATATTGCTTTGTCAAAGTCACAGGTTGAAGCAGCAAAAGCTGGCCTTCGAACAGCCCAGTCATCTTTAGAGGCTAAGAGTTGGGAAGTAGAAATCATAGCAGCTGAAACACAAATGATACGAGCTCAAACTACTTTGAATTTAGTGAATAAGCAACTGAGTGATTCATCGATCGAGGCTACGATTACAGGGGTAATTTCTGCTCGCAATTTTGATTTAGGTAGTATGGCAGTACCAAATGTTGCATTATTTGAAATTGTTCAAATGGAACAGCTAAAGGTTATCATCAACGTAATAGAATCGGATCTGGCTAAAATATCACTGGGCCGTGAAGTCACAATTAATGTTGATGTTTCTAATACAGATATTTTTGGAGAAATTATCCGAATTAGCCCAACACTCGATTTAGTCAGCCGGTCAGCTAGAGTAGAGATCAAAGTCGATAATACGATTGGCCAACTTAAGCCTGGTATGTTTGCCAAGGTGAATATTCCGGTCGAGGTGCGAGAAAATGTTGTATTAATTCCGCGTTCAGCGCTGATTGGAAGTCAAAAGGAACAATCTTCCGTTTTCGTCGTTGATGAAAATAATACGGGACAGCGTCGCCAAGTAAAACTGGGTTTAAGTCAGGGAGATATCGTGGAAGTAGATGGTATCGATGATGGTGATCGTGTCATTGTTGCTGGCCAATTTTCTTTAAAAAGTGGAGATTTGGTTAGAGTCGTAGATTAAAATAACTTTCTTATGGTCAAAAACGAGTCAGCTCAAAGGTCAACTTCCTATTCAGACTCAAGTCACGTTGGGACGACTGTAACTTGGCGTTCTATTTTTATTGCCTTCCTGCTGATTCCTCCGAATGTGTTTTGGGTTGTTGAAACCGAATGTATTTGGCATAGTGGCCATCCAACAACAATTTCTCTTTTTTGGAACGTCGTCCTCAATCTATTTTTTCTCATCTTAATCAACCTAGGTATAAAGCGAGTTTCTCCCAAGTCAGCTTTATCCCAAGCCGAGTTCATCACTATTTATGTAATGCTATCGATTGCCAGCGGTCTGGCAGGACATGATACTCTAGCATTAACAATTCCAGCCTTGCCACACGCTTTCTGGTTTGCGACTCCGGAAAACGATTGGGCAGACCTAATACAAACACACATTCCCAAGTTTTTAGTAGTAACTGACCGAGAAATCCTCAGAGGAATTTACGAGGGAGAAACACCGTTCTACAATCAACAGATAATGGGTGCTTGGATCCAACCAACTCTCTGGTGGACAACCTTCATAGTTGCTGTCAGTGCCATTATGATTAGCTTGAACGTGATCGTTCGTAAACAATGGACTGAACATGAAAAATTAGCATACCCTATTATTCAGTTGCCAATGGCTATTACCGAACGAGGTGGTGCTGCTAGCTTTTTCCGTAATCAACTTCTATGGTATGGTTTTATTGTTGCAGCACTCATTAATATCTGGCATGGATTGGCTTATTTCTTCCCATCTTTACCTGATTTTTCGGTTCGCCATAATGCCCGAGACTGGGGGAAATTTTTTACCGATCGCCCGTGGAATGCTATGGGTGGAATTCCAGTTCCGCTCTATCCATTCGTTATTGCACTAGGGTTCTTCTTGCCTTTAGATATGTCTTTTTCTCTTTGGTTCTTTTATATTTTCAGTAAAATACAAAGAGTAATTGGTAGTGCTGTGGGCATACCTGGTCCATTTCCTTATTTATCTGAGCAGTCCATCGGTGGTTGGTTAGCCATATTTATAATGGCTGTTATTGTGACTCGTCGTCATTTAGCCAATGTCTGGAGAACTATCTGGGGGCAGGATAGTGGTATTGACGAAAGTAAAGAACCTATCAATTATCGTTCGGCTCTATTGTTGATTATTTGTGCTGGGCTATATATTCTTTGGTTTTGTTTAAAAGCGGGTATGACTGTCTGGATTATTATTCCCTATTTTCTATTTTTCTATGCCCTTTCAGTTGGAATTACTCGAGTGAGAGCAGAAATTGGACCACCCGCTCATGAAATGGCTGGAATGTGCAATGGTCAGCAGTTTTTGATCAATATTTTGGGCTCTCGACCTTTAGGAGGTCGAAATCTTGGCTTTATCACCTTGAACTGGTGGATGTCTGGGCGTGGTTATCGAGAACACATCATGCCACATCAGCTAGAAGCTCTCAAAATGGCTGAGCGTGCCAGCATGAACACAAAGAAGTTGGTTTTCGCTATGCTATTAGCTGTAGTGTGGGGTTCATTAGTTACTTTTTGGGCTACACTATCAGAGCTTTACCGATTAGGTGGCGCAGTAACTGGTGCTGGAGGTGGGGGGATGGGCCCATCAATTGCGCATATTGGGCAATTTAACTGGTTAGCAGGTCTGCTAAGTTTTCCAAAAGAGCCAGATGTTCCAGCAATTACTGCTATGGCTGGTGGAATGGGATTTACTTTTTTTCTGATGATTCTGCGTTCTCGTTTCATGTGGTTCCCATTGCACCCAGCGGGCTATGCTATTTCGATGACTAATGGGGTGGGTTATTTTTGGTCATGTCTGGTGATTGCTACTTTTCTAAAGTGGGTGACGTTGCAGTTTGGTGGTGCTGGAACTTACCGAAAAGCAATGGTATTGATGTTTGGTATAATGTTAGGTGAGTATGTAGTTGGTGCTTTTTGGAGTGTATTGAGTGTAGTGATTCAGCAACCGATCTATGATTTTGCCCCAGGCTAAACTAAATTTTCGTATTTAACATCCAAAAATGATCTATTAACAAGACATGAAAGTTATAGATTGTTTCTACTTCATGATCTTCTAGCAATCCAGATCTAAAATACCAGCGATTCAAACAATAAAGACCTCGCAATAGTTAAATAATCTCTTTTCCACTACTTCTGATCTCTATTGGATTACGTGTAACAACCACTCGTTTGGTATTGATTCTTTGTCTTTCAAACCTGACAATTAGGTTTTTCTGTCTTTGTTATACTATTTTGTCATCTTTTTTAATTTGTACTTGGGCAATCTATTGGTAGTGTTTAGCCTGCAGAACGTCTCAACCATTTCTTACCGTTTTTCAATTGGGCTCAGAAGCCAATTGTCTGTTCCCAACAGACAATAAACATCAGAAATCGCCGCTTATTCTCGTTGTTTCAACCCAAGTAAAATAACCAGCTCAATCTCAATTTTAGTATCCTGTTTCTACGTTTAATTGATCACATTTTCCTTGTTCATGTAACTTTTCGATCTAACAATATATTGTGTTAAAATCAGAGCGAGAAGTTGATCTAACTTTAAGTAAATCAAACTACGACTAATCTTAACTATTCTTGTCTAATTCTTGATTATTCTTAGAGGAAAAAGTATGAAACCTGCACTAACACCAGAACAGCATGATTCTTATCAACGAGATGGATTTCTAATACTCGAAAATTTCTTTGCCCCTTCTGAATTGGAAATTCTTTATGCTGATTTTAATGGCGTAATTGAAAATTGGGCGAATATTTACTATAAGCAAGGTAGGTTGACGGACTTGTTTGCTAATCACCCCTTTGAACGTCGCCTCTTCTCAATTCACCAAGCTATGGAAGGTGAATGCCACGAACTGTTAGCAGATGTCTCGGGTAAGCGAAAAACTGCGGCGATGTTTCATGTGATGACTATGCCCGAAATTCTTGATCTTGTGGAGTTCTTTATTGGTCCTGAGATCTTGGTTCATCCTCAATTTAACTCTCGTGCCAAGTTACCTGATCGAAAATCAGTTGTATCTTGGCATCAGGATCTTGGATATCTAGATAAAAGCGCTGAAGAGACATTTATGGTTAATCTTTGGCTACCACTAGTCGATGCCAACATCGAGAATGGTTGCCTAGAAGTCATCCGTGGAAGCCATAATCACGGTCTTTTACCCTATAATAGTGGTGGGCCAGAGGACTTAGTTCCAGAATTGATACCGGAGGGAGATGTGGTCTCTTGTCCTCTTCAGGTTGGTGGTTTACTGATGCTTCAACATAAAACGGTTCACCGTTCTACTCCTAATTTTTCTGATCATATTCGTTGGAGTTTAGATATCCGTTATAGTAATCCAGATCTGCCCACAGGTCGAGACCATGTACCTGGATTTTTAGCCCGTTCTCATGCACAACCGAACCAAGTGGCCAGAGATCATTATGATTGGTTAAAAATGTTTGCTGAAAATAGAAATTGATGGTGTCCTTCTGTCTTTTATTAATCTTACTAGGCTAGAATAACCCGTTCTTAATAGACTGATAGATAAGTCTAGTTGCTAATAATATTAGCATCGTATTGAAGGCTAGGCGAAAAAGTTTTTCCGATATTTTAGTCAAGATACTTTTGCCAACCCATGTCCCTGTAGTACCCAATATAATCATGATTACCATCAATGGTAGATAGGGTGCAAAAGTAAACCCTAGGAGGCCGAAGGTCAGAATTTTCACTCCATGTTGACATGACATAAAAGCGGCGTGGGTAGCCACAGTCATTCGGCGTTCATTAGTAGTAGCCTTAACAAATGGCGCTACTAGCAAACCCGTACCACCAACAAACATAGTGGCAAAGGATGAAACAACTCCGATCCCAATAAAAATTATCCATGAAGATTTGAGAGCCTTGATGGAGGGAGTCCAAAGCGAATAGAGTATAAATAAACCGATAATACCTTGGAATAGGTTCCTCGGAATAGCAAAGACTATTTGGCTGGCTAGAGAGACACCAACTATGCTACCGATAACAAATGGTAGAGCCCAGACGAATTTGATATGAGCTCGTAACATTATGGATCTGACTAAGTTTGAATTGATTTGAATTACACCATGGATAGGTATGGTAGCTATAGGGTTAAGCAATGATGCCATTATAGCTACTAGCATTGTTCCACCGCCAAGTCCAAAAGTCGCTGAGACTAAAGAGGTAAAAAAGCTAACCAAACACAGACTAATAAAAGCCCAACTGGAAAGCTCTGGAACACTACAAATAATTTCAGATATAGTATCCATTAAATCAGACGCAAACCTAAGAATGCAAAACAGGGATTTCTGCTTATGAAGAAGTCGATTTAATTTTAAAACAAGCTTATTATCAAATAGGCGATTTGATTAAAGATTCAACGATAAATTGACAAACCGTATATCGATATCAAGCCATGGGCTAGGATGCTGTGGAAACCGAATCCTAGTAAAGTATTATATAGAACTCGCCGGCTTTATAAATTAACAACCATTAAATTTATTGCCAATAGTTAAGGTTACTCATAATAACAATTTTTCGTCAATTGCAATAAATTTAGAAGATGAATCTATCAGGGACTTAGCCGTTAATTTTCTAACACCATAAACCTCAGCTAAAACGTTATAGTCTTGGCGTATTTTGTACAGGAGTAAATCAAAATCTCCATCTCCTGAGGCCAACACTACAACATCTGATTTTGTAGCATATTCCATTATGTCCAGTGTGATTCCGACATCCCAATCGCCTTTAGTTGAACCATCCCGTCTTTGAATAAATGGCTTCAGTCTAACTTCAAATCCAATAGCTCTCAATATGCGTTGGAAATGTTTTTGCTTCTCGTCTCCTCGATCTATAGCATAAGCAATGGCAACAACTAATTGTCGGTCTACAGTTACCTGCTTCCAAAATGCATTGTAGTCAAAGTTAGAGTTAAAACCTTGCTTAGTGGTATAATAAATATTTTGTACATCTACAAATATAGAAACCCGTTTCATCAATCTATTCACCTAACAACATTTTAATATTTGACTAAGATGTTAATCTGGGTATGTGGACTGATCAGCAAAAAAGAAGGTGAGCCAGAGGAGTTGACTCACCTTACAGAAGGAAGTTTTGAAGATACTAAGTATTGTCGTCAGTTTTTATTCATCCTTTACAAAAAAGTCAGCCTTACTGTTTGTCTTGATCATTTCCCCTTTAACTTCTTGTCAGGTGAGTTAACTGCTTTCCTATAAGCTTTATTTTAGGTTATTAAAAAAACACGAAAATCTGGTGCTGATCGATGTGAAATATGAAAACAGATCCATAGTATGTCAGAAGGGGTTGATTTGAAAATAGCACAGAATCCTCCTTGGTGGCGCCTAATTTCTTTGGATTCATCCCATTCGGTACTAAATAATCCTCTGGTCTCCTTTGCCGCCGATTTGGCTCCACAAAACCTACGTAACCTACACATAACCCCAGCTGTCATTCAGGTGCCACTCACATAAATTCACTAGCAGTTTTTTGGCTTTTCAGGAATGTTGACAGCTTTCAGCCAAACAACGAGCCACTGAAGATTCGATGATTTAATGCAGGATGAAGCCATACGATATAACCTAGGCAGAAGGAAAGGCCGATCTTTCTAAATTCAGTACGCCTCCCTGATGGGAGCCAGAAGTTTCGGAAAGAAATCCGAACAGTATCATGGTAGTATTAGTAGCCAACGCCAATGTATTACTAAACCCATCAAACTTCAAATTTATTTCTCGAAGGTCCATTTTTAGAGAACATGCAGGATTAGTTGTTAAACATTTCTCTAGTTTTCGACGGGGGAGAAATACATTGTCGGAGGTTATTATTGATTCGAATCTGAAATGGATGGAGGTCTATCTTTCCTCTAGTATCTGGTTCGAAATATCGAAGGAGCCCCCTTGAAAAAGTGTGGCATATGAAACGTGTCCGTCATCAAGTAGTAAGCGGAACAATGACAGATGTAAGCAGACTGATAGAAACAGATCAATATTGATCAAAAGGTGAATCATATCAGAAAACCAAAATAGGAGACATCAAGTAGATGAGTAATTCAATGAAAGGCTATTGGATCAATCATGTTATCGATATCAAGGATCCCGATCGTTTCAACGCATATGCTGAGGCGAGTATGCCAATGTTCCAAGGCGACAACCAATATGGTGCTAGAATCTTACTGTTTGGTCCCGTTGCGAAGACTATTTTAGGGGATGCTGTACAGTATGCGGCTGTTGCCGAGTTCAATAATGTTCAGGCTTCCATTGAGTTTTGGGACGATCCCGATTATGCTGCCGCCCGATCAATAATGGGTCCACTAAACGATGAGAGTGCTGTGGTTGATCGGCGCGTTTGCTGCATTGAAGGTGAACCACTGACCGTCAGCCAAGACCAAAGTTTCTGGTTGAACCACGTGCATAAAATCATCGATGAATCAGCATTCTGGCGTTATGCCGAGTCTAGCATGCAACATTTCACTAGCACTACCTTTGGGAAAGTCGTACATCAGCATGCGGGTGCTCAAAGTATCCAACTCGCAGCCGCACTCGGTTTTGATAATACGAGTAAGGCGATGAATATTTACCACTCCCCCGAATACGGGGTTGCATTGGCTGCTGGTGGCATGAAAGATAACGAAAACCACGTCGTTCAGCGTACCATATGTGCAATCGAGGGTTCACAGTAGAGAAAATTCCGTTGATCCGAAATTACAAATAATTTTATTAACCACGTAACGTGCGGCGGTAATCATCTCTGATCCCTTCTTCGAGTAGGCAACGTATACCATTTACTCACTAACCTCTAAATCGACCGAAAATAAATTTTTGTTTTTGGTCGATTGGTCTTTTTGTTTTGTTATCTTTTACTTTCTCTCAGAAATGAATACATCACTAGGCTATTGGCTCAAGCCCCAATGCAATCCGACCACTGAAAGTATACTGCTTGCGTTCTTGCAATGGATGGAAGCGTGCTCCTTGTATATCTCGGAAGCATCTCTCCAACCCGACTTGGCGATAGAAGGACATACCACCAACTACTTCCATAGCTTTCTCTACTGTACGAATCGATGACTTGGTGACAATGGTTTTGTACCGATAGGTCAGATTGGAATTCTCTGTGCTCGGTGTGAACTCGGGTCCTACGAGCCCAACGAGACATTCCAATGCTGTCTGAGCACAGAGTAGATTAGTATCCATCTCTCCGACTATCTCCTGCACAATCTGATCATCTTTTTTCTTTTTCGCTTCAGCGATTGCAATCTCCCTCGCTGTCTCTGCTACACCAAGGTATGCTGACATAACCAACGACCATGCAATCGGTGATATAACGTCGAAGAACGTCATCCACTTGCCGGAAGGTCTACTCAAAGAAATAGAATCTTCCGGAACGAAAACCTCTTTCAATATCACCGAGTTAGATCCTGTGCCACGCATACCCATTGTGTCCCAGTCTTCTACGATAGTAACGCCTTCACCTTTCAGGCTGATGGAAAAATGGAGCACAGTGGGACCAACTTGTGGGTCATCGTAGACGCCGGTTGTCACGATCAAATCTCCGCCGGAAGAACCACTGCTGAAAAACTTTCGCCCACTGATCTTATATCCGCCATCCACCTTCTCTGCGGTACCCGATCCATTAAGCCAGTCTCGACCACCTGTGCTGACTAATATCAATTCCTCGTCGGCAATTTTCCTCAAGATTGGCTCTACAGAAGGAGTAAGTCCCTGCTCATAGCGCCATACCAGAGCTGCCAGCAAGTGCGAGTGCATCGAAAAGGTCAGCGCAGTTGATCCATCGTAATGTGCCATTTCCCGGATTGTTTCACACATTTCCTGATGACTACAATTACTTCCTCCAAGTTCAATAGGAATTCTGGCCGAGAATAGTTTGTGACGCCGCATTTCATCGTAGTTTTCGTGGACGAAGGATCCTTCTTGATCGTGTTGAGCAGACCTTTCTGCAAAATCAGGGCCTATTTTTTTGACAACTTCAACCCAATTCCGTTGTTTCATTCTTGACTCCGCACTGTTTACAGAGGTTAGAGAATCCATTTTACCTCCTTGATTTTGGAAGAGTGCCAACTAGTGTTGCAACTCTTCGGTTTTGATCGCCTTTGCTAACCGCATCTAACTATCTCAAATCTAAAGCATCGGAAGACGGGACTGACCTGGGGAAAAAATATACAGAGTCTTGAGTTAGCAATAATAGCTGAGACCTTCGGTACAACCCAAACACCTGTTTACTAGATTATTCTAAATTAGTACGACTTTTCTATTTTGGAAAAACTAAAGATGGGCTCACTATCCATAAATTCCTCAGCTTTCTTCATTACACCTGTTTCTACACGCCATTGAAGATATACATCGTACGTTTCTTTACTATCCCACATACTGAAGAATTCCCATTTATTTTTGTCTTTAATGTTAGTTGTACTATATAACCAGTGACATCCGTCATAAGAACGTGTGCCGGGTAAGATCCGGTTGAAAAAATTGACGTTTTGCTCTCTTTTTTCTGGTTGATTGGAATGTTTTAGATTTACGATTATTGCAATGATAAAAACTCCCTATTCAGTAGATTGATAGCTGTTACAGATTAGTTATATTTCAGAAATCCTAAAGAGTCAACTGCACTCGTTATTCTGGAATGGAAAGACCATTATCTAACGTTTTGTATTTTCAGTCAATCTGTGATTTTAAATGCTTGTTTAATACCTAGATGAACAAAAGCATTTAAATGCATAACGGATCTAGGATTTTACCAATAATGCTTCAAAGTGAAATTCAGATAGATAAAAAATCCAACCTCTGGTTTCCATTGAATCTGTGAAAGTAATACCTCTCTGCCAAAATTATCGGATATTTATTTTGGGGCTTTGGGTCTAAAAAATGGCAGCCTTGGTACTGGGAGTTGTGGCTGGAGGCTGCCAGTTGGGAGGAAAACGTCTGATAATGAGGATTCTCAGACATTATTGCAAAGTGTGGAGGGGTAAAGGGTTATTAAGGCGATCTTAGCACGGACCTATCAACCGGAGGGCCGTAGTAGGCACAATTCGCCAGCCATTGATATAGTGAGTCAATAACCACCCCGTAACACCTTATATTTTTGATCACTGTCAGACCAATCTTGACACCATTCCCACACTAAAGATAATACTTTCTAGAGTCTTATTTATAAGTTTCTAAATCTTGAGAAATCTAAAAATAATATAATCTTCAGGTTGTGTCATTAGACCTACCTTTAACTAACTTAATTCCTTTCTCATCCAAATTCATCATTAGAATTGAGTATTACAAGACTATTTTTCCACACTACTTTTCATTTGAATCCACTGTTTAGTACCAACTTCAATAATTTGGTCATCAGTCCATTTTTCCATGTAGTTATAACTAGGATGACCGGGCAGGTCATTACATAAGTTGTGTTTAGTATTGTAACAGCCAATCAACAACCAACGTGGTTCATTACTATTATTAGGGTCTGAGCTATGTAAAAGGTTAGAATGAAAAAAAAGGGCATCACCCCGTTTCATTTCACAATAAACACATTCAAGATTCTCTAAAAGTAGGTCAACTCGTTTGGGGTCAGCACCAGTTTGATCTCCAAAACGACCGTGTTCAATTCTTCCACATTTATGAGAACCTTTTATGACTTGCAGACAACCATTTGATTTATTGGCATCATCAACAGAGATAACTACACTACCCATATCCGGATAGAGACAATGGTTATGATACCAATAACCATAATCCTGATGCCATTCCCAACGACCACCGACCTTAGCTTCTTTTACCATCATCTTATAATGATAAAGATAAATTTCATTACCCAGTAATTTCTCCATAGTTTCAGATACCCGATGACATCGAACAAACGCATTGTAAATATCTTTACGTGGTTCACTCGTCAGCCATGTTTTACTTTCACGTCCTTCTGTATCTTTAAATGAATCAATCTGATCCTTTTTTTCGTTATCTGATTTGGAGATTTGAAGTAGTAAATTCATTTCTTCAACTGAGAAAAGATCCCGGACTATTAAAAAACCGTCTGTATCAAACTTTCTGATTTGTTGTTTTGAAACACTAAATTTTCTCATCATTTATTCTTTACCACCTGAGATTATTTAAAACTTTAGTTGGCAGAGGGTTTCCTACCTCTGACCCAAAACTGTGGGATCGCTGTTATTAATAATAGTTTTAAAGAATAAAAGGTCTGGATTTACTGATCAATCAGGTCTTAATTACGTCGCAGTACAGTGCTCTCGGACTGATTAAAAAAGGCTGCCTGCCTTTTCTAATCAGTTTTTTAAAGCGACCGATAATTTTGTATTTAATTCGCTTGTTTCAGCTTTCCCCAAGTGGTAGTCAGTTTAGCCTGATGTTCAACTGGACTGGTAGCTATTCCAGGACCATTGATCTCAACATAATCATATAATACCGTTGAATCCCTTCCGCCAAGACCGGGACGACCGTCTTTATAAGTCTTATCTTTTGTTTCTACTTGCAGATTGCCGTCTATATAAGTTTTGATAACTTCACCTTTGACCTCGAAGGTTATAGTGTAAGCGTCTCCTCCTTTCGTGTCTGTGGAATCTGGACGTTTGGGCCGGTCTCCACCGGTAATTTCTATACCGGTTCCCCCATCAAATCGAAAGATACTGTTGGTGTTTGAGTTATAGCTGATTTCTATAAAGTAGAAATCCTGAGTTGGTTTCTGCACTCGAGTAAAAAGGTGAAAGTACGGGCCAGCTACTTTACGGGCTTTGACCTCCATTTTGTAATCGGTCCATTTGGGGTCGCCAAAAAAAATACCCGAGTTCTGTCCCCCGACCTTCAACTCGAGTTGACCGTTGGAGACCTCGGCCGTGGCACCTGGTCCAAGTTCCCAATCCTTGATATCTTTTGGGTCATCGAATTCGATTCTTAGAGCAAATACAAAGTATGGACTCAAGAGTAATATCAAAAAAACCAAGGCAGCAAATTTCCAAAAGTTATTCATCAATGACTTCTCCTTGTAAAATTCTTTTCAGTTTGAATTATAAGGGATCGAACATAACTATCTTCACAAACGAATTCCAAAAACTCATCCTTAATTCACTTGATATAGAATCAACACATAAGCTTTATGATTCTATCGCTTCACACCTACCATTTCGGATGATAGAAACCGGCTAAACCAAGGTCCAGCCGGTTTGGTATTTTTTTCTAAAACTTCAGAAAAACCCTAGTTCTTCTTGATTTCCGCCCAAACACTTGCCAGTTTAGCCTTAGGGTTTACGGCTGTTCCTTTTCCTACTGGAATTACCTCAATACCACTAAAGGTCGCATTGAGATCTCCTTTTCCTGTTTCCTTATTACCAGCAAAATTCAGATTGAGTACTCCATCCGTGACCGATACATTTTTGAAAATTTTGATATCGATCTCATCTGCGCCAGGTGCTACATACAATGGTGCGACATTTTCATCCTCGATCAAGATATCAAATCCACGGTTATCAGGTGACCAATGCTCACCCACCAAATAGGTGACATCGAAAACACCATTTCCGGTCCTGAGTCCCATTTGAACAATATCAGGATATTTTGCCCAGCTGACAGTATGAAAGATAGCATGATCATAACCGGCCTTATCTGCTTGGGCTTTAGCCGCATCGGTCAGCTTTTTGACTTCCGCTGTTTGGGGCTCTGTTCCAATCCAGCCTCCCCAAGAGTCGTCATCTTTGATATTAAACTTCTGCAGACCACCAAACCAGATTCGACCTTGGCTATCCTTGTAGTCGTCTACCTTACCACCAATCACCCGGATCACTGGTTTCTCCGTAGTTTTTGCTAAAACAGAAACAGAACACACTACGAAAAGTATTCCTGTTAATAAAAAGAAAAGTTTTCTCATAAATAAACTCCTTAAAATAGAATGAATATCATTCTTGAATTCTTTTACGATCGGGACTTTATCAAAGTAATTGATATTAATCAAGGAGCAACGATCTTGATTTAGGTGTTATCAGTACACGTTTGATAGTTGATCTTGTCCTATTATTCGGTCAATATTGTCCTCTTAGAGTCTAAAATATTCTACCCGTTGGACCAAACGTATTGATCAGGCTCTCGGTAGTCTCTTTGGTTTTCTGGTCATTGCTGTCGTCTGGGAGTTGCTCGGCCCACTCAGCCTAGGTACCCTGAGTGATCCTTGGGTTCGTATTTCTTTAACTATTATTACGCTGCTTTTCCTATTCTTCACCTATCTAACTCAAGACTCTCTACCCAATCATCGACTGATCCAAGGTTTATAAAGTCAGGATAGTGAAGTGAATATCACTATTTATAGGCCAACCCATTCTCAGCTAGAACCAGGAATGTAAATGCAGGGCCAGCAGCTTACTAGGATGGTAGGACTGCGAACGGGGAATCGGTGACCAGTGGTACTTACTTCTGTCGGTTGCAAGCTGGTGATTACCTAGAAACTAAGAAGACGGTGATTCTGAAGTAGTTGATTAAAGCTATTGCATTAATAAAATTACTGACTTAGAATAAGGGCCAATGGAGGATCGGCGGGGATCAGTACCAGTTGGTACTCTTTTCTGTCTTTATCTTCTTTAGTTAACTAATCTGTTCACCTCCATGAAAATTATCTAAAGCGGAGGGAATTCTTTGCACTATCGTCCTCTAGGCCAAACTGGTATCAAAGTTTCCGAAGTCGGTCTGGGCTGTAACCGCCTCGGCCAAGATCACCAACCACAAGATTTCTGGATCGACCTAGTCCGCCAAGCAGCTGACCTGGGCGTTACCATCTACGACACCGCTGAAGCCTATGAATGGGGGGGAAGCGAGGAAGTTTTGGGGCTGGCCTTGGGTAACCGAGACGACGTTTACATCGCTACCAAGATGTCTCGGATTCGAAAAACCAATGCTAGGGATTACTCCGCTAACCGCATGCGAGAAACCGCTGAGGACAGCTTACGCCGTCTAGGTCGCGAGTGTATCGACATTTACCAACTTCATAGCCCCGGCCGGGACGACATGGAACGCGACGACTGGGTCTCAGGTATGGACTCTCTCAAAGCTGAGGGTAAGATCCGCTATGCCGCCGTCGCCGTCAACAGCGTCGCTGACGGTATTTGGCTCATCGAACAAGATACGGTTGATGTACTCCAATGCACTTATAACATTTTCAATACGAATGCTGAAGACGGTCTCTTTGCTTTAGCGAAAGAAAAAGGGATTGGCCTGCTGATCCGACTTCCGCTGGCCCAGGGCATCCTCAGCGGAAAATTCAGCCCTGGTAACAAAGTACCGGCAGGCCACCGTGCCCACTTAGCTGGCGTCCAGATGCAAGATCGAATCCACAAGGCATTGGACCTACGCCCACTTGGCAACGTGTACTCAGGCGGCATGACGCGCTTAGCCCACCACTTTAGCCTAAAGCCACAGGCGGTTTCAGCCATCATCCCCGGTGCACAGAGCATAGACCAGCTCAAGGAGAACGTGGCAGCTTCCAACCGAATCGGTCTCACCGACGAAATGCGCCAACAAGTCGATGCTATTCGCGCTAAATGGGAAGATTAACGTATTTAATTAGGACTTAAGGATATGCTCACGGGTCTTAGCGTCGAAAGATTTACAATCACCTGAAGTAAACCAGTACTGTTTGGCACCCAAGTTAATGTCGCCAAAGATACCATGATTGTAGCTAAACCAGAAAACTAGTCATACTTGATTAAACCCCAACCAAGATATCAATCATAATTAGCCCTGTTGTGTCAAATCAATCGGATTTTCGTCAAATGGAACGGTCTTGGCCATATCGTCATTAGAAGTCCAATAAATTTCATGTTCGGCAGTCTTTATTATCAATCAGTGGAGTGAGGTTGAGATGAAAGCTAACCAATTAACAAACGGGTTGATTGACGTTTTCCAGTTAGAGGGCGTTGTCAAAATCCCACAAGTAATCACTAAGCCTGAGGCTGAACGGTTTCGACAGTCAGCCATGCAGGTTCTGAACCAGATGCAAACCGAAGCGCCCAATAACTATGCAGGAAAAGCCTTTCATCAAAAAATCAATATTTGGTGTCAGGATGAAATCATGCGAGAACTGACATTTCACCCTAATTTGACAGCCATAGCCACCCGATTGGCCGGTACTAAGTTGCGAGTCTGGCATGATCATATCTTAGCGAAGATGCCAGAGCTTTCGGCGCCAACAGCCTTCCATCAGGATTTGGTCAAGTGGCCTTATGATCGGAAAAGTATGGCTCTTTCGGCTTGGGTTGCCTTACAAGACACGACGATCGAAATGGGTTGTATGTCTTTTCTACCCGGTTCCCATAAGTTGATGAATATGCGTGATATTCATACTTCAGATCAAGAAGGTTGGAAGAAGGAAATGCCAGATTTGCAATGGTGGCCGCGTTTAGCCATACCTCTGCAAGTTGGAGACTGTACATTTCATCATGGTCTGACTTTTCATTCTGCCGGGGCCAACCTCTCAGAACAGTGGCGGGTTGCTCACGTGGTAATCTTCGTTGACGCTAATGCTACTTACAACGGTCAAGGTCACATAGTAACGGACCCATTGGATTTACCAGTTGGCACTTTACCACCAGATAATATTTGTCCACCTGTTTAGTTTCAGTGTTGTAAAGTTGAGTCCTGAAGGTAAAAAGTTTGGAATGGAAACTAGTCTAAGTCTGTCCAAAGTCCAAAGACATATTCGGGGCAATGATTTTAAAATTACTGGTACTATCAATTCGATTTCAATTAAGATAAAAGGAATACAGTGGGGACAGTTAAATTTCTAATTCCTTGAGAGTCGAATTCGTGTTAAAGATGTAGCATTCGATAGGCATCTCAATCTGTAAAGGGGTCTAGAAGTTTCCCCGCCTTTTCATCGGTGAGCAAATGGCGAAGCCAAGATTGTAGGAACCATCAATAATGGCAGAAGCTCGGCTATCTAAAGCTGAGCACGAATAATCTAACCAGAAGTAGAACTAACGATTGGTATGAAGGAAAAGTGTGATCTATAAAGTAGTATGGACAGTTCTCTTTTCGCTATTCTTTTTTACGAATTTATGGGGGGAGGAGAATAGGATGACACGAGAGAAAGTGATCGATAGGATGCAGCCATACGATGGTGGGCATGTTAAGGGTGTCGATACAGACACCCTCATTGGCAAGGTGATGTGCGGATATCAGGGCTGGTTCGCTACGGAAGGTGATGGATCAGGCAGAGG
>JAYZAL010000020.1:0-26839 GCA_036339735.1 Candidatus Poribacteria bacterium
TATACCTAGCTGGAATCCACCACCAATTAAAACACCTATACCTAAACCTGTAGAGGGATGCCAACCCATCGAAGGAAACAAAAAAAAACCAGTTAGTGAAATGATAATGGTAGAAATATTAAAAAAGGAAGACGCTAGAGCAGGAATACCAAAGAAGCCCCGACTATTTAGTAACCCCATAGCAATTGCTGCTAGCGACACCAATAGCAAAAAGGGAAACATAATTCTGGTGAGGTAAACCGTTAGTTCACGTTTACTGGAAAAACCGAAATTCTGGGTTGAATCCAAGGGTAAGTCAAACCCTGACCCCTGATAAATTAGGTCGACCAAATGTGGAGTAAAAAGCATACCCACCGAACATAAGGCAGTCAGTACAATTACGATTGCAGTGAAAGTTCGATTAGCCAAATTCCAAGCTGATTCTAGACCATCTTCAATTCTAGTGGCTGTGAAAGTTGTGACAAAAGATTTACTGAGAATGCCTTCGCCAAATAGATCACGCATGAGGTTAGGGATTTGAAAAGCTGCGTAGAAAGCATCAGTAACAGGAGTAGATCCGAACAGATAAGCGATGGTCTGTTCCCGGACAAGTCCCAGTACTCGAGAGATCATCACTGCGAGGCTGACCACACCAGCCGAACGAATAGTTCGTGTATTATCAGCAACCATTAACTTATACTTTTGCGATTGAATTTTAAAGAGGTAAAGAAATTGCTCGGCCGCTGTCAATCGAATCATAAGCTGCCAGTGCAATTTCTGTGGCAGCCCGACCATCAATACCCGTTACTGGGACCGATCTGTTTTCCAGAATGGCTTCAATGAAGGCCTGGATTTCGGCTTTTACGGGGGACTCGATCAGAATATCTTTCGCTAAAATTGTTTCGCTGTGAGAATCAAAAGTACGAATTTCAATTGCTGAATTAGCCCCCCAAATATTTGGAAAATGAATCGATGCTTGTTCACAATCGACTGAACCACCATACCCGCCCGCCGCAGAGACCTGGCCAGCATGCAGAAATCCTGTGGTTCCATTTGAAAGGGTCATATTCAGAAAAACCAAATCTGCATAATCGCTATTTTCTTGCAGATAGCGGCCACCTGAAGCATAAACACGTGTTATATGGTCGAAGTCATTAAGACTTAAAGTCCAACGCATGAAATCAATTTCATGTGCATTGACTTCCATCAGAAAACCACCACACTCTTCTCGCTTCATCCTCCAGTGTCCTAGCTCACCTGGCCAAGGCCCACCAGTTCGGTGAACTTTCATGCTAATTGGCCGACCGTATTGACCACTGTGAACCAACTCACGAACTTTCGAGTGAACTGCATGAAATCGACAAACCAGCCCCACACCTAATTGTATACCGTTCGATTGAGCTGCCTGAATCATGTGATCACAATCTACTAGACTGGTAGCCATCGGTTTTTCGGTGAAAACATGCTTACCTGCAGCGGCGGAATCAACGGCGATTGATTTATGGAGAAAAGGAGGTGTAGCAATCAATATAGCATTAATCCGACTGTCCTCCAGCAAGTCAAGATAGTTTATCGTCATTTCTGAATCGATATCTTGAGATAACTTTTTACTTAAAGATGGGTTGGTATCACAGACCGAAATAACTTTTACGGCAACAGAAGTGTCATCTGTTTTTTCATTTGTATTAAGTTCCAATGTTCCGATTTGGTTAGCACTTACAGCTAAACTTCGTCCCATTCCACCACATCCAACAAGTCCTAATCCGAATGTTTTCATATCGTTTTTATTTTTGGGTATTTTTTACAAAGAGGTTAACAATTTGAAGGAGCAACTAGAAATTCATGACCGAATCAATATCCTCGACCTAAGTGATGAGATACCATCATACACTATTAGATCCATTAATGTGGACAGAAAATCCAACTCACCTTATATTTACTTCTAGGAAACAGTCACTCACATCTTGTTGTTTCGTTAGTTTTTAACAACTCTAATACGATTGAGTAGGCTGGTCATATTCTGTCCTAAACCATTGGCTAAAATAGAATGCTGCTCCGCCAAATCGTATTGTTTCTCGTTAAAATAAGCAACTGCCAAATTATTATGAGCAACTCCATTTTTTGGATTAATTTCAACGGATTTTTGATAAGACTGAAGCGATTGATCATGAAATCCAAGGCTTTTCTGTAAAACTCCCAAGTAATGATAAGCTTGATCATTATCGGGTTCAATCTCAATAGCTTTTCGGTATGCTGATGTTGCTTTGGCCATGTCGCTCTGATAATAATAAACCTCGCCCATCAAAAGGTAGATTTCTGCCCTCATAGGTTCTAATTTTAGAGCATTTTGGAACATAACCAAAGCTAACTCAAATTTGCTAATGGACCGATACAATTTACCTAATGACAAAAGTAAGCCAATGTCTGTTGGGCTCAGTTGATTCGCTTTTCCATAATGTTCGATAGCCGAAACATAGCGTGATTGCGTCTCAAACAGTCGACCTAACTCTTTATGGGCTTCTAGATGATCAGGAGATATTGCGATAACACGTTCAAAAGCCTCAATAACAGTTTCTATCAACTGGCCCTGAGCCATATAAGATTGGGCTAAATAAAAGAGTGAATCTACAGAGTCCGGGGCAAGCTCGAGTGATCGTAATAGATATACAATTGCCAATTTATATTGATTTGTATGATAGAAAGCAATACCAGCCTTGGTGTTCAGGTCAGCAGAATCGGGATTGGCATCGGCACCAGTTTGTAAAAACTCGACAGCTTCCTTATATTCACCTCTTCTAAAATGAAAATTGCCGATTTGATCAGCCACATTTGCGCTAGTAGTCCCAAGTTCGATGGCTTTTCGATAGTGATTGATAGCTAATTGTATATCATCAACCGACTCACACACGGAAGCTAAGTGCTCGTGGACATTGGCATCACTTGGGTTTAAGTCCAAAGATCTTTGAAAATGCGTGATAGCTAGGTCAAACTGTTGATTCATTGTGTAAGCCAAACCTATATCCGTATGAAATTTAGCTCGATCAGGTTCCAACTCCAGCGCTTTTTGATGAGCCAAAATAGCCTCTTCGAACATGAAGTACTTGGAATGAGTTAAGCCTATGTTATTATGGCTATCGGCAAATTCTGCGCTCACTGTCAACGCTTTTTCAAAGGATTGTAATGCTTCGTCTGGTTGGTCTTTATCCAGATAAGCAACTCCCAAGTTATTATGCCCGACTGGGTCCTTGGGATTTAACAGGATTGCTCGCTGGTAATAGGATTCAGCATCTGCAAAATTACCCAATAAGTTTGAAGTAAGACCTAAATTATTTAGAATTGGTGGGTAGTTAGGTTTTAGATTGTCGGCTTTCTGAAAGCTTTTGAGTGCAACTGCATAGTTTCCAGATTGATAATAACTTTTACCCATATGGAATGGAATATGCCAATTTTCTCTGTGATATTGGGCCGCCTTCTGGTAAGCGTCAATAGCCAAAATATGTTGACCATCTTGATGGTAAGCCAATCCAAGATAAAAGTACAGGATCATCCATTTGCTAACTGAAGATGATTCTCTTACGGTCAACAAAAGCCGATTATATGACCTGATAGCATCTTTGGGCCGATCGACTTGCTGATAGGCCAAACCTAAATTGTATTGCATCTCTATCTTTTTTTGACGACTTAGTGAGCCCTGTCCTATCTCAATATTTTCTAGGTGGACAATTGCTTGTTGATAGTTCTTCTGTCGAATATACAACTTACTGAGATGGAAATGGGTTTGTATAGCTACATTTTGCACATTATTTGACAACGCTTGTTTCTCCAAATCAATTGATTCTAGGATTCCCAATACTTGCTGATAAGATTCTAAGGCTAGAGCAGTCTTAGCTAATCCATCATCTCTTTCAACGTCGTCTTGATCCTCTGACATTGATTGGAATTGGATTTTCTGTCGATGGATACCTGCTAATTGATAATGGGCTTGGTACAACTGAGGAGCAAGTCGAATAGTGGTTTCATATGCTGTTTGAGCTGAAGATAAATCTTGCCGTTTTTCGTATAAACGGCCAATATTGTAGTGAGCCAAGGCTAAATCGGGATTAAATTTCAAGGCTTGGCGATATGCATTGAATGCTCGGTAGGTTTGGCCTAATCGATCATAAACGGCACCCAAATTGTTATAGGCTCGATCATAGTCATATTTTAATTTGATGGCTCGATTGAAACAGGTAATAGCATCCTGATAGGAATTTTGATAGAAATAAGCTGACCCCAAATTATAGAAAGCGACAGGGTTATCGATATCCTGACGAGCCGCACGCTTGTTAGTCGAAATTACCAACTCTAGATCAGTTTGATTTTTAGTGGTAAATGGAACAATAGACCTCTGATTCTCATCTCCGGTGGTAATCAGGGCAGAACTCTCAGCTAACTCATCGTTTGTACCGGCAGAGGCTGCCTCTGTTGTGAGTTCAGTATCAGGCTGAAAGTTATCTAAATTATCAAAGTCTTCTGTTGTTTCAACCATTCTCAATTAATTTGTAATATGATTAGTCGAGCGTAGAACCAAGTTGACGTAAATGATCTTTGGCTTCTTCTCGCCACGACTCTGGTGGGTTCAGTTGTAAAAACTTTTTCCAGCGAAAGATGGCCAGCTGTCGTTTCTGAGCATATTCATACATTAAGGCTAGATTGTAATTAGCCGTCAGGTCTGAGGGATCTAATTTGAGAGCTTTTTCAAATTGCTCAGTAGCTTGCCCTAACTGATCTAAATTGAAGAGAGTATTGCCATAATTCAGAAGAGTAGGTACGTGATTAGGTGCTAATTTAATGGCTCTTTCTAATGTTTTTTTTGCTCGACCAAAATCCATTCTCGAACTACGATATAAATCACCTAGTCGTTGCAAAGAACGAATAGAGTTAGGGTGAATCTCCAGTTCTTTTTCGTAGTACTCAATTGCTACTCGATAGTTTTGCAACCACTCTTCGATTAACCCAATTTCTAAGTTAGCTCCCACATATTTAGAATCAATCTTTAGAGCTTTGACAAAATACTGTCGTGCCATATCACGGTTATCCATATCCAGATATGTTAGACCAAGAAAATAATGTGCTTTTGCATTATCAGCTTCCATTTCGATTACAGCCTCAAAATCGTTGGCAGCTTCGCTGGATAGGTAAAGAGTACTTCCAATTTGGCGGTATCTTCGGATGAGCAATCCCCGAAAAAAGTAAGCTGAAGCGTACGGTTTTAGCTGAATCGTTGCTGTATAGGCTTCCATTGCCATGCCGGCATGCTGATTGTAATCTTCGACTGTCTGAGCGTGTCGATCCAGTAATCGTGCATAGCGAAATTGCCAATCGTAATTTGAAGGATCGTACTGATTAGCAAGGCCAAAATGCTTAATAGCTTGTACTCTTCGGTCCCGATTTTCGAAAATGGCCCCTAATTTATATTGTTTTTTGGGATGGTTAGGGGACAAGGCTAACCCTGGCACCCAAACCCGAATCACGTTATCATCCTCATTTCGATCATGATAAATTTTTCCCAATCTGAGGAATGGTTCTGCCTGCGTTTGATCAAGAGAAATTACTGTTTCATATCGTTCTATTGCTAAATCAATTTGATCCTTTTGTTCATAAATTAAACCTGCCTGATAGTGACTGTCTACATGATTTGGATCTAACCGACTGCTTTCCAGAAAAGCAACCAGAGCTTCCTCCGTTTCCAACAACTGAAGGTGAGTGAGCCCCAGCAAGTAGTGGGCTTCCACATTTTCTGGACTGGCTTGGATAAGCTTGTTCAGCATTCCTAGAGCAAGCCTCGGTTGATCATTGGCTCGATAAATAACTGCTGAACGATACAATGCTTCGGTGTGAGTAGGATCTAGTTCAACAGTACGGACGAAAAAGACTAGTGCTTGTTCTACATCTCCGATTTCTTCATGGCTTCGACCCAATAAATAGGTAGAGGCCACATTTTCAGGTTCAATCAAAATGGTTTTATCTAGAGAAATGACAGCTTCAACATAGTTTTGGCTTGCAAACTCAGTTTTACCTTTTTCAAAAAAGTGTGTTTTTAGCTCAGGGTCTAATTCAATCGCTTGTAAGTAGACTTCTCTAGCTCTCTGACGATTGCCTATCTGATAATACAAATCACCCAAGGGGAAATAAACATCGGCGTACTCTGGGTCTAGTTCAATAGCTTTTTCATAGTTCTGTATTGCTAATTCGTTATTACCTTCACTGACTTCGATTTGTGCTAAGTAAAAGTAGGCTAGAGGTTGGTCAGAGTCAAACAATAACGATTTATCTATTAATAAACGAGCCTGCTCCGATGTCAATTGCCCTGAATAGTAGGCTGGCACTTGATCGATGAAAAAATTTACTAATTCTGGTTCGTAGACTACGGCTTGCTTGTAATGGTACTTCGCTAGTTCCTTGTCGATAGAGTATAACAACTCACCCAACTGGAAATGAGATTGTGCGTGTTGTGGTTCTAGCGCTAGTGCTTTCTGGAATAAGTCGATTGTCGTCTGAGTTATCTGCTCTGAAAGATTTCTATTGGCCTCAGCGAAGCAGATAGCCAACTGAAACCAAAGTTCAGCTGTAGTCGGTTGATATTTCCCAGCTGTTTCATATTCTAACAATGCATCATCAAAAAAATTATCTTTAGCCAACACTTGGGCCAGCTTATAACGGGCTGGTGCAAATTTCTTGTCGTGACTTAATGAGGTGTCGAATGCCTCGCGGGCAAAGTTGAGATTGCCTTGAGCAAAATGAACTAAACCTAACCCGTAATGAGCACGTTCGGATTTGGGATTGATGTTTACAGTGGCCTCAAAAGCCCGTAATGCCGAATTGTAATCCGACTGAGCCAGAAAAATTTCACCTCTTTTCTGTTGAGCAACGTGGTATTCGGGGTTGATAATCAAACAACGTTCAAATGCAGACAAAGCTTGGTCGTAATCTTCTTGTCGCTGATATGATCTTCCTAGATCATAGTGAGCTAGAAGATGATCAATGTCTAATTGAGTTGCTTTTTCAAATTGTTGGATGGCAAGGATTAAAAAATCTCGGCCGTTCGAGACTCCGCCTACAGAAGATAGATACGCATAACCCAAACCATAATGTAAATGAGGTGCTTGAAAGGAATCTATACGAACTGGGTTTTCAATGTCGGATTCATAAAAACGAATTAGGTAATCCAAAAGATCTTTCTTTTTCCACTTGGCGACTAAGCCTCGATGTCGTTCAGCATGCTTAGTCTTTGATCGAATTGTTTTTCCATAGTCCTTAACAATAGCTTTTTTATCTTTTTTAGATAAATCTTCGATACTGATATCAGAAGAAAAACCAGTAAGTAACGCCAATCCAAAACAATAAAGAAAAAAGGAGAATTTGCGTGTTTTCATCTTTTCGTCCGTGCACTCATTAACCGCTCAAGTATTTTTAGCCTTAAATGAATAACTATATTTCTGTGTTCTCTGTTTACTACTAAATTGTTAATCTCATTAGGATCTTTTTGGACATCGAATAATAGGTATGGTTCACCATTTTTGTTAAGAACGATCTTCCACTCCTGGTCTAATAACATGATTTCACCATCCAGTTCCGAAATTGCTGTGGATCGATGTTCTACATCAGGGTTGCTAAGACTTGTCATTAGTGACTTACCATGTTGATGATAGTTTATACTACCACCAGCTAATTCGACTAAAGTTGGACCAATATCAATCCATTCAACTGGACTATGGTTAACTCTTTGAGAGGTCTTTTTCTCAACTGTTTTCGGTGTTCGAACAATTAATGGTACACGTACTGCGCCATTCAAAAAATTACTCTTGTAAATCAGTCCAAAGTCGCCGTTCATTTCGCCATGATCAGAAACAAAAACGATAACAGTACTCTCTAATTCACCTCTTAATCTGATTGTTTCTAGGATTTGACCAATTTGGTCGTCAATTAATTTTATATTACCAGCATAATCTGCTCGCAGGCGTTGAGCTTCCTCCGCGGAAATCGGCGTATTACGCTGAATTTTTTTTTGTAATTCGTTAGTTGGCAGGCTCAAATTATCCATCTTTGGAGGTTGGATAGCCGGGGGCATATCTTCAGGTTTGTACATACTGGCATATGGTTCAGGTGTGTCCCAAGGCTCATGTGGTCCACCAAAGCTGACCCAGCAAAACCAAGGTTGCTGGTACTGGTAATCGGCCAAATATTTTTTTGCCTGTTGGCCAACATATACATCGGCATAATTATCTAACCCTACTACAGAAGGACGTACCACATGTGGACAATTGCTGAACCGTTCAGCATAGTCAGCCTGATACTCTTTCCATACCCCTTTCTGTTGCCAGTCAGCAGTCATATGGGACAGAACTCTGGCACTAGCACGTGGGCCACCTATTTCATTAACATCATCTAGTCCGTAAGAATTCATTAAACCTTCACGATCTCTCAAGTCTCCATGATGAGGATGTAAATGTGTTTTACCGAAAAGACTAGTTCGGTAACCTACTGAACGGATGACTTGCATCCAAGTTGGTGTATCTACTGGCATGGTATGATTCATATTATTCCAAATACCAGTATTGTGTGGATAAAGTCCTGTGGCTAAACTCAGTCGGGCGGGGATACAAACTGGTGAAGTCGTCACACAGTTAGCAAAGCGTACACCCTCCTTCGCAATTTGGTCGAGGTTAGGTGTGTTGACCCACCCCCCTGAACAACCGAGTGCATCCCATCGTAGCTGATCAGTCATCAAGAATAGTATATTAGGTCGTAACATTTTTTCTAAACCTTGATATTATTGGGGTTGTAGGGCTCCACTTTCTACCATTTCTACGAGGGGATTATCGTCTATATCAAGTGGTAGATCAATACGGCTTCGTCTCCGACTAGATTCGTAGATAGAAAAAATAATTTCAGTAGCGTTGAGAGCTCGCCGGCCACTTAGTTCTGGCTCAGTACCATCATGAAGAGAGTTAATCAAATCGGCAATGCCACGTTCGATAAATCCTGGCCCGTGTAGATGCTCCCCCTGAGTGTCGATGGTCTCCCAACTTTTACCATTTCGTTGAATCCTCAAATGTACATTATCAGTACCAACTTCGATGACGCCTTCGGTCCCGACTAACCGATTATGCACCCCAACTGAACGACTACCTAGCCCAGTAGCTATAAACCCAAAAACACCGTTTTGGTATTCCCATAGCGCTGTCGCTTGATTTTCGACCATTGCACCAAACACTAGGTTTTTAGTTCTGTAGTCAATTTGACCTTGTACCCACTTAGCAGGCAAATCTTGGTTATAGAAACCAAACATATCAATATAATGTGTTCCATAATCATAGATGTCTCCGCAGGCAGCCTCCAAACGTAGGAGATCCCCAATCTGACCGGATTTGAGAAGATCTTTGGCCATAGAGAACGGTTTCCCAAACCGACGTTGATGATTAAAGGTCAGTTGTACCGAATTTTTCTCTGCTGTCAGTACCATCCGCTTGGCATCACCCCAAGTATCGGCCATCGGTTTTTCGCTGTGGATGGCGCGTACACCAGCATCAATGGAATCTAAAACTAGTCGAGCGTGTAGATGTGGCCAGACGCAGATAGAAACAATATCCAAATCTTCTTGAGCTAACATTTCCTGATGCGACAGATAGAAATTTGGGAGCTGATAGTGCTCAGCAAAAGCTTCTGCGTTTTCTTGCTTGATATCAGCACAAGCAACCAACTGACAATTATCCAGTGCTGCGTATGCGTTAGCATGTTGATAAGCCATCGCATAACCCATTCGGCTGGCCCCCTTAGCAGGGTTACCAGTCCCAATTACACCGACTCTTAGTTGTGTCATTTTTCACCTACTGTTATTATATTTATTGTTGTCTTAACCGATATGTATTCGACGACTTTCCTGAGGGGATAAATCCACTGCTTGCCACTCTTGGGTTCCTGTTTTTCGCCATTGATAAAGTAAAGCCTTCGAACTCGCATTGTAAAAAATTACTTCGGTATCATCCTCATTCGGCATTATTCGTACCAAGGACATCAAACCAGCTGGAACCGCACCGGACGAAAATTCAACCGAGGATACCATTTCACTTTTTACTTGTTTAAGGCCAACAAGCAGTGGCCCATAACAACCTGTAACTGAACCCGTCCCCCAATTTCGCCCATGACCCGCAGCAATAGAACAGATAGCCCCCCCCATATCAGCATGCTCACGTCCTCCTCTTAACACTCGTCGAGCCATCATCAGGCGAGTAGACGCTCCTTTCAGCGCACGCTCAGCATAAACTGGATCACCGGTTACTTGGAATGCCAAGGTCAATGTAGCTGGTGAAGGCTCACGAATCGGCTTAATTATACCATCTTCTGACCACTCACCCCATCTGGCCATATCAGCGCGTTTACCGACACCACCTTCTCGAATAGCATAGGTTTCGGGAAATACCAAGGCCAGTTCGGCTGGTGTATGTCTGGGCAAATCAGCTAGTTGCAAAATAATCGAATTGTCCAAGCTATTGTCAGAAAATGCAGAGCGGTAGTAGCTAAGTGCGGCAGCTGCTGGTTCATTGTAAGGGTCATTAAGTGTTTTGACTAAGGGTTTCACAATTTTGTAGGCTGCAGATTTGAAAATTGTTTCACCTGATGAGAGGTATAAGTCGCCAAAGGCGTATACCGTACCAGAAGCCAATAGATTTTCGATTCCACTAAGAGAATCACCTGACTGATGATGTTTGGTATTAGCTAGTTGGTGTAGGTTCATTCTTTTGATTTCAGCTTCATCAACCGGGGTACCGTTTAAATCCCAAAGCCGCGGGATTGTATCTTGCGCTAAAATTCTTTTGGCCCGTTTTAGGCCATAACGAATTGACCAGTCTAAATATCTTTGTTGTCCTGAAACCCGATAAGCTGCTAAAGCTATAAGAATAAAGCGGAAATGTTCACCTAATTCATACAAATCGCGAGCTTCTCGCCGAACTAATTTAGAACCTAGATGGAAACTGTGGAACACGTCCCGATCATAGTCGTACCAATCCTCAACTGCTGAATGCCAGTTACCAATATGCTCAGACGCATCTAGTAGGGTATCGATGGCCTTTTGGTCATTTGGTTTTAAGCCAAGATATCGAGGCAGAAAAAGTGCGAACGGCTCAGTTCCGTGGTGAGCTTCAGCTTCTGGCTCATAACCATGATAACACTCCCGATCAACCCAATCGATTAAGGCTGTACGCAAGCGATAGAAGTGTTCCAAAACCATTGGGCTTTCTGTGATAGTATAATGGTCAAACCAAGCTAGCGCATAATTGGCTTCGTCTTCTCCACCTCGATTCCGCCCCGGTGGATCCATCCACATGCTTTGTTTAAGCCAGCGGTCCATTTCTTGACGTAGATTGTTGTAATACTGATAAGCCGATTGAAGTATTTGATTTGACATTAAAAAATCCCTGAAACTGGTGTACTAATCAAACTAACTAGATAAAGTAAATTACGATGCTTTTACTTGCTTTGGGTATGGCTTTCCTAAACCCCTTGAGATAATAACGGTCTAATAACGCATTGGGCTACAACTTGGAGGATAACCTTGCGCCGCAAATTACTACTTGGCAAAAAATACAGCTGGATACCTTTCATCCTGACTTTTGGTTTATTAATCTTACAACCGGCTTTCACCGCTGATGAAAGGATCTATCAAATTGTGGCCAACCGAACCCATAATCAGATCGAAATTGATGGTAATTTTAATGAATCTGACTGGCAGTCAGCACAAAAGGTTAGTAATTTCGTTCAAGTTGAGCCTAATCCGGGCCAAGAGTCTACTCAAAGAACTGAGGTCCGTATATTGTACGACACAAATAATATTTATTTTGGCTTTACTTGTTATGATACTGATGTTTCCAAGCTAGTAGCTAACGAGATGCGTCGAGACGCCCGTAATTTACACGAAAATGATAATGTTTTTCTGATCCTAGATACTTATGACGATCGACGTAATGGGGTTGCTTTTCGATTTAATGCACTGAGTGCTATACAAGACATGGCTGTCACCAATAGTGGTGATAGTTTAAATAGAGACTGGGACGCAGTCGTTGATTGCCAAAGTCAGGTTGAAACTGACCGATGGTTATGTGAAATCTCTATTCCTTTTAGTCAGCTACGCTTCAGAAAGAGCGATGAGATGATATGGGGCATTAATTTGGCCCGCAAATTAAGCCGAAATGACGAAGAATCGACTTGGGTGCCTGTTCCATCGTCCTATGGCGGTCGAGCTAAGTACCGGACTGAAAATCTAGGGCGTCTAGTTGGTATAACTGGCATTAGTCCAAACCGGAATTTGGAGATACTGCCTTATTTTCTGCCGGGGTTAAGTCACATTAACGACCAACTTAAACCTAAACAAAAGGTTGGGCTAGACATTAAATACGGATTGACTACTAATCTTACCACAGACTTGACTATTAATACCGACTTTGCCCAAGTTGAGGCTGACGATGAACAGGTCAACCTAACTCGATTTAGCCTGTTTTATCCAGAGAAACGCCCTTTTTTTCTAGAAGGTGCAGGTCTTTTTGATGTTGGAATCCCACGCACTAGTTATCGGCGCCCACCTCCTCTACTTCTTTTTTATAGCCGTCGGATTGGCATTGAAGATGGCGATTCGATTCCAATTTTAGCGGGCGGCAAAGTTACTGGAAAGATAGGTTCTTATAGTGTTGGAATGCTGAACGCGCATACACAAGAATATGATAATAAAGAACAGCAAGAGTTGGATACAGATGTGGACCCTTTATATGTACCCTCAACTAATTTTTCAGTTGTCCGAGTAAATCGTGATATATCGAGTGGTTCCAATATAGGTATGATAGCAGTCAACAAGCAGGACGACGAATCGGCCAATCGTACCGGTGGCTTAGATTTCGCTTATCGACCTAATGAGAACCTACAGGTGCGAGGTCTGTGGGCAATGACAACCTCATCGTCTAAACTAGAGCAGTCTAGTCAGGCTTGGTACATGGGTTCGGAATGGCGAGGGGACCTATTTCAAGTTGATGGATCATTTTCTAGTATTGGACAAGATTTCAATCCGGAAGTCGGTTTTGTTAGGCAGACCGGTATCCGCCGATTAACGGGAGAATTAGATTTTACACCTTGGGTACGCCGAGCAGGTATTCGCCGTATTTGGGCAGGGCCAGAGTTTGATTTAATTCTAAACCAAGAAAACCAATTGGTAACTCGAGATCTTTCGTTTGGTGGACGATTAGAATTTAGCACCGGAGGCTGGTCTGGATTTCAAATTCAAAATACGACTGAGGTGTTAGAAGAACCATTTGAGATTCGTTCAGATGTTATCATCCCAGTAGATGAATACAATTTCACCAGTTTTCGAGCGATGGTTGACACCCCCGAAAGTCGAATGATTTCAGGAGGTATAGGGGGGAGTATTGGCCAATTTTATAATGGTTCTCGGTATGGTATTAGGATGGGTGCAAATCTTAAAACCGACGGCCATTTAATTTTAGAGTCCGATTATGAATTCAATCGGATCCACCTTCCTGCAGGAAATTTTAATGTTAGCTTAATCTCCTCACGCCTCGTCTATTCAGTAACAACAACTCTGTTTACCAAGATTTTCTTTCAATGGAACAGCGACACTCATACTTACAACTACAATTGTCTACTGAACTGGATTTATCGGCCTGGTAGTGATCTATTTCTAGTATTGAATCATATTGTCCCACCCAAGGGTGAATCGACTTCTTCGGCAGTTTTAGCCAAATTCACCTATTGGTGGAGTCGGTGAAATTCAGCCAGAATTTTGAAAACTAACACACCGATCAAAATTCCGTTTCGTATCGTAATGGCTGTTTTATTTTTAGCCTTTATGTGGGGCGGTAACGCTGCGGCTATCAAAATGAGCCTAACGGCATTCCAACCAATCGCAGTAGCTGGAATTCGATTCACCTTTGGTTTGATAGTCATTATCAGTTGGGCTTATCTGAACAAAATTCCCTTCTTACCTAGGCGTTGCCACTGGCCTCGACTTTTCTTGTTGGGTACAGTCTTTGTTATCCAAATTTTGTCTTTTAACTGGGGAACTAAGCTAACTGACGCCGGCCGAGCTTCCCTCCTATTAAACACTCACCCACTATTGATTGCTTTGATTTCACACTTTTTCATAGCCGGCGACCGCTTAAATATTGTGAAGTCGATTGGCCTAATAATCGCCTTTGTAGGTGTCTCGTTTGTATTCATCGGTCGTGTTTCTTCGACTCAGGTGAGAATTGGTGATGCTATGGTATTAACTAGTTCTTGTGGGTTGGCAGTGATTAATATCTTGCTCAGGCGATACATGGTACCTCAAGGTAATCCCCCAATCGAAGCAATGAACCAATTTCAGATCCTATTTGGTCAGATGGTGTTTGGTGTACCTATCTATTATGTTCTGAGTTGGTTTCTTGAAGGTCAGGCTGCTGCATACGGCTTCTGGTCATTGTCGGCTTGGATAGGTTTGATCTTTCAAGGGGTGATTATTGCCGGTTTCTGCTTCATTGCTTGGTCTTCGATCGTTAAGCGCTACCCACCAGGACGACTCTCTTCTTTATTTTTTACCACACCAATCTGGGGAATTGCCTTTGGCCACCTACTTTTTCAGGAGGAGATCACTGGATCTTTGGTTGGTGGGGCCGGTTTAGTCGCTGTAGGCATCTATTTAGTAAATCGATGAGTAATCGGTGTGCTAAAAGAAAAACGCCGATTCAAACCGAAGGGAATTGGCTAAACCGGCGCAGAGGCTTATGCTGAAACAACTTTCGAATCAATAGATGAGTCTAAAAATTTGTTCCTTTAATGGCTTCGTTTCCAGCAGAATCAACGACACGAATCGCGATCGTGTGTGTACTGATAACTTTTTCGATCAGTTTAGTTGTTAGGACCAATTCTTCTCTTCGAGAGTCAAAAATCATGTCGGCTGGAAAAATCACCTTCCAATTTTCATCATTATCGATTTTGTATACTGCAGACTTAATTGGACTAATTTCATCCTCTACAACACAACTGATTTGGTAGGTACCGTCGTCTCTTCTTTCCCCTTTAATCTGACCTATAACTGGTTGTGTATTATCAATTTCGAAGGATTTACTAATCTTCTCGGTGTGCAAACTGGTCGTGGGTTGATTGCTCAATTGATCGCTGATAAATATTTTCAGGTGGTATATACCGTCTGGCATTGCGGTTGAGTCCCAAGTATAAATTGGCTTTTTAAGCTCATCTTTTAGTAATTGCCAGGTTTCGTCTGTTTCTATTTTGTAATAGAGTGTGTATTCCAACCGATCTCCGTTAGGGTCACTTACTTCCCATTTTGCTGTGCGCCTTTTATCCATTTTAGCGTCGTTCCCATTTCGTTGGGGCGGACCATTCCGGTTTTCACGCTCTTTGGGAGCACCAATATGGATTTGGAAATCATCGATTCGAGGCTCAACGTTCAGTTGCACGGAACCAAATCGGACCTTCTTTAAGGTTGGTGTCCCCGAATCAGATTTGAGTTTGGCTTTCCACTGTAGAAACCGAGCATGCGGGCTGGTTATTTGCTCTCCTTCCGATGAAGTTATAGGTTCGGACCAATCGCTCCATGTGTTATCGGGTTGACTCGTATTACCAGAGCGAGTTGAAAACGACACACTATTTCCAATCGCATTCCATGACAATTTACCCCATTGAGACGTTAAATCGGCATCGTATGCCTTCGACTCAAGCGTCCCTTCATCGACATAGTCATTTGAGAGCTGAAAAATCTTTCCTTGATTACCGGTTGCTACCCAGGTCTGTTTTGAATGCTTGGCATTCAAAAGGGCCAAAACCTGTTTTGCTTTGCAGTTAACAAGCTCGACTGATTCTCCATCTAGAGTTACTCGATATATTTTACCGTCATCTCCAGTCCCAACAATAAGATAATCTTGATGAGTTTCAATCGTCAGGATCAGCGGCTCAGGTGAGTTCCAGATACTTCGAATAGTACCATTTGGTCGTACTTGATAGATTTGTGATTTGTTGATTTCTGCTGGCCTCCCGTCAGGAGAAGGTGGACCACTTGGTCTTTGGCCAGGCTTAGGTGGAACTGTGGTTACTGTTCCAGCAAAAACGCTACCATCAGCAGAACCGACCAAAGTCTTGACCTCTTTTTGGCCAGTTTGATGGATAACTTCAGCTTTTCCGTCCAAACTGATTTTGAAAATGATTGCTTTCCCATCACTACCAGCGTAAAGGTACCCCTGATGGAATAGTAAACTAACAATGTTAGTTTCATCGGAATCGAACAACACTGTAGGGCTATTCTCCTCAGTATTTTCTGACTCTGTTTCAACACTGTTCGTCAAATCGGTGGTTGGTATTTTATATATTTTCCCTTCTGTTCCTGTTGCCGCATAAAGATTAGCGTCGTCGTCAAAAACCAAATCCCAAACATAATTTTCTTCAGCAGCAAGAATCGTGATAGGCGGTGTTTTGTTATTGTCTATTCTATAGACTAAACCACTGGGGGCTGTACCTGCATAGATACGGTCTTGTTCATCAATAGCTAGGCTGAGAATAGATACTTCCGGCGAATCATAAAAAAGCTTTGTTTCTCCAGTAGGCGAAATTTGATAAATTTTTCCACTGTTTCCGGTACCTGCATAGATGTTTCCAACTGAATCCTCAGCTAAGCACCAGATATAAACCTCGTTTGATTTGTCAAAAACAGTTTCTAGCTTTTGCTGTAAAATAACGTCCCCTTGACTGGATATTGCCACAGATTTAGGTGCGCCTTCACGAAAATCAACATGCTCTTTTTGTTCCCATATTTTTGTTTTAACTGCATCAACTGGTGTCGGAAAGAGGCTAAGAGCCATCAGAAACAAACCGAACCAAGTAATTAGGCTATTTCTGTTCACGATTAACTTTGTTTTAAGGTAAGCCAAACTTTTCTCCTCACTTGGCACGACGATTAACGCTAAGACGCAAGAATCGGCTGCCTGAAATCACATAATCGGTATTGTTTTTTTCAACGTGCAAGGTTCGTCCTTTTGTATATCCACCTTCACCTAATTGTGTCTGCGTATTCATAACAGATAGCATGGAAACTGGCAATTCAGGAAACTCTTCACCTTGCACTGTCATTCCAACTTTAGGAATGTAAATTTCCAAAATCAAGTCTAGATTACTTTCACCTCTTTGCAATAGCTTCAACATCTGGTTCAAATTTCTAGGTTGAAAATTCAGGGGGGCTCTTTGGCGCTGCCAACCATCATAAGACTGGCCACTAGAAACAAGTAGGATAACTTGCCCTTCAGGTGTTTTCTTCGGAATGGTAATCCGTGCTTTATGCACAATGGGATTTTCTAAATAGGGCCGCAAAACAACCGATACATCAATAGTCTCACCCGGCCGATATTCACTTTTTTCGATTCTTAGTCCTTCGATAGTAGCAGTGTTTCGTTTATCCTTGATTTTGACATTAACCGTTATGTCTTCGACTTTTAAGCGGCCGAATGGGTTTTGCATCAAGTTTTGCATTGCACTCAAAGAACGAAATGCCGCAAATCCTGGTGAGCCACTAGTGGAAAAAACATTTTTGTAGGTAAGTTCGTTCACGTCCAATTCTGGATGATCAGCAATTCGAATTCTGGTATCGATGGCGACAGTGTGTTCAGACCATGAAGATTCTAGCCCGTCTATTATATTCCGAGTACCAAACATCGCCATTGAAGCTGACATAAAACGATCTCGAGACACTTCAAAATACCGATCATGTGACTCGCCATCCATAGTCTGAATCTTAGCTTTAATTGGAATATAGCTCGGTGATTCACCTATCGTACCTGCTATGGCCCCCATCCTATCTTGGACTAATGTACCAATAGGCTGGGTCGCAGATGCCATCTTACTTGATCGATTGGTACTGGGCAAAATAAAGTGCACATATCCGCCTGATAGCGGAACATTGACATTTCCTTCTCCATACATATCGTGGCCAAAAGCAAGAAGTTGCTGTTTCTGTTGGTCAATATAAGTAATTGTGCCGTAACTGAAAGCGTTATAGTCTCCACGAGCAAACTCAACGCCAACCATTTGGCCTTGGGCTACAGGGGAATTTTCTACTGGTGCGCCGCCAGCTGAGGCCTGAATCGGCTCAATGTTATGGGGGGCAAATAACTGTCGCAACTGTGCCAAATCTCCAACATTTCTCGTCGATACGGCCAAAGGCATGCTAACTAAGGAAGAACTTTTGCCTTGATGGATTTTGGGATCATTGAACTCGGGTATAGGCGCTGATCCAAGATCACCAAACATCAGGTCTGTTGTGGATTGACCTGCAAATATGTGTGTCAGATCCAAAAATTTTGCGCCGGCATATTCAAGATTAGGTCGCATCCCACGTTGAGTAGCCTTGATCATCAGCTCGATAGAAGTAATACCGAATAGATTAGCGTGCTCCCTCTGATAATAAAATCCAAGCGACAGAGCACCAACTAACTTTCCATCAATATAACAAGGGCTACCACTCATCCCACCAGCGACCCCCGTCTCCTTGAAATTATCACTCAACCCTTTGGCCCAGATAACATGCCAGCCAGGGACGTAATTGCGCTCGATACTTACAACAACGAAATCGAATGGCTCCACAACAGTTCCCTGAAAAACGGTGTGGCCTACGCCTTGAGCCCCAATCTTGACTTGATCCAGTGGCATGAACTTACTGCTGTCCCAGCCAATTTGTGCTTGAGCGCAAAAGAGAAATAAGTCAGTAATCACTAAAAGCGTAGTTAGTAAGCTCAGGTAAAAGAATGTGGATATCTTCAAGTGTTTGCTTCTGGTTTTGGATAGCATCCTATCAACCACCCTATTGTATGTCAATTTACTTTACTTGTATTCTTACGATGAATTTTATTTTGATTACTCAGCTGATGACTTGCTCCCAGTAGATTTACCACTGTCCGATTTGCCACTGTCCGATTTACCACTGTCCGATTTACCACTGTCTGATTTACCACTGTCTGATTTACCACTGTCTGATTTGCCACTGTCTGATTTGCCACTGTCCGATTTACCACTGTCCGATTTGCCATTATCTTTATCTTTCTTGGCGGCTTCACTATAAGAATCATCACGATAGTCAGTAATGTAAAAGCCTGACCCTTTGAATATTAACCCTGCGCCACCACTCATTAAGCGTTTAACTTGTCCTTCACAATTCTCGGTTGGGCAATCTTTCACTGGCTCAGCACTCATCGAGTGAAAAGCTTCAAATCTAGTATCGCAACCACTACAATGATACTCGTAAGTTGGCATGTTATGCTAGCTCCCTTAACTAGACTTAGTTGTTCAAAAACAAATAAAGCCTCGCAAAGATACGAGGCTTATAACGGTTCATAACAAAGTATTTACCTATCTCTTTTTACAAACTATTTCTATAGACCTTCTTCTACTTCGTCGTCAGTTGCACCTGTATCTTCAAGGTAGATTTGGTCGAATAAATCATCTGACTTATCAGTTGATTTCGTTTCATCAACTGACACATCATCATCATCGTTTTCGCTAAACAAAGAAAACGGATCTGACTGATCATTACTGGGTTGTTCTAAGCGTCGATATTCAATCTTATGTTCCACAACTTCTTCCAGCGCCTCAGTGACACACTTTTTGGAATTCGGATTCAAGAACTGAAGGTTGCGATCATTAAGTACGCGAGCCCTTTGCGCTATCATGTTTACTGCTAGATACTTGTTACCAACCCGATCCGACAAATCTTCTAAATAAACTATGGCCATTTCATCCTCCAAAACCAAATAACGGGCAATCATAGCACAAAAAATTACAAATTGCAATATAACCAATCAATGATTCTAGCCTAATCAGCCATCTAAATTAATATTCTGATTGGTCTTTTTGTAATTCTACCAACCTCTGCTGAAAGACGGGGTTGTCAGGTGCAGATTCTATGGCTGACTGACAAGCTTTGAGTGCCAACTTTATTTTTCCTGCCTGGTGATAAACTTGGGCAAGGATATCGAAGTATTCGGGAGCAGGTTGGAGTTGACAGGCCTGTTCAGCTAGTAAGCACGCTTGGTCATTTTCGGTATTCTTTTTAAGATAAACTTGGGCTAGACCAATCATAGCATAGTGGGCCTTGGAGTCAGAGGCCAGAGCTTTCTGGAAAGCCAAGATAGCTTTTTGATGATCTTTTTTTTGTAGATAAATTGTCCCTAAGCCTGCCTGAGCTAACGCCAAAGTTGGGTTCGTCTGACCAGTGATAGTTTGATTGGCCTCAGACTGTTGAAGTACTGCCCTATAATGCTTCTCGGCCAAATCCGATTTCTGTTGAAAGTGGAAAATCTTCGCTAAGCCAAGGTGAGGAGCGGCTGTTTGAGGAGAATATTTCAAAGCAGTTTGGTAAGATTTTGTAGCTGCTATCAGCTGGCCACTCTGAAAATAGATACGACCCAGAGCGTAGTGGGCCTCAGAGTAATGGTTGCCAACAGCAACTGCTGATTGATAAGCAGAAAGAGCCAAGTCCATTTTATTATATTTTTCGTAGATTTTCCCCAATCGATAGTGGACAGCTGGGTTATTTGGTTCAATAGTAATGGCTCGCTCTCGGTCTTCAATTTCAGTTGCAATGGCTTTGAGCTGTCGGTAAACATCCATTGTTTGTCTTCCTTCACTCGTTCGCCTTAGTCTAAAGTAGCCCTGAGCCAGATTATAATGTGCACCAACATGATCTGCTTTCTGCTTAATAACAGTTTCAAAAGCACTGACAGCCGCGGGAAACTGCTTCTGTTTCATTAAAATCAAGCCTAGATGGTATCGGGCTTCAAAAAAACTTGGATCTACCTGAACTGCTTTCTCTAATAGTGGAAATGCTTGCTGAATATTGCCTTTCCCTTGATAGATAGCGCCTAAATTACCCAATGCCATGGGGAGACTAGAATCAATTTCTAAGGCAGATTTATAGCTCTTTATCGCCTTATCCAGCTGGTTTATGGCCTCATAACAAGCGGCCAAATTTGTTATTACTGAAGGTGCAGAAGCCGAAATCTTCAGGGCTTTTTGGTAGGAAGTTATGGCTTTCGAATAATCAGATCTTTTGTGATAAATGGTCGCGAGACCAATATAAGCACGATTTTGGCTGGTGGAACTAATGCCAACTGGTTGTTCTACTAAATGATTGTAGGTGGAAATTGCTAGATTGGTACGGTTGGTAGACTTATAAAGATGTGCCAAATTGAGCTGAGCCTGCTCCAAATAGCCATCTAATTCAACGGCTTTTAGTAAATGCAGTTCGGCCAAGCCTAGCTCACCTGCTTGCAGATAGATCGTACCAATAGCTCCATGAGATTTGGCAAAATCATCATCTGCTTCGATGGATTGACGAAATAGATGGGTAGCAGATTCGGTGCGCCCACTTCGTAATTCTATTAGCCCTCGTTGGTACAATTGTTCAGGAAAATCGGTCTTCACTGAGTTAGCCGATTGCACCAGCACCAACCAGAAAATGAAACTAACAAGTAATCTGTGGTTTTCTATCCGCATCTAATTCTATTTGTTGGTTATATCCATGGCACAGCGGAATCCACGCAACATCGACCCAGGGTTTCCACCCAACCGACCAGCACAGCGAGTATAATCTTTATTGACTGACCAGTCCCCACCCTTGAGAACATGTCCATCACCATCAACTGGCCCTTTAGGATTGGTTGATGGTGCCGTCAAGAAATAATCTACATCATACCAATCTGAAACCCATTCCCATAAATTCCCCGCCATGTCGAGTGCACCATACGGGCTCGCTCCTTGTGGAAATTGACCGACTGGTGCTGTTTGTTTGTAACCGTCTTTGTCGCCGGTACCATCATTACCACTTAACCGGGTATCATCCCACTGACTTCCCCAAGGCCAAATTCGACCATCAGTACCACGAGCAGCTTTTTCCCACTCGGCTTCAGTTGGTAATCGCTTACCCACCCACTCCGCGTAGGCCATAGCGTCTTCCCATACCATTACCATAGCCGGGTAATCAGGGTTGTCGTGCGGTGGGATATGAACATAATCTTGAGGCTGATAACCGGTTTCAGCTAAAAATTTTTGATATTGACGATTAGTAACTTCATGTATATCGATCAAAAAAGCGTCAACGTAAACCGTCCTCTGTGGCATTTCATTGACATAACGTTCCGCTTTTCTTAACGGAAAAAGATCCTTGTAAACTTCCAAATCAGCTTGGCTGGTTCCCATTAGGAAATTACCAGCTGGCACATATACCATCTCCACACTATCTCTAGGCTGAGCCTTAGTATCTCCGACACCCCAATGGGTTAGTTCACAAGCTGTCATACACCAGCTAACTACAGCCAAAATTAACATTGGAACGAGATGGGTAATAGGTTTGGATGAATTCATAGTCGATCAGGATTTGTATATCAGATAAAAATGGAGAGAGGTCAGACTGTTTTGAATAGTTAGAACTCCGATGACCGATTATACCACAACGAGGTAATTAGAGTAATTGTGCGTTAGTGTAATCTTTTCAGAAAAACATACCCCATCAAAAAAATCTTGGTGCCAAAATTTAATCAGCTCACCTAGGTCAGGCAACAAGTATTAGATCCAATTACTTACCATCATCCCATCGCCATAAGGCTTGATTGACAAATACTTTCTTTTTTTACACTGAAAAAGGATCTTGTAAGCTTTTAGACTACGTTTTAACAACACTGGTATAAACTTCTGACCAAGAAGAAAATCAATTGATAGTCAAGTGGAAAGTAAGAGTTTGGTTATCCACTTTTCTATTGTTTTCTATTGGTAAAGTACATTAACTAGCTAGCGAAGCTTTAATAAAAATACAAAAAAATAGGAGCTCGACCAATTCAATAGCCGAGCTCCCACCTTGTCTTAACTAATACTGACCGTAGGTTGTCAGCGGTCAGAATAGCATATTCATATTGTTACATACCGTAATTATCGAGTTTTAAGACTGCCCCAAGTGACAGATAGTTTAGATGCCGGTTCGACAGGAGTATCAGTCTTATATAACCAGGTAATTATTTCAGTACCAATTTCCGCTAATGGTTCTGTAGGTCCATTAATCTGGACACAAGGAATCAAGCGTCCTTTGTCTCCGTCGCGAACAATAACGGGATCAGCACGCGTACCATCTTTGGCATCAGCTAAAGATGCTTCGACCTTCCAGGTTGAGCCTTCAATCTCATCAACGTGGAAAGGACGATCAGATTCAATTTTTCCGACTTTAGCTAATGCCGGAGAAATCTCTTTTCCTTTGGCGGTGACTTCACAAGGTGTGTTGTCATCCCACATAGTGATCTCCTTAATATCCATAATACTTCGAAGACCTGCTTCTTTATTCCGGCCAGCCAAGCCCCAGAACATATAATCAGCGTGGTTGATAAAAGCATTACCATCTGTTGTCTCAACGAATCCCTCAGCCGGTGTTCCATCTGACAGATCGGCGTTTCCGGTGTCAAAAATTTCTGGCGGAATGTCGCCGAAAAGAACAACAACATCAATGCCACCATCCTTAGTGGTTTTCTTCATCCAATCAGCTATCTGTTTCCCATCACCATCATTTTTGAACCAAGTATTCTTGATTCCAGCATCATCGAGCAATTTGGTATACTTGTCGGCTTGTTCATCTGCTACATCTTTGCCAATCCACTGGGTAAGACCGGTGTAAATGGCAACTTCGCCGGCGGAGTAGGCCAAACTGACGGTGAGCACCATTAGTGCTAACGAAAGAGTAAAAAAGCGTTTCAAGTTATTCTCCTCCTAACTTAATATCACCCCATGATAGGGATAGTTTTTGGTTAGCATCGACTGCTAGAGCACCAACAGCCTCTACATAATAGTTCAACAGAATATCGGCGAGAATGTCTCCCACCGGCTCAGGACACCCTGATGTTTGGCAGACTTGAATTAACCTACCTTTATAATTCTTTTCGGTCAATATGCAAGGATCGGCTCGGTCAGTCTTGGCATTACCTGATTTAGAAGCAAAAGCCACCTCGAGTTCCCACTTTTTATCTAGTTGGTCAACATGGAATGGGCGATCTGACTCGATAGCTTTCATCTTAGCTAAAGTCGGGGAATACTTCTTACCCTCAGCGGTTAATTTCATCGGGGTATTATCATCCCACTGAACAATACCCGGGATGTCCATCATTGTCTGAATCCCACATTCTTTGTTCCGACCACCTTGGCCCCAAAAGAAATAGTCAGCACTGTTAGTGAAGGTATTACCAGCTTCTAAATATTTCTCCGCGACAGAGCCATCTTTTTTAGCACAACCACCAGGATAAATAGTCGTTGGTATATCTCCATACATTACGAAGACATGGTTACCGTTTTTCTTGGTATGAGCTTTCATCCATTCAGCTGCTGGTTTGGCATTCAAATTTTCAACTTTCCCTATACCAGGCTTACCTTTCAGTCGCTTCATTAGGATGTCAGCCTGTTTTTGGGCTGCCCCCTGAGCAATCCATTGTGTTGTTTCAGTATAAACACAAACATCAACGGCTCTGGCAAAGCTGGAAATTGGCAAAAATGACAACACTAACAAGCAACAGAAAGAGAAAATAGCTATTCTTTTCATCTGTTCCGATTTAACCTCTCTTAAGAACTAGTATTCAACTTTCATCATTCTCTTACACTTAATCTTTATTGTCAAGTTTTTGTCACTTTTTTAAGTTTTTATTGTTTTCCTTTTGTCTTTTTTTTAAAATAAAGGACAAAACAGATCATTTCCCCAATAGAAACTTGCCCTCATTACGATGTATCAGATATATTTTGGCGTTATTCTTTCATTGAAGATAGACTTCGATCATACGAGATTATCAAAAATAACCAAAATCTAAACTGAAGAATTGTAGTACAATTATGGGGGGAATCCTGAAGTGCAAAAAATATTTGCGTTTATTCTTTCATTTTCGATTTTTGTTCTAGCTTTCGACGCTAAAAGTGAGAACAAACAAATGGGCGAAATAGCCATATTTAACGAATCGGTCGGTTGGACCGATGTCGGAGCCGCTAAAGAAGCTACCGAAAAAATTCTAAAAACAAAATTGGGGAAAGCTAAGGTCTACGGTGACAAAGCAATTGGCGATTTTGCCAAAAAAAGAACAGAAGATGGTGCGCTAGACATTATCATAACCTTTGGTTATTTTCCGGTCAGCCTTTACAAGCCGGGTAATGCTGAAAAAGAAGATTCAATAGCTGAAAAATTCTTGGAAGGCGGGGACATGTTCATGAATGCGGCTGATTATATTTTCTACGTTACTCAGGGCGGTGGTGCTAATGGTGAAAATGGTCTCAAGACTATTACTGATAGTAACTTCGACTGCTGGACGGATGGAAACAGTATAAAGCCTACTCCGGAAGGCAAGAAGTTTACGCCTAGTCTGAAGCCAACGGCTTCTCAAAGATCTATGAAGAAAGACCAAATCGACGACGATAAGAACTGGGAAGTGGAAGTCGTTTTCGGTGATGACAAAGGTGGTAAAGGAAGTTTATTGGATCCGGTAATTATCCGTCAGAAGGAACATGGTGGACGAGTTTGTATCGTAACACAGACTCCTGGGGCAGTAGCCTACAGAGGTGATGTCATGTTCGAAATTCTAGACAATTACATTAGAAAAGAAGTTGCCGCTGCCTTTTCCGTCGATCCTCAGTCTAAGCTAGCGACGACTTGGTCGGAAATAAAGAGTTTCTAATTCACCTTCGATTTGCTTGCTTATAGCTTCCGCCAAGTCGAAATTTTATCAACCTCCAACTAGTAGACAAAAAATTCCTATAGGAGAAATTAATGTTAAAAAAGACTTTTATTCTTTTTGCCTTAACGGCGTTAACCTTGACTTCAGCCTTTGCTGGCATCGATGAAATCGCCATATTTAATGCAAACGTTGGCTGGACAACAGTAGACGCTGCCGCTGAAGCCACAGAACAGATTGTAGCAAATGTCAAAACTGCTGCAAGCGTTAACGTTGTAGATATGGACGCACTAGCTGACTGGATTGTCAAAACCCACGAAGATGGAACAACTGATGCAATTATCCTGTTTGGTTACCTTCCGGAAACAGTATATGAGCCAGGTAACAGTCAGGAAGACGATTCCTTAATCGAAAAATTCATCAATGGTGGAAATATTGTGATGAATGCGGCTGATTACATCTTCTACGTGACCAAGGGTGGTGGCGCTAATGGTGATAAAGGATTAAAAACAATTACCAATAGCAACTTTGACTGCTGGGGCGACGAAAGTCCGTTTGCACCAACCGCTGATGGTAAAAAGTATGTACCTAGCTTGCCAGCCGAATACATTTCCCAAAGACCTATGAAAAAATCGCAAATTGATGCTGATGATAATTGGGAAGTCGAAATTAGCTTTGGTTCAAATGGTGATGACAACCACGATCCGGTCGTAGTAAAGAGTACGACACATGGTGGCCGATTTGTAATCGTCCGACAAACTCCTGCAGCTGCTCCTGATCGTGGAGCCGTATTCAGTGAAATCATCGACAACTATTTCAGCACTGCAGTTACTGGTTCAACAGCAGTAGATCCAGCTGAAAAAGTTTCAACCACTTGGGGTAACCTGAAAGCCCAAGCTATCAAGTAAGTTTTTTACTACTTACTAGAAATAAAAAAGGCATACTCTGAAGAGTATGCCTTTTTTTGTCTCAAACCAATCGTCTGATGAAAGAAAATTGATCACCCTTGGTTTAAGCAAACATTCTGTTGGTCCCGACAATTAATCTTACTTCTGGGTTCGTTTGGGATTGGCCTGCATTAAATGGTACTC
>JAYZAL010000021.1:0-70899 GCA_036339735.1 Candidatus Poribacteria bacterium
AAAAAAACTTACTTGACAAAAAACACACACAGACGAAGCAATATTAGCCGTAAAATCGAGAAAAGTTGAAAAATAGACTAGTCGATATTGGAACCCTCGAGATAGAAGAACAACTGAAAATAAAAAAGCCGGACACTTAAAAGGTGAAAAATGTGTCCAGCAATTCACTGCAAGGAGAATCGAAAAGCCAATTTAGTCGCTCTTTTAAGCTCGGGGTTTAGTTCTACGAACTGTTTTTTTGTTTGGTGAGAATTTCTATTTAACATGACGTTTGGTCTCATAACTAACTATCAGCAACAGTAGAAAAACAGTAATACTAGGCGAGATCAATCTAGATAGAAGACCAATGGGTACCGAAACAAATGAAAGCGTCATTTCCCGGATGACTAAAGGAAAGGTATGGGTCATTAGTCCACGTGAATCAGTATAACCAGTCTGAAACACTATAATTTTCTCTTTGCTAGACCGTTAATTGGTGGATAGTTCGACTTTAGGATATTGCCAATAATTCCCCAATAGTAGTATAAGAGCTGTCTTGCCTATGCGAATCGTAGCAATTTTGTGGACCATAAACGGCTGAATAGACATCATTATTATGACCAGTTAGAGTCAATAATTCTTGTCTTGGTAAAAATCTGTATTCGATCATTTTTTAACACATTTTCACCGGGGGTAGATGGAAGTTCATTAGAATGGAGATCTATCCAGATTTGAAGTGAAATCTGTACACATTGAAGACACAGGCTGAAAGAAATCTGAAAGATTAAACTCTTTCAGATCCTTGGGCATTGACATACATACGATTGAATACCTTGAATCCAACGTTTATAGCTGTAGACTCATCTCATTCCATTGCACTTACTCACACATAGCTAAAGAACTCAAAAAATTATGTACTTATTACCATCACACCAGATATTCTCATTAAACGCCCTTCAACACTCCGGTTTTCTGTTTGTTTCAAGGTGCGATAGGTATTACCTATCAAATTTTTGCAATTCATAGAGCCAATTTTTAGAGGGCCATATTTTCTTGGCTAAAGAAATTATTTGGTTTTTGATTTGTAAAATCGTGCTGCCAAACACCACGGAATAAGGTTTGCCGCTTAGGAGGCATCTTAGCAACAACCGAATATGGTAGATTCATTTTATGGTATTGGACTAAGCCAGCATTATAGCAATTCAGAATTGCCACCCGATCGTGAGTATCGGAGTTCCATGTCATACCAGCATGAGTTGTGTTTTCTGTGAAGATGACCACCGATCCTGCAGGACAAGAATAAGTTTCTAGAAGCGATGAGTCATGTTGAGTGTGAATTTCCGGCAAAGAAAAATTCATCTTGTGTGTCCCTGAAATAAAAGCAGTAGCTCCATCTCCTGGTTGAACTGGGTTCAGTTCCCAAACAACACGAGTTAAGCCGCTATAAATACGATCACGATAAACTCTATACCCATGTGGCCCATGCCAATGCCCTCCATGTGGACTAGGGCCAGTCTGATCTTTTTTTCGAATGATAGAAAAGCTATTTTCGCAACGAAATCCGTAACAATCATCGTTACGATCATTGTCCAAAATTTCCCTCAGTACACCGACCACTACCGGATGGTCAAGTAAAATTTGGGCTGGACCAGCTAGAGTATAACGATCTAATGGATCGATCGATTCAGCATTATTTTTTAAGTCAATTATGTGCTGACGGATGGATTCGGTTTCATTTTTAGTTAACACACTAGGAATACAAATCCACCCTTTTAGATCAAATATGAAGCGTTGTTCATCTGTCATTGGAATATCAAGACCTTCAGTACTCATGAAATTTCTCCCTACCAGCTAAGCTGTTCCAGATTACGTAAGTTCCCTGTGTAGATTAGTATTCGATGCTTAATAATTTCACTTTTCCCTTGCTCAATTTTCCAATCTCCCATTATCGATCTCGATGGTCCCACTCCAAATTGTCCATCTACTCGCCACGCTGTCGGTGAGTGATTATTCGTCGGATGGTCGAAAATAGCAATATGTGCAAAATCTTCTCTTTCCTCCACTTGCATACCTAGGTCAAGCCATGTGGCCCGTTTACCTTCGGCTGCTAAATCTTGGTCTCCAACTGAGTTGGTGACTTGAGCAAGCATCCCCCTACGCCAGGGCATACGCAAAAACATTCCACCATAGGGAAATTGATTGATTGTAATATCAGTTTTAGCTTCTCCTTTCCATTCTAGGTCTAATATATATTGTCCATTATCTAAACGCATAGACCAACTTTGGACTTCCACCATAATAGTTTCTCCGTCTTCGTCTAACATATTATAGATAGTCTGCCATTCTACCTGTCGCGGGCTAGAACTAATCACTGAAGCCGATTTTAGTTGCCAGTGGTCCCCACCTGGATTATGAAAATAGTCTCGACCTACAGCCTGAGATATTTCCGTGGATTGGTGTCGAGATACGTAGAACCAATCTGATAATTTTTCTTTAGGGATAGGCGTCCCATTGACTCTAGTAAAACCCCAATAAAGACCTGTTTGGTGTTTATGGTGCCCAGGGCTGTATTCAGTTAAGCTTCCTTGCCCGTCAGGTGCAATGATGGGATGTAAGTAAGGACGGTGATCTTTGCGAACATTTTGGGTAAGAATTGGTAAATCCCCATCTTGCCGATAAACCTTAATGGCACCAATTTTTTCGTCTTTCATTATTTTCAAGTTAGACTCTTCACTCGATCCGTACGCCACTGGATTATTTATATTGCTTGTCAATGTAAGCTCCGTGAATTGTGAAACAATTTTTTTTACAATGTCAAATTCGTTCCTATACTTTTTTCTCTCTCATTCTTCTTGTTACTTTCAACCTTAAGCGCATTAACGACTATGTCAAATTGATGAAATTCGGTATCCCGGCCGGTCTGCTTTGAAAAGATCAGGATTTAGACGTACGCCGAGACCTGGTCTGATTGGTAAATCTATCATTCCGTTATGAATTTCAACTTCGACGTCTATTAATTCCTTGTAGACGGTCTCGATTTGTGCCCGTACAGTTTCCTGATAGCAATTATTTGCTACAGCTGCACCTACATGTAGCCCAGCAAATAAAGTCAGGGGGCCAGTACAGTCGTGCATACTAACAGGAATATTATAAGTTTCAGCCAAGTGAGCGATACGTTTAGTTTCAGAAATTCCTCCAACCCAAGTCGGGTCAATCATTACATAGTCGGTTGCTTGCTTCATAAGCACTGAATTGTAGTCAGCACGACTTAAAAGCATTTCGCTGACAGAGACTGGCATACGACTTTGGCGTCGAAAGTCCACTAGAGTATCCAAATTATCCATTTTGATGATATCTTCTAACCACAGTGGTTGTACCTCTCTTAGGGCATCAGCTATCTGTAAAGCTACTGGTAGCTGAAAATGAGCATGTCCATCTACTAGAATATCTAATTTTGAACCTACTTTATCACGTATGTCTCGCAAAGGCTGTATTGCTGATTCGATAGCCTGTTGTGGTACCCAAGTAGGTCCATATTCGATAGCTATCTGATCGAAAGGCCAGACTTTGAGTCCACGATAACCTAGTTCAACGAGTTCCTCAGCTAAAGCTACTGGTTCATGAAACAACTTCCACGAATCACCTAACGGTCCTGGCTCGCCAATAGTGCCGAAACCGGGCCAACCTCTTTGACCAATTTTACTTGGTCCATATTGTGGATTACCACAGCTATTGTAAACAGGGATTTTGTTACATACAGGACCTCCAAGTAATCGATAAATAGGTTGGTTGCAAACTTGGCCTAAAATATCCCACAGTGCTAAATCTAAAGCTGATAATGCCCGAATCTCAGTACCTCTTACTCCAAAATTAGCCGCTCGCTCATAAAGAAAACGCCAGTGAGATTCAATGGCAAGGGCGTCCTGCCCCAATAACCGGCGAGCCATCCAGTCGTGTAACATGGACTGGACAGCTTCAGCACAATAATAAGTCTCGCCGTGGCCAACTATTCCTTGATCAGTATGAACTCGAACCAATAGAAGATCAGGAAAAAATTCTAAAACCTGTACGCTCTCTATAGCAGTTACAGTCAGTCGCTGTTCGTCTAAGGGTACAGAAGGTAGGTGAGGTTTTTTACTCATGATTTCTGGTCGTTATGGGGTAGACACTTATTCAATTTCGGTCATTATCACTCTATTAGACGGCTATTAGCTTTTCTTTGTTTTTCTAATTCGATGACCCACTTATCGTGCGAAAATTGAACCGGGTTTGGTAGCCATTTGGCCAATTGACTCTGATATTCGGATGGAAAGTTGAACTCTGCAGCTGCAGCCACAATTCTATCTTGATAATTTAGCGAAGGCAAATTTTGACGGCCACTCAGGGCCTGACGATAAGATGCAATGTAAACTAGACATGATCTTTCAGATGAGCCGGATTCTATGGTTACTATTTCTTTCCAATAAATCCCTTTAGACACACCTTCATATCCATCCAAAGAAACTTCACAAGCCTCCGTCAATTTCCATACAACTCCCCACACTCGACTATTCTCTTCTGGTATAACTGTCGCAAAGCCACGCCCTTCGATTCTATAGCCGTAGTTATTTAACCAACCGGTTGATACCATAACGGCTGCGGGGCAACGGTAGTCCATTTGTCGCTGATCCATATTAGAACCGTAAGCGAAATATAATCTATTTGACATATGATGATTCAGGTCCCTCTAGTGTCTCCCCAAATGTCAACATGGAGACGTGGCGAATAACGATAACCGTACTTTTTACAAGTTTCCACGATCCAATTTTGCTTTTCTTGAATCTGGTTGTTGGTAATTCCTTGTGGCATCAATACTATGATTGAAGCAGGAATTTGCATTTCTCTTTCTAGCTGGTGAATCTCAAATAAGTCTCTTTCAGTTTCTACAACAAACTTGAGTTGGCAACTGTAATAGTCCAAAAACTGACGTAGGACTGGTTGATTTATCCTATTTCGTTGGTGTTGCTTGAAGTGGTGGTTAAACTCACTAGGGTTAGAATTTTCCAATTTAGGACTAATTGATAAGAGGTCAGCTTCAACTTTTTCGAACAAAGTGCCGTTAGTCTCGATGGTGATATGTTTACCATTCTGCCTTAGACGACGACAAAGAATGGTCAAATCCTTAGATTGCATGAATGGTTCTCCACCGGTGATAACTACTTGCTTGCAGTTATGGGCCAGTATAGCATCGACTGCATCTTCCACTGAAATATCTTTATCTTCTGGTTCCCAACTAGTGTAGGGGGTATCGCACCAAATACAGCGCAGGTTACAGTAACTAGTTCGGAAAAAGACCGAGGGATAACCAATTAATTGTCCTTCTCCTTGGATAGAGTAGAATATTTCGCTGTACTTCATTACAATAATTTATTTGATATGGTTATAACTATGGACTAGGATAACATAAATCCGTGGTAGTCATCAGCTGCTACCTGCTGACACTTTTCAGCATAAGGTGGAAAACCGATCAGGGGCATAAAAGACCTAGCTTTTCCCGGAATGTTTGACCCTAAGTACCAAGAATTACAACTAGTATACAGTGTATCCTTTGCTACTTGGTTGACGTGTTGTACCCATTCTACTTCTGCTTGAACTGAAGCTTCGATTCGCGTATATCCTTTCAGTTCCATATACTGAAGGCAATCGCTAATCCATTCCACATGATGCTCGATGGCTACCATCATATTCGTCAAGACTGATGGACTACCTGGTCCAGTAATAGTAAATAGGTTGGGAAATCCATTAATGCTGAGGCCTAGATAGTTATGTGGACCAGTTGACCATTTTTCTTTTAGGCTAAGCTCACTTAGTCCAGAAATATCAATTTTCATTAACGCTCCTGTCATAGCATCAAAACCTGTAGCCATAACAATTAAATCTAAATCATACTCTTGATTGAATAAACAAATACCGTTAGTGCTAAGTGACTGTATAGGATTGGCACTAATATCAACCAAATCGACATTTTTTCGATTGAAAGTTTGGAAATATCCATTTTCCAAAACTGGCCGTTTACAGCCCATTATATGATGAGGAGACAGGAGTCTTGCTCGTTTTGGATCTTCTACTACTTGGCTAATTTTATTCCTAATAAATTCGGCAGCAGTTTGATTCGATTGGCGGTTCGTCATCAGATCGTTAAACGTGTCGTAAAAAACAAATCCACCTTGCTGCCAGTTATCTTCGTACAAACGTTCCCGATCACTAGGGCTAACCGATAAAGCCGATCGTTGGTAAGTTTTTGTGCCGGACAGTTGCGCGCTACTTTGCTGTCGGTTTCGATCGCGGAAACCTGAATAATCAGATTTGATTAGTTCTACTTCTTTTGGGTCTAGTGAGCAATTACCACTAGGAACAGCATATTGAGCTGTACGTTGGAAAATAATCAATTTTTTGGCTTGCTTGGCTAACTCGGGAATAATTTGAACGCCTGAAGACCCGTTACCAATCACGCCAACTGTTTGGCCTGATAAACATACTTCATTTTGTGGCCAACGAGAAGTATGATAAATAGGACCTTTGAAAGTAGAGAATCCTGGAATTTCGGGGATATTCGGACTAGACAAACAACCGGTGGCCATCAATAAAAATCGACAGATAAGTTGATTACCTGTATCCAAATCTAAATTCCACTGGTCTTTTTCTTCGCTGAAGTTAGCAGCTAATAAACGTGTATTGAATCTGATACTTGAACGTAATTCGAATCGATCGGCTACATGATTTAAGTATTTTAAAATCTCAGTTTGATTAGGATAACGCTCCGACCACTCCCATTCCTGTTCTAATTTAGAACAAAAGCTATAGGAATATTCCATACTATAGGTATCACAGCGAGCACCGGGATATCGATTCCAATACCAGGTTCCGCCTAGGTCTGCTCCAGCTTCAATTATCTGGCAAGACAGACCAACTTCCCTTAATTTATAAAGCATGTATAAGCCAGCAATACCAGCACCGACGACTACTGCATCGTAGAATGAGTTTTTAGGCCACAAACTATCCATTTTTTACTGGATTGAGTCTAAATTGGGTTACCATTAGGTTGTATTGCTAAGCTCAAGTCAAATAACTAGAGATTATATCAGTATAAGTTCCAAGAATTGAAAGGGAGTCTGAACACATAAAAAATTCTGATCTGCTTGGCCAACCAACCTCAGTCTATAAATGGACCTGAATATAGAAGATTAGGTTGAAATTGATAGTTGAGGCGTTAATGTTTCTTTGACTCAACTCTGCAACCATATTTCAAGTGGGTGCTTCCTTTGTGTTAAAGGAACCATAACTGGTTTTCCGAGCCTATGAGATTCATAGGTTCCCGCAATTAATTCGAGTGCTTTCAAAGCTTGTCGCCCACTGGTGGGGTGTTCTTTTCCTGTTTCAAGGCATCGAACGAATTCCTGTACAACTATTCGATATACTGAATTCCAACGATCTGAACCAAGTTCATCCGACCAGTCCGGAGATAGTTCAACCGGTTTCCACTCATTGTCTTCTCGATTAGCTGACCAGAGAGCATCCGATCGATACATCATTGGAGCAGGTGATTCAGGTTGCCTAATAACCAAAGAGCCATCAGTTCCAATCAGTTCGATGCCGAAATAGCTTGGGGTAGACATCCAAAATTCTGCTTGAGCAACTATTCCACTTTTTAACCCCAAAGATGTAGTAACTTTATCACCCGCGATTAATCCAAAACCACCAGAAGCACATTTAATATCTTCGGCTTCGATACCTCTACCTTCAACAGTAACATGGCCAAAAATCCAATCTACATCTCCGCCTAGTAAACGAATAATATCAAATAGATGTGTACCCAAATTGATCAAACAATGTCCAGCTGGTCGTGGGTCACGACATATGGCTCTAATTGATAGTAATTGACCAATAAATCCATCTTCTACTAGCTCCTTAGCCCTTATGTGATATGGATCACATCTTCGCATATTGTGTATAGCCAAGTGGACGCCCGCTTTATCGCAAGCTTCGACCATCTCATCAGCTTGTTCTAACGAGATAGCGATCGGTTTCTCTCCGATTATATGGACGCCTTTTTGGGCGGCAGCTAAAACCATTTTGTAAAGCTGACTTGGGTCAGTATCAATTTCAAAAATATCCAAATTTTCGTTATCTAACATCTCGTGGTAATTTGAATAAATATTAGAAATACCATGATCTTGAAAGTGTTTCTTTTCTTCTTCTGTACTAGCTACAGCAGCAACTAGATCAATACTTGGTACTGCACTTAGAGAGTACAAATGGGAATTAATATGAGTGGAACCAGCTATGCCAGCTCGGTACTTTTTCATTGGATTCTCCCGTTCAATTTCGTTGACCAGCTACTTAATAAATAATTAGTCTAAGCTAATCCTTACACTAAATTCTCACTACCATGTATCTTAGTAACACTAATAATAAAAATGAGATTGATTTAGAATCGCTTAAGCGATCGAACTAGTAATTTGAAGATTTCAAACTATAGATAAGTCAACTAGAAATTTTCTATCTTGAAATTGGCAAATAAACTTTAGCGCTATTCCGCGATTGGGAAATTAACGCTGCTGAAAGGATCTCTAGTGTATTTCTAGCTCTTCTTGCCGGTGAACTACTAGGGATATCATTCCAGATCATCATTGCTAATTCCTGAACAGCAGGAATCAAAGCATCGCCGAAATGTGACGGATAGCCACCCAATTGCGGAAAAGTTGTTTCTTTCGGTGAGCCTTCAGGCTGATTAGTCTTCCAAAAAGTGCAGCCTGTATCTCTTACCTTGTAGCGTCCATTCGGTCCCAAGAGGTCAAATTCAAAGATAGATGGAGTCATCTTTGCACTGTTGACGATACCACGAATACCATTTTCAAACTCGATAATTAGTGTTGAGGCTGGGTCTAGACTAGGATCCTTACCACCTTCACCTTTGTATTCGGTACCATAATCTTCAAAACCTTTTTCGTGGGCGGCAATAACCCATACAGGATCAGAATCAGCGAAGTAACAAATACCATCAATTAGATGAGTCCCATTCCGAAAAAGCATAGACCTGCTACCACCCATATGAGCTACGACTCTTGTCAGATTGCCAATTTGGCCTTCTCTGATTGCTTGACGTACGCTTTGGTATACAGGTACCCAACTCCGAGTGTGGTCTACTGACATTTTTGTTCCATTACGCTCAATTGTTTCTATTATTCGATCAGCATCTTTTAGGCTCGTAGTCAAAGGCTTTTCGCAGAAAATTCCTTTGACTCCCGCGTCTGAAGCATCACAGACAGGGTTGGTATGATGGTCATCAGGTGTGGCAACACTGACTACATCTAACTTTTCGATTTCCAACATTTTTTGATAGTCCATGTATTCACGGACACTACCTCGTTCAATTTTCGAACGCTCAAAGAAAGCCTCAATGACCTCAGACTTTATATCGCAAATAGCCACCAACTCAAATTTGTCGGCTTGGCTGTAGGCATAACCATGCGAAGCACCCAAACCGCAGCCAATTACACCCGCACGTAACTTTTGACTTGTCATTTTGTTCACCCTAGGTTTTTGATATGTCCAGATTGATATGTCCTCACTTACCTTTTTCGGGGTACCAGTTTATTTATCTTCGCTTGCAAACTGAGACTAAGGACTGATCAACAATACGCGAAAGAAATGATTTTTCGATTGTAAAGAAAATTCAGTAGATGGAGATATCGATAGATTCATTGACTAAATCTTACTTCAAATAGAAAAATCGTGGTCTAAACCTTCTCTAATCTAAGTTCTTGATAGAGTATCAACTTTTATTGGTTGTCAACATTTCTTTATGTTACCCCCGTCATCTATAACTAAAATCGAATTGGTTCGTATTTTATTTCTTTTCTCATATCAAACGAAGGTCCGTATATTCGTACCCACGGACAAAAAATAGGTTTTCTGAATGATTTTGAACTAACTTAAATTATGTGCAGACAACATTCTAGGATTAGATTAAATCAAAACATTTACAATGGCACATAAATTTACCACATTCTTATCGGTTAAATTCAAGTCAACCAGTAAATTGCATGCCTTCATATCTAAACAGGAAGACTAGCCTGACTTTCGAACTTACCAGATTATAAAGCCGAATTCCTTAAGCCAACGAAAAAATGTAGGCTAATCTAGTATTCCATCAAAAGGGCACCTTCAGCTGACCTCGATTTTTTTAACAATTTTTGTTGTACCTTTTCTATATTCTATGTGGGTAATAACCTAATGGTACTATCTCAGATAGTAGTATATTTTACTTACTAAACACCCGTTATTATCAAACTAATCTAATTTTGGTGAAGTCATGTGATCGCGTAATCAGTATTGGATGAATTGTTTGATAACAGGCGCTCAAATCTTTCTTCAATTTCGTTTTTGAAAATTAAGAAAGATAAACAATGGGCCAGATACATCAACCAATTATTTCATCCATTTTTTGTATGGCTTGCCTGACCCAGTCCAAGTGCGTTGGTGGCATAATGCCATAATTGTAAAAAGAAACGTTCCTAACTCCGGCTTCTACAGCAGTTCCAACGGTTTGTTTGAGAGTATCGACGTCTGGCGTAGCACTACCGTAAACTGAGTAGCCAGTCAGAATTTGGTCAGCAGATCCGATTCGCTGAACGGTCGATTCTATAGTTTTTTTTACCTGTTTAGGATCAGCCGTATAAGTCAGAATTTCTACTTTGTCACAAATGTCAGCAATGGAATCAGTATTTAGCCCACCACCCATCATAATAAAGTCTAACTCACAACTAGTAGCCTGCTTGATTTCACCTAGTAGGCTTTCAACGATCTGTTCCTGCATCTGCATGTAGTTAGCTAAGTCAGGAATTCGGTGCAAATAATCCTGCCAGCTCAAGTTTGTTTTGCCTTGACTTAAAACGACATTGAGGTCCGATTTTACTTGCTCAGTAAGCAAACTGATGTCGATATTTGCTTCTACTCCATGTTGCTGACAAGAATAACAGAAACACAGATCCATCAAACTCTTGGCAGTGCCAAAATCAACGCCAAACTTGCTGTGATAATGGTTGTGCCCAAATCCCATATAGCTCAAAGATTCGATTTCAATAATATCTATTCCACGATTTTCTAGTTCTTTAGATAAGTTGATAACGTAGGATCTTACCTGAGGATTGGCTGGGCATAAGCCATAGCTATAGTTATCACCATAAACGTTCTGCTGAGCGCAATCAGGGTGGTTGCTGCCAAGAAAGCTGTTGTGTAGATAAACCGTCCAAGACTTAGGTGCAATACCTTTTCGCTGGCAACTATCGATAAATTTATCTAGAATACAGTTATCTTGGACCATCGGATGAATATTAGGTGATAGTGGGCTTCTCTGACAAAAATCAACGGTTGGTTGAAAGTACAAGCTCGCGTTAGCTGAGCGAAATATTTTTTCACGAACTGCGCGTGGTCGAAGATGTTCAACACTGTGGTAAGCCGTAGCTAGCGAGATAGTATTGATACCAATTTCTTCAGCTAGGTGTGAAACGACACCGTCTATGTTGGTATCTACTAGATCCCAAGGGTAAACCCAGATCGCTTTTTGATTCATTTTATGCTCCTATTCTAAATTCGTTTACGAGGTAAACACCTGTAAAATCACCCTCACTTTTGTATTCATCGGTTATAAGTAAATGAGACTCACTTAATATATTGGCGTCTGTGATCAGGAGGAAAATTTCTTCTCTCCTCCGATATTAAGAATTGGTTTCTAGATTTTGAACACCATTCTTTACAGTCTCAGTGTTATATTCATTATAATCAATACGAATTAATGTTGATCCTACTACTCGATTTGTAACAAATTCACTATTTCCCGTCAAGGACAACTCCAATGTTACCTGTTCATATTTCTAGCATCTGTAATTTAAGACACATATGGTTTGGATTTTTATTCAGTGTGTATGGAATTTCTAGAGTAATAAAAAAAGACCAGATTTGTTACTTTGAAAATCAGATTGGCATGCCTCTCAATCGATTAACGTTTGTCAATCATTTCTGCGGAACGAAATAAGCCTTATACCCTATTAACCAAGGAGAAAAATATGACAGAACAAGAACGTTACCTTTTCGATTTGCAAGGCTTTTTAGTAATACCAAACGCTCTAAGATCGGAAACAGTTAGCCTGCTTAATCAATTGATGGATGCAAAAATCTCGGAATCTTGTGTGCCAAATATGAAAACGCACCGATTTGTCGGTCTATTAGATTGGGGCTATGCTTATAGAGAACTAATTGATAATCCCAAAGTATATGACTACTTAGAGGAACTTCTGGGGACAAATTTCCGGCTCGACCATGATTACGCGGATATTATTCGTTCGGATAAAGGACCCATAGGTACGACTTTGCATGGCGGAGGTACTCCCTTTAATCCAAGCATGTATTACCATTTTGCCAATGGACGAATGTACAATGGTCTAACAGTTGTAGCCTACAATTTACAGGACGTTAATCCTGGAGATGGTGGATTCGGTTGTGTCCCTGGTAGCCATAAGAGCAATTACGATTTTCCTGATGAATGGAGACAATTAGAAAATTGCCATCCGATTATTACTCATGTTGTCGGACCAGCTGGAACTGCAGTTATTTTTACTGAGGCACTAACTCACGGTACACTACCGTGGACAGGTTCTAATGAAAGGCGAACGCTTTTTTATAAATACAGCCCACATCCTGTGTCATGGGCTGCTAGTTACTATGATGAAACTTTGTTCAACGACTTGAGTAATAAGCAAAAAGACATTCTGGAGCCCCCAAATGCTCGCTACAGTAACAGGCAAAGCCGTAAGCAGTAAGTTGGTTGTCTACAATAAATAGAGGCGCCTGTATTTATTCTCAATGTAGTTGAGAAATGGATCAGGTGAAGGTGGAGATCCTGTTATTTCTTCTATCAACTCCGCAGCTGGTGATAGAGACCCCTTTTGGTGGATGTTTTCTCTTAACCATGATTGAATTTGAGACCAGTCCGCTGATTCAATCAACACGTCAATATCACCTAATTGTTCAGACATTGTTTTTAGTAACTGAGCAGCATACAGATTTCCTAGTGTATAAGTCGGGAAATAACCGAAAGCTGCCATCGACCAATGAATATCTTGTAAGCAACCATTGGCATCATTATTGACTTCAATTCCAAACCAATCTTTGAACATTTCGTTCCAAGTTTCTGGAATATTTTCGACGGGTAATTCCTGATTAAAAATAAGTTTTTCCATTTCATATCTGAGCATAATGTGAAGATTGTACGTAACTTCATCAGACTCCACACGAATATAATCAGGTTTAACTTCATTGACCAGCAGATCGACTGTTTCGGCCTTCCAGTCTGGGAAGTTAGGAAACTCACTTTTTAGCCAAGGCAACGCTACTTTCCAAAATGATGTAGTCCGACCTATCTGGTTCTCCCATAATCTACTTTGCGACTCGTGAATACCAAGGGAGACTGACTCTCCTCTGGGAGAAAATGAATGTTCCTTGGGTAGACCTTGCTCATAAAGCCCATGCCCAGACTCATGCATCACGGCATACAGGCACGAAAAAGGATCTGTTTCGTCAAATCTAGTGGTGAAACGTGTGTCGTTCGGCCAAAGGCCTGCGCAGAAAGGGTGTGTCGACTGGTCCATTCTTCCCGCCTCAAAATCGAATCCCATTTTACTTGATACCTTGGAACAAAATTTTTCTTGCTTGTCAGTACTAAATACGATTTCGGGTGGTAGTTTTGGCAAATCAACTTTAGAATTGGTAATCTCGTTTAAGAGAGGTACAAGCCTGGATTTCAATCCAAGAAATAGTGGATCATAATCATCCACCGTCATACCCATTTCGTAATCATCTAACAAAACATCGTAGGGGGTAGTTTGAACTCCCAAGTAGTTTATCTTTTGTCGAGTCAAGGAAATTAGTGTCTCCAAATGAGGAGAAAATAAAGAAAAGTCTGATTCTGCACGAGCGTGTTCCCATTTTACTAAGGCTACACTACGCGCTTTGGTAAATCGAGCAACAAACTCTTCTGGTAACTTAATTGCTTTATCATATTCTCTCCTCATCTCTTTTACATTGATGGATAAATCTCTATCTAGTTCTTCTTGTTCCAATTTGGATAGTAATTCTGCAAATTCAGGATCGCACAATCTTGAATGTCTTTCTGCAGCTAACCAAGCCATCATTTCTCCACGTGATTCTGCCCCTTTAGTCGGCATAAAAGTTTTTTGGTCCCACCCCAAATGACCAAGTAGAGCAGAAAATTTATATAAGTCGTTAACCTTTCTCATAAATTTGACTGAGCTCATATTAATTCCTATAGAATATAGTACATGTTTATTACCGAAATTTATTAAAAAACATATCAGCTTATCCGAAGCGCTTGCGAATTCAGATAAACTAAATCTCAAGACCCTTTTTAATCAGAAATATAGCCTGGATAGGTGCTAAAAAGTACGCGATATTGAGCAGTTAGATGATTTTCTAGATCACTTCCAAGTAATCTCGATCAGGATGAGGTGGAAATGGAACTGTAGGTAAGGTTTGATACCAATACGCCACCGATGCGATATCGTCTTGTAAAGGAAGATATCGTCGGCCGCTACGCCAACCTAATGCCTGAATAGTTATACGTAAATCTTCTTCAAAACGAATTGGATCAGTAATATGCCATCTATACATTCCAAATCGTTGTTGGGATTGATAGACACCATCCGGTTTGATTACCTGAGGTAGACCGGCGTAAGGAGTAGTGAATTCGCGATAACCATCGACATCAAAGTTATAAGAACCACAAAAATAGTCTTCTGTTCCTGTTCCACAAATAGTTGGAAATTCATCATCCCCATCAATATAGAACTTAATTTCGCCTTCTCCCCACCAACCAGTATTGTTTACTCCCCAAGCCATATAGGTTCCCACATATTGCCCCCAGCCTTTAACTTCATCCAGAATAGTATAAACTTCCTTGTAAGGAAGTGGATTAGTTCTTCTGAACTGAGCATGAAAGTATGCTGCATCTGATGGTATGTCGGTTAACGTGTAGTTGATTTGGTAGTAGAGCGTCATGTCATCATTGGCAATATTTGTCATTGTCATTCGACAACGTTGTCGAAATGGCATCTCCCAGTAACAATTGAACGCACTACCAGGATTGACACAAACTGCTAATGAACTGATTTGTGCATATTTATTCCAACCACAAGCAAAGAAGTCACCAACAGGACATTCAACTGATGGAATTTCAGCATCATCCCAGTAAATGCGTAAAATGCTATGTCGCCAGTGTCCGGTCGGCGTCATCCAAATTTGCTGAATTGCACCAGGCCCTTCAATGCTGGCCAACTCAATAGTTTCTCCCGACTTAATCTGAATTGAAGGTGAAATTTTCCAACCTTGTCCTAACTCTCGAGCGCAACCTTCACCTGTGCCTGAAGTCGCCATACCTCCTTTACCTTTTTCTCCAGTAAAGTTTTCCGGACTGATTGATCTAGTTTTAGCAGTCGATAAGCGTGAAATGTTACCGAGATGAAGTCCTAACCCATTAAATTGAGACATAACTAATACGTTTTCCTTCTAGCTTTTTCTTGTCAAGATTTTTATTCTATTTTAAGGATTGATGAATGGTACTGTATTGGAAAATTCACTGAATTTTGAAACGAATGCTTAATCAACAATTATCTCCGTGTAAGGAGTACTTACATAAGCACCCCTTTGGTCTTCTATTGCTAGAAAACATACTGCTGCTCTATCTGGTATTGGGGCCTCAATACCATCACTATTAATCAACTTAGCTGAGGCTTGTTCCCATTGTCGATTCATCCATGGGTTTGTATCCTCTGTAAAAAGTAGATAACCATCCTGAATGCTACTGAGTCCGGTAATATCTGCTTTTATAACGTTGCCTCTTGTCTCAATATTTTTGATAGTTGGTAGTGGTACCCCTTCAGATAGATGTTGATCGGCGAAAATACTTATTTCTATTGGATTCCAACCATCCTCATGGCTATGTGGCATGTCCAACCTGATACAACGAGTTACTTCGCCTACCGGCAATTTACAACTCTTTTCTAGACTATCAAGGGGGTAAGCAAAGTCATTGGTACCAGATACAAATAACATCGGCATTGATGCTGATGTTAAGTATACAGAAGGGTCACACTTATCATGCCACTCCTGTCTTTGCTCGGGGGACATAGCAGCGAAAATTTTCATCCAGTCATCTGCACTATTTTGTTGTAAAAAACCGCATCCGTAAACAGGAATAGCACAAGCGAATCTTGAGTCTATGCCAGATGCAATACAGGTCAGGTATCCTCCCCAACTAATGCCAGTGATCCCAACACGTAAAGGATCAACAGTTGGTATGCTACGCAACAAACTATTTGACCGAACTACCGCTGCTATAGATTGATAAGTCCACATATCTTGCCAATCAGATGTAGTACTAAACTTGGCGCCGTGATCCTGATCGGGCCCCCCGGTTGACAACCGATTTCCACTTTCGTCTCGCCCACTTAAATCCATAGCAATAGCTGCGTAACCTCGACTAACCCAAATTTCAACCCATTCCTTGAAGGCGGTTCCACCCCCGCCATGTACACAAACCATACCAGGTATTGAGTGTCCTTGTGGAAAAGTTGGAACTCCAAGGTAGGCAAAAACCTCGGTTGGCTGACCTAGATAGGTTTCATTCTTGAACAGTATTGATTGGATCGAACCATCAGTACTGATAATCTTATGTTGGACTGGAGAAAAAAGCTCTTCGATATTCCAGTTACTCATTTTTATTTTTCAGGCCTATAATTTTAGGTTAAACAAATTGTTCAGCTTGGCTGTTGGTAATCATATGGTTGATTGCGGAAGATATAATCTATCGGCTCATCTATAAACTGAGCATTGGCATCTAAGTCCGAGTTCTCGAAGGCTAACTCACAGCCTTTCTGAAATTTCAACTTAGCTCCCGAGTTATACCAAGCTGTTCGATGAATCATTGCAATCATTGGCCTTGGTAAATCTGAATTGTTTGGCAAACCACGATGCCACAACCGATCATCTCTAATTAAAACATCGCCTTTTTCTGTATTTGCCCTAATTGGAGGTGCTATTTTTTCTCGTCTATCTAAATCAGATTTGTTGATTTTAATACTCGAGCTTTCAGGTGTAATAACCATTTCACGATGAGAACCGGGCCAAAGTTCAATACTTCCATTTTCTTCAGTTACTTTCACTGGAGGTACATTGATAATAAGCGCTGCCGGTGGATGAGCTGATTGTTGTTTAACCCACAGTTGCTGACCATCAGTATGGACAGGTTGTATTCCACTTCCGGGCAGATTAGTATTACCACTGAAGTATGTGTTTTTGACACCCAATCCCAAAATTGATTGGGTAACTTGAACTACCAAAGGGTTAGCAACTAACTCAGGAAAAATATATGGGGCAAACGGAGGCGCATCTTGTTGTAAGTGTCCAGGCACAAAGTTAACCGGTAGAACTCTGTCAGAAGAATTCAGTAAAGTATCCAAATCAACCATCATTCGCTCAAATAGCATATCTAGTAGGTGGGTTGGAATCACCTGGCCTAGAATAACGAACCCGTCCTTCTGAATAGACTGAAGAGTTTGTGATAAATGTTCAGCGGTAAGTTGACGATTATCAATCTCTGTGGAGGTGACTTCAATTTTCATATTCAGTAAGACCTAATAGAATAAAAGTTAGAGTATTGAGAAGGAAATCAACCAAACTATGACACTAACCGTAAATTTTCTTTGTTTTTTCCTAAATTCATTTCAATTTGAAAGATAATTCAGAGATGTCTACACTTCTTTTTCTGAAAGAGGTTGAGCAAAGGTTCTATTAAAATTTGTCCTATTCAACACATTCTGACTATTTAGCTATCACCTGATTCTACTTGCCCACCAGCTTTTTTCCAAGTTTCTATCCCTCCTAGATTTTGAACATACCTGTAACCGATTTTTAACAATATTTTGCGTGCTTTTTCAGACCTAGCACCCGACCGGCAATAAGTATAAATCTGATCTTTTAAATCAATATCTGGTATCTTGCCACTTTGTAAATCACTAAGTGGGATATGTCGAGCACCTGTGGCTCTGATTTTCTCATATTCTCCTTTCGTTCTAACATCCAATAAAATAGCCTGACCCGAATTAACTCGCTCCACTATTTGATTTAATGAGGACGACTGTTTGCCAGTAGAACAGCCATGCATCAATATTACAAAAAAAACTAATAATCCAATTCCTTGAATTCTCATAATCCCTTGGTATCTATTGACCGACGTTGTTTTTTGATATGGCTCCTATGCTTTTTCGATTCTAGTCTCCGTAACTGAGCGGCTTGTGTCGGTTTAGTTTTTCGGCGATACTTCGGTTTTTCCAATGACTTTTTTAGAAGTTTAACTAACCTTTCCATGGCATCAGTCCTATTTCTTAGTTGACTAGAAAACCTTCTAGCATCAATGGATAGAATCCCTGATTGGCTCATTTTACTTCCAGCGATTTCTTGTAACCGTTTGAATACAATCTTGTCTATCGTAGAACATTTTGCGGCATCGAATCGAAGATGAACAGCGGTGGAAACCTTATTGATATTTTGCCCACCAGGTCCGGAAGAACGAATAAATGAAAATTCTATACATTTAGGATCTATCAATAGATCCGGTGTGATTTCTATCATGGTTTATCTACAACTTTTTAACCAATTTAAACTCTTCTTTTTTACGCGACATAGCAAGCGCCGCAACAATTTTAGATGGGCAGGAAACAAATCCGATGTGTACCTTTTTAGACTTCAATATTTCTACTCTGTGAAAATCATCATAACATCAACTCAATTGTTTTTCAAGTTTTCGGGTGTGAAATTGACGTCTTGACGAGTTAGAGATTCTAGGCAAGAATTTACTTCCATCGGTATTATCCAGAACAGAATAAGAACTAATTTATTGGTAATTTTGAGTAAGTGATTAAGAATGGATCGTGTAAATGACCGATATGAAAAACGGATGAGAGTTAAGAGAATAAGCTTGAAGCCTTAGGTTAATTGAACAGAACTTAAAAGTTATAGCAAGGAAAAGGTATCAACTATTGATAATACTCACTCGATTAACTATAAGGTAACGTAACATTACATTGGAAAAATTTAGCTACTTTCATACTTGGAGTTATCAACCTACAACTCGATGATTTCCAATTCTTATATCTTTGTGGACTTGGTTGACAACATTTGCTAAGATGACTCAGTTCTCTCTAAGATTAATCAATTACAACATGAAATCATTATTACACATTGGTCTACTTCTATTCTTTGGTTTATATAGTCTCACAGCTCAACCCTTTTTTGAGATCCAACCTACTAATAATGCCCCCCAGGGATTTGAGCGCGTGTTCACCAAACAGGTTGAAATTTTTGGTATCTCTATCTTTGCTACAGCCAAAACACCTGATTCTAAGTTACTACATGCGGGGGGACTTCTGGCTCAATACCTAGATAATGACAACGATGGTCAACCTGATAATCAATTAGTGATCCAAGCCATTCAACGGAGTAAAGGGGCAGTCGTAATGTCAGCCACTAGGCAAGAAGCAGATGAAATTGATGTCCATCGATATATTCCGGAAAAGATCTGGGATAACATGACCATCTTGGGACTCCATGCTGAGGATACACACCCCCAGGGTGCTAGTCGTGCTGTGTTTGATACGGCTTACGAAGAGATCCTACACTTGATTACCTCAGCCGGATACGCCAAGGCCTATCCGGATATTTTTGGTGAAAAACGGGGTACTGCTATTGCCTTAGCCATGGACCAAGCTAGAGGCGGTTACTTTCGGCGGGCACCGAAGAAATATCCGGACCGAGCTTGGTATACTTACAATGAAAGAAGTTGTGATTATGGCTGTCAAATCACCGAATACATCTATTGGGGGATTACCTCGATCCTTGGGGCGCAGGATTTTCCGGGGCGGTTGGATAATATCTCTCAAGAATGGAGATTAAACACCGCTGCTAAGGTTAAGGCAGGAGATCCAACACTTTACCAACTGTTGACAGACCCTCAGTACGCATTTCCGACTAAGTTGCCGGATGGAAAATATAAACCACAGCCTTAACCACAGATAATTACTGATTCGAAGTTTGATTCATCTGCTAAACTATAAAAAAGCCACTATTCTAATGAACAGTGGCTATGGCTGGATTATTGGTTGGTTTCTATTTCAGTTGTTGACGTTTGACCTGGTGTGGTGTAACGTCTCTTCCCTCTTCCTCTGAATCCTCGCCGTCCCCCCTTCTTCTTTTGGGGTTTTTTCAGGCCAAAGCCTTCTAACATGCTATGGACCTGATTTCGGATCTCTCGACGATCGGTGCCCGCTTCACGCATCTCTTTAACCTTAGCATCTACTTGAGATTTTTGTTCTTCTGTCAACTGATCCAATGGATTCTGTCTTTTGGCTCTTCCTTTACCTTTTCGTTGAGTAGGCTCAACACCGAAATTCTGCATCATTTGGTCGACCGTCTGTTTGATTGCCTTGGGCGTGGATTCTGCTTCTTTCATTTGACTGACTTTACTTTTAATAGTTTTCCGCTGTTCAACTGTCAGTTGGGAGTGTTGTTTATCTTTAGATATTTTAACTTTATGACGTTCGGTTCTGGTTTTCTGACCGCGAGGGTGCCCATCTCGACCTCTGGCTTGAACTAAGGGAGAAATAGTTATAATCACTGTTAACAAAGATAGGAACAAGTTGAATTTACGTAGCATGATTGAATACCTCATAATGGTTTATTGATCTTTACTTGGTCTGCGTTAGGTAAGACATCAAGTCAATTGAAAGGTTCGGAAAAAAGATCGAATGTGTTAGTATTAAGCCACAAGATTGAATAATACCAGTTAAGGTAGAAAGGGAATTATCATCCAGAATTTGGCATTATTTTTGTTTGTTTTAGCTTCTTCAGCCTTTGCTCGGAAAGATCTGCCGATCGTATATAATTTCAACCAAAACCTTGAATCCAAGACCCCTTCTTTGAATCCGGAGTACTTGGTATTTTCGTCCCTCCAAGGATCCAGCGAGAAGGTGCCTTTACTGATTTATCTCCATGGGGCTGGTGGCGTTGGAGACCAGATAGAAAAAATCAAGGGTCAAGCTATGAGGGTCTGGAAGGGACTACAAAAATTTAATAAGGGAACATGTATAGTCGTTGCACCACAGTGCCGAAAAAGATGGGTGGTTCAAGATCTCAACTTATTTCTACAAAATTTGAAAGCCAATTTTCCGGTCGATAGCCGTAGAATTTATCTGACAGGTAACAGTATGGGAGGCTACGGGACTTGGGCGTGGGCAGCTCATAGTCCAGAACACTTTGCGGCTGTTGCACCCGTTGTTGGCGGAATTGGCCCAAAAGGGCCGAAAGATGTAACACCAGATCTAGCCAAATGGGCAGCTAAACTAACTACAGTACCAGTTTATGCCTTTGCTGGAGCCAAAGATAAAGTGGTACCAGCCGAACGATCAGAGAGAATGATTCTAGCCATTCGAGAAGCTGGAGGAAAGAAGGCAAAACTCAAAATTTATTCCAGTCAAGGTCATGCCGCCGGGCGGGTAGTTTTTTCGACCTCCGAGTTGTACGATTGGATGTTCGATCAACAAAGAGAAAATTCGAAATGATCGGATAATTAGTTGCCAGAAATTTAAAAATTAGATGGAAGAGAATCAGAGACGAAAAAATAGGTTTCTATCCTGACAGGTTGGGGGAATTACGAAAGAACGGTTGTTAGCTTTACAAAAATAAGGCCACAGCCCAATCCTACCGAATTTGCCTCGGTTTTTTATGCTTGTATATACCTAAACAGAGCAAACGGAATAATACCGAGAACGCCCCCAAAGTCGATCTCCAGAAGTTACTTTGATCCATCTTCAATGTGTAAATTAGGCTTCAAGACAGACTTTTTTATTACTGTTTCCCACCCGCTAAAGTTTGAGCCAGAATACTATTAACATTTGAATTTTGCTTAATTACAAAGAGTTAAGAAAGATAGTTAGTGATGGTCAATTATTTTCAGTCTGGACCAGGTCATAACTAATCTTTCTTTGGCTTCGATCGGTAAATTCGTTTTTAACATGTTTTTCATCAACTGATTGACTCCCTCCTCAGATAGCGAGCAGTTGAAGGCTACAATGTAATCCGACGTACCGGTCATCCATTAATCATCAATATCACAACCCCCGATAATACAACTCATTCACCTAATATCGAACTGGATATTAAATTTACCTCCATCATTTCTCGTTGTTAGGAATCCTTCCTTTATTGTATTAGATGCGTAGTTCGGATAGTTTCACTAAACTAGGTATCTAATTGTCCATAAAAAACTGTTATTTTCTCCGTAATTTACTAATTAGCAGGTAGTTTTCCTGTAAAAATCTAAAAAACTGTAGGATAGTGATTTGGAACATTTTTTGTATTTATTGACATCTATCTAATCAGTGAAGTATTAATATGCAAGCTGATAATTCATCCGTTGTTTTGAATATGAAAAAAGTATGTGAAGATTCAATATAAATCTGATACATAATATTATATTTTATGCCTTATTATTCCGATGCCCTTATTCCTTGAGGGTAATTTTTTTATAGTGCCTAGTTGGATTCGGCAGCTCCAACTAGGCATTTTTAATACCTCGGGGATAATCAAGCCATTTGTTGCAGTCTTAGGTGTAAATATTCATAAGGTAAAAGTGAAAAGATTGGTTCGTCGGAGGTTTGTTCTATGCTGATAGATCGGCTGAGGCTTATAATGTTAATACTAATTCTGCCATTTGTATTAACATTGTTTTTGTATGTAAAGGGGTATTTGTCCCTTAAGCTGTTCAGGGTGTTTCTCGCGGCATTGGGTGTACTTTATGTTATAGTACGAGTGCGCTTGATGCTCACAAAATCTGCTAAAGAGTCGGATGGAGATAAGGATATATAGGTAAGAGGCTATTCTTCAATCACCACTAGAAGTCGACTTTATTTTTCTCGACTAGCTTATGGTAGCAATTCTCGGTTTTTTGATTCATTATACGGTCTCAAGAAGTTAAAAACTGGGTAGATGAGATCCGAAACAACTACCCCGTACCCTGTTGCATAGGTGATCCATATGCAACGTCAATTTGTATCTTTTTTATGTGAGTCTAAATTCATAAAAATAAGCTTATGGCTAAGAAATAGTCAAGAAACCACGAGTGCCTAATTAATCAGCAGACTAGGTACCTAGTCTTTTAAGCCGGGGAATACAGACATGGAAAATGTAGGATTCGGCTGTTACATATTCAAATCAATTGGTTGTTGATCAGAAGTTTTTGGAGTCTTCTGGTCTTCTCATAAGCCTTGAAGTTGATTCTCCTTTTGCTTGAGGACTAAATCTGTAATTGCAAAAGCTGAACTGGTGGTAAGACAGGTAGGGATAATGACTATTTTTTATCCTCGGAACTAATTTGTCTCAATGCTACTTCGGCCGAGTCTCGAATAGCCGAAAACTTATCTTCTAAGGCTTGAGTCAGCATTGGAACGGCCTGCTTAGCCTCAGCTCCTATATCTCCTAATGCCTCAATTGCATTAACACGAACAACCAGAGACTCATCATCCAACAGTTGAATCAGAGCTGGCACAGCCTGTTTGGCCTCAGCCCCAATTTCTTCTAGTATCTCGGCTGCATCTCTACGAACAACTTCGTCCTGATCCTTCAGCGCTTGGATCAAACCTGGTACGGGCTCTGATCCCATCTCTATTAAGATTCTTTTGGCATTCCTACGAACAACTTCGTCCTGATCCTTCAAAGCTTGTATCAAATCTGGCACGGATTCTGATCCAAGCTCTCTCAATGCCATTTCTGCATCTCTACGAACAATCTCATCCTGATCCTCTAAAGCTTGAATTAGGGCTGGTACTGATGATTTGGCCTTGGCTCCAATTGTCCCTAACGTCTTGACCGCTTGGCTACGAACATAACTATTCTGATCTTCTAAAGCTTGAATTAGGAATGGAACAGCCTGTTTGGCCTCAGCCCCAATTTCTTCTAGTATCTCGGCTGCATCTATACGAACAACTTCGTCCTGATCCTCTAAAGCTTGAATTAGGAATGGAACAGCCTGTCTGGCTGCAGGTCCGATCTCTCTCAGTGTTGATATGGCATTTATACGAATATCACTATCCTGATCCTTCAAGGCTTGAATTAGGGCTGGAACTGCTTGTTTAGCTTCAGATCCTATCGCTGCTAATGCTTGAAATGCACTGTCCCGAATTTCTTTCTCTACACATCTTAACATTTGAGTCAACTCTGGGACTGCATCTTTAACCTCAGGTCCGATCAGGCCTAAAGATTTTATCGCTCGCCTACGAATAACAGAATTTTGATCTGCCAGCAGTCGGACTAACATAGGAACTGACTGTCGGAAATTTGTCTGATCCTTGAGTTGTTGTTTGGCCTGTTGAGGGAGTGCATATGAGGGCAAAAATGCAGTCATAAAGGAACCGTCTCGCAATCTAACCGCGCCTTCAAGCCCCATCGGCCATTCGGGGTTAGATTGAGACTGATAAGTATCAAATGTCAATTCCCTAATTTTTTTATCATGGCATAAAATAGCATAGATGAATTTTGTGTGCCGTTCGAAGACTTTGCTCTCGTGGGTATAGTCAGTATAGACCTCAGTCTCCATTTCAATGATTTTGGCTTTCAGATATTGAGAGCCAAACTTGATCTTCTCTATGGCATCTTCAATTGATTCTCGGACCCATTGATCGGTCTCATCACTCAAGGCTTGAGATAAATCACCTAGAGCCTGACGGGCCAGAACACCAAACTCACCCAAGGCCGAGATCGCATTGGCCCGAGCCTGCCAAGACGAATCACCGATTAATAGCCTCAGGGCCAAGACAACTTCTGGGCTAGCATAACCAATCTGTCCTAGGGCTTTAGCTGAATTACTACGAACTTCTGGGATGTCATCACCCAAAGTGTCTATCAATCTATGGATGGCAGGTTTGGCTTCGGCTCCAATCTGGCCTAGGGCGGATGGAGCTTGGATTCGAATCTCCGATTCTTCAGCCTCCGACAATTGAGTCAGATCATCAACCAAATTTGTACTAATCTTCCGGATGGCCTGTCGAACGGAAATTGTCACACGTTGATCTTTTAACAACAGAACCAAAGCCGGAAGGGCTGGTTTGGCCGCTGGGCCAATTTGGCCTAATTGCTTAACTACCTGGTTACGTAGGCGCAGGCTTTTTCTCTTCAATAGCTGGGCTAGATCCAAGATCACCTTTTCGCTAGTAATTTGTTGTAATGACTGATCGGTCTGGAGCCGAACCTGAGAATCGGGATCATCTAATAGGTGGATTAGAATAGGGATAACCAGTTTGGCCTCCGACTCCATAAGCCCTAATTGCTGGGCCAGTTTGGCTTTATTGATGGGGTCGATTCGATCTAGAAATCTGGGGCCTAGACCTGCCAGAGTTTTGGCCGATTGATGAATCAGCTGAGAATCGGCCTGAGGATGATTTAAGTGTTGAATTAATCGACGTTGGGGTAGAAAATCCTGGGTCAAGAAAACGAAAATAAAGAATAGGATAGTAATCAGGGTCAGAGATATACGAACCCAAAAATCATTAAGCGGTCCAAGACTGAGAGGACCAGATAACTCCCAGATAATAGCGATAACTAGGAAGCCAAAGAGGCTACCGAAAGCCTGATCAATTTGTTTGGCCCGATGAGGAGGAAAGCCAAGACGAAGAACGAGAGATTGAGTTAGAAAAATAACAGCTTGTCGCGCTAGCAATCCAAAAATGGGAATAATGAGAGGATTCATTGAATTTTGACCTGGAAATTAAGAGAAGTAGAGATAAGATTAAGATTTGGAAAGAAAAGATAGGAAAAAAGAAATCGAAGCTGTATTTGGAAGCAAAAACGGTCAGAAAGAGTATTAATGTGCTGACATGCGAGTATCATTGTGACTTTAACCAAGTATCGAAATTTGAATGTCATCAATTTATATTTTCATATTTCCAAATTCAACTTTTTTATCACTTGTCAATTTGTACCACATACCTTTATTCAAAAGCTGACGTCAACTTCTACCAAAATGATCTCGATTTAGCTAGCGATGTTCTGCATCGCACTTCTCGGTCATCATCTGTAATCACTGTGACTGGTTTAGTGATTCTTGCAACTTTCCAATTTGTTCATCTTTTTTAGCTAGTTGATCCAATAATTTGAGCTAGATCGTTTAGAATTCGTTGGATAGATATTATGATGTTATATTCTGCTTAACTAATTGAATCTGTGTTTGTTGATTAACCAAAATCACTGTTCATTTTAATAAGATAAATTAGGACTTCATATATCTAACTTACAGTATACTATTCAAAATTTAAGGGTAGATATTGAAAAGAATGCAGAATAGTTACTTCGTCAGGAAAGTAGCGTCGATGAGTTAATCAAACAGAAGTAGATAGAATCCCACCGTTCCTCTTTTACTAAATTGTTAGGTCTTTTTGGTATTGGAAACTTGGTTAATTCTACTTAATCTTTTATTAAGAAATCATTATGCCAAATAGAACTCTACGGATAATTGTAAGGATTATATTTGGAATAACTGCGGGAATATTCATTTGGAATTTGTTTCAATCCATCGGATATTGGTTAATTCACAAATTTACTCAATAATTCTACTGGATTAGATTTTGGTGTCAAATCAAGTTGACCTAATACTGACTGAGGTAGTATTAATCACTGGAATTTAAACTACCCAGAACACATAGGTCTGACCTTATTACTTAGTTTACTTCTTTCTGTTGTTTCAGGTGTGGTAGTTGCATTTATCGCCTATAAATTAGTTGTTGAAAGATTTTTTTCAGGTTTTATACTGATTATTATTCTGATTGCTTTCTTCTTATTTTCTACTTTCATTTTGGTTAATTCTTCTATCAACAACCTTTCAGACTGCTGATACAACCGGTTAATCATACCTCGATTGTGTCATTTTACAGTCTTAGTCTTTTATCCTAAACCAAACAGGATTTTTGAGATTTCACTGAGTGAGTAGTGGTGAGTTAAAGTGAATAGCTAACGAATGTGGGTGGGTATATGGATACAGATTCTGTTTTGAACCGACCCCTTTAAAATCCCACAGGCATCTGCAATAAAGAAAACAACTATACACAAAAAGATTATACCCATAACCTGCCAAGCCTGTCGTTTTTGCTCTCGTTTTTCAGACTCTATTTCATTACCAAAACTGGCAATGTGGCCACAATTCGGTCAGGATTCGGCGTTTTTACTTATCTGCTTGCAACAAGCTTTACACAATCGTAATAAATCGTTTCGGAATTCCATCACAAAGCCTCCCGAAATTAAAAGCTAATCTTTTTTGGACCTTCTAACCGTCTAAGTTAAGTCGAACAGTCAAAAATTGTATATGATTGACTTTTAATCAGTACATAGTAAGTTCGGGTGCCAGCTATATCTTCACCACAACCAGATGAACATAGAGCAGTAGCGGATCCACCATCATCAATTCCTTCACCCAGAGGATCCCTATAGCAACAACGTAATATAGGAAAAGACCTAACACAGAAATTCCCGTGATTATTATTAAGCATAGTCTTTAAACCTTTTGTTTTCTTCGCCTAAATCTTAGTAAGTGTCGTCAGGCATAAACGTCTAAGAGCAACTACTTTTTCTTACTTACTGGGGAATTGGTGAGCAAATATCATTACATTCTTCGGTTTCTTCTTCGTCAATCATCTTGAATGCAGCACGGGCCGTAGCTGCTGTTACACCGCTGTTAACAGCCGACGTAACAGCAATCAGTGCGTTTATTTCATCGTCTGTAAGACCTATACTTCGGGCTTTTTTAACGCGGTTACGAGTACAAATCTGACAACCACGAGTCATTGTCACAGCTAAACCGATTAGGTGCTTTTCTCTTTCACTTAAAAGTTCTGTGTTATGTGTTTGTTCGATGTGATCTAGAATTAACGTATTGTCATAAGCCATACTATATCTTCCTCTTGTTATTTTTGATAATCTACGGACGATATTGAGTCGGGTTACTACTACCTTCACCCAGAGTATTCCTCGCAACAACACAATATAGGAAAAGACCCAACACACAAATCCCCGTGATTATTATCAAGTAGTCTTTAAATCTTTTATTTTTCCCCAAAAGCTGTTAAAAAACATTTTAACAGTATGATTGAAGTGTCCTATAAGAATTAACAGTATGATGATAATACCAAAATAGAGATTTTGTAAATTAAATGGATTCTCAACTAATTCGCTCCATATATCATGACCTACCATATAGCTGATTAGTCCTTTATTGCAAGGGGAGAAAATTATTAATATTTATGTTCATCCGCCATTGAAATATTTTTTGTCCTGGCATATTTGAAACTATGAGTATAGAAAGAAATAACAAAAATTGTATTGGCATAAATTCTGATATTCGACTCTCTCGAATGATTCCCGCCATCATCTTTTTTGAGGAAAAAGAAAACGTAAAACAAAGAAGTGAAGTAAAAAAACTATAACTGCAATAAAAGCCCATAGGAAACAACCTACAATTCTGTCAAGTCGCTTCTGTTTTTTTTCTTCCTCCTCCAACATTTTTTCCTCATTTATTAGATGAGGGGTAGGTTCTTGACAATGAGGACAGTTTTGTTGCACATTCTTACTAAGAGTTTGACCACAAGCTCGACAATCATTAACCAAATTTAGGTTCATATTATCCTTTAGTACTACCTAACGACTGGGTTTATATTGCCTTCAACCTGAAGACTCTCATAAACACCGAAACTGTAAGGGGAAACATTTAATCATAATAAGATAGATAGATTTTGCACAAGTAATCAGCGATCGCTTTTCACAATCCAAGACAAATACATCATAGGATGCAACAGTGCTACCGAATCATATAAATATAGTTTCAGCCGCTTCTTATCATATTCAATTCCTAGCCAAAGCGGAGAAGGCAAAAACAGTTTACCACGGAAAGAACTGACTTTAGTACTGAGTTTCTGTTAAGCCCATCCAACCCCCAAACAGGCTACTAGCCATCTAGAAGTCAATATAGAGATTATTTGGATGGACCAAACTTAATTGGTTTCCAAAGGTGCCCCGACCATTGAAAAATCTTCGTCAACGAAACCGCCTGCCACTTGTGCCGATAAAGAAGAATATAATTCAATACCCTTGTATGGGCCAAAGTCAAAAAATTTATCCCCAATACCAAAAAGCCAGTGAAGCATAAAGAGACCAACTATTTAACTCTACTACCTGAACCTCAGTTTTATGGCACAGAAAAAGACAAATAATACCAACAGAACACAAATAAAAGGCAAATATCTACTCATAAAAAACCACCTTTCTTTCTTTGATTATCTTGGTAAATCATGTGATTTCCATTTACAAAAAAGCACCCAGAGCAATATGGTGAATTTACAGGGTTTTTTCTGTTTTTTATACAAAACGACTTAAAGAAGTTGTAACAAACCTGTAAAGATAGCAATATATTATTGCTCCACTAGACAATTACATGTAGTGCTTAGTTATTTTTATCCTTCTAACTAGGCACTTTCTATTTAATAATGAGGTCGTTGAATGTTCAGTTTTGTGATTCTTTCGGTTCTAGTTTTTAGTATCACGTTTAGTTATATTAAAGTTGCTAAATAGGAAAAACCTGTTTTCTCAAATTTACAGATAGTTCACTCTACACGAATATCAATATCTGGCAGGATTCCTACCACTATACATACTGTGTAAAAACTAGTTTTCACCGATTGGCATACCGTCTAACTCTATTGATATTGGTAAATACCGAGAGCTGCCAATGAGTAGTGTCGTATATTAATCTGCTGATTGATCGGCTAAAAGAATCATTTTTCAAAAAAGGTTCATTGAGAGTTATGATGCTGAATTCATCAAAGAAAATATCTGGTTCGATATGGGGTTATTCAAAGGTTTATTTCCCTGCCGTTTTTGAAGAAAAAAAACTATAAAACCTCTGAATTGCTAGTTTTTTAAGGGGGGGGAAATGTTGAAAAAGATTTTTGTCAGTGTTTTACAATGACTGGGCTGAGAAGCGGTTAGTCTCTGGGATTCACCCCTTAGAAGCGGTCAAATCTATTAGTAGTTCACTGTTTGAAAACTAGAATGTCTGAGCTCTATTCGCTTTGACGATGGTTATCTTTCGGCCGAAGTGTGTTAAACCTATCAACTTCACTAATTAGTTGATTGTCTAACTTATTGCTACTATCAAGAATTTCATTTTCATCAATTCTTATCACCCATTTATTGTTTTGCTTATAACAGTTGACCTTCTTTTCCCTGATTCTGGTTCTTACAGTTGTCTCAGAGACAGAAAAGACTTTTGCATATTCTTTAATGTTCAATCCCACAATAACACTATCAGTAAGTTGACCATCAGTTACTTGTATGTTCATAATCAAACCTCAACATATTCATCTGACAATCAAATACAACGCTATTGATTGTCAAAAGATTCCTAAAAAACATCTTCGTATATTGACATTATTTTTTTAGGGTATGTGAAAAAATAATGAGTTAAGAGATAAATCAACTAAGGAAGAAAAACTGGGAATCATTATCCTGTTTTTCGTTCGGTATCTTATCTTAAGGGTTGAAAAACTGGGTAGATGAAGACCAAAACAACTACCCAGTACCCAGTTGCATAGGTAATCCGTATGCAACCCTGATTTGTACTTCTTCAATGTAGGTATAAATTCATAAAAACACGCCATTTGATCAGTTTACGGTTAAGAAATAGTCAAGGGGCGTAAAAAGTGCCTAGAAAAAGCAAGAAAACTAGGTACTTTTGCCTTAAGGGAGTAAAAAGGATGTAGCTAGGTGGATGACAAGAGGAGTTGCGATGATTGACCTAGCATATTTTATTAGTTGCATAGATAAGGAGTAAAATATGCAACGCCAATTTTCTACCTTTTGAATGAAAACCTATAACCACCAATCAAAATCTTTTAATTAATTTATGGTTAAAAAACGATTAACAAGTCGTCGAAGGAAGAATCAGTCAGGTTATGTTTTAGCTGTAACATCCAACATTATATCGAGTGGAGTTATTATCAAGTCATGGATTTTGGACTGAAGACCGTCGTTTTTTGTGGTTCGACTATACAATACAATGTTTAGTCTCATGATAGTGTTGGGGATTCTGTTTTTGGTCTTGTTCTACCCTTCGTAGTATAACTTCCAAATCACCCTTGACAGAGGCAAGAACAAAACTGACTCAGATTCAGTTTTGTTCTTGGGTTTGCTTAAAGGGTTGAATCAACCAATTACCCGTCGTTCCATCGTATGCCCGACGGACCTTCTCGAATCAAGTGATGTGTTAAATATATTTCCTTCCAGGATGTAGTTCATCTCCGTTGCGCAATCCTTGAACCAAGGCTTGCTAAAACTGATAAAACATATTACAAAAGTGTTTCACACAGAGAGGAAAATAAAAGTCTAAATTGGCTACGCCACCAAACAACTAGTTGAATATTTATTAATCTTAACTCGAGCATAGCCAATTAGAACACGTGAGTAGGCCGTGGGACCTATGAACTAGATGTTTTACAAATTTTAGTGAGGTATTCTTAGCATCTTATGCTTAGTTTGGTTTCACTATCGGTTAATAGTTGTTAATCCTGAGACTACCCCAAATAGTAGTCAGTTTGTTTCCAGATTCTACGCTCCAGATTTTATCTAGACCTTCATCAATCAATGTCCGGACGTCTTTCTCTTCTAAAACGGTATCGAAAATGACAAATTCGTCAATCTGTCCTTCATAGTCTCGACCACCTCCATCCCATGAACCAATTCGAGCTGGACCTAATGTAGCTGGCCCTACGGCTGTGTATTTGCCTTCACTTTCTAATTTCCCATTGATATAAAACTTAACGTTTTTTTGAGGCGCACTATAAGCGATGGCAATGTGAACCCATTTGTCTTTATTTTTATCATCTATCCGGGTTTTTTCAGCCTTTACGTCTGTTGGTGTATTGGTATGAATAGACCAGCCAATTTCATTACCGGGGTATAGCTGGTGGTGGACTGCGCCTTTTTGCCAACCATCAACATTAATCCAGACTCTCCAAGCACCGATTCGCCCCGTACACTTTGACCAATGGGCAACTGTGACTTCATCCATCTCAGGCAATTCTGGGGTAACTACTCCGTCACCTTTACCTGACAGGCTAATCGCTTTACCAAATTTCCCGTCCACAAATTTCGGTTTTCCCATTATTTTTCCATTATGCCCATTCGCGCTCATATCTTTAAAATTTCCATCAAAAGACCAAGCGGCAACAGCAGAATCCTTCAATCCCTTAGCATAGGCAATATCGATAATTTCGGTTGACAGAAATACCAGATATAGAAACGAAACGAAGATAAAAATTAATCGATTAAACATAATCAAACTTCCTTTTCCTTATTTCGGAGATGATACTAATAAGTTAATCGGATTTTAGCCCAAATAGATGTGGCCTTACCGCTGGCATTTACACTCGTATCACTACTTAGTAGTGTGGCTATACTGTTGGTGGCCAAAGATTTGATAACCGTTGGTCCTAGAGCTGTATTGAAAATTGCGAATTCATCCATTTCTCCTTCATAGTCTCGACCACCACCATCCCATGAGCCAATCCGAGCTGGACCTAATATAGCTGGACCAGCCTGTGTATATTTCCCTTCTTGGTTCAATTCACCATCGATATAGAACTTAACATTTTTTTGAAGTGCACTATAAACAATGGCAATATGATGCCATTTCCCTTTCCTTTTATCATCGATCAGCAATTTAGCCTTTACGTCTGTTGGTGTATTGGTGTGAATAGACCAGCCAATTTCGTTGCTGGGGTATAGCTGGTGGTGGACTGCGCCTTTTTGCCAACCATCAACATTAATCCAGACCCTCCAGGCACCAAATCGACCTGTACACTTTGACCAATGGGAAACTGTAACTTCATCCATCGCCTCTAATTTGGGAGTGATGACACCATCTCCCTTTCCCGAGAGAGCAATAGACTGGCCAAACTTCCCGGTGACAAATTTGGTTTTACCGAGTAATTTTCCTTGGTGCCTATTACCGGAAATATCATTGAAATTCCCCTCAAATGGCCATGCAACGACAACGGAATCGTTCAGGTTTTTCACCTTAGCCCAGCTAAAAGATTGACAGTAGAGGGCCAGTATACAAAGAAGAAAAAAAGTTGACAGCCTTGTTTTTGTTTGCACAATACATCCCCTTGTAAAAGATTAGTTGATTTTACGAGAAGGCACAAAAAAACACAAGGGAAAGGATACGAAAAGGTTAGTTAATATGCATCTAATTGTCAAATAATGAAGCTGGCAAGCAAGCCGATCAAACCTTTAACTACCAAGAAGGATGGATGATAATTTCAAACTCTCGTCCTGCAATTACCAAGGTGGAAGATAGTGGGTAATCCTAAAAGAATATGCAAAAGACAATCATGACAATTACCGAAGAAGAATAGGGCAGAGAACAACGTATCGAAGTTGATCAATTAGTTTCTTCTGCAAGAAAGATACATCGAGAACCAACTATACAAACATTCAGAACAGTTTGAGCAACGAAGATAAAAATCTGAAGAAAAGAAAATAGAGTAATTAACGACAAAGAAGAAAGAAATCGAAAGTAGAATTGATATCATCTTGAAATTGCTGGTGGCTAGAGGTACACCATAGGAAAACATCACCATTAAAACAAAAATAAAATGAATAGAAGTTGATAGATTTGTAGAGTTTATTGTGTCTGTTTTATAAGGTGTGACGATACTCGTTAGTGTAGCTCTTCCTACCCTGTCCTTTTGCATACCAGAATAGAAAGAGCTGAATTTGAAAAACTAGGATTTTCTGCGTTTATGCATGGATTGTACGCATGGATACCTACACATGGGTAAATACAACATGGATAACACTACAACCACTAACGGTGTTACGCGTAAAACCGTTACCGAAAATAACAGGACCAAATCTGCTATCGGAAGTTCAGAAACAAATAAAAAGTGAGTATGAAGAAATAAAATTTATCACAAGTGTTATTAATCAGTCGAAATTGAATTTTCGGCACCTACGACCAATAGAAGATTTCAATGAAGTTATTATTATCAAGGAGTATTAAGTAATAGCACCTTCTTGTTCAGATTTTCTCTTTTTTTCTGCTCTAATGCGCTGTTCGTGGTTCAGATCTTTTTTGCGAATTCGAAGGGCAATAGGAGTAACTTCCAGAATTTCATCAAAGCTTAGATATTCCACGGCATCATCTAGAGACAAAATCCTAGCGGGTGCCAGTGCCTTTACGATGGATTTGGGCGTAGATCGATGGCCAGTCTGATTTTTAGTTTTACAAACGTTGATCACTAAATCCTCATAGCGAATATTTTGACCTACTACTTGTCCCGAGTAGACTTCATCACCAGGGCTTACAAAGAATGTACCTCTTTGTTGTAAGTGTTCCAAAGCATAAGCTTTAACAGTTCCTGTTTCCAATGCAATCAGAGAACCAAATTCACGATCCAGGATTTCTCCTACTTTTGGTGCATATTGGTGAAATAGACTATGGAACGTGCCGGTTCCGCGGGTGATTGTCAAAAAAGGCTGACGAAACCCCAATATCCCTCGGGTTGGTACATGATACTCTGCCAATACAGTGTTATCTTCATTGTAACGTAAGTCAACTAATCTCCCTTGCCGCTGGTTTATTAATTCACTGACTGCTCCTAGATAATCGTTTCCGACTTCAATAAAAACGTGTTCTACTGGTTCCTCAATCCCTTTTTTGCTTTGCTTGTATATCACTTCAGGCTTACTAACCGTGAATTCATATAACTCTCTTCGCATCGTCTCGATTAAAATGGCCAGATGAAGTTCGCCTCGTCCTGCAACCACAAATTCATTAGCGACCGACGTCTCTTCAACCCTCAGAGAAACATTACTTTCCAACTCACGCCACAGTCGTTCCCGAATTTGACGACTGGTTAAAAATTTTCCTGATCTGCCGGAGAAAGGACTGTCATTAACACCAAATGTCATACGTACAGTTGGTTCTTCGACTTTGATAGGTGGAAGTGGTTGCGGATTTTCTGGATCTGTTAATGTGTCTCCAATACCTACGGATTCAATCCCAGAAACGGCTACAATATTACCAGCAGTGACTACTTCTTGTTCTTCCCTTTTCAAATTACGAAATATGTAGGTTTGACCAATAGTAGCCAGGTCAGATTCGCCATTAGCTTTAGCATGGAGTATGTTTTGGCCAGCAAACATCCGTCCGCTATTCAAACGACCAACAGCAATTTTACCCACAAAATTGCTGTATTCTATTGTTGTGACCAACATCTGCGGCGAACCTTCTGGGTTCACTTCTGGTGCAGGTAAGTGATCAATAATTTGTGTAAATAATGGCCGTAAGTCATCTTCCAGTTTTTCTGATGACAAGCCTGATTTACCCTCTAGTGCAATAGTATAAACGACTGGAAAATCTATCTGATGATCATCAGCTCCCAAATCTATGAACAAGTCGTATGTTTCTTCCACTACGATTGCCGGACGTGAAGCGGGACGATCAACTTTATTAACCACAACAATTGCTTTTAACTTACGTTGTAGGGCTTGACGTAATACAAATCGAGTCTGGGGCATAGGCCCCTCGACAGCATCAATCAACAAAACTACACCATCCACCATGTTTAGTGCACGCTCTACTTCACCACCAAAGTCAGCATGCCCCGGAGTATCGACAATATTGATAGTAGTATTTTTATAAACAATACCAGTGTTCTTGGACAAAATGGTAATTCCACGTTCTTTTTCTAAATCATTAGAATCGAGAATTCGGTCGTCAACCTTTTGATTCTGTCGAAAAACGTTAGTCTGCCGAAGCATCGCATCAACCAAAGTGGTTTTGCCATGATCTACATGAGCGATAATGGCAATGTTACGGATTTGCGTGAATTCGTTTTGGTTCATGGGTGGTTCCTCAATAGGCGTTGGTGTAGACAACTATTCCTCCAAATTAACAGTGAGATTTTTGAAATTCTTTATTGTTCTGCAGCGGGACCTTATAGTTCCTGAGAGATATGTCTGTCAATTGTACATTTATTTTGGCACTTAAGCCTGTCACTGGTTGTGCCAGACAGCCGACAATTCTACCTCCCAATGATCTCAAAGGCAAGATATCATTATCTTTTCATCGTAGAAAAGGTAACAGAATTCGTTTGATTTGGGGGAATTGAGCAAAAATAACCGATTGACAGAGTAAGAATGAAAAACTATAAATGTGAGACTCAAACCGAATGATCAAATTGATGGGGCAAGAAAAGTTAAATGTGTTTACGGCTACTCAGATCTAGTTCCAATCTTGGGGGATTGAAAAGAAATTGATGACATTACAAAAATCATGATTCAGGTAAAACAACAAAAAAAGAAATACACCAAATAGTTCTGAACCTGATTCATAGTTATCATATGATAGTACAACGTTTTACTTGTCTTAAACCTATTATAAGAATTTAAAATCAGTATTCTAACTGGATTACGAATAGTTGGCCTTCAATTCCCGTTCTGATCGTCGTATTGCTAATATTGAGAATATTAAATTTATTCTGTTGAGCTAGATTTCGAATATAACTTTCAGAATGAGCATAACGTCCCTGAGTTGTTAAGGAGTAGTCTACTTCTTGCACTAACTCGGTTGAAAAGACAAAAATACCCTTTTGATTTGAAGCCTTTGATATATTTGAAAACAACATTGTCAGGTCTCCAATATAAATGAGTAAGTCTGTCGCTATAAAAAGATCATATTTTTCTGAACTCTGTTCTAAGTAAATACTAATTTCATTATTTTCAACCGTGTCATATATATTTTTTCCTTTAGCTATTTCAATCATTTTAGGAGAAAGATCAATACCCACCAACTGTTTACAAATCGGTCTAAACACCTGGCCTGATAAGCCTGTTCCACAACCAAGATCAATCCCAACATCAAAAGTTAAGTTATGTCCCAACTGACTGGCCAATGCCTCTTTGAGAGACTGAGGAACTTTGTAATCTAAAATCTCTACTAAGTGATAATCAAACCTATTGGCGTATTCATCAAATAGGCCTTGGACGTAATGTGGTGGTGCTGTTTTTGTAGTAACCCCTACTTGACTATTCAGCAAATGAGCTGCACTTTGACGAAGTCTATATACTTCTTCATTATTTGGCTCTAGGGCCAAAGCATCATCGCATAAATCAAGAGTAACTTGATACGAATTGATAGCTTTCTCTTGCTGACCGATCGATTGATACAAGTGGCCCAAATTATAGTGTGCTTTCATATACCTAGAATTAATTTGGATTGCATTACGATAACAAGTAATAGCTTGCTCTAAGTTGCCTAATTCTTGATATAATTTTCCCAATTCATTATGAACTTCGATTTGGTTAGGATCAATTCTAGTAACGTTACTATAAAAAAAAATTGACTGTTGATACTCACCAACTGATCGATATAAATGACCTAATTCGTAGTGAGCATCGACATCGTTGGAATTGATGCGGATTGCATTTTCATAGCAGGTGATGGCGGCTCCAAAGTTGCCCGACCCTTGATACAATTTCCCTTGCTTGGTGTAGAGATTTGGGTCTTCTAGGTCATCCGGTAAAATTTTTTGATAGCTCATAAAAGAATTTTGAAACTTGTTTCTGGCTAACGGATTCTAGGTATACGGTTGTGATTTCATAGGTCAGATTTGATTTAATAAGATTGTCTAAGGCTAATACTTTTTGACAGTTTCCGCTTCCATTTTCGTTAGCTGATATTTTGAGTTAGTTATTTAAACCAATTTTACAACAATCGACTTGTAAATTTAAACAACCCAAGACAAATTATTAGTATCTGGTAAGATTGAAGTTAGTATTATTAATCTGAACTTATCAAAAAGGGAATTTTTACTTTACTTTTCTGATGAAAATAGTCTGTCCTTGATAATTAAACTTATTGAGAGTATTTTGAGGAAACAAGCAACTGAAACGATGGTAAATAATCTGAAAGTCCAAAAATGACCAAATTTTACTGAGTTTGGAATTCAATCAGATTAGTTTTTATTTTCTAATGTACGAAGATTTTGATCCAGTTGAAATAAATCGGATGAGGTGAAAAATAATGGAAATAACTGTAACTGAAAAAGAACAAGGAAAATTATCTGAAAAAAATCTTGATTTAGCTTGCCAGAAACTTTCAGAAATAGGTTACGTCATTTTTGAGAGCCTGTTACCACTTGGCTTTGTGGAAAAAGTGCGAAAAGAATTTGAAATCAACGAATCTCTTCCCGAGGGAGAGACTCAAAGAAACCATTTCTTTCATGGACCATTTCTTGACTCACACATCATTGATAATCCGATTGCGTTGCAGATCATTGAAGCCATGCTAGGAACGAAATTCTTTTCGTTTTTACCCTATGGATGTAACACGACCCGTCGTGAATCTAGATACTGGAATGATGCTGAAAAACAATGGATTCACCGAGACAGTGGTCACCTATTCCCTGAATTAGGTTTGGCATTACCTGTGACTAAGATTGTGGTTAACATTCCACTAGTCGATTTTACGATAGAAAATGGGTCTACTGAAATCTGGCCTGGTTCTCACCTAATTGTAGATCCAGTGACCGAGCCGAAAACAGAAAATGAAGCCTTGTTCAAAGACTACCATGTTTGTAGCGAAGAAAGGGGATCAACTTTTCCATCCGTTCGAATGGTTATGCCTGCGGGGTCACTTGTTCTTCGAGACATGCGCTGTTGGCATCGAGCCATGCCCAATTATACTGACCAAGTTCGTCCTATGACTGCTATGGTATATTTTCATCGCTTGCACAATATGACTGGTATACAAGGAGAGAATGAAAGAAGAAACTCTGGGGTTCCTGACTCAGTTTGGCACAGTTTATCCGATAGCTCTCAGCAGATCTATCGATTTTACCCAATGAGTTAGCATGGAATATTCGTCGTGATGGAGTTTTTTTTAGATACGGAGTAGATAGGCAGACTGTGGTTGAATTTATATGCTAGTGGATATGATCCAATCCTGGGTCCAGCAAGTAATGTTGGAAATCTAAAGCTGGCAAAGATAAGCTTTAGTCATTCGATAGGAGAGACCACAGAAGGTGAGAGAAATCTGCTGGTACAAACAGGTCTAGTACTTTAGTTTCCCTTGATTGAGTCATTAACAGTAGAGGTGCAAGTAGGTACTTTAAATCGAACTAGGAGGGTAGGCTTACTACCTACTTGATAGACCCGTTTGCCAACTCCACTTAAATCAAGAGTAGCTGGCGAAAACGGACCTATTATTTCTGAACTCTGACCCGAGTTTTAATTATGGGTCGCATTACTGTTGAACCATGATTTTAGATCGACTCAGGTCGATTCCTTATTTCTAAAATTAACGAGCTTCCTTGATCAATCCCCAATTAGTTACCAAATTACCTTTTGCATTAACGGGTGTAGTTGCATCTGACTCCTCAGTTGAAATAATCACATTATCCATCAAGACGTGCCCGTAGTTTCCAAAGTCGCCCTTAGTAAAATTTTTGTTACTACCTTTCAATAGTGGTTCAAGATCACTAAATTGTGTTTCGTCTTCTAAATCTTTCATCTTAACCTCAAAATCAGCCCCTTTTACTTTCAATTGAAAGGAAAACCATTTATTGGGTTCCAAGTTTAACTTCTTAGAGCTACCAAAGTTTTTCCACTTTGTTTCTTCCCGTTTCCAAAAATCTAGCTTACTGGTATTTTCTCGTCTATCTAACAAATAGAAAGCCTCACTTCCGGAAAATCGAAAAACGACCCCCATGTAAAAAGCTTTAGGATACAACATATCCCAATGAACATAGTAATCTGTCCAGTCTTTACCTTTGCCAGTGACATAAATGGCGCCTCCACCATCATGTCTTTCCGTAGGGGATGAAAAAACCTGATTATTCTTTCGTTTTGGGTCTTGGATAACTTTGGAATTATCCTTACCATCATGACCAATTGCCCACTTCGTAGCTGGCTTCCCAATGGCATCGTCTTCAAAATTATCAATAAATAGAATTTCGCTCATACTAGTTGAGGTTACGAAAAATATCAGCAATACTGATGCTAGTGAAAAAATAATGGTCGATTTTTGCATAATTATCTCCTGAATTACATTTACACGATTAGTATTCGCACGTAAATACTAAGCGAATACTAATCGAAAAGAAATAATCAATCAAGGGGATCATACCAATAATCATGAAAATATACAGCTCTTATCTTAGCTAACTTTTGATTGTATGATCAATTATCGGAGGTCGATTATTTTTTCTCAGGTTAGTAAAATAATTAGAAATAATCTATTTTTGTTATTTGTAGGATTAAACATGGAGTAGATCCATTTTTCAACCACCACAGTATTATGTTTTAACTCGTTCTGTGTCAATTGGAAATAATTGGTAATTTAGGCACAAAGTAGATATCTAACAGGATTAAATCAATCGATATGCTAAGAAGCTTCGCATTACTTGGCATCCTCATGATGAATATAACTAGCTTTGCCATGCCCAGTAGAGCATACTTCAGCCCGGTTGCTTATGCACTACCTTAAATCATATAATTTTATTGCATCATTCATGTAATAGAAGATCAAAATTTATGGCAATATTTGCTATACTTTTTGGTGCTAGTACGAAGCTGTTTGTAGAAAGATTAATTGGTCGAAGGCAAAATCCTTTTCTATTGTTTTAGAGTCGAAATTTCTGGTTGTTAATAATCGGTTTAATCCATTCCTACCTTATTTGGTACGGAGATATATTGATTATTTATGCTTTGTGTTGTTTTATCTTACATCTATTCAAGAATTTTCCACCGAGGTTTCAATTTACCATAGGTCTATTGATTTATTGCATTCCTTCACTTATAGGTATCAATAATTACTAAAATTACCATGAATTTAACAAAACTGATGAGAATACGATTCAAGAACAGTCGAAACCTAATAATGATCGAATTAAAGAAGAATTATTGATCTATAGAAGTAGCTATAAAAAACAGTTGAATCATCGAATTCTCTTATACGATACTAGCTGAAAAGGAGAATTCGATTTTGTATTGGTATCATTAATTTTGAATGCTTTTTCCAGATCGTTTGGTATGATGTTGATTGGGATGTCGCTCTGCACTTGGTCAATTTTCAGTAAATTTAAGGGAAAATCGTTTTACAGAAAGATGTTATTGTGGGGATTCGGAATCGGTCTTCCCTTGTCAATGATGGGATTAGCTTTATCTTATCTGTTCGGTTGAAATTGGGGATACTCACAGTTCTTAGGTCGAATACCAAATATAATAGCCTCGCCTTTGATTGCCATTTCTTACATGGGTATGATCATGATTTGATCTCCAAAAGAGTTTATACAATTTGTCAAAACAGGATTAGAATCAGTCGGTAGAACAACTCTCACGTGTTATCTAATCCAATCTATCCTGTCAACTTTTGTATTTTCTACGGATTTGGCTTGGGCTTATATGGATACGTTAACAGGTTTGAGCAGGTATTGATTTTTTTATTGATGTGGATATTTCTTTACATCTAGGTGGTTACAAAAATTTCAGTATAGACCAATTGAATGGATCTGGAAGTTGCTGACACATCTAAAAATGATTCCCATTTATAAATCTGACTAAAAGGATGAAATTTATATTTAAACTGATAAAAATTAATATCAATTGAGAAGCCTCAAGTCTAGGCCAGATGTATATAATCTAGGATTTGGCCCGAAACAAGTAGATAATTGGATTTAATATAAAATACTTTTTGTTTCTCTGAAAAAGATGTCAGATTTTAATCTGAATTTAAGATTTTGGACTTCTGTATAAAATCTGGTAATGACACAATTTCTGAATTGCTTGGTTATGTTCAGCGCATAGGAATTTTATCCCCTGTTGTATACGTTCACTTTGGTTATTTACAATGTTCACTCCTGTTAAGATATGACAAATTTATGTTGGAACTTAAAATAGATACAGATCAGCCAAACGGTATTTTTGAAAATAATCAACAGGTCCAAGTTTTTGTGTTGATTCATAATCACAGCGAAAAAAGCATCAGTGGTCAACTTATATGGCAGCTCAAAACAGATAGTAGTAACCATTTGGCAGAAAATATAGCTAATATCAACTTACAACCTGGAAAACATCGGAATGACTACAATATAGAACCAGATCTGCTAGACGTAGGTTTTCACCAAGTCGAAGTTCTATTTCAATTTGATCAAGGGAAAGTAGTCTCCGACCAAATGACGATAGGGTACCAACCATCTTCTCTTCAAACTATTCTTACTAGAGAATCAGATTTTGATAAATTTTGGACTAATACAGAATCCAAACTTCAGCAAATATCTCCCGCTTATAAATTAGAACATCAACCTAATTTAGACAATGAGAAATTCACGGTACATTCGGTAGAAATGAGAAGTTTAGACAATCTCAAGGTTGGTGGTTGGCTGGAGATACCAAGGACATCCGGTAAGCATCCAGCGCTCCTGAGAGTTCCCGGTTATGGGCAAAACATGACCCCTCTCAACCCACCGTTCGACTGCGTTACTTTTTCCTTCAACCCTCGTGGACATGGAAATTCGGATGATACTCTAGATGACGATTTGGGGTATTGGGTTAGAGGTTTAGACCAGCCTAATAGTTATTTCTACCGAGGAGCTTATATGGATGTTTTGAGAGCCATGGACTATCTGGCTAGTCTACCAGAAGTGGATGTGGGACAGACTGCCGTCTGGGGGGGCAGTCAAGGCGGTGGTTTTAGCTTGGTAGTGGCAGCATTTAGAACAAAAACCCGATATTGTATTGCGGATGTACCGTTTCTTTGTGATTGGAGAAAATATTTCCAATTAACTCAATGGGATGAAATCGACCAGTGGTTAGCACAACAACCTGAGAAGCGGAACTGGACTAAACTAATGAAGACCTTGAGCTATTTTGATACTATCAATCTCGCTTCGAGAATTAGAGCAGAAGTTCTGATGTCTGTGGGCTTACAGGATCCAGTGTGTCCGCCTGCTACTTGTTTTTCTAGCTACAATCATATAAAAAGTGAAAAATCATATCGTGTTTATAAAACAGCTGGTCACAGATTGGACCAATCACACTACCAGTTTGTTTTAAATTGGCTTAAATCTCGATTTGGTTTGTCTCGTAATTAATTTAAGTAGGATTGATTAATGACAATAAAACTACCACTGACAACAGCCAATGGCTATATTGTGGACCAATTGGGCCATCCGTTAAGATTACAATCCGTGAATTGGTATGGTGCGAGTGATGCCGATAATATAGTAATGGGCCTTGATTGTAACCACATTTCTCAGATTGCGGCAATGATCAAATCTATTGGGTTCAATAGTGTAAGATTGCCGTTTTCGAACCAAATGATCCATGATAAAGATCTGGCGGTAACAGATGGATTATCAGCTAATCCTCACTTACTGGGTAAGGTTCCACTGGAAATTTTTGATTCGGTTATACAGGCTTTAGCCGCAGAAGATCTACTTGTTATACTCAACAATCATACTACCACAAGTACTTGGTGCTGTAATTACGACAATAATGCATTGTGGTTTGACTCAGACCAAACCGAATTGAAATGGATTGACGATTGGTCTTATCTGATTGAACGGTACCTTGATATTCCGCAGGTAGTGGGTGTCGATTTGAGAAATGAAGTAAGAAGTGGGCCAATGGGACGGGCTAACTGGGGGAATAGAGATAGTTTTGATTGGCACCGAGCCGCAGAATCAGCAGGAAATCATCTACTAAAGTTGAACCCAAACCTGTTGGTTGTGATTGAGGGAATCGATTACGCGGCTGACCTTCGGCAAGCAGCAACACATCCTATTTGTTTGGTTAAGCCGGATCAGCTAGTATACTCACCACATGTCTATGGCTGGTTTGGAGGCATAAATGGTAAATCTTTAGCCGAACACTCCTACCAAGAACTATGTCAAGCTTTGGACTCAGCGTGGGGTTACCTTGGACCAGTGAAAAAGATGAATAAGACAGAAAAATTACTTGCCGATGTAGACCAATCATTCCCAATATGGATCAGTGAAATGGGGGCGGGGCCAGCGGATAAGCCTGATTTTTTAGAAAATCTTTGTCATTATATAAAAGAGAGAGATCTGAGTTGGGCCTGGTGGCCGCTTAATACAGGACTGAAGCCTGGTAGCGACGAAATGGAAACTTGGGGCTTAGTTGATCAGCAGTGGAAACATCCGATTGATGACTGGCGATTAAAGGTAATTCAACGATTGATGCGAGAGAAACTTATATGCTAGCCTCTTATCAAATAATTTGTAGAATCAGTTTTAGGCTTGGAGGAAGGCATGGATATGTATTTGATTCGGCATGGTCAGTCAACTAGTAATAGGGGAGATGAAAACAATATTGACTTCCCGCCGCTAACCGACTTAGGACACAAGCAAGCTGGATTAGCAGCTGAAGCCATCAAAAATATAAATCCGGTTAAAATTTATTGCAGTCCTATGTTACGTGCTATCCAGACTGCAAAGAAGATCGGGGATCGGGTCAAATTGGTACCACATGTCATTGTTGAGCTCCATGAAGGTGGTGAAACATATTCACTGCCAACAGCAAAAAGGATGGATGGATTAACTCGATCGGAAATTTTGGAATTCTGTCCTAATGCTGTCTTAGGTGAGAATGTTACGGAGGAGGGATGGCGTTCTCAAGAGGCCCACACAAAAGAAGAAGGCGTTCGGTTAATTCAAAGAAATATGGAAAAGGTAATGGGTTTTCTGCTGGAAAACCATTATAAACAGAATGATAATGTTGCAATTATCACCCATGGTCGTTCAGGTTCAATTTTGATTAGTACTATTCTTGGTATGCCACCAGATCGTGATTACGCCAGATTTGGCCAAAACAACTGTGGGATTAGCTTGATAAGAATCTCATCTGAGATGACTCGACTCGTTTTTCTGAACCGGACCGATCATCTACCAACTGAATATGTCACTTAATGGCCTTGTCTCAGTTTGATCTTCAATAATTTAAATGGATCAATTTCGGTTGATCTACTAAAGCTTTAATTTCTGAGATAGTTTCTCTGATGACTGAAGCTTTCTTCAGGCTCAAGCGAGGTGGGAAATTTTCTTCCTCTGTTTCGAAATAGACGGCTACTGATTCTAATCTGGATATCATAGACTTGCTATGAGTCCCATATGATTTGATCATTTCCATGACCTTAAAAATACGCTTTTCACTGCCGTGCTTCTTCTGATTACGGGAATAATCGACCAGAAGTTCCAATCCTTCCTTAATTCGGTACTTGGTAAACAATTCAAGGCCTCGCATGCGGATAACATCTGAAAACATAATACCACTAGGCGAGGGATCTTTTATAGCTTGATAGATGTCTGGTAATAATGGCTTAATCTCATCATAAGTTAAATTTTCGTACACACTACCAATACTTCCTCTGGATCGGCCATCTTGATTCAACAAGCCTGAACGGACAGCTTGAATAAGTAAATTACGATCAACACCAGCCAAAGATTTGCCAACTAGTCCGTTTCGTCTATCAAATAGAGCGAAAGATACATAGCGTTGCTCCATATTTCTTGGATCATTCAGCTCGTCATACTGTGTGAGTCTTGTCAGCATTTCGGGGACCACGGTTTTAGCAGGATCACCTATTCCAGCAAGTGCCTCAGCAGCCAAAATTCTCAGCCATAGGTCGCTAGCATGAAATACCTGACGTAATATAGGTACGGCTACAGATCCACGTTCACGTTGCATCTTGATTGCTTGACAAGCGCCATATCGAGTATGGAGGTCTTCTGTCTTAAGTAACCGAACTAATTGATTTGAAACTGTTTCTTTCCTACGTCCTAGTGCAATTGCTGCACGCTCTCGAACTACCGGTGACCAGCTGCTGAGACGTCGGAGAAGTTCTTTGTCTTCTAGATTATCGTAATAACTATGGCGATCCATATTATTCCAGCCATAACCATCCAAAATTAAAGACTCAGCTGATCTTAAATCTAGTTTTTTAACAATACTAGATTGTTTACCAGTTAGATAAATCTTTTTAAGAGGCATAGCGTAAGATAGGAGATACAAACCACTGCAATCCCAGCCTTGGTAACTATCTGTGTTCATTTGAGGTGGTCCTTGATAAATATAACTACCATTCCAACGGCGTGCCAAATCGAAGTACCAGGCACCGAATTCTTTCATCCAGATACCAGTTGCATCAGGACCTAATCGAGAGATACTTGGTATTGCCCACAATATGTTGAAGAAATTACCGGTGTGTCCTGTATCCCGTTCGGCACCATGGGAGGATATACTCATATAAGAGAAGAACTCCGCACCTTTTGCTTCACCAAGTAAATTAAACATAACTGCAGCCATACCACATTTACCGTTGTCTTCATGGGTTTGAATCCAAGGTCGATGATCACCGTATGGAACCGCACCTTTCCCAATATAGAATTTTAATAAGCGAGCACTACGTTGTATGGCATTTTCTACTGAAGGATCTGTAACTCCAGCCTTGTGAGCTAACACCAGAGATATGGTCATTGTTAGGCCGGGTGAGTTCATCATTCCATACCCACCTAGTCGACCGTCAGCCTGAGCAAAACGATGGCCCCACGAGCCGACAAGACTTTGTCCGTTGGCGGCTTCTAGTGATAGACGTTTCAACCCAGGCATAACTGATTTATCCCCGGTTGCCATGACATATTCTGCAAGGAACATAATAACGTAACCGTAATACCAGGTTTGAAAACTATCGGCCGAATAGACTGATGCCCATCGTGCTTCTTTTCTAACTATCTGAATATACTCTCTATTTCCGCTAGCTAGAAGTGCTAAGGCATTGAGAGAGCGAGTAATTGGATTTTGTTGGTAGGAAGGTTCTTCCATACGATTAGCCAATTCTTGGCAACCAAGTTCTAGGATACGCTTCGATTTGAGGCAATCATAAGGAGCTGTTGAACTATAGGCACCTAGGATTGGGAGTTGTAATGTAACATTGTCAGTCTTTCCTTCTCTATAACGTACGAGATTCAGGGCTCCACCACCAACTTCTGACTCTGCTTTGGTAAGTGCATTACCCATTTCAGTGCGTGGGTCGTACGAGAAAGGTGTACCATCAACACCGATAATTATGTCGCCGATAGCCAAAATACTATCTGCAGGAGAGCCTTTTTCTACCTTTGTAATGGCAATCTGTCTGGCCTCTGTGGTGACTAGCTTTTTGCTGAACATCCATCCACGAGCTCCTGTAGCACCTAAATTCCAATCGTGTTTAGCTCCCTTCGGTATGCTTCCCCCCTTTGTGAAGTCTGGATTATTCATCTGTAATGAGGATCCGAAGACTCGTGAAACCTGATAACTGAAACAAAAAAACGAGATGAATATGATAGATACAAAAAAACGATTTCTTGGACACATAAAATCTATTAATACCCTCTGGTGCTAATCCCCAGCTTTCGTCAAAAAACTAATGATCAAGATACAGTAGTAGAATTAACGGTTCTGTAAATAAAAAATTCAGCAGAAATAAAGAATGAATATAGATCGGATGAATTAGAAAAATTGACAAAGCTGATCAAGATTGAGAACTCAAAATTCACCCAAAGACTGGATTCAGTTTAAAAAAATCTAGTTTTTTGTTAAGATTCTTACTTAGAACAAGTAGAAGATAATTTTTTAATAAAAAGGGAAATCCATAACAATACAAGAAACCCTTTTGAGTTATACATGTATAATTCTAGCTTACCAATCAAAAGATCTAATCACACTCGCATGTAAATTAGATTTTGCGTTCGATCTCAAAAAGTCAGTTAGGTTCATTACCCCAAGGGAAGGATTCAATCCGTATCGACCGATCCAGATCTGTCAGATTAATTCGTTTCCCATTAGAAAGAGAGGATTGATGGATGGCAAATCCGATTTCGGTTGCCCGTCGAGCCTGATCGATATCGCAGGCGGTTCTTTTTCCACTGTGGATGGACGAAACCAGATCAGAAACCATTGCTGGTCCTGCTGGCCAAGGATTGATGTCTCGAGGGGTTTCAATTTGTTTTATCTGCGATGTTTTATCTATGGTCCAGTGGAAGGTTTGTTTGGCATCATCTAACACAAAAAGTCTACCTTTACTTCCGACCACTTCAAAGCTCATCGGTAGTCCATCACCCTGGTGTTTCCCGTCCACTGTAATGTAGAGAACGACACCATTGTCAAGTCCTATTTGTGCTCGACCTGAAGGATCAATTAATCGTCGACTATCATCAGGTTCGTCAGATAGATCCTCAACTAATCCACTAACCCAAACTGGTTCTACGTCTCCGGCTAAGGCGAGTAAAGAATCATACCAATGGCAACCGTGGTTAATCAGGTTCGATAACCCATAACTGACGATACTACTGATATCTCCTACCAATCCTTTTGTAATAAGGCTCCGAATCAATCGATACCGATCAAACCATCGACGATCCAATGCAAAGAGAAGCGGTATATCTTGACAGGCCAATAAGATTCGGTCCATTTCGGATAAGCTAGTAACCAAAGGTTTGTCACAAAGAATGCCCTTGACACCTGATTGAACTGCCACTTCAATTTGATCGGCATGCATTGTTTGACGAGTCGCCAATAAGAGAATATCGGGATTAACAGTTGTCATCATTTTTTGATAGTCGTCATATGCTATGACACGAGGCCAAACATCCTTCCAACAATCAATAAATTCATCTCGAGTCTTTGAATCAAAATCGAATACAGCTACAACATCAACCTCTTCGATGGAGTGTAAGGCGGCGGCAAAATTGTGACTACCTAATTTTCTGGTTATCATTCGATGACAGCCAGAAATCGCGACGGTTAACTTGTCCATTGACTAGATTCCTCTTATAGATAACGAGCTAATAATTTCGGATCAATACAATTTCTTTAAAATCAGGGACTCTGCCAGAATCTATATGACCAATTACACTTAGCAGGATCGAAAAATAATCCCGTTAAGCTTAAGCCGACGGCGGAAATCAAAAAAAGGAGTGCACTTGGGCTATCCCACAACGAAGGAAATCCGAAGAAAGCATAATTAAGTCCAAAGTAAATCCAAGTACAAAATATGAGTGTAATTCGAATAAAAGACGGATGTTCTTCTGAGGATTCTGCTCTGCGTATAAAAAAAACAGACAGGATTATAGCGTAAAACATCGGCAATATGAAATAAGCTAACCAACCCACACTAAGGTTGATGGGTTTATCAACAGAATAAACCAACATGCGTAACGTTTTTCCAGCTATCGGAAGTAATGTGATAGGGAGCAATTGTAAATATGGCCACCATAGATTACTAACACTTGCCACTAGAGGGATCAGTCCCATCATTAACCCAAGATCATAGATTCCATCAGCCCACGAAAATCGACCAAAGTCGACTAGGGTTAGTAGGCATAGATGCAAACATAACAATCCAAAAACTGCCCATCTGGATAGTGAACTTATGTTCGGTTGAGACGAAATCCTAATTCGGCTTCGGTTGAGCCATAACCCAAGTCCAACAGTAGCACCCATGACTGTTCCAAAGGTGGTTTCCATTATATTCCACCAGTTGAATTTCTGAGTAAAGGGGCCGATGAAGCTTTGGCGAAAGAACTCAGGATTCCATGCGTTGGTAGCTTGCAGCGTCTGGCCAATTGGAAAACCCAAGGCACCGCCAATTATTCCCCAAAAGGCCAGATTCCTAGCCATAATATCTTTCTTGGCTAATGCGGCATAGGTTACTCCTAAGATGAGAGCACACCACAGGCCTCCCCAAATTTCAGGTCGGTGTTTCAGTTGAACACCAGGTTCCCATTTCCAATGGTCAGAAAAATACAGTAAAGGTAATTTTTTGTTCTCAGGATCGTGTGGAGTATTAAATACTAACCATCCAATAACTAGAACCGTCAGCATAGAAGTGCATAGTAATAGGATTTCAACTGGACGATAACGCTTGCCTCCTAAACCTAAGCCGAAAAAAAATCCGAAAAACCCAATCCAAACCCCACCCTTGATGGCTAGGCCAATCATACCCCAAGACAATGATGACCAGTTTCCTATCAATGGTGCGTCGTGAGTCAGACCGACTGTTTGTCCATAAGTCATTGACCCGCCGAACCCCATGGCTATGGTTCCCAAAGCTGCTGCCCGGACCACTTGGATGGAATTATTGTTTGGGCAAAAGAGAAAAACGAGAATCAGGCTTACTAAGACACCCGCAATCATAGCCCCAGTCTCGTGCCCATATTGACCACGAATACCCCAGCCCATTCCACCGGCCATTGCAGAGGTAATCATTACCAGCCAAAGTGGCGGATTTGGCAGTAATGATCGATTTTGATTGCTATGATTCATAGAGTCCTATTCCGTTTGATCAATTGTCCAGGTTGTAGAAACGATTTTTCTTTTGGGTATCAACCCAATTTCCAATTTTATAATAGTCGTTTGTGTATTATCTCTAATTCTATCTCTGGCAAAAATTTGAGATTCTCTACTAGAATGGGCCATTATAGCAAAACTATGTTACTCCGCAAACACTAAAAGTAAGATACCATGGTTGTAAATTTTACTTTGTTTGGTTTGGGACAGATATTTTTTACTTATCTAATATTTTGTATTTTAGAATATTAATGTTCAAGTTAATACTTAATACTAATGAAACTAGTTAACAATTCTTTCGCGAACTGTTACTCATAACCAGTTTGCAAGGCTGATCACCGGATTCATCAATCGAATTATATTTATCCCAATGGTGAAAGGGATGTATGTTATAACTATCCAAATTTGATTGAATGAATTGACTAGGCTTATCATTTGATTTAACTGACAGTTTGTCTATTCGTGCAAATCGGTATAAATGGATAATTTTCTCTCTACTTACGAATTAATATTTAATAATGAGAAATTCAATAACACAGAACCTTTCAAAAGAACAGGTTAGGCTATACCATCAGCAAGGTTGGTTAGGTCCATTTACACTAATCTCAGAAAGTGAAATGATGAAAATTAAGCTGAGAATTGATCAAGAAATTCTAGAACCAGGAAAAACCGCTCAGTTAGAAGAAAAGGATTACCTTCACAATCGACATCTCGATAACCTATGCGTTTACCAATTGATAAGCCACCCCAATTTAGTCGAAAAAGCAGCTTCTATTTTGGGGAGAGATTTGGTTCTGTGGCGAACTAATTTTCAGTTGAAGCCTGCTTTAGGCGAGCAAGTAGGATGGGATACAGAGATCCCTTGGCATCAGGACTGCGCATATTATCAGCCTTCACCCAATGTTATTCTTTCGGCGTGGATTGCAGTTGATGAATCCAACGGTGAAAATGGATGCATGCGTGTTTTGTCGGGAAGCCACAAGAAGATTTACCCTCATATCCGAATACCCGAGGTTGATCAATTCGGTCTTGTTGCAGACCCTTCAAGCTTCGATCCTAGTGCCGCAATTGATCTTGAATTAAAAGCTGGAGAATTTGTTTTTTTCAATGAGAGTGTCCTTCATTCTTCTCCAGCTAATCGTTCTTCAGCTCGTCGGTTAGGCATAACTCCCCGAATCACCGTTCCATTCGTCGAAGTTGGTAATCGGGAAAATATCGATGTTTTGATGCTTAAAGGTGAAGATTATATGGGAGATTACAAGGTAGTTGCCCCCCCAGAAACTAGGATTTGACATTAACCAAGATACAATAATTGTAACGATAACCCAGAGTTAATCAAGATTATATAGACTTTCTTAATCAGTCCAAATCGATTCAGAAAATAGGTTAAGATTCCATCCGAGTGGTAGTGAGGACATCGTATCTTATCTATATCCAAATTAGGCTCTACTTGTAATGAATGTACAATACTTGTAATGAATGTACAATTTTGTTAGTATGCTGGCATTCTATGAGAATTTTGATTAATCTTAGCACTTTTTCGCAAATTGGTAATGGTCTGGGTGATCTTATTCGATTAATGTGAATCTTATTAAATTTTTATCCTGAACAAAAAAGAGAGTTTTTGTATGCAGTATCATAAGGGACTAATTTTCATCCTCACTATTTTTTTTATTATTTCTGCTACCAGTCAGGCAGAAATATTGTTCAAAGATAACTTTGAAGGCGATGCTATAGATAATCCCCCCAAGAATTGGGCAGTTGGACACAAAGGATTAGACGACTCTAAAGTGATTTGGGATCCTGACAGGCCTAAGAACAGGGTGTTTTCATCGCCAACCGAAAGACATGACGCCAAGGGGGCTGTTTACGTTACAGGAAAAGGAAAAGGGTGGACCGACTATTATGTCCAGTGGGAAATGTTATATCCAAAGGATTTCTATATGGGTATAGTCTTTCGTTACACAGGAGGCGAAGCTTTTTATCTACTGGATAGGAGACAAAATACAAAAAAATTGGATTTTTGGAAGCGACAAAAAGCGAAGTGGGAAAACTTTGGCAGCTCTGCGGTTTTGGACTTGGAGATAGAGAAATGGTGGTCATTTCAACTCAAGGTTTCCGGTAATGACTTCGAAGTCAAAATGAAAGATAGTGAGAAAAAGACTCCGTTCGCTAAGTTGAAACCGGTGTTGGAGGGTTCTCATAACGAATTTAAAAAAGGGGACTTTGGCAACTATGGATGGGTTTTATTAGATAATGTGGTGGTGGCTACCGAACTAGCTGATTTTTCAAACCCTTGGGCAATTTCACCGGAGAATAGCCTGTCAACTAGCTGGGCTGTTATTAAGCGAGTAGACTAGCCGAAACATATTTTAGGTGTAGCAGGAAATCCATTTATATCGACTATGTCATATCGAATCTGATGTTTATATGACATAGTCAATATAAACCCAATCATAATGATATATGGTTAGTAATAACGAATGGAATGGAACTTGGGACTATCGTCCACGTAATATCGTGGTAATCCAGGTTGATGATCTGGCCTGGCATCAACTTGGATGTCAAAATCCAAATTCATTTTACGAGACACCTAATCTGGATAATTTGGCCCAAAGAGGGTGGCGATTTTCCCAAGCTTATAGTGCGGCACCCATTTGCTCCGCTTCTCGAGCTGGCTTAATGACTGGTGTTTCACCGGCGAAGTTGGGACTAGAGTTCGTCACTAAACCTAGTCGCGCTTCATTTCCTACTCATACCAAACTCATTCAACCTTCTTACTCTCAAGAACTTCCCTTCTCAACTCCTACCTTAGGTGATTGTTTGTCTGAGGCTGGTTATAATACTGGGTTTGTTGGCAAATGGCACTTAACCCAAAATGGGTCATCTTACCTAGCTTACGGAGATGAAAATGGGCCCGAACAAAGAGGGTTCACTTGGAGCCAAGGCCAATTTGGGGCTCACCCGTACGCTTACAGTGATCGAGATCTGAAAGAATATGAGCCGGGGATATTTCCTGCCGATGACAGCTCACAAGCTGCAGTTCAATTTATTCGTGATAATTCTAGTCGCCCTTTTTACCTTCATTTCTCGAGTTACTTCCCGCATGTTCCCTTACACACTCCATGCAAATGGCTGTTTGAAAAATATCAATCCAAGAATTCATCACTCACCAAAGAACAAATTTTCTATGCCGCTATGGTGGAGAGTATGGATCACTATATTGGACATATATTTCAAGAGCTTGAGTACCAAAATCTATCTTCTGAAACCATGATCATTTTTACCAGTGATCACGGAGGAGATCCTAGGCACGATACCAACTGTCCTCACCGCGGAAGCAAATGGACCTTATATGAAGGAGGGATTCGAGTTCCATTTATGATTAGCTGGCCAGAAGTCTTGAAGCCAGAAATGATCTGTAACGATCCAATCGGAGGTATTGACTTGATGTCAACCCTTTGTGATTTGGTCAATCTGGTTCCGCCAAAAGGGCAAGACGGAACCTCACTGCTTCCATTGCTGGGTGGTACAGGTGACATTGACCGATCAACCCCACTGTTTTGGCATTTTCCTTTCTACCATCCAAGCACAGGCTATCAAGGGACGACTCCCTGTTCCGCCATCCGAGTTCAGAATTGGAAATTGATCCATTTTTTCGAAGACCAACGATCTGAACTATATAACTTGGAAGTAGATGTGATGGAGTGCGAAGATTTATCGCGCCACGAATCCAAGGTTAGTATTGACTTAGAAGGCCAATTGTTATCAATTTTACAGCGTAGAGGGGCGAGGCTTCCACGTCATAACCCGGAGTATTTAAGTTTTTAATTTATATATGAGTTTTGTTTGTAATACGGATCTTTACTGACTTTATCTATTTTACTTTTTTTAGAATATAGCCACATTATTTTTGATAACTGATAATGAAACCATCTTCAATCCAGAAGCTAGATCCAAATTTCAGAACCACTGACTCTCAAACAGGTCTTGATTGGTATGATGCACAGATACTTGGTGTTAGAGGTCAAGGTTGGTCAGAGACTCAACGGTCTTACGCTCGATTACCAGCTAAAGCTGAATCTCTGGTTCGAGAACCTGTCTGGCAATTAGCTCAACATTCTGCTGGTCTCTACGTAGGCTTCATTACTTCTTCAAAAACTATTGATGTTCGATGGCAGCTATGGAGTGAAGACCTATCTATGCCTCACATGCCTGCGACTGGCGTCTCCGGACTCGATCTTTACATCAAAGACCCAAATCGACCTGGAGGATCATGCTACCACTGGCTTGGTTCTTGTCATCCACAGAGTTTCCCACATAACCAAATTCAACTGGTGAGCCAACTAAATGATCAAGCCAACGAATTCCGGATATATCTTCCACTTTATAATGGAATAGAAAAGATCGAAATCGGAGTCGAAACAGATGCGATTGTTGAAACACCACCTATAGACGTGAATCCACCAATTGTTATCTACGGTACTAGTATCGTTCAAGGTGGATGTGCTTCTCGTCCAGGCATGTCGTATCCGGCGATCATCGGTCGTTTTCTTGATAGGACTATTATTAACCTTGGTTTTTCGGGCAATGGTCAAGCAGAAGAAGAAATGGCTGATCTGTTAGCCGAGCTTAATCCATCGGTATATGTCCTAGATTATTGCCCAAATCTGGATAAGGAAAGAATCTGCCATCGGACTGAGCCATTCGTAAACATTTTGAGGAATGTTCATCCAGACATACCTATCGTATTAGTAGAGAACATTACATATCAAAATCAGCCTTATGTTTCATCTATCAATCAGACTAATATTGAGAAAAATCTGGAATTGCGAGCAGCCTATAATAGAATGCGTGCCGATGGAATCAAGCACCTACTTTATATCCGAGGTGATCAGTTGCTGGGAAGCGATGGAGAAGCTACTGTAGATGGAATCCACCCGACAGATTTGGGATTTATCAGAATAGCCGAATCTATTACTCCAATACTATCATCTTTACTTTAAATCACTGATTTATTCCAGCTCACCGCCGACCTCATACTGAGTAGAAGGTAGGCTAGACGTGTGGAGTTCAGGTGTAGAATTCGCTTTCAACTGACAAGATTTCTTGACTGCTGGTTAAAGTGTCTAATTAGCAGATCAATTCCGAATTTATTTTATCAACCTTTATTTCCTGTCGCTAATAACTTACAGCTAATAATCGTAAGTTTAGTTCACTCAACAAAGTATGATATCTGGGCTAATCAGAGGCATATTCTATTTTTACTTAGTTAATAATTTTTACGATGGTCGTACCATCTTACTGTCATGAAGTTTCCCCCAAATAATCGGAGGGGTTCTAAGATGCCAATAACTTTCATCAAACTATTTACACAATAAATGCATATCCGTTGGCGAGCAATATTAACTGGACTACTTCTAATTCCACTTAACTCGTTCTGGATTATACAGATGGAAGCTGTTTATTACTCAGCTCATTCAACTACATTTTCCCTGTTCTTCAATTCTGTTTGTAGTTTGCTAATACTGTTAGTTGGAAACAGTATATTGAAAAAAACATGTTACCGGTACGCATTGAACCCTGCAGAATTGATTACGATCTTTGTGATGCTGAATCAAGGATCCGCCTTGATTGGGCATAGCATGTTGCAAATTTTACCAGCTACCATAGCTGCACCATTCGGTCTAGCTACAACAGAAAATGAATGGATAGAATTATTTGCCTCCCGTGTACCAAGTTGGCTACTGGTCAGTGAACCGTCCGCTTTGGATAGCTATATTACAGGAGGAAAGACTGAATCATCTCTTTACCTAGAAGGTAATTTTCAGGCTTGGCTGCTTCCAGCTCTTACTTGGTCTATTTTTATCTGCTTGCTAATTTTTATCATGCTCTGCATCAACACGATTCTTAAGAAGCACTGGATGCAAAATGAAAGGCTAAGGTTTCCCATCACTCAGTTACCGAATGAAATGATTAATCCCCAGAGTCTCTTATTCAAAAACAAATTCTTCTGGATTAGCTGTGGCACTATTAGCCTAGTGAATATTGTTAATGGATTTCACTTTTTTGTACCAGTGGTTCCAAGCTTTCGGATTGTACCTTACGATCTTGGTATGCTATTTACCACTAAACCATGGGATGCAATTGGCTACATGCCTTTTACTATTCGCCCATTTCTAGTTGGCCTTATCTTTCTTATTCCCTTAGATATCACTTTTTCTTGTTGGTTCTTCTTCTTTTTTTGGAAAGCTCAACTAGTTATCGGTAGCGCTTTAGGTCAAGTTCAAAGACCGGAATTTCCAGAACAAAGTGCCGGTGCTTATATTGCGTTATGCGTTATTGCAATCTGGATGGCAAAAAAACATATTGTAATAATTTTGAAATCATTAATAGTAGGACCTGCTGGTAAGTTGGATTCATACCAGAATGCGGAGCCAATTGAATATAGAATTGCAGTTATCGGTGGAGTGATTGGTTTTATATTTATTCTATTATTTTGTTCTTGGGCAGGAATGTCAATCTGGGTCGCAGCTCTATTCTTCATCTTATACTTAATGACAGCTATAGGGGTGACACGTGTTCGAGCCGAAGTAGGTTCTCCTATCCACGATTTACATTTTGCCGGACCAGAATACCTAATTATTAATTTGTTAGGCACAAAGAGACTTGGGTTAGGTAATTTATCCATTTTCCCATTCTTTTGGTTTTTGACACGTGCTCATTATAGTGATGTGATGCCTCATCAATTGGAAGGTTTTAAACTAGCTCATGAAGCGAAAGGATACAATCAACGGTTTGTATTAGCTCTATTGAGTGCAACCGTTTTTGGTACAGTCGTAGCTTTTTGGATTATATTAGACTCTAGTTATCGACATACTGAGCCGGTAATGTCTTGGGCGGGAAATGAATCGTTCTTGCGTTTAGCTCGATGGATTTCACACCCAGAACCGCCTAATATAAAAGGGATATTTCTCTTTTTCTATGGTTTTCTATTTGGAATCCTGATTATGTTTATGCGGACTCAGTTTTTATGGTGGACCTTACACCCTGCAGGGTATGCAGTTTCAAGTACGTATGGAATGCGAGATTACTGGTCTATATTCGTTCTGGTTTGGCTGATTAAGTGGTTAATTTTAAAAATAGGGGGTCTTAAATTACATCGGCGACTTTTACCTATTTTTTATGGTTTAATAATCGGTGAGTTTGCTGTGGGCGGTTTTTGGGCCCTATTCGGAATTGTATTCAGAAAACAGACTTTTAATTTTACGGCATGGTGGTAGGATTGCTTAGATGATCAAGACGAAAAAGTCTGAATTTTCTTATTTATAAAAAAACCAGTACATAACAATACTAATGATCAGTTTAAAACAGATAAGAATCAAAATTAATCCAATATTCAGGCTGTTTGTGAAATTGAGTTTCAAAGATCCGTATGCTTGCGCCGGATGTTGATATTATCAGGGTTCATCTTCCAAGATTAGGCAGTTATTTAACTTACGATAGTAGCATTAAATATAAATAATTATTTTTAGTCAGAAGCACTTGATAAATTTGAACAGATTAGAAAGGATACAAAAATGACTCAATCAATTCGGTGGGGTATTTTAAGTACAGGTAGAATTGCTCATCAGTTTGCCAACGGTTTGAACGATTTACCAGATACTGAACTGGTAGCGGTAGGATCTCGTTCGGTCAAGAGTGCCAATATCTTCGCTGACCAATTCAATATTCCCAATCGTTATGGCAGTTACGAAGAATTAGTTCGGGATCCAAATATTGATGTCATCTACATTGCTACACCCCATAATTTGCACAAAGATAACATGATGATGTGCTTAGAATCAGGAAAAGCCGTACTTTGTGAAAAGCCGTTTACCATCAATCAACAAGAAGCAAAATCCGTGATACAAATGGCTAGAAAGAAAAAAATATTCGTAATGGAAGCCATGTGGACTCGATTCTTACCGCATATTATTAAAGTCCAAGAAATGATCTCAGAAGGGCTCATTGGCGAACCCCGTATACTACAGGCTAGTGTTGGGTTTCAGAAACAATTTGATCCCGTAGGTCGGCACTTTAACCCTAAATTAGCGGGAGGAGCACTAATTGATGTTGGTATTTACGCCACAACCCTTTCCTATTTAATTTTTGGACAACCAGCTCATATTAAAAGTTTTGGCAATCTATCTTCAGCCGGTGTCGATCAGGAAGGAGTCATTACATTTCAGCATGAGAATGGACAACTAACCTATTTCTCTACCACCATTTTATATCATATGCCCCGAGATGCTACCATCATCGGTAGTAAAGGAAGCATTTATATCCATCCAGACTTTTGGCATCCTTCACAGATTTCTCTTCGGTTGAATAATGAACCAGAAAGATTGATTGATGTTCCTTGTCCTCTTAATGGCTATCATTATCAAGTCTTGGAAGTTAACGATTGCATTAGGCAAAAAAAAGAGGAGTCGAAAATTATGCCCTTGGATGAGACTCTAACCGTATTGGGTATCCTAGACGAAATTCGTAATCAATGGGGCCTAAAGTACCCGATGGAATAAATGGCCAGCCTAATCTACCAATCTAGATTAGACTAATTGCAGGATCTTTTTTTAATAAGTAACACATTCATTAACTTCAGATAAATTTTTTAGCCAGAAATAAAAAAACCTTTTAATGGTTTTTAATTAAGGTATAGATGATGAACATAATCTGCATTTGTTTGGATACGTTTCGAGCGGACATAATAGGTGAAGGGAAAAAATATAGCCACACCCACACTCCTAATCTCGATCTATTTGCATCTGAAAGCATAAATTTCACTCAGGCCTTTGGAGAAGGACAACCGACGTTACAGATTCGTCGTGGGTTATTTACCGGACAGCGTACTTTTCCCTGGAGATATAACTTTGATCGCCGTGGGCATTGGCACCATGCGCCAGGTTGGCACAAAATTCCGCCAGAGCAAGATACAATAGCTGAAGTCTTACTGCAAAACGGGTACCTGACAGCCTGCATCTCTGATACGTATCATATGTTTAAACCCACCATGAATTTTTCACGTGGTTTTGCTCATTTAGATTTTATTCGTGGCCAGGAGTCTGATAATTGGCGAAGTGGGAACCCTCGACTAGTTGAAGATCAATTGAGAAAAATCGTCCGCGAGCCAATCAATTGGTCAAAGCATACTGGACTAATCAACTATTTACTGAATCAGCGTCATCGTCGTTCAGAAGATGATTATAGCTGTGCACGTGTATTTCAATCAGCTTGTGATTGGCTCATAGACAATCATCAAGTTGGTCCTTTTTTCTTGTGGATCGATAGTTTTGATCCACACGAACCTTGGGATCCTCCTCAAAAATACGCAGATTTGTACTATTCAGATTATTCAGGTAAAGATTTTATTAATCCAGGTGCGGCCAGAGAAGGTGATGGACCGACTGATGAAGAACTTCGGCGCATCGAAGCTCTGTACTTGGGTGAGGTAACATTTGTAGATCAATGTATTGGCAGATTATTATCTCAAGTTGAAACTTTGAAATTGAAGGATGAGACCATTATTTTTGTTCTGTCAGATCATGGTACCCAGCTAAGAGATCAAGGGAATTTCGGTAAAAGTTCACGAGAACTTCACCCATTCAATACTCAAATAAATTTACTAGTGCGACATCCCGGAGGGCCTCGTAATCACTCAGTTTCATCATTTGTCCAAAATCACGATCTAATGCCGACAATACTTGGCCAATTAGGAATTCCTTGTGCTTGGACGGATGGTCAAGATATTTGGCCTTTGGTAACGGGACAGGTGGATTCAATTCGTGATCGGGTTATTACCTCTTGGGCCGATTTTTCAGTAGGAAATGCCCGAGGTCGTGTCAGTGTAAGAGATAAGCAATGGAATTTTTGTACATCCGTGGGTTACGAAGATGAAAATGGAGATGAACTGTTTGACCTAAATACGGATAGTGAAGAAGTCCATAATGTAGCAATTCAACATCCTGATTTAGTAGCCAGCTATCGTTCAGAAATTGAGTCTCTGTTGGGACAACCATTACCGGGCAAATTAGTCGAGGTTTGCGATCCAGCCTCTGGCCCCATGGTAACTTGGCTAGAAAAGAAACTCCAAGAATTTTGATGGCCTAAAAATTACACTATCAAGCTAAGATTTTCTCTTTAGGCGAGAGATTAATTTAGTTAAAATAAACGACACCAAGTTTCAACTTCTAGTATTTGGGTTTACACAAATGCAAACTTTTACCGATTTATCAGAAGCTCTGGTAAAAAAAGATAAAGTTCAGGTTCTCGATTTAAGTAATCAGGGCTTAAATCAAGTCCCGATCGAGATTGGCCAGCTGACTAACCTGACATACTTACACTTGGGAGGCAACCAAATTGGAGAACTTCCACCTGAAATCTTTCGACTTATTAACCTGACTGAGCTTCGAGTAGGAGAAAACCGGATTAACAAGATTCCATATGAAATCGGTCAGCTGACTAATTTGACGCACTTGCATTTGGGAGGTAACCAAATTGAAGAACTTCCACCTGAAATCTTTCGACTTATTAACCTGACTTATTTACACTTGGGACGGAACCAAATTGAAGAACTTCCATCTGGAATCAGTCAACTAGTTAATCTGACGTACTTACATTTACATACAAAGGTAGTCCCATCCGAAATTGGTCAACTAATTAATCTTAAGCACTTATACTTGGATACAGAAGTGGTTCCATCTGGAATTGGTCAACTAATTAATCTGACGTACTTACATTTACATACAAAGGTAGTCCCATCCGAAATTGGTCAATGTACTAATCTGATGCATCTGCGTTTAGGAGGCAACCAAATTGAAGAAATTCCACCTGAAATTGGTCAATTAACTAACCTAACTGAATTTAAAGCGGAAAGACACCAAATCAAGGGCATTCCATCCGAAATTGGACAATTGTCCAATCTGATGTATTTGCATTTGGGAGACAACCAAATTAAAGAGATTCCGCCTGAAATTGGTCAATTAACCAATCTAACTGAATTTAGAATACAAGGAAACCAGATTAAGGTCATACCGCCCGAAATTAGACAGTTGGCTAATCTGACTTATTTACATTTGGGACGGAACCAAATTGAAGAAATTCCGCCTGAAATCGGCCGACTGGCAAAATTGAATATTCTTAGACTGCCATTTAATCAGATCAAAGTCATTCCCGCTGAAATTGGTCAACTAACTAATCTAGTTGAATTTAGAATAGGACAAAATCAGATTGAGGAGCTTCCACCGGAAATCGGTCAACTAACCAGTCTGGCCATATTCGGTGCGGGATCTAACCAAATCGAGAAGATTCCGCCTGAAATCGGTCAAATAGAAAGCCTGCATGTTCTTAGATTGACGTCTAACCAAATCAAGGAGCTTCCGCCTGAAATTGGCCAACTAACCAGTTTGATGTTGATATCTTTGGAAAACAATCAAGTTCAAACGATTCCACCCGAATTTGGCCAGCTAGGTCACTTACTCGAACTAAATCTTTGGAATAATATAGTAGACGTTATTCCTTCTAAAATTGGGTGCCTGACTAAACTGACAAGTCTCGAACTAGGAAGTAACCGAATCACATTCATTCCTTCAAATATCACTCAGCTCAAACAATTGACCGATTTACATTTGTCATTTAACCAAATTAGGGAGCTACCTAAAGACCTATTCCAAATGGCTAAACTGGAAGTCTTAAGTGTAGAATCAAATTCAATCCAATCTTTACCTGATGAAATAAAAAATCTAAAGCGACTTAGAATCTTAAATCTGAAAGATAATAACTTAACTAGTCTACCAAACGAAATCGATCAACTGACTAACTTACAGGCTCTGAATCTAAGCCAAAATCGATTGTATCAACTAACAGAAAAAATTACTGACTTGTCCAGCCTAAAACAACTTTCTTTGGACCAAAATAATATACGGTTTTTGCCTTTATCAATTGAGAATTTAGTTGACCTGAAACGACTTCACTTAGGTGGAAATCTTTTAAAACAATTACCAATTGAGTTGGGTAAATTAACATGTTTAACAGAATTGGATTTAAGTGAAAATAGAATCTACGAGTTACCTGTGGAAATCGGAGATCTAAAAAGTCTGGTTTCGTTAAATCTGAGCCAAAACTATCTAGATGCTATACCATCATCGATTCTTGACTTACGCCAATTAGAAAATCTTAATTTAGAAGGAAATGTTAGAGATGACATTGTGACGGACTTTGGTAAATTATTGACCTACCGACAGCAAATGGAACACGCTCTGGAACAATCAAGAATTTCTCAAAAAGAGGCAGAAATTGCGAATCAAGCTAAAAGTCAATTTCTGTCTCAAATGAGTCATGAAATTAAAACTCCCATGAATGGTGTCATTGGTTCTCTAAACTTAATGAGTGAAGAAAAATTAGACACAGAAGAACAACAACATCTACAACGGGCGAAGAGGTCAGGACAACACTTACTGAGTGTAATCAACGAAATTCTGCAGTTTTCTGCTTTAGAAGAAGGGTCAATAACTTATCAACAGTACCCATTTAACTTAGTTGAGACTTGTCAGCGAGTGTTAGACATGCTTTTGCCTCTATCTCAGCAAAAAAACTTGGACTTACAACTGAATTACCCATCTACAATAGTAGGAGACTGGATAGGAGATGAGCAAAAGATTAAACAGGTTTTGGTCAATCTTTTGGGTAATGCTATCAAGTTTACGGCTGAAGGAGAAGTCCAGCTAAAACTGAAACACGTTAATTATGGTATCAGAATAGAAGTGATTGATACGGGAATTGGTATTGCCCAACAACAAATAGAAACTATTTTTGAATCCTTTAGACAAGTAAGTCAAGGGACAAGTCGCCGATTTAGTGGGACTGGTCTGGGCTTGACCATCAGTCAACAATTTGTCGAGGGAATGGGTGGTCAAATAGGAGTAAATAGTCAACTAAATCAAGGGTCAACGTTCTGGTTAGAGATACCTTGCAAAAAATCCGAGTCAAAATCGAAAGTATCAGAGATATCGATTAGACCCAACAAATTGGGTGTCTATACTGGTAAAAAAGTTCTGATAGTAGATGATGAGTTTATCAATCGAGAAATAGTAACCAGGTATTTAGAAAGATTGGGATTTAGTGTCGATCAGGCAGTGGAGGGAGAAGACTGCTTGAAGCAATTTAAATTAGGAAGATATGATCTAATTGTAATGGATTTGCAAATGCCTGTCCTAGACGGATTTCAAACGGCTCAACAGATCAGAAGATTAGAAGAACAAGAAGTCGTAGACAAAAGAGTTCCAATTTTGGCACTATCGGCAAGTGTTACGGGAAAAGTTTGGAACAAGTGTAAAGCGGTTGGAATGAACGGATACTTGAGTAAACCTTTCAAAACTGAAGAATTTCAGCAAAAAGTAAAGGAGATACTATTCGGTCAGTTTCTCAATAGCTCTCGAACATTATAACAATCAAGACCTATTGAGAAACTAATGTCTACTCTTATTTGATTATTGGACTTCTCTGAATTCTCACGCCAAGGAGCCTCCCTGTAGCTCTCATTGCCTTGAATTAAATTCTGATGAAGGTTGCTGATATTTAAAGAACAAAAGGAACAAGATAAATCTACGAAAAATCTATAGAAAATTAGTCAAACGAGTTAAATAGATACAATTCCCCCTCGATGAAATTTATTAATCTCTCTACAGAAGCGTGGCCAAGATACGACTGATCCATTTACTCTTCGGAACTTGATATTCTTCATGAAATTTTCAGATGAGAAAGCATATCTATCATGCCAGCTGATTTCATTGTTTCTTCTACATCATCCAATTCCAGTGGAGCCATCTGAGTCAAGTTATCAATTCCATTTTCAGTTACCAAAACCGTATCTTCAACTCGGATATAAAGTTTTTCTTCTGGTACCCAGATCATTGGATCAACAGAGAAAACTAGACCTGGCTGAAGCGGCTGTTCTCGATAATTACCATGATCATGAACGTCCATACCAACAGAATGAGAAAGATGTCCCCGAAATTCTAAAGCGTCTCGTACGGCTTTTTCATAGTGTGACTTAGTGAAAGTCATCTGATTAATCAAGGCTTTCATCTCAATAGCGGTTTGATCCATGATTGCCGTTGCCATTTCACCAGGACCAATTCTCTTCAATAGAGCTTTGTGATATTCAACGATGAAACCGTAAAGCTGTCGCTGATCGGAAGTAAAAGTACCGTTGACGGGCCACATTCTGCCAATATCACTCGTATATTGAGCGTAATCGGGCGCATAATCCATCAGGATCAGGTCGCCATCGGTTAGCAGGCTATTGTTCTGGAAATAGTGTCCATACCAAGCATTCGGACCGCTGGCAATAATTGCTGGGTATCCACCACCTCGAGCACCATTGAGACGAAAAACATAGTCAGCAATGGCTCCAAGTTGGTACTCTATCAACCCAACTCTGGTTGATCTCATTGCTTCTGTAACTGCCATCGCTGTCAACTGTCCCGCAGTTCGCATGACCTCTATCTCCTCCGAGCTCTTAATCATACGCATAGAACGTAGAAAAGGTGACAGTGGACGTGTCTCAGCGTCGGGACAAATTTCTTCCATATTAGGTTGATCGGTATAGACTAATTTTGCAGTTGATAAATCTTTTTCTAGATCGGATAGATGGCGTACCCGACTAACACCTGTTAATTCGGCCACTTGATCTGGTCGGTCTGCATTGAGCCTAGGGCCTTCTGTTCGCTCTTCTTGTGGATCATGAGCGGGCAAATATAGGGTCGTTTCTGAAGACTGGATTGTTAAAATGGCCCCAGGTACTTCGACACCAGACATATAAAAGAAATTGTTACTTTGTCGAAATGTTTCCAGTTCATGCTCCTTTAGCTTGCCAATTATTATAACGATTGCTTCATCTTCAACCTGATTCATCAGAGATTCTCGTCGTTTAGAAAATTCTTTAGATGAAAAATGGGTCTGAAACAGTGATTTAGATTCTATTTTCATTTTGAGCCTAACGTCCTTTCTGTAGTTTGCACTTATTCTCAGTCTACCATAAAAAACTTGACATATTTACAATGCGATTTATAGCCATCTAATTTAGATAGACAAGTTTGTGGGTAGAAGAGAGTAAGAATCGGTTTAATTCGCAGTGTCGATGGTCAGGAATGATATAATGGTTCAGGGCTTGGTTACTTCAACAGTAGTACATTATCTTTTTTGGGTTTCTGTTAACCTGCGCCTAATAAACGTTCTGTTTGTATCGATGTAATCTAAACTGTGTTAGCTATAAATGAAAAAAATAAATAGTAGACTAAAACAATTTAACTTCATGATTAAAGTTATTGGCTTGATCTTGATGGTGTCTTCATTAGGTCTGGCTATTTTACTATTTATCACTACTCGTGGCACTGACCGGGACTATGCTATTGACTATACACTACCATTGAATAACGAATGGACAGAAATTGGATCGCTAGAAGTTGGTATTGGTATCCGAGATGTCACACCAGTCATGGAAAATTATGATACCTGGACTGACGTCGATGGGGACGGGTCTTATAACCCCAAAATTGACAAGTATGTTGACCGAAATGGTAATGGAATCTTCGACTTTGTCTGGCTGGCGGGATTCGGACAACAAAGGCCTGCCCAGGGTGTCAACGATCAACTATGGTCTAGGGCTATTGCTTTTCGCAATAATGGCATCACAATTGTCTTGGTAAGTATTGATAGCATAGGAATTACATATGACCGTTATATTCCAATACGGAAAATGATAGAAAGGGAGCGCAATGATATTACACATGTCAGTTTTGCGTCTACGCACACACACAACGCACCTGATACAATTGGTCTTTGGAGTTATCGGTTGTTTTTCAGTTCTCATTTTGATGATGAATACATCGAACTACTACAGCAACAAGTTTGTGATTCTGTAATTGACGCGGTGAATAATCTTGCTCCAGCGGATACTGTTCTGGCCGAAGCCTATGTACCGAGAGAAAACTTTATTCGTGATTCCCGGCCACCAATAGTAGTTGATCATCAGTTACCAGTTGCTTGGTTCAAAAATAAATCTACCGGTAAAACTATTGGCACACTGGCATCTTGGGGAATGCACCCCGAAGGGTTTGGTAGCAAGAATTTACTAATTTCTTCGGACTTTATTCATTACTATAGGCAAGCAATGGAAAATGGATTGCCTGGCCAAAATGGGTTTGAAGGATTTGGTGGTAAAGCTATCTTCTTTACGGGTCCCGTCGGTGGTTTAATGACTCAACTTCGACTACCGATTGTGGATCGGTTTGGAGAAATCCAAGATCAGAATGGTCAAAAAAAATCACAATCTCAAGGGGAGAACCTAGCCATACTAGCTGCTCGATCGCTACGTAACAATAGCAAAGCACTAGAGATGGATCATCAACAAGTAGCTGTTTCAGCCAAAACCTTCTACTTCCCAATCGGCTGGCCACTAAAAATTATGGTTGGGCTAGGAATAGTACACCCAGGAGTTTATGGTCTACCTTTTAGTACAAGGGTTCGATCCGAAATAAATGCTATTCGTATCGGTAGTATTGAAATACTAACCACACCAGGGGAGATTTTTCCTGAAATAGTCGATGGTGGAATCGAAACACCAGTGGGTGCGGATATTTCCACCGATCCAGTTGAGGTGCCACCACTACGTAATTCGATGAGAGGAATAATCAATATGAATTTCAACTTAGGAATGGATGAAGTGGGCTATTTGGTACCTATCTCCCAATGGGACCGAAAAATCCCCTATACCTACGATTATCAAGAAGCTCCTTATGGTGAAGTTTATGTAGGTAACCCGAAGGTCTCACCAATGGTACATCAAAATAGCATGGAAGTTTTGCAACGACTGCATCAGGCATTGTCCTCCACTGAAGAAAACAACATACGACGATAACTCATCATTATGACTCAATCACGCTCTTTCCCATATTGGGACACAAAAACTGAAAAATAACTAATAACACACGGACAAATTTTATTAGCCAATTCAGAATAGATGTCGGTCAGCAAAATCGAGGTAACATTTCCAATCATAGAGGGTCACATCATGACCTCCACTACGAATATGATAGCCAATTTGACCCATTATGGATTGGTCAATTTCAGGTAATTGGTCGGTGGAGATCCCTTCTGTGCCCAGTAATCGGTAAACTGGATCAGCATATTTAGCGGCTAAAAACTCCCCTTTAGGATCTGCCCATAAATCATCTGCGGCACTTGCTATATAAACAGGTCGAGGTGCAATTAAAGTGATCAGCTCATGTTGATCAATTGGCAATTGGTCTTCATTATCACTATAACGATTGAAATTTTGGCAAAACCAATGTGGAAACGAATTATTAATTCGGGCTACAGTTTCACCAAACCGTCGACGGGAAAGTGCCGCGCCACCGCAACCCGAATTATTGGAAATTACCATAGCAAAACGAGAATCTTGTGCGCCAGCCCAAAGTGATGTTTTTCCTAATCGAGAGTGTCCCATGACAGCAACTTTAGTAGCATTAATGTAATCGTGTGTTTCTAAATAATCCAATATACGACTCAGCCCCCACGACCAAACGCTAATACTACCCCAACTGTCGTTTCGCCTGGGCTGGTCATTATCGTCAAAGAGTGGATGAATACCATTTTTAAACCCATCATCAAAGTCTGGGTCCAAATCCCCATAGTAGACCGTGACTAGAGAGTATCCGCGCTTGATAATGGTTTCAATCGCCCACCTTGAAGCGACAAGACCTCGTCCATTCTCAGATGCTGTGTTATGCTTAACACCTAGTTTACCGTTATTTGGTACCCAAGACTTAGTAATACGAATATTGGAATCGGGATGAACCGTATGATTCCCATTGAAATTTAAACCTAAAAAAGCTGGGACGGAGTGAAGTACATTGTTAGGTCGGTAAATCAACACATTAATATCAGGCGAATTAGGACCAAAACGAAGAATAATTTGCTCTTGAGTAGCTAGTCCATCTAAGGCATTCGACATTTCATCAACTTTTGTAATTTCTGCTGGGAGGTGCTGATCTGGTGTTTGGCCATATATTTCAGTCTCAAACAATTTTAGAATTTCAGCCCGTCTTTCAGGCCAGTCTGAGGCTTTTTTGACTTGTTGCCCATCCGTAAAAGTGAGAGGGTCGGTTAACGAATAGGCAGGTACTCTGTTTTCATCGTAATTTGGCTCGAATGTTGTCCAGCACATCATTATCAGTTCACTAATCATTCGTATTTCCCTCGACGAAGTTCAATAACTTTGCCGATTGATATAACAAATCTGGTGCTTTCTGTCAATATTTATTGAAAATAATCTGCTCAAATCTTCATAGTATTAATAAAAAATTCTGATCTCTTTCAAGGATTTCCCCTTAATTTACGACTGATGTTGTAGTGATATTTTAGTTTGTTAGAAAAGATAACACTAACAATATTTTCAAGATACAATACGGAATGGTTAAGTTCTAAATGTTAGATGAAAGAATTTGTAAAGTTTGCAAAGGTAATTAATTATATGAATAACACTTGCCGTTTAATGATTAGTTCGTATTTACTGTGCCTATCTTTTGTGGGAAGTCTAGTGGCAGATGAATCACTTACTGGCGCTCTGCATTGGAATCAGTGGAGAGGGCCAAATATGGATGGGGTTCATCCCCACGCCGACCCTCCTGTCAATTGGAGTGAACAAGGTAAAGATAGTGGCAATGTGAAATGGAAGACAGAAGTTCCAGGTCAAGGCCACTCATCACCTGTTATATGGAAAGATCGTGTTTTTCTACTCTCTGCCGTAGAAGTTGGAGAAAAAATTGAATCCGAAGATAGGAAAAAAACACATAAAGATTTACCTGTTTGGCGCAGAGCAATGGGTGGCAAAAAAGCTGATCGATATCTTAAATTCCTCATACTAGCTTTCGATCGGGAAAGTGGAGATCTTGTCTGGGAACGTACAGCAGTTGAAATACTACCTCATGAGGGAGTTTTCAAGGATGGTAGTTGGGCCTCTGCTTCGCCTGTCACCGATGGAGAACGATTGCTGGCCTTTTTTGGATCATATGGCCTGTATTGCTATGATTTAGAAGGTAATGTCCAATGGCAAAAAGAATTTGGCCAAATGGATATTATTTATGATTTTGGGGAAGGATCAACACCAGTGCTTTATAAAGACACCGTAATTATTAACTGGGATCATGAAGGCCAATCCTTTATTGTTGCTTTAGACAAACGAACTGGGAACGAAAAGTGGCGTCAAAACCGGGAGGAAACGACAACTTGGTCCACTCCTATCGTTGTTACCGTTGATGACAAGCTACAAGTTGTCACCAGTGGTAATCGACGTAGTCGCGGTTATGATTTTTATTCAGGAGAACTCATCTGGGAAGCGGGGGGGCTGCATATGAACACTATCCCAACTCCGGTTTTCAAGGATGGAGTAGTTTATGTAGCATCGGGTTATCAAAAGACAGTCATGCAAGCTATTCGAATCACAGGTGCTAAAGGTGATATATCTGGTACAGATGCGATTATTTGGCAACAGGAAAAGAATGTTCCATATACTCCATCACAGCTATTATACGATGATGTTCTGTATGGTCTAAAATCGAACAAAGGAATTTTGTCTTGCTACAATCCAAAATCAGGAGAACTCCATTATGGACCTGAGAGACTGCCCGGTATTAAAGGAATTTTTGCCTCCCCAGTTGGGGCAGGTGGAAAAGTATATTTGATCGGTAGGAACGGGGCTTCCGTTGTTCTGAAAAGTGGGAAATCATATCAAGTGTTAGCTCAAAATAAATTGGACGATAACTTTGATGCATCTCCGGCTATCGAAGGAGATGAACTCTACCTTCGTGGGCACAAATATCTATACTGTATTGCAAAATGAAACCGTAAGTAGATATCAAAACAACGTATTTGGAATATTTGAGTAGTATACCAAGGTTTCATAATTAATGCCGTGAACAACAATAATTATGAAACCTTGCCAAAAGTTAGGTTGCCACAAATTGCTCCGAATCCGCTAGACCAGCATGTCAGTTTGCTTGGTTTAGGCGGCTACTGAGCTGATTTAATGTCACCCCACTTAAGAGATAGCTTATTTTTAATTTGGATAGACTTTGGTTTTCCATCCGGCGCAACGTAATCGCCTTCAAAGAACCGTACATTGTCCATCCAAAACTCTGCTTTACCAAAAGCGATATGAAACGTGATGCTTGCGGGGACAACATCTTTATTTAATTTGGGAGATGTAAC
>JAYZAL010000022.1:0-2863 GCA_036339735.1 Candidatus Poribacteria bacterium
CCAAGTTCCGCAGGCATTCCATCTCTGCCCATAACAAATTCACTTGCCGGAATAAATACCATTACAGACTGGTCTGCTAGATGTATAATCTCATGAGTACGAATTTCAGTGTCGTCATTGGATCGCAGAAATACAGAAGACTCCCTTGTAACTGGAGAAGTTGGAGAATTACAACTCATCAACCCAAAAGAAAGCAAACATATTATGGTTTGGAGCACATTCTTTTTGAGCTCACTCCAAATAACACAATTCAAGAAAAAAACACGGTATTTATACATCTTTCGTCCTTACTTTACTATATTCGGAAATTTTCTTGCTTCCCCTGTTGAATTCCATATCCGGTCAAACTTTGGTGTGGCCTTAGCAACTGAGCAATGCGAATCGTAAGCTAAAGCGATAACAAATCTCATCCTTTACCTTGCAACAATCAATTTCTTCGTCTGAGAAAATGTACCAGCCCCAAAAGTGTAGAAATATATTCCGATAGTTACTTGTGCTCCTGCTGTATTGGTACCATCCCAGTAGGCTGGTTTGATTAAAATATATCCTTGTCGATTTTATTCCCAAATCTAACGTATGTACAATTTTGCCTCTGGCATCGTAAATCTGGGTCTTAGATTCAACCGACTTTGACAACTGGTATGTTATCTATGTCTTTGGATTAAATGGGTTAGGATAGTTCTGTGCTAGAACTGTTCGTAATGGCATGGTACCTTTTAAGCTTAACTCTAGGTAAACGTATGTCTGGTCACACTTACGATCACTCACCAAATGTTCTAATTCTCCAGTAACACACTGATTATCTTCGTCCTCGACTGTGATTCTGAAAATATCCTGACATGCGATAATAGGCTGATTAGCATAGCCCATCCATATAGCTGAAAACGCATTCTTCTCAGATGGAATAATAGCTATTGTTCGCATATAGGAAAAACAACCCAAACCATATGAAATAAGAGGAGGGGTACACTTCCATTTTGTTTCTTCAGTCTTTCTATGACTTGACATATCATATAATTGAGTATGGTTACTCTAAGTTATTGCGAGTTGAAATCGAAGAGTTTAAAGTGTATGCGCGCTTAGGTGACAAAACCAGTTCAATAGCATTCTACAACATATTATTGTCATTGATCAACTTCCATCTGAAAACCTGAGTGATCAAAATGATCTAATCATAATGTGAGTAGAGAACTTTTCTATGTTCGCAATTTAGGTCTTATTTAGCATTCTAGTAATCGAAATAAAAATCGGATATAATTCAAGGCCAAACATATTGTTTTTTTATATCTGAAAAATAGAAGTCTTTGCTTAATTTTCCATGTTAATTATTTAGTTTATTACTGACATCAGTATTGATACTTCAATGGTGGTTGATAGACTCTTTCTAACTGACTCAAAATCTGATTGGATCATATACTGCAAAAGTATGATACGGCAATTAAGGAATTCTCTTTTTTTGCTAATCATTCTCTTTTCCTTTTCATCATTAAGTATAGAAAGCTGGGCCGAAGGTGAAACGCTCCCTTTTGGCCATCAGATTGGTGTGGGGGACTTCATGGGAGGTTTGCTTGGTGTAGCTGTAGCTATGTTTGGCTATGATGATGGAGATCTCGATATTTATATAACGAATGGGGAAGGGTTTCCTAATCGATTGTTACAAAATGATGGAGAGGCTAATTTTATTGATGTAGCAACTGCTGGTGTTAATGACCGAGGTAGAGGACACGGTGTGGCAACTGCTGATATTGATAATGACGGGGACCTTGACATTTATGTTGCTAATGATGGTATAAACAAGCTTTATCTGAATCATGCCAACGGTAAATTTACTGATATCGCTGAATCGGCAGGAGTAACTTCCAAGCTTAACTCAACAACTTGCTACAGATGCTGAGGTTATGATTTCAATCTACAATATTAATGGAGTTGTGGTTTCTTGTCTCAAGCTTAGTCAGCAAAAAGCAGGCAATTATTTGGTACGTGATATGGCAGCATATTGGGATGGTCGGAGTATGAATGGTGAATTGGTTTCAAGCGGGGTGTACTTTTATCAGATACGCGCAAATCATTTTTTAGCCTCGAGAAAAATGGTCATTAGCAAATAATTTAAACTGCCATGAAGGATTTTGGCTTAGGAGCTAAACCAAAAATGGAAATGAGCTTAAATCAAAGCACGAGTAGTAGTCAATCAGGTGTCATAATGTGGGGTAAGATTTCCCCTGTACGACGTTTTGTGATTGTCATCATAATCTCTGTATCAACATTATTAACTTGGATTCTTGATGTTCAACCTCAAGTTGGTGGGGTGTCTTCCTCTAGCACCATGGTTAAATGAGCCAGTCCTAATCTCCCAGTTGGGGGAATGCTACTCAACGAAGAATCAAACAAACTGACTGTTGGTGTGTCGGTTGAGCATGAAATTTTTCAGGATGCTATGAGTGGTATGACTTTAGTTTCAAGTGCTGCTGAGGAACGCACTTTTTTTCGTACTACCTCTCTAAACTTGCACTACTACCTATCTTCACGATTGTCAGTGAACGCTGTGGTGCCTTACAAAAATATTACTTCTCCAAAGACAGATCTCAGGACAGGAATACGTTTCACCCGGAATTATTCGGGGCTTGGAGACGTCATTTTGCACAACCGTTTACTGCTAAACGAGCCGGAATCTGATCGAAACCCACGTTTTTGGCTCGGCTTAGGGCTAAAATTGCCAACTGGCGATTCTCGTCCAGATTGGGACTGGGGGTTTGGAAATTCGCATGATCCGGTATTGCAGCCTGGTACTGGATCGCTTGACCAGATTTTTAGTACAGACTACCTCCAAAATTTTGGTAACATCAGGCTATTTGGTAGCGCTCTC
>JAYZAL010000023.1:0-6742 GCA_036339735.1 Candidatus Poribacteria bacterium
GTGGTCGTGGTCGTGGTCGTGGTCGTGGTCGTGGTCGTGGTCGTGGTCGTGGTCGTGGTCGTGGTCGTGGATCATTATACTTCCCCTGTCTACGTGTCAGTTTGTTCAGTTGACTTATCTACCGAATAAATTTGGTTAACGCATCCTTGAAATTAGCCAATGCCTCTTTTTGGTCTCCGTCATTAATTGCATCTGTGATGCAATGCTCTAAATGATCCTCAAGGATTAGTTTTCCTGTTCTCCGCAAAGCAGACTCAACTGCAGCTAGCTGAATTAAAATTTCTGAGCAATCACGTCCACTTATAACCATTTCTTTAATGCTACGGACATGACCTTCGACTCGTGCTAGTCGGTTAATAACGCCTTTAGTATGGGTGTGTGTATGTGTGTTTGCCAAAAGTCCCAACCCCCAGGTGGGGATACCTGTTAAGGGGTAATATAACTGAAAACCACTTGCTCTGCAACCAATAAATAATTGCCTCGATGATACCTTCTGTAAACTATCGTTGAGGTGTAAACTAACGATAGTTTACAGAAATTAGGCTTACGTCATTAGTCGTATGATTTTCATCCGTCGCGTTACTGTGTAGTTATGCTTTTAGTGGTAAAGACAATCTGCTATCTGCTTTATCCAGATATACTGATTGACATACCACTATCCATTCCTATCAATAATCCTGTTCAGATTGAATTTCTATTCATTTAACATAGAATCTGTGAAATAGCGGATGCCTTTCAGATATACCTAATTACGAGGTCGTGTTAGCTAAATCAGGCCTGCTCATAATTCAAAAGAAAATTTCCGACAAACCATTGTCCAAAAGACTATGGTTTCAACCTAATTGTGCTTGTAGATAATCTCACCGGCAACCACAGTGAGTAAATTTTGTGTGCCAGGTTGCGCTATTTGTCTTAAAATATCATCAATTGTCTCAATCGTAGTTGGCGGCAAACGGATAGCAACCAAGTCAGCTTGCCATCCGTTTTCTAATCGTCCAACTTTTGACCACCCCAAAGATTTGGCACCATTGATTGTTAGCATGTCAAGTATAGATTCACTTGATAGGTAATCAGCCCCAAATTCTAAAAGCCTGCGGAGTTCATCTCGCATATCTAGGGACCAATTACTAGCTAAGCTATCAGTTCCAATTGCAATCCTAATGCCTTCTCTAGTCAGCTGTTCCAGAGGGTAATTGGTGTGAAAAAAGTATTGGTGGCTTCGCGGGCAGAACACAACACTCGAACCTGTTCGGGCAATGCAATTAATATCCTCTTCGGAAAGATAGTTGCAATGTACTAGCTGCGGCCCCTTCTTTAAAACCCCCAACTGATCTAAATAAGCAATTGGTGTTACTTTCGGTGGTTGCCAAGCCTGATAAGGAATACCAAGCTTTTCCAGCAGGTGAGAAAAATCTCCTTTCCCTGTTTTCAAAAACTCTATTTCAGCCTGGGTCTCTGAAATATGTGTTGATAAATGAAACCCATATTTTTGGGCAACATCCAAGCTATGCCTATAACGATAAGGACTCGTCGAGTAGGGAGCGTGTGGAGAAATAGCTGGTTGGTACAGCTTTGTAGCCGGTAAAGATTGATTAATCAAATTTTCTAATCGATCGATGTACGTTTTTTCTAATTTCGTGTTAAATCCGAGTGTTTCGTAAAAAACAGTCGTTCGCAAAGGCGAAGATTTTAAAGCTTGCAAACCATCCAAAGATTGATGAATATTGCCAATTGTAGTGGTTCCAGATTTCCAACTCATTTTTAAACCGTCTTGAATTGACTTCAAAATCCAACTAGAAGATTCTCGCTCTTTGGAAGTTGCGATCTGCCAAATCCAGTCAACAAAACATTTTTTGCGTTGAATAATATCTCTTAAATTGGTTAATTCTAAGTGAGTATGTGCATTAACCCAACCTGGCAAAACAACTGCATTCCCAAAGTCTAAGATGTTATTTGTAGGACAATTCGCAGATATTTTCTCCCAAGTGTCAACTTGCTTCACTTCGGATTGGCTAAAAAAAACCGCACCGTTTTTAATAACGGTGCGGCTATCTGGAACAACCAGTTTGGCCTTAATAATCATCAGGCGAACTATCCATTATCGTCGCTTTCTCCTGTTCCGGACGTAATTTTATCTTCATCGGAAGTTGGAGGAGGAGAGTCATCTTTCAATTCATCTGCAGGCTTGAATAGTTGATTGTATTTGTATTTGTAGATCGAGAATAGCTGATCCTGATCGGATCGCTTAACCCAATGCTTGCCGTCGACTTCATTTGCAGCCAACAAAATACGCTTGGAGCCGTCATTTAACGTCACTGTAATCTTTTCTTTTGCTTCAAATGAACTATCTGAATCATCAGAAACGAAATCATCAGTCTCAAATTTACTGATATTATCGAGGATCGTATCCAGTGTGTTTTGTTTCACTGCTGAGGTTGCTGGCTGAATCATTTGCCACTTGTTATCATCCCCACTTTTCATCTCAACGACCTCGTTTGCTAATTCTATTAAGACATTAGTAATATCCCCTTTGTTAAAGCTGAAGATTTTTCGATTGCGCCAAGTCCGAGTACCTTTATCAAAGTTCGATTTACTTAAATCAGAAGCAATATAAACTTTCTCTGATCCCTGCTGACGAATATAAGCATTGAAAAAATCAGGTGTATTTTTACCGACGAAGAAATGAGCTAGTAGTTTTTCTCCTTCTCCTTTTAGCTTGACTTCAACGCCAATTAAAGGGGATTCATCCGACCCAGCAGCCACCTCAAATTCAGTTTGCTTCCCTGGATTCTTAGAAACCAGATCAATTGCTTTCTGATTATCTACTTTTTCCAAAAGTGTCTTAACTTCCTCTTGGTCCGCAGGATAATCATTCATATTGGACACTAACCATTGTGTTCCTGACTGACGTAAGACCGTAGTTTCGCCACCAGTAGTAATTTCAATTTGGGACACTTTATCTCCTGCGGTTTCGGAGGTGATATTAGGAAACATCTTTTCTGCTTTTGACTGCCGGTTTTCATAACTCTGTTGTTCCTCACCTCGATTAACAAAAAACGCTATCGCCCCTAGAATAACGACTATAAACACAAAACCTATCAGTTGTTGCTGCAATTTCATTATTTGTTTTCTCCTTATGGTGAAAGTTACACTCGGCCGTAAGTCTCAACCATCCGCTTTGCTCGCATTCTAGAAAAGAAGCGGAAGAGTCCAAATAGGGCAACCAGTAGAGGTATCGCACCAATGCAAAGGACTTTGATAGCTAGACGAGCAAACGTTGAAGGATCAGTTTTGAAACTACGATCACTAATTTGTTTGGAGCGAATGCCGATCAAACTACTTCCTAGAGTTATATAATCAATACTATTCTGAAAGAAGGTCATACCGTCTACACGAGGCTGCCTCAAAAATTGGGAAGTTCCGACGACAACGATCTGGGTCGGTGGGCTCTTTTCTACCGTTTTTCGATCCTTATTCTTGTTTTCAGTATCTTCTTCTCCATCTGCATTACTCGCACTAGGAATTTCCTTGCCTGCATAAAAACTCGTGAATTCTCCTGCCAGAAGAACGGCTACAGGGTAGGAATTCTTAACAGAAGAAGGTGGAGTGAACATACGAGTAGGATCAAGATTATATGGTGCCTGGGCTGTCCAGGCTTGGTTACTAGTTTTAGCCATTATGGTTGTAGATACACCCTCTTTAGCTACGACAGATAAGCTAGTACTCCATGGTAAAACCAAACTATCCAACCCGCTCGTCGCGACACTATCAGCAGGAAAACCTTCGCTGGTACTTCCCGTTGAGTACTGGTAACTTTTGAGCACTTTGATAAAGAATGGGTAGGGTCGAGTGATAGTCATGAACCCACCCTGAGAATAAGTGAGGTTGTCATGCGAAATATCTTGTACTAAGTTATTGCCCAATTGTATACCATAGTGGGATAAAAGATCAGTTAAGCCCGTCGACAATGGAGAGGCTTGAATTGATCCCGGTGCCATCTTAACTGCATCGACTAGAAAAACTATTTTCCCTCCGTTCATTAGAAATTGATCAATTTCGTATTTCTCATTAGCTTGTAGAGGACTCTGAGGTCCGGCTACTATCAAGGTAGAGACATCGCCTTCTATAGGACTACCCTGACTCACATCAATTTTGCGAAGAGTGTACTGTTTGCCCAACTCTTTCCTCAGATTTTCAAATCCTTGGCCATATATATCAACTTCGTCGTGCCCTTCTAAAAAGCCAACAGTCTTTGTTTCTTTCCGAGTCGTCTTCAAAATGGCAGAAGTTAGGTCATATTCCAAGGTTGTGGTTTTTTGTATGACTGGTATGACTTCTTGCTTGTCCCCATAAACAACAGCTAGTCCCATGTAGGCATTACGTACCTCAATTTTATCTTTTTCTCTGACCTGAACCTGAATTTCGGGGATGCCTTTCATCCTCAATTTTTGTTTCAAATCGTCATCTTCAGTCGGGTTAATAAATTCAATCTGCAGGTTGCCGCTGGCGAAAGCATCATATTCGTCTAGCATATCCTTGACTTCATCTTTTATTAACTTGACCTGATCCGGAGCCTCAGAAAAGTAGGCTTCGACACGTACAATATCGTCTAGTTGTCCCAGCAATTTTTTGGTTGATTTCGAAATCGTGTATCGCTTACTTTCTGTTAGATCTAAGCGTTTGAAAGCCTTTTTAGAAAGGCCATTAATTATTACTAAGATAACAAATAATACGATTGCCAAAGCTAACGTATTGGTGCTGTATAAAAGATTTCTTTTTGCTGACATTTACTTACCTCCAACGCTTACTCTCAACTGACAATACGCTGAGATAGAGAAAAAAACCAATGACTGAAAAATAGTAGATCAAATCTCTTGAATCAACCACACCTCGAGTAATACTGTTGAAGTGATAAGCCAACCCAAAGTCTCGAAGTTGTGGAACAAAACCAATTACCAGCATGGTAAAACTAGCAATGATACCAACGACGAAAGCAATGACTTGATCTGAGGTAAAAGTCGAAGCACATAGACCAATAGCAATGTAAGCAGCTCCAACTAAGATCAGCCCCAAGTAGCTAGTGAAAATTTGACCATTATCTGGGTTGCCCAAGTAGCCAAGCGATAGCGGCAACGGGAAGGAGAGTACCACCATCAGCACCAAAATTAGGAAACAAGCCAAAAATTTGCCTAACACCACTTCATAACTTCGAATTGGTAAGGTCATTAGCATCTCGACTGTCCCCATTTTTTTTTCTTCAGCCCACAGTCGCATGGTCATTGCGGGAATAAAAAACAAGAATAACCATGGCATTAGGCTAAAAAAATAAGTCATTTCAGCTTGTCCTCTTTCAAAAAAGAACCCCAGCCAAAAGAATAGCCAAGCCGAAACGGACAGAAATGCTATAATGTTGAAATAAGCGACTGCTGAATTGAAATAACTGCCGGCTTCTTTCTTGAAAATGACAAATGTATTATTCATGAGTTCCCTCCTTCCAATTGAGTTTCACTTTCTGTCAGTCTCAAGAATACTTCTTCTAAATTAACCGCTTTCGGTTGTATTGATACCACGGCCCACTGATTTTGGTAAGCTAAACGCGCAATTTCATCACTAGTTTTGTGTCCCTTTTCAGATGTGATTTCGTAGGCTAAAGCAGAGCTATCAACGTTTTGGGTTAGTTGGAAATTGTGAATGAACCCCGATTGATCGAATTGGGTCTCAATTTCTGATTGCTCCCCTTCGAGGGTAACCTCCAAGTATTGATTATCCTGTGTACGTTGCTGCAACTCATCCGGTGTTCCATTTGCCACTAGTTTCCCGTTACTGATAATCAATACCCTATCACAAGTTATTGCAACTTGAGATAGGATATGAGTACTAAAAATAATCGTTTTTTCCCTTCCAAACTCCTTTATCAAATTACGAATTTCGATAATTTGGTACGGATCAAGACCGGAGGTCGGTTCATCCAAAATCAGAACTGGTGGGTCATGGATTAATGCCTGGGCCAAGCCAACTCTCTGGCGATAACCTTTTGATAATTCGCCAACATCTTTATGGACCATCTTTTCCAAACCACAGATGTCAACCATGGCACTCACTCGGCTTTTTACTTCCTGGCCACTTAGCCCTTGTATTTGCCCTACAAACTTGAGGTAATCAATTACTCCCATATCAGTATAAAGTGGTGTGCTCTCAGGCAGGTAGCCGATCTTTTTTCTCACCTCGATCGACTCAGAAAAAACGTCGAACCCTCCGACGGTAGCGCTTCCTTCATCTGCTGGTAGGTAACAAGTCAAAATACGCATAGTCGTACTTTTTCCAGCCCCATTTGGTCCAATGAAGCCTACTATTTCACCACTGTCAGCAGAGAATGAGACATTATCAACAGCTAGCGTCGCCCCATATCTTTTGGTCAAGTTGTTGACTTCTATCATTTTTTTGCTCTCTTTTGATCAAATTAGCGTAATTTCTTTTACTAAAAACATTAACTGGGAATTTCCAGAAAATTGGATCTAGCTTTCCATTCCATGAACGAACGCAGAATAATAGCAAATAAAAAAAAACTGCGTCAAGATAATTTGACTTAATCTTCGAACGGCAGATATAATCGTTATTGCTAAATTGGACAATAGTAGCTGTTTTTAATTGGAAGAATAGACATACAAATGAACCAGCACAGACCTGTAGATTGTTACACCAACACTAAGAATGAAATTACCGCTGTTCGGTCTGCTATCGG
>JAYZAL010000024.1:0-22334 GCA_036339735.1 Candidatus Poribacteria bacterium
ATTTATATCTATACTGAGTTTTGTTCTTATAAAGATGATATTGTTGGAACAGGAAATGTAGATCGTTATATGTATTGGTATCACTTTTTTAAAGGCCAAATTGAATTACTCAAACTAGCCATTTACAGGCAACTATATGTAGATGAAATAAATCAAACAGAAAATGCATATAGCATTATAAGTACATTTAGTAAATTGATGACACATGAAATTCAACGAGTTAGAAGTATCTCTGAACTTGGTGTCATTGCACAATTACAACAATCAACTCTTATCGACCGAATCAGAGCAAGTGAAGAACTGGGAATTTCTATCCCTATTAGTACAACCTATGAAGGTGAACATTATGTAAGAGCTATGCCGGAGGTAACTCAGATATATAAAGAAGGTAGCTTTGAGCAAAAAGTAATATTTATTGGCAATGGGGTTGTTTCAAATTCAAAAATGTATTATAGAGCAATTGGATCTAACGTCCCGTTTATTAGTACTGATCTTTTAAACATTAATGGTAGCAATTATGTATATAAGGCGACATTAACCGACCCTGGATTCGATTTTGAATACTACATTGAGGGTACTTTAGAGGGAAATACTGTTACCTACCCTGTGACAGGTGGTAATAACGCTAATAATATCAATAAAACCGTAATCAGAGTAACTGAGATCCCTTTTGTGCCCACAGAAATTCTTACTGAAAAAGCTATTCAAAAATAACAATGTTGGAATTGTAATAGTGCTTATTGGGATCTTTGTTCTTGTAACGAAAAGACGGATAACCAAACAACTACCGAGTTCGGGTATCCAGAAGTACAAGCCAAAGCTAAGCATTCATTACGAGATGCAGCAGCGGATAAGGATTTGACCTAAAAAACATCCAATTTGGCTGCTGGTATTTTCTTCATCTCAATGGAGTGGTCGAATCAGCCATTAGGCTTGGTAAAGTCTCGATTTGGGTCAAAATCAAGTTTCAGCTTGACCACATTTGGTTAAAAGTGAGAAAAACCGGGTTTGCCCAACCGATTAATGGGTTTGAGAGAAATAAAAATCTTTCAGATCAGGCTAAATTGAGAGAACTGAATTCTTCTAGAGATTGTAACCTTAATTCTTTGAACTCAAGACACGTTTGGCATATTGGTCAATGCCTGCTGCGATGGCTTCTGCTATTTGGTTTTGGTAAGAAGTTTCGCTAAGCTTTATTGCTTCCACCGAATTAGAAACAAAACCAATCTCAACCAAAATAGCCGGTACTTTTGTGCCCGTTAGTACAACAAATGGAGCGTGTTTTACCCCTCTATTCTTAGCCATTGTTTTTTCGATCAGTTTCTGCTGTACCATTTCTGCTAATTGTCGGCTTTCTTGAGTTTTACTACCCTTCAGGATAGTGGAAATCAAGCTTTCCAACTCCTTTATGTTCTGTTCCATTCCTTCATTTTCGCGTAGGGCAACCATTTTGGAAGTCTCATCAGAGCCAAGAGCGAGATAGTAGGTTTCAATACCCATTGCTTCCTCTTTACTGCTAGCGTTAGCATGTAAACTAAGAAATAAGTCGGCTGACAACCGATTAGCCAATTCTGTTCTTTCTCTCAAGGACACAGTTTGATCTGATTCGCGTGTCAAGTGGGTTTGGTAACCCAAAACTTCCAAGTGAGACTTCAACATGAGTGCAACTGTCAATACTATGGATTTCTCAGAGTTAAATAAACCAACAGCACCAGGGTCTCTACCACCATGTCCAACATCAATCACAACCGTTTTGACTCGTAAACCAAGTTGTTCAACCAAAGATGGTTTTTCTTGTAAATCAGGCAAAAATGGTACTTTAACAACTGACGATTCTGGTTCAATCACAACATCTGGAGGTGCCAGTGCGACTTTTTCTTTGGACTCGAATGTTTTTAGCTTTTGACTGTGATTTGCTTCTTTCGTTGTTAAATCTAGTTGGTTTGCCAATTTCGTTTTGGTCGAATCAATCTCAATCAACGGTAAATCGACACGAGGTACGGTCAGTTTCTTTCTACTTTCTTCAGCCAAAAAAAGGATCTCAGATTCTTTCAAAGATTCATACAATTGAAAGGCATTCGTCATATTTTCTTGCTGTATATATATATCAATCAAGTCTTTTTTTACAAATGGTACTAGTCTGTGGTCAGGGAATTTTTGCAAAACAGTTTGGTAGTGTTGGATAGCTGCTGTTGGTTGGTTATATTGATGCGCATAGTAGCCCAACAAACATTCGACCTCTATTCGACGGGGGGAATCTGGGTAAGTATTCCTATATTCCTGTAGAACTTTCGTTGCTTTAGTAATGGCTACCCTATTATTGTTTTGTTGGCCCATTGCTATCCAGCACATCGCAGTCGCCCAAAGGGACTCTTGTGAAAATTTATCACTTTGAGCCTCAGTAATTTTTTGCCATTGCTGGATTAAAATGTACCACTCACGCTCAGAAGTGTTATTGTTGAACAGCATCTGTTGGTACTTGATGGATAAATTGTTCATTTGATGTTTGGGGTCAAGCCGTGAGACACAACTCGTAAAACCAAAAATCATCACCAAAAATAACCAGAAGCAGGGAATACTAGGTATCTTTTTCATTAAATATTGTAGCCAAAGGCTAGGTAGTGTGAACTAGTTGATGAATTGCATTAGTCAGAGCTACAAACTCAGAAATTGATAATGTTTCACCACGTCTATTGGAATCAATCGACACTTTTTTCAATGCTAAGTCGAGGGTTTTCATGTCAATTTGAACGTTACTAGCCTTAACTGAGTTTCGCAACATCTTCCTTCTAGTATGAAAGCAACCTTTTACTACTTCTCGAAACAAAGATATATCAGAAACGCAAAACTGAGGTTGAATTTCAGATCGCGTTCTTAGCGATACTAAGCTTGAATTAACTTTAGGGGCTGGGAAAAACTGTTGTGGTTTTAATGTAAGTTCAATTTGACACTCTGTGTGTAGACCTGACCAAACAGTCAATGAACCATATGCTTTACTGCTTGGGCTAGCTGATAGACGAGCAGCGACTTCCTCCTGAACCATCAGAACCAGACTTTGTAGTTGTGAGTAACCTAACAATCGCCATAAAATTGGGCCCGAAATATTATAAGGCAAGTTAGCTACAACCTTGTTAATCCCACTAGATTGAATCAGCCCGTGTAAATCTAACTTTAAAACATCTCCATGAATCAAAACTAGATTCTGAATTGTAGAAAATCGCCTCTTCAGCTCATTATACAAGTAAGAGTCAATCTCAATAGCTACTACTTGCTTGGCTTTCCCTAATAGTTCTTGCGTTAAAAAACCAAGACCTGGTCCAATTTCAAGAATAATATCGCTGGAAGACACGTTGGCGACATCAGAAATTTTAGGTGGTATATTTGCATCAATCAGGAAATTTTGCCCAAGTTTCTTTTTTGGTGAGCGTCCAGTGCGGTAGATGAAATTTAGAATTTCTTCCGTCAGGCTGCTCATAACTTATTCAGCAATTTCAATTGACTAGAGTTTAGGTTTGATAAAATCAAAAATATTTTCTGCTACTTCCTTTTTGGACATCACAGGTAATTGGTAACTATTTTCTTTATCGATTAGTGTAACAACGTTGGTTTCGATATCAAACCCTGCTTCTGGATCCGTTATGTCGTTAGCAACAACTAAATCACAATTTTTGGATTTTAATTTCAGTTTGGCATTCTCAGTCAGGTTTTCAGTTTCGGCGGCAAAAGTGATTAATATTTGTTCCTTCTTCTTTTTTTTCCCTAAATCTGCAGCAATATCAATAGTCGGTTGAAGCAACAAAGTGAGTTCGTTGACTGAGGATGATTTCTTAATTTTCTGATTAGATACGGTTTTAGCTTGATAGTCAGCAACAGCCGCAGCCATGATGATCACATCAACTGAATCCATTTTGGACATAACTGCTTGATATAACTCATTAGTCGTTTGGGTAAAAATTGGGCTAATACCAGTAGGAGCTTCAATCGAAACCGGTCCACTAATTAGTGTTACTTCTGCCCCTCGTTGATGGGCTACTTCAGCAATCGCATAACCCATTTTTCCACTTGATCGATTAGTAATAAATCGAACAGGGTCTAGGTACTCACGAGTGGGACCAGCTGTTACAAGTACTTTTTTCCCGGATAAATCAGTCCTACCAGTGGGTGGATTCTTCATAAGTACATCTTCAATAGCAGATAAAATGACTTCTAACTCATTCAACCGGCCAACGCCTTCATAACCACAGGCCAACATACCAGAAGCTGGTTCCACCACTTTGAGGCCCTGTGGTTCTAGTTGCCGTTTTAACCTTTCCATATTAGCTCGCATCGCAGGATGTTGATACATGTGTCCATTCATTGCAGGTGCGACCAAAGTTGGACAATTAACAGAAATAGCAATAGTTGACAGAGCATCATCTGCTATTCCGTTTGCCATTTTTCCTATAATGTTTGCAGTTGCCGGTACAACCGCCAGTAGATCAGCTTGGTCGGAGAGGTCGATATGATACGGCTTCCAATTATCGCTGAGATGAAAAAGGTCGACCAAAACTGGTTGTCGTGAAATAACTTGAAACTGTAGCGGTTGGACCATCTTGGTTGCGTTATTGGTCATTACCACATGAACGTTGGCATCTCTTTTCACTAACTGGCTGACCAAATCAAGGGACTTATGAATTGCCACACCACCTGTTACACCCAGAATAATATTCTTTCCTCTCATACTAAGAAACCACGGACGGGATTTGTTGTTTAATAGATTGAACCAAATTTTCGTCGATTCTGAATCTATCCGCTTCTATTATTTTTATTAACTGTTGAATCGCTATGGGTATTTGATCGTTGACTACACAATAATCGTAATATGTAACAAGATCAAACTCAGTTTTCGCTCTTTCTAGCCGTTGATGTAGTTCAAATTTTGTTTCAGTTTTTCTTTCTTCAAGTCGTTGTTGCAGAATTTGAACTGATGGTGGCAAAATGAAAATTAGCAAACACGAAAGACCCAATTTTTTTAATTGAATAGCTCCATCAACGTCAATAGTCAAAACAATATCTTTGCCAACTCGTATGGTTGATTCAAGTATAGACCTTAGGGTGCCGTAGTAATTCTCTCCGTATTTGGTCCATTCTACTAAACCATTTGTTTCAATTAGCCGCTCGAATTCAGATTTAGGTAAAAAATGATAATCTACACCATCGGTTTCACCACTACGAGGTAACCGGGTAGTGGCCGAAACCGAACGAACGATACTTGACGAATGCTCTAGTAACGTCTCAACTAAAGTAGTTTTTCCAACACCGGAAGGACCAGAAATTACGATAATTCTTCCTTGTTTTTGAAGTTCTTCTATCACTTAGCATTTTCCCCATCGTGATTCTGATTATAGCACGCTCCAAATTAGCAATTCAATCGCAGCTTGACCCTTCTATCCCCGAGTGCTATTATTGCTCAATGCCTTCCTGCAATCCGAACGGTTCAATCACACCGAAGTCGCTCTACATCCATATACCATTTTGTGCTACCCGCTGTTACTATTGTGACTTTAACACTTATACTTTCGATAAAAAATTGTCCGAAAATTATTTAATTGCTATAGAGAAAGAAATGAAACTGTATTCAACAGATATGGCTAGGCGACCTGAGTTGGATACCGTCTTCATTGGTGGGGGAACTCCTTCGATCTTGTCTTCATACGATTTAGAGATACTATTTAATCTACTACACCAGTACTTTCAACTGACTGACGACACAGAACTAACAGTTGAATGCAACCCAGGAACAGTAGACAAACAAAAATTGATGGTTATGAAATCATTTGGAGTTAATAGGTTGAGCTTCGGTGTCCAAGCTATGCAGGATGTAGTTTTGGAACGAATTGGTCGTATCCATACTGTTGGCTCAGTTTATGAAAGTTATGATCTGGCGAGGAAAATTGGTTTCGATAATATTAATTTAGACCTAATTTTTGCCCTGCCTGACCAAACCATGCAGCAGTGGCAAGAGTCAGTACAAAAAGTGATAAGACTCTCGCCTGAACATGTTTCATCCTATAACCTAACCTTGGAGCATGGCACCCCTTTTTACGATCAATGGAAACAAGGAAACTTGAAATTAGTTGACAACGAGCTGGAAGCGAAAATGTACCAATTATGCATTGATCACTTGGTTAGTGAAGGTTATCAACATTACGAAATTTCTAACTTTGCCCAATCGGGACGGAAAGCCAAACACAATCTGGTCTACTGGTACAATGAAGCCTATTTTGGTTTAGGAGCTGGAGCGTGTGGATACATAAATGAGTATAGGTATACCAACATCAAAGGTATAAAGGAATACATACTAGCAGTCGATAGAGGTAAACCTATAGCCAATCAGGAACGGCTGAAGGAGCAACAGCGCAAAGCAGAAACGATCATGTTAGGTTTGCGAAAACTGGCAGGAATCGACCAAGATCAATACCAAAATCAGTTCGGTGAATCGATGCAAACTGAATTTGGTTCTGTTATTGAACGTTTTCAAAATCTGGGTTTGTTACATTGGTCAAATAATCGACTCCAACTGACAACTGAAGGGCTAATGATGGCTGACGCAGTATTTGTGGAATTTATCTGATGGGGCATGTCAATTTTGTTTTAGTTGCTGGTATTATTTTCGCTGGAGTCATCGAACCGAGACAATACGAAATAGCAATTAGCCTTTCTATAGTTAGTATTCTTTCGACCATGCTTATCCCTCCAATATTGGCCCACATTTATTGCAAAACGTTTCTTTCATTTTTGCCGAATGATCGCCAAAAGCGGATTCAAAGATCCTATGACATAAAAAAATCCTTGGTCGTTTTTGAAATACTCATATTAATAGGTTATGTACTGAATCTCTACTTTATGGGTTATCCTTACAACTTGTTTGGCTCCAGTCTATTACTTTCCTTCCTAATTACCGAGATCGTAATTTCAATTTTGCCATTGTTGATGGGTATAATTCTGATTCGCATAGTAGCGTTTGAATTCGACCAACAGGCGCAAATTGGTATAAGAAATAGCACTCAACTGTCAAAAAATCGGAACGAGATGTTTAATCTTCAGACTAAGTTGCTGCTACTGCCGTTAGTACCGATGTGTTTGTATTATGTTGTCCTTGACAGTATCGTTTTTATGCCAAAATCGGTTCATCTTTTTTTGGAAGCACACCCTTGGGTATCTCTCTTCTTAATGGCTTCAACCATATTGGCTGTCTTTATCTACGCTCCCTTGCTACTTGGATTACTTTGGCCTACATATCCTCTTGAAAACGAGAAATTAGCAAATCGACTCAGGGAATTCGCACGCCAAAATGGAATTAAATACGGAGGTATTGTTGTTTGGCGAACAGGTTCCTTAAAGATCGCTAATGCGGCTGTGGCCGGACTTCTGCCTAGGTCAAGAAAAATTTTTCTGACGGACACACTACTAGAGAATTTTTCTACAAGGGAAGTTGAAACAGTTGTGGCACACGAATTCGGTCACATTCACTATAAGCATATTTGGACCTACTTTGCTTTTTCACTAACTTATTTTTTTTCTTACCCTCTATTTTACATGGTGATTGGTGAACCAATTTTAAAATTGTTTGACCACTCACCATTTGCATTGGCTTTTTATACCATCGCATTCTTATTAATGTTTTTTGTTCTTATTTTCCCCTTTCTTTCTCGTCGTTTTGAACATCAAGCCGACTTGTATGCAATTAAAACTACTCAACAGCCAACATGGTTTAAGCAAGCCCTATGGCATTTGGGAGGAATTAATTTTGTTCCACCATCTGCTAGATGGTTTGTGCGTCTTTTCTCTACACATCCGTCAATCGAGAATCGACTGGAATTTATTGACCGCGCTTGCTCTGACGATCCCTCAACACGTCGTTATGAGCGATATCTAATAGAAGCCAAAATCTTACTAGTCTTACTTCCCTTGTTGATATATCTAACTCGAATAATAAATTTAACTAGCATTTATTGAAGATTTGACTCAACAACTAATCAAACAAAAAACAAGCAAAGCTAACTCGTCTTTTTATTCTTGTTTGCCGAATCTTTTTTGAAATTTTGCCTTCATATGGTATGCTAATGAAGCAAAAAAACGTGAGATTTCGCGTTTTTTTTAGGCTGAGATTGGGTTTGCCAATTTTTTTACAACTTAGCCAACGATTAGTAGTTCTGGTCAAATGGAGCCAACATGTTCAACAAGAAAATAGTAGTTTCAGCCAATGAACACCATAGGAACAGTTGTCCTGTAATTACTAGTATCGAACCGATCAATGGTATAAATGATGGTCCGGTCATCTTAACTGAGCCAAACGGCCAGAAAATATTTGGTCAGTATGAAGTACTCCACGGCAAAGGCGAGTTGTGCTGGGTTTTAGATGATTTGCCAGCTCATACAACACGCACCTACCAATTAACCCAACCGGATTCTGGTATAACCACTACCGGTGTCACTTTCACTGAGAAAGATCAGACAATCGTTGTTAACATTGACAGCCGGCACTTCACTACATTTCGTTATGATACTAACCAATACCGACCTTATTTTTTCCCTGTTCTTGGACCAGACGAATGCCAGGTGACAAGAGGCGAAATCAGCTCTGAATCGAAAGATCACGTACATCATCGATCTCTTTATGTTGCCTACGGAGAAGTTAATCACACAGATTTATGGAGTGAAGGTCATCATGCAGGGCGTATTGTACACCAGTCTTTCAGTCAAAAATCAGAAGGAGTAGTGTGCGGTAAAATTTATACCCGAAATAGTTGGAATGATAAAGATGGAATACCAATAATGTCGGACATTCAAAATTACCGACTTTATGCTCTGCCAGCGGGTCGTTCCATAATTGACTTAGATCTCACTTTCCTAGCAGATCAAGGCGATGTATTTTTTGGAGATACTAAAGAAGGTGGAATTATTACCGTCAGGGTTAATCCACAAATGAATGCATCCAATCCTAGTGGAAAAATTGAAAACTCTTTTGGTGGCATTAATGAGGATGAGACTTGGGGAAAAAAAGCACACTGGTGCGACTATTCCGGTATTGTGGATGGCATACCGGTTGGCGTATCTCTTTTTGATCATTTGTCAAACCCCCGGTATCCAACCTACTGGCATGTTCGAAACTACGGGCTGATGGGAAGCAATATCTTCGGTGGTGGAACTTTTGAGTCAGATCAAAGAAAAGATGGTTCCTACACATTGCCTCAAGGACAAGAAATGAATTTTCGATTCCGTGTGTATATACACTACGGAGATGCTACTGAAGGAAAAGTCGGACAGCATTATCATGACTTTATCAACCCACCGAGTGTCGTTATTCAATAACAATAGTCGTAGTAAACTATAATGACCCGTTTATTTCGCATCGCATTGTTTCTTTTGATTGCTTCGATAGTAGGATTACTATACTATGTTTCCAAAAGCCCACAAGTAGGTTCAGCAAAATCTAGATCTATCATTACCCACGAAATTCAATGTTCTGATGGTAGTCGTATGATTTTTGTTCCGGCCGGTGAATTTTATATGGGATCAACCAAAACCGAGATAAATTCCATGCCGGAAGGTTTTAGGCCGAATATAGAACATTATGCTGATGAAATGCCCCAAACCAAAGTTTATGTAGATGATTTTTACATTGATAAGTTCGAAGTCACTAACGCTCAATACAATGAGTTTGTGTCTCAAACCGGTTACCCTCCACCTTACTACAGTCATGATTTAGCCAAACCCTATAATTGGTCAAGCGGGACTTTCCCAGTTGGAACTGCTAACCACCCAGTCGTTCTAGTCAGTTGGCAGGACGCTTATGCCTATGCGCGGTGGGCAGGTAAACGTCTACCAACGGAAACCGAATGGGAGAAAGCCGCTCGTGGTACAGACGGCCGCATTTATCCTTGGGGTAGCGACTGGAATGGTAGCAAATGTAACAATGCAGAAAGAGTCGCTGGCCGTCCTCTGAATTCCTATACCGCTTGGCGGGGTTTTGCAGAAATTCAACGAACAAAGCTGGAAGGAGCTGTTAGTGGTCCTTGGAATATCCTTAACTTTACTCCATCAGCGCAACCGATCACTGTTTATGCTGATGATACACGGCTCAAACACTTACAACCAGTTGGTAGTTACCCCGAAGGCCGCAGTCCTTATGGAATTCATGACATGGCAGGTAATGCAATGGAATGGTGTGCTAACTGGTACGATCCTAAATTGCTAACTCGAATTAAGTCGGATAGCCAGATCACTAATTATCAAGGTACTTATCGCTCAGTTAGGGGCGGATCTTGGATGCGACCACTGGACGATCAACGTACCAGTGCACGTGACGCTTGTCCACCATCAGGATATCTCAGTGTCAAGGAAAAAAATGAACAAGGTAAAATGCAAACCTACAGTTGGCCAATTGTTGCGATTGGGTTTCGTTGTGCGATGGATGTTGATGATGCAAAGCGCATGGGATTAGGCCAAGGTTTGCCCAAAAGCATGGAGTAGTGTATATATCATGATTATTGGTGTATTTTCAGACAGCCACGACAACATCGAAAAAATTAAAAAAGCTGTATCGTTCTTTAATGGCCGGAAAGTCGATTTGGTTGTCCATGCTGGTGATTTTGTCGCTCCTTTCGCTATTGCTCCAATGGAAGAACTGAATTGCCAATTGGTTTGCGTGTTTGGGAATAATGATGGAGAGCGAATTGGTCTATACAATCGCCTTAAAGATCTTGGTGAAGTCCACAATAATTTAGCTGATATTGAGATTGATGGAAGAAGAATATGTGCGGTCCACTACCCTGAGTTGGCTGAACCTATTGCACTTAGTGGTCTATATGATCTCGTTATTTACGGCCATACTCACAAAATAGACATTAGAACTATTCGAGCGAAAACCAACCAAAGCGAAACCGTCTTGCTTAATCCGGGTGAAACTGGTGGTTGGGTGACAGGCCGATCAACATTAGCTACCGTCGATTTAAATTCTATGTTAGTCGAGATTTTCGATTTGTGATTTTGGTCATTTGTGTTTAAAAATTGATTAATTCGACGCCGTCTGCCTAAACCCAAAGCTTATTTTCCTTTGTTCAGTAGAAAATCATCCGCTAGAAATAGTGTAAATACTCACAAAATAGTCTCTGCTGAAACAGGATTCACCAAATGACGTTACTTTCTGTTAGGAGTTCAACCTTATAACTTAAATTTTTGGCAATTAAATTCTAAAATTTGGTTGATTGAACAAGGGGGAGTTAGTGCCAGAAGACGAAAAAACGGAAGATGCGAGTCAAAGGCGAATTGACCAAGCTAGGGAAAAAGGTGATGTTCCGAAGAGTCGGGAATTGAACTCAGCCATTGCTCTGCTCTTGGGATTACTAACGTTACGATTTTTTGCACAATTTTCTCTGGGTGGCTTGAAAGATATTAGTGTATACGCGTTCTCTCAGCTCAATTACATTTCACCTGATCCACAGACTTTACAAGCAGGGTTTGTACAGGTGGTTTTGCGGATGTTGCTCATTGTGGCACCGATTTTAATGGCAATGGCGGTAACAGGAATCCTGACGAACTTCCTGCAGGTAGGAGCTCTTTTTTCTCTCGAAGCACTATCTTTTCAATTTAACAAACTTAATCCACTGTCTGGACTAAAGCAGATTTTCTCTCGAAACGGCCTTGTCGAAACACTGAAAGCAATTCTAAAGTTTACTATCATTGGCGTTGTTGTGGTAATAACAATTATGCAAGAGGCGCCAAGTTTCCAGACAGCTGGTTCAAAATCGACTGATGAGTTACTAATCTACCTCGGTAGTCTAACATATAAGGTTGGTTTTCGAGTTGCACTTTCGTTATTGTTTCTTAGCATAATAGATTTCTTTTATCAGCGATGGAGCTATGCTCAAAAATTGAAAATGTCACACCAAGAAGTCAAAGAGGAGCAAAAAGAATCCGAAGTTTCACAGGAAGTAAGGTCTCTGATTCGCCAACGACAAATGAACGCATCACGCCAGAGAATGATGCAAGATGTTCCAGAAGCTGACGTGGTTATTACAAATCCAACTCATATTGCTATAGCTGTCGTTTATGATCAGGATCGGTCGCAAAGTCCATTGGTTGTGGCCAAAGGTGCGGGTAAAATTGCTCGACGGATTAAGGAGATAGCGTTCGAGAATGAAGTGCCTGTTGTAGAAGATAAACCCTTGGCTTGGGCGCTATACGAAATTGAATTAGGCGAGAGTATCCCCCATGATTTATTCCAACCTGTGGCAGAAGTGTTGGCACGTATTTACCAAGCCCGAAATAGAAGGACCGCATAAAGAATATATTATGCGAATTTAACCGACTTCTCCAAATGAAAAGATAACACCAATGAATAACGTTGGCACATTACAAGTCCCAGCCCTGTCTCGGTACGGCGATCTCTTCCTAGTTGCTGGTATCATCTCAATCTTGTTAGTAATCTTAATCCCACTTCCTGCATTTTTGTTGGATATGTTACTAGCAATCAATCTCTCTTTGTCTTTAATCGTATTACTACTAGTTTTATACACGCTACAACCTGTCGATTTTTCGGTTTTTCCTTCTCTATTGTTGGTTTTAACACTTTACCGTATTTCACTCAATGTAGCTTCAACTAAATTGATTTTGACAAAAGGTCATATTGGTGACCAGTCAGTCGGAAAAATTATTGCTGCTTTTGCCGGTATTGTTATTCGTGGTGATTATGTAGTTGGATTTGTAATTTTTGCTATTCTGACTATTATACAGTTCGTGGTGATTAATAAAGGTTCTGGTCGAATTGCAGAAGTAGCGGCTCGCTTTACCTTAGATGCTATGCCAATGAAGCAGATGGCAATTGACACTGATTTAAATGCTGGTTTACTAACTGAAAGCGAAGCTAGTGAACGACGTGTAGCAGTAACAACAGAAGCTAATTTTTATGGAGCAATGGACGGTGCTGCAAAATTTGTTCAAGGTGATGCAATTGCTGGCCTAATTATCACCGCAGTCAACATAATTGCTGGCTTGATTGTCGGCGTAGTTCGACATGGAATGGAGTTGACTGGTGCTAATGGTGCAGTTCAGCGCTATACTTTATTAACTATCGGAGACGGGCTAGTTAGCCAGCTACCTTCGTTGATCATTTCTATTGCCTCTGGGATTTTGATTAGCCGAAGTTCCGAGAGTAGTAACTTTGGTCGGTCTTTGGCTGCCCAATTTTTACTTCAGACACGACCACTCTATATTTCTTCTGGAGCTTTGGCTTTACTAGGTATTACGCTCGGTTCCTCAGCTTTCTTTTTCTTGTCTGCAATTATCGGTGGGTCTGCATACATTTCTAGCCGAGCCGAAACAGCGGAGCTAGAAGAACTACCACCAGCCCAAGATGAAGAAACTCCAGAGGAAGACTTAACGCCCATTGAACAAGCTTCGGACGATTTGGAGGTCGAGCCAATCCATCTTAATGTTGGCTATAATATAATTCCGCTCATCACTCCTTCTGAGGGTGGTGACATGCTAAACCGAATTAAGCAAATTCGTTCAACCCTAGCTCAAGAACTTGGAATTGTACTACCACACATTCGCATTCGGGATCAGGTAGACCTAGCAGCTGGTGGTTATATCATTATGATTCGAGAAGAACCAATGGCCGAAGGCGAGTTGCGGGTCAACGATTTTTTGGCTATGGATGTCGGTTCAGTGGTCGAAGAAATTGATGGTATACCAACTGAAGAACCTGCAAATAATCAACCTGCATTGTGGATTACTGAAGAGCAAAGAGAACAAGCACTCGTTGCCGGATATCTAGTTATTGAACCCTCAACTATTCTTGCTACTCATCTACTTGAAACTATCAAAAAGCATGCAGATAAATTACTGACACGACAGGATGTTCGAAACTTATTGGATCGTGTCAAAGAGACAAATGAGGTTCTAGTAGAAGAAGTCACAACCTCCTCAATTGGATTAGGATTAATACAAAAAGTCTTACAAACTCTACTAAAAGAGGGAGTTTCTATTCGAGATTTAGTACTGATTTTAGAAGCCATTGCGGACCATGCAGCAACTTCACAAGATGTCGTTTTATTGACTGAAGCTGTTAGGCAAAGAATTGGCTCTCAAATTTGTCGCCAATATCAATCATCAGAAGGTGAGCTCGAATATGTGGGTTTGGATGAACAGGTTGACCAAATTATTCGATCAGCTATAACACAAACCGAGACAGGCCAATTTGAGTTTATGCCACTAGATCCAAACTTAGCATTGGAACTAGTTAATGCCATTGCTAATACCGTAACACAAGTTTCTGGTCTACATGCGATCCCATTAATTCTCTGTTCTAGTTCAGTAGTACGTGCCTACTTATCTCAATTCATTAGTATCCAGTTTCCAACACCAATTCCAGTATTATCCATTGAAGAAATCCCGGCCACTGTTCCATTAAACGAGATTGGTCGAGTTGAGTTAGGGATTTCGTAAACAAGAAAGCAAATGGCAACTAGAATTCATAAAATATATGGCCGCACTCCTAAGGAAGTTCGGCAAAAAGCACGGAAAGAATTTGGAGAAGACTTTAGTGTTGTTAAAATGAACCGAGTTTCAGGAAAAAGCTTACTGAAGCCAGATAAGAATTCAAACTATGAGCTGATTATTGCAATCGAAAGTGAAGTTGAAACCACTGCACCTCTCGTTAGAACCAAAAAAAAATCACCCGACCCTACGAATCTGAAAGATGCAATCAGTCGGGTGAATACATTATTATCAGCTAATGCTTACACACAGCAAATGGAGGAAAAACAAGATCGCCACTCAGTCGAGATTTCAACCAAGGATTTTGAAATGCAAGGCGAATCCTCTCATGTTCCTTACGCAGATCCACCTGATTTTGCAGAAGGAGACAATAATCGTAAACAAGCAGGAGAAATTAGTCGGCCTAATAACTCATCCGATCTTTATACTTATTTAGGATCAGAGTTAACAGAAATTCGCGATGTTCTACATATTTTACTCAACAATGTAAAAACTAGCGATATCCCTGATTTACCCGATGAAGTAACCGGATTATATCAAAAATTTCTCAAACACGATGTCGATCAAACTCTTGCCTATGATTTAGCTGAAGCCATGGAGGACTGTTTTCATGACGAGAAAGGCCGCTCAATTCACCAACATCTGACAGCTCTATTGAGAAAAATTGTTAAGACTTCTGGTGGAATTCAGTTTAAAACGTCCCCAACAGTGGTAGCATTAGTTGGTCCTACGGGTGTTGGAAAAACAACTACCATTGCTAAGTTAGCTGTCCAATATAAATTCAAAGGTAAAAAAGTAGTTTTAATTACCACGGATGACTTTCGTATTGGTGCTATTGAGCAGTTGACTACATATGCCGAAATCTTATCTCTACCAATGGAAGTGGCACATGAACCTGAAGAATTGGAAGATAAAATCACCCAACACAATTCGGCGGATTTGGTACTACTCGATACGCCAGGTCGAAGCCAACTGGACCAACCACGTATTCGGTCGATTGAGTCATTTCTCAATTCAGCCTGTCCAGATGAAACACACCTGTTAATCAACATGACCACTCGTAACCAAGATATCCAAAGTATGATCAGTCGGTTTGGTTCTTTGGGAGTTGATCGCCTAGTGTTTACTAAGTTGGATGAAGCCAATTGCCTTGGACCTATCCTTAACAGTAGCCTGCGCTTCAAGAAGCCAATATCCTTTTTCACTACTGGACAGGATGTCGCTGGTGATATTGAGATTGCAAGTCATAATCGTATGGCGACTTTTCTGTTACGTGGATTTCAAGCACGAGTAAAAAAAGCAAAAAAGCAAAAAAAAACAGTAAAAAAGAGTAAAAGTAAAGCTTAGGTAAGATGAAGGAGGCAGAAATTGAAAAATGATCAGGCCACACAACTTCGTCAACTAATTCAAGCCAAAAAAAAGTCTGATGTCGTACAATCACAGCAATCGGCTCGTTCGATGTCAACATCTCGAAAAGCGCAGTTGGATACGAATAAGAGTCAACCACTTGAAAGTTCACTGAACGGATTAAAAACTATCGCTATTACTGGAGGCAAAGGTGGTGTAGGAAAGACAAATATGTCGGCTAATTTAGCTGTATCTATGGCTCAGCTAGGTTTCCGTGTTGGTATCTTGGATGCCGATCTCGGCCTAGCCAACATTGACGTACTATTTCGCTTGACTCCTAAATACAATTTGAGGCATGTCTTAACCGGCGAGAAACGGATTGACGACATCATACTCCCAGGTCCATTAGGCATTTCTATTATTCCTGGCAGCTCTGGAATTCAAGCATTAGCAGATTTGCCGGCTGGTATGAGACAAATTTTAATTCAAGAGCTAGGTCGACTAGAAGAGTTAATCGATTACCTGATTATTGACACACCAGCAGGTATAGGGGATAACGTGTTGAGTTTTGTTCTGTCAGCTGACTTGATTTTAGCTGTTACAGAACCAGACCCAATGGCTTATACGGACGCATATGCTTTAATCAAAACGATTTCCCGCCGGAAATTGAATCAGACGATCTACTTGGTCGTAAATAAAGTTAGAAGTATGGCGCAAGGTCAAGAAGTATATGAAACGTTGCAAACAGTTAGTCAACGTTACCAACTCAGTATTCGCGGTATTAACTATATGGGTTATATCCCATACGAAGCTAAAATAAGAAATGCACTTTTTCTAGGCAGTCAAAAACCCTTTGTCTTAGAACACCCCAACACTCGAGGTGCAAAATGCTTTCAGAATTTGGCAAAGAAATTGCTCTACCATCTCCGTCGGATCTCGAGAGGGAAAATCGAGCGGGATACCCAGGATTTTTTTTCTCAGGTACTGACCAATAATTCCGACTAACTTTCCGGTTAGCGAAAACAGGGGTAATTAAATGCTACCAAAAAACTGGATTGCTAAAAAAGTAGGTCATGCACTTAGTGTCTGGGCTAGTTGCACTACGATTCTCATTAGCCATTCGGCTCAAAATACTTTCGACACTATTTTTGTCAGGGCAATAATTGGCTTTTTAGTCTTCGGTCTATTAGGCTATATCGGTGGACGGCTAATCGAGCAGTCGATGCGGCCTGAACTCTCATTTATCTATAAAGATGATTGGCTCGATAATACACCAAGCGGTAATTTGCAAAACAATGTTGACCGAAATCGGATTGAAAATTAACCCGCAGATCCATGAAGAAACTTTTGTCTAGGAATAGGTCAAGATGGATCAGTTAGACCAGCTCTGGAATGAATATAAATTTGGTGGAAATGAAGAAGCACGTGAAAAACTGATTACCGATTTCGTACCAATTGTCAATACAATTGCTCGCCGCTTAGAAATTTATGCATCGTCTTCTTATGGCTTTGAAGATCTAGTTAGTGTCGGCCTAATGGGTTTATTGGACGCTATTGAAAAGTTTCAACCTGGAAAAGGGGCCATTTTCAAAACTTATGCTTGGCACCGGATACGTGGAGCAATTCTGGATGAGATACGGGCGTTAGATTGGGTGCCGCGATCAATTCGAGACAAGGCAAGTCAATTAGAAAAAGCATATCAAGCTGTCAGGCAGAGGACTGGACGTGCAGCCGAAGAATTTGAGGTTGCAGAAGAACTTGGTATCTCACAACAGCAATTACAAGAGACACTAGCCGAAGTCGGCTGCACTTCAATATTAACAATTGAAGATTTAATGACAGACGAAGAAAATGAAGAAATAGTAAACGACTGGTTAGCAGATCCCTACGCTGTCGATGTGCAAGAACAAATTGAGTTACAGGAAAACAAAGAGATTTTAGCAGAATCCATTGATCAACTACCGGAAAAAGAAAAATTAGTTGTGAGTTTGTACTATAATGAAGAAGCAACTATGCAGGAGATTAGCTTGGTTCTAGGCATTACTGTTGGTCGGGTTTCTCAACTTCATTCTAGTGCTATTGTACGTTTACGGAATGCACTAAAGCCACCAGATTAAAACAACCCATTACTTATCTTATTGGTCTTGAAAAGGTGCGTCGAGAAACGACTCGTATAGAAAGAGATTTTAATCAGCAGGATAGTCCATTTAAAATTGAAGGTAATTTATTCATTCAAGGGGACGTTCTCGAAAAAACCGAAATTCAAGTTGGTGGCGATTTGAGAGTATCGGGTATCATTCAGAGAGCCAAAATAGAAACTAATCGACATCTTGTCGTAGGCCAAGGAGTTACCGATCGAAGTGAGGTTAAGGTCAACGGGTCAGTCAAGTCTGGTTTTATAGAAAATAGCGTTGTCCATAGCCGTGGGGATATAATCATCCAAAATAGTGTTATGCGGGCTACGTTACATGCTGGACGAAATATTCTCTTATCAGATGGTGTTATGATTGGTGGCTCCGCGTCTGCAACTGAAAAAATTGTTATTCAGAAACTTGGCTCGTCAGCAGGGGTTCCGACATATCTATCTGTTGGTATACATCCCAAAATTCGAATCAAATACGGTGAAATTCAATCTCGGATTGAAGAAATAGACAAGGAATTACAACTTCTGGCTAAGAACATTAGGTTTCTGGAAGAAACAGACATCAATGATTCCACTTCTCAGTCTTATCAAAGTTATCTTCAGCTACCACAGATCAAGTCAAAACAGAAAAAATATCAGCGACAATGGCTGTTAGCTAAAAAAAATCTACATCAACTGCTAACTTTAGCTGAATCTCGGTGGCCAGATAATCCACATGTATTGGTCCGCGATACTGTCTTTGAAAAAGTACAAATCAGTATTGGATGGAACCAATTTTTGACAACCGAAATTCTTAAAAAAGTAGCTTTTAAATATAAAAATGACGCAGTCTGTATCGTGAATTTGGCTTAAATCAATCGGAATGAGATGGAAATATAACCTTCTTTGCAGTAGATATTTTCTTTGGGTCATGTTCGTTGCATTGCTGTTCTGTTCAGTTCGCATACTCGAATGTCAATCAGCGGGTAATCAGCTTGAGGATATCGATTTAAATGAAACAGGAGGAAAGTTTGTTGCTATTTTTAGTAATCCTTTCAGTTTCAATGAAGAGCATACACCAAACCGTGGGTACTTGAAAATCCAAGTCAGTAATACCCGTTGCACAAAGTTCCTCGAAAGAAAAGAAAACCGACACTGGAGTGAGTCTAAATGGGTAATATATCGCGATCCTGATTCACCAGTAAATCGAGCTTCGATTAGTCAGGAAGGCTCAGATGTAGTTATTAGTCTGCACCATTCGCTCAATTATGAACTGAGGTATTCGTCCAGTGATCAGCCTCGTAAGTCAACACGTAGTGAAATGCGTCCGGGAAAATCTGTTTTATGGATCAGGTTCGATGAAAAACCGGCCCAACCTCCAGAGCCAGACAATAGAAGTATACAACTTCCTGAGCAAGAAACAAGGCAATCCAACAATAGTCAGCAGAAATTAAATAGGGACCTTGGTTCCGATAAAGAGGTTAAATCACTAGCTACTACACATGCATTTGCCCAAGTTTTACCACAGATTCCCGAAATTAAGGTTCAAAAGAATACGAAAGATCAAACATTTTGGCTACAAGTTGTCGAAGTTTGGCGTAAGTATCTACGAATACCTATTGATCTAATTATTTTGCTGGGACTTTTGAGAATCGCTCTAGGATTACGTAGGAATCACCAAATCATAAGGGAAGTTGTTTTAAGAGAAATACCAAGTGAGTCATCAAACATTTCAACTAAGCAACAGGTTATTGAGGGTAACGATAAGAATTTCGAGAACCTTCTGCAGGCAAATCTCGAAACTGCTAATTCTGATTCAGTTAATCCAGAAACTAAAACTAGTAACTCATTATCAGAAGAAAATGATTCAAAAATACCGGTGGAAGAAATCGACAGCACCCAAATCGAAGAAATCAGCGATCTAGAAATCGAGAAGCTGAAGGAGAAGGCCCAAAGGCTACGACAGGAAGAAGGATTAGGTGAAGCAGAAATCGCGCAAAAACTAGGGGTTTCGGGCGAGAAAGTCGCGCTGATTTTCAGCCTAGACGACAACTAGACTAATCGGTTAAAGCGGGAAAGCCGCCGAGAAATGCTCGATGCTCGAACTCGTGCTCGCCGACGCCGAATGCCGCTGACAAATGCGGAGTTTCGTTGTTTACGTGGAAGGGCTCTTGAACGGAAGTTTCTGCCTCTCATTATTTGCGAACGGCTCAGTAACCCCCTGCCAGAACGAGCAATAGATCTCATTACAAAAGTCCTTCTTGTTACGTTCTTTCTGTTAGGTTAACATAGTCTTTGTTCGAGGTCAAGATAACTTCCTAGCTAACAACAGTGGGTAATTTACCAATGCCAAATTAACTTTACTTGATGTGTTTTTGGCGTTCAGATGATGATTCGGTCAGCAGGAGTTTCCCACATCAGTGTACTACTTAATCGCATTGTAATCAGTGATGTCTTTATTTAATATAGGGCGATTGTTACTTGTAATATTTTTTTCATTTTGCACTTCTGATAGTTTAGGTCGTCAGATTGTGTCTGAGCCGATTCTTGATATTGAAGTTGTTTCTGATAATGAAAATTTGGAGGCTTATGCTGTAACGTCTAACCAGATTATTTTATTAAGAGTTGATCAATTTGATAAACCTCAGATTATAAAGAAAATCCCAGTTGCTAGCCCCCAACATGTAACCATATCTGGTTCTAAACTTGCTTACAGCAGCAAAGAAAACAAAATTTATATTTTTGATTTAGATATTAATCCTCAATTCCCAAGCCAAAATTTAGTTCGACCTAAACGTGAAGTTGCTAATTTGTCTTTCAGTCAAAATCATCTTAATGTTGGCTTGGTAGATGGAACAGTTCTGATTTATGATTCAACACAACGGAAGCCAATTCACACTATTGGATCTAACAACAGTCATGTTGACCAAATTTGTTTTCACTTCTTCAGTCAGAAATATTTGATCTATCGTGGCGGAGAACTCTCACTGTGGAATTTTGTTGAACGGAAACAACTATGGTACACCGACCCACTTTTGCAATCAGTTCAGTCGATTCAATTTGATCAAGAAGGTCAGTTAACAGGAGTACAGTCGAATAACAAAATCCTGATTTATGATACAAAAGCCTCGAAGAAGAATGCAGCATATCAACAGCCAATTTACACCTGTGAAGTTAGTAATGATTCTTTTTTAGCTTTCTGCTTTGGCCCATCTAACACCATACTAACCCTAGAAAAGAGTGGTCAAGTTAAGCAATGGGATATTTTGAAGCAAACCAATAGGAATCTCCAGCGACTAGAATCCCGAACTTATACTTCAATTACATGCTTTTTGACCAATTTAGAAAAATATTGGGTGTCAACCAATCAAGGAGAGATCTTCAGCTATTCACTTAATTCTAGGTCATCAAAAAACATAGAAAAGAAACCGCTAAAGCCAGTAGCAAAAAGAACAATCAACCCACAATTGAAACCACCAAAAGTATCCCAAAAAACAACAGGAGATATACCTAGACTGGCAGAAACTTCTAAATTAGTGGTTAATTTATCTCCTGAGCCTCCAGATAAAATTACTGTTGGTCAGTCTTTTCGCGTTGAATTTAGTACATCCCAAAAAGCAGTTATATGGGCCAGAAAAATTCCAGAGAATGCTATTTTTTCTGATGAGCGTTGGCTTAGTTGGAAACCTACACTAAATCAGGTAGGCAAGTTTAATTTTCAGTTTTACGCTATCACGAATGATAACCAATCAAAATCAATCAATTTTGTGGTTAAGGTTGATGCTAACTCTCCACCCCGTTTCCTTTATATTGACGAGCGATCAGTTGACACAATTCCTTTAGTTTTTGAAACTGAAGCAAGCGAAAATTTAACACTAATTATCGTTGCTGAAGATTCGGAGTTGGACTCCCTATCACTATCAGTTCTGCCGCCTGTGGTTGGAATAACAATTGAACAAATTGGATCACCGATTGATTTCCAACTACAAGAAGATCATTGGAGTTGGAAATTGATCTTCAATTCCAATTCTACTGGACCACAGAAGTTTGATCTAAACTTGACTGATGGATTTTCGGTAGTTGTTTTGCCGATTGAGATTCAAGTAAAACATTCATTTAGCAAGACAGATGTAATAAATCTAATTTCACCACCAACAAAAGATATTCATGATAATAGTATTGGACAAACGATAAGAAAGAACCAAAACACCGAAACACCATTAATGACAGTACCAACCGGAATGGTGAAAATTGTTTCCGGTCATCAAACAGATTTTTTCATTGATCAGTACGAAGTTACCAATTTGGATTTTGTTGAATTCCT
>JAYZAL010000025.1:0-8779 GCA_036339735.1 Candidatus Poribacteria bacterium
TTTGGCTTTGTCCGCCGCGATTAAAGCATTTACGACCGAAGTCACATTACCACGAGCCAACAAGTGAGCCTCTAAGTCTGCGATGTTTAGCTTCAGCCCAGCTTTCACTGCACTGATTTGAGCGTTAACGATGACTTGTGGGCTGACACCCCTCAGTCGCATTCCAACCAAATCACCAAAAATACGGACTCTTACCCCAGAAAATGAGGCCGCAATCCAGAGCCCAACGGGTACAAACCACAGCAAAATAACAAAGAAAACGATCACGACGATCGCCGGAATGGCTACCAACGAACCAAGCTGTTCCAACATAATCTAAGTCAGCTCCTTATTTCAATAGTAACTTTATTTTCTCTAAATTGTGAGTTAAAAAGGTAAATCCATATCATCTTCAGGAGTCTTTGGAATTACAACTTCTTCTTTGTCTCCACCCAAATTGAAGCTGAACTGCAGACCTGGTTTGGAGGTTAAAGATAGCGAAAGAGCAGCATTTTCGCTTATGTCGTAGCGTAGTCCCCCACTGCTAATATTATCTAACCGAAAACTGTTTACGAAGGCCGTTCTGGAAAAATCGACAGTCGCCCAAATACTATCAGACAGAGCGAATTCCGCTCCAAGCTGTAATAATGGAACAATATTTAGGCCTTTGCTCGACATATGAAGACCACCAGCCGCATGAAAACGCATAGCCTGACCAAGATTTAGTGTGGCTAAAATTTGAGGCTCGACAGCAATAAAAGACATGCCATCCGCAGGCGTTTGGTCCTGAAATTCTCCATCGGAATTGATGCGGTCATCTCCCGTAAAGCCTGATAAGACACGGCCAAAAATTGCTACAGCCGGAAGTCCATCTTGGGACTCTGGCTTGATACCATACTTAACTGCAATTTCCCCATTAAAGATTGGTTGAGGATAAACACGAGTATTTTTGTCAGGATCATCAGTCTGAAAAAAGTTAGCAACTTCTTTGCTTACTTGACCAACAGAATATGTACCACCTATGGCCAAATCGATATTCTCCGTTATCCCGAAGGTCAGTGATAATGGTAGTAGGATGGCTTTGGCGCGGTATTTGATTTGATGTTGCTCAGCAAAATTACCAATAACTGCCGATTGAGTAACTGAGTTATCATTTTGAACTAGCTTTTGATAGGCTAGAATACTTGCCTGACTAGAATTTCCTCCCTTACCCAATGTGTCTGCGGTCTGCATCATACCAAGTTGAGTTCCTGCCAGCGATTCGAAAAGAATAGACGAAAAAAAGCAAAAGGAAAAAAGGAGATGCCTAAAACGAAAATTATACAACAAACGCATTGATAATCCCTGAATCCAAACAGTAAAAAGTTATTAGCAACGGTAAAAGAAAGGTTAATTTTTTCATCATTGGCTTTGTACTCCTTCGACTAAATCTTCAAAGCCAGGAGGCGGAGGTGCCGCAGCCAGCATGCCTTCGTCGGGTAAGCCTGTATCTGGTCTAGGGGTTTTATCAACAGCAGCTACATAATATAGCTTGGGAATCAGTTGCATTTTTTTGTTTAGCAACCAACCTTCGTTTTCTAGCAAAACAAAAGTTTGACCTGCTGACAGAAAACGTCGAGGGGCTAATTCTCCCCCCTGCGAAACTGGCTTTTCATCTTGCTTAGTAGAGTAAATCTGGTAGCCCTTTAGATCTTTTTCGACGTTTGCTTCCCATCTCAATGCTACATCGTACTTGCCGTTGATTTTGGAGCGGTATTGGGACAGAAAATTGAGAGGCATTTGCGGTGGAATGTGTCCTACGGAGGCTTCGACTTCGGTAATACTTGGCACCCCGAATTTGTCATAAGCAACCAGCCGGTATCGTTTGCTTTCACCATCTTTGTTGAAGGCGGGATCAGAGAAAAAGAAAGGACTTTCTAGAGTATAGGGCTGTCCGACTTGCTCAAACTTTGAGCCACCAGGAGTTGTAGAAAAGATCCGAAATTCTTTAAAGTCTTCTGGAACGGGATAGTCTTTCCAAATCAGTGTAATAATTAAATTACGGCTCTTATCAACTAGTAAATTAGGCTTAGGTGGTGGAGTACTAGGTGTTGTTGCTTGACTGGGCCACAGAGGTGTGGTTTTGCGATCATCCGTCTGGAATTCTTTTGGGTTAGGGGTTTCTATCCCCTCGGCGTCAACATAAGAAACACGATAAATATAAAGATGAGGTTTTCCTGTCGTATCTAGCTGATCATTCAAAATACCATTTTGGTCAACATATCGATTATCTTTGCTGCTGACTTCGCCAACTTGTGTAAATTTGGATTGGATATCACCTGAAAACCGTCGATAAATTCGATATTTGGAAACTCCCGGATAATCCAACTGGTTCCATTCAACCAAGACTTTCTGGTCGCCAGGAGTAAGTCTCAAACCACTAGGTGATCCGGCAGTCCTAGGGTTGTCAGGGTCGAACGGATTAGCTAGGTCATCGCCACTTCCACAGCTAAATATTAACAAGCAGGAGGGTATGATCAACAATTGGAGTAAATACGATTTACTAATCAAAATCGTCCCCTCCAGACGACTTTAGCTTCGCGTTTTACTAGGTCGACTTGAGGTGATAAACCAATCGAAGCGCTGGTTTGGGGTAAAGTTAATTGGTGTGCGACAACACTACCAGTGGCTTGTTTCCAAATTGAAATTATTAAAGACAAACCAGCAATACTCAGTCCAGTTCTGGCCATAACAACACTAGCTGTTTGAAGTTGACGATAATCCTGTCTGTATTTTTTAATTTCGCTCTGCAAAGCAGTTCGGAGGTAGTTATCATAACTATCCTGTGCTGACTTATTGAGATAGAAACTGCCAACGCTCAAACCAATGCCAGAAACAAACATCAATGTTGGTAACTTATTAACTCTGGATTGAGCCGGCTGTTCTGATAGGAGACACATTAGGATTCCTAAACTCAACAATACCAGTATCTTTCGTCGGGTAATCACTTATATTTCCACTCCTAATAGCCTACTTTGCTTTGACGCTTTCTCAATCTGAATGTTTAACTGTCGTCATTCTCCGCCGCAAACGCCTTAGGATTTAGCCATTGAAAAAGTGTTAGCCAAAATACAAAAAGTAGCCCACCTAGAAGAGCACCAATACAATCGGCAATCCAGTCAGCAATATCCGGTGATCGGCTTTTTACAAATGACTGGTGCCATTCGTCTGTAGCCCCGAAGATTGATACTACCACTATCGACAAGAGAAACGAAACTCTGCGCTGGACAGGCAAACTAAAGAAGGCCCTCGTTAGCCAAAAACTAAAACCTGCATACCCGATACAATGGTATAGCTTATCTACACCAGAAAACCTTTCTTTCGGCAATGGGGGGTGCGACATGTGTGACAGGGCGAATATCAATGCCATGCAAAGTGCCGGGGGTAACCAAAATTTCAGGAAACGCAATTTGATTTAATGAAAATTGATTAAAACTCACAGAGTAAATGAATTACTCACAATATGGAAGCGTAGGTAGAATTTTACTGTTATGTTATTTCTATTGTCAAGCTGAGTGAATCGAAATATCCAATCATATCAAAGATTTGGCAATTTGATTGTTATAGTGGTACCTTGTCCTACAACCGAGTCTACAGTAATTTGGCCCGAATGCTGTTCGACCAATTGTTGACAAGTAGATAAACCGAGCCCAATGCCTGATGGCTTGGTGGTGAAAAATGGATCAAAAACACGCTCCATTGTTTTTGAATTCATGCCTAGACCAGTGTCGGAAACTGTAGCTTCGACAAATTTTTCCGACCCACAGGTTGTCAGGTGCAGTTTGCCTCCCTTTGGCATAGCCTGCATGGCATTCAAAATTAGGTTAATCATCACTTGTTTGATTTTGTCAGCATCGATTGATATCATCGGAAGTTCGGTGGTCAGATCTTTTTCAACTTTTATGTGATGATGGCTCAAGTTGACGGTCATTAGTTTGAGGACGTCGTTAACAATAAGATTTAGGTCTGTCATAGTTCGGTCTAGTTTAATTGGGCGAGCCAAGTCCATCCATCCTCCAACAATAACTTCAATTCGTTCGATTTCATCTAAGACCTTACTCATCGATTGTTGGACGGAAGAATTTGATATCTTCTCTAAAGTCATTTGTGTCAACATTCTAATAGATGATAGAGGGTTACGCACTTCATGCGCAAAAGCAGTTGACATTTGGTGAATAGTGGTCAATTTCTCAGTGTTCAAGATGCTTCGTCTCGATTCTCGTAATTCTTTTGTCATTAGGTTAAATGCTTTGGTTAGTTCGCCAACTTCATCGTTCCTGAAAACCTCACATTGGCCTTCCAAATCACCACTAGAAACTTGCTTAGTGAACGCGACTAATTTATCAATTGGTCGTGTAAAATGTTTTCCAATTAGGCTACTAATAGTTACAACTAGCAGGAGGCCAAGACTAGCGATTACAAGGGTCATTTGAATGGTCTGTTTTTTTGCTTCTTCCACGTGGTTCATCGGGCGGAGTAGACAGTAGATACGACTCAGAGATTGCTGAATATAAACGGCTTTGTAAATTGTGTCTGACAAGCGAATATCGTCTATCACTGGATGATTTTGCTTTTGTAGTTGCTGACGAACAGACAGCAAATTGAAAATAGACTTTAGGTCAAGCCAATCTAGATCAGCTAATTCACTCAATGTTGTCCCGTTCAACGTATTATCGCTACCAAAAACGACTACTTCACATTGGTAAGCTTGCTTGACTTTATTTGGCTCTTCGATGTACTGCGTACGCTGAATTGTCTCTATCCATTGTTTTGTTTCTTTACTGAACTGCTGATCGTATTGGCTGTCGAAGAATGCAATAGTCAGAACTAGCATGCCAAAAATGGTAACAGAAAATAGCAAAAGAAAGGGTAGGGTAATCTTTGTACGAATTTGTAGATTAGGCCAAATCGATAGCCTACTCATGGTTATTAATTTGGCTGAGCCGAATCTTGGAACACAATGAGTGTTTGATCTACCTGAGGTTCTTGAACGGAACTCTGCTGGCCGTTCGGCCAACGAACTAGCACTTCTTTCAGACTTTGGTTAGCACCAAGTCCGAAGTGAAGACGTGTATCATTAGTAGACATGTAGCTTGCACCGGCCTGACATTCCCTAACCCAGCTACGATCAGTTCCACGTACTGTCACTTTGGAGCCAATACCGTATCGGTTTCCTTTTTTACCAATCAGCTTAACAGTTAGCCAGTGTCCTTTGGTGGGTGAATCGTTACGCCAGAGTGTTGGTTGGTCGTGAGCGTTATTGATAAGTATATCAACGTCTCCATCGTTATCATAGTCGCCAAAAGCTGCCCCACGACCAGCTTTGACAGGCGGGGGTGATTTCTCTGATATCACGGCCCGTTGAAAATTATTGTATTCGTTACCAAGTAGTAAGTGATCAACCTGAAGGTAAGTTGTGCTGGAGTCATACAGCTCAATTTGGTCCTGAATGTGTCCATTCACCAAGAAGATATCTAAGTAACCATCGTTGTTGAAGTCGAACATACCAGTTCCCCAACTTACAAAGGGCAAGGTATAACCAAGGCCTGCCGCAAAAGAAACATCGTCGAAAAAGCCATTGCCTTCATTTCTATACAAAGTATTCAACTGTCGTTGAAAGTTAGTAACCAACAAATCGGGGTAACCATTACCATCATAGTCGGCAAATTCGATCCCCATGCTGCCTTGCACATTTCCGTGATCATCACAATCTACTCCAACTAGCCAAGCTACATCCTGAAATGTACCATCACCGTTATTCTGGTAGAGAAAGTTTTCAGTACCATCATTGGCAACGAACAAATCAAGATCTCCATCGTCGTCATAATCAGACCATATCGCACTCATACCTTTACCAACCGGATTATGAACTCCCGTTGACTGAGTAACATCTTGAAATGTACCGTCCCCTAGATTTCGATATAACCTGTCGGCTTGTCCCTGAAACTCCTCTGGGCCACAGTAGACGTCAATTTCTTGTTCAACACAGGTTTTGTGATCACTTAGCTCAAATTTACAGTAATTGGTCAAATACAGGTCTAGCCAGCCATCACCATCATAGTCGGCAAAAGCCGAGCCTGTTCCCCAAGCAGAGTCTCCCACACCAGCTAATCGGGTAACATCTTGAAACGTACCATCTCCAAGGTTTCGGTATAAACGGTTAACCCCAAAATTAGTAATGTACAAATCAAGCCAATTATCACCATCATAGTCGGCTACAGCTACACCAGTTCCATAACCTTCATCTTCAACACCAGCGTTTACTAACACGAAACTACCTGTGCCAGTATTTTGATAAAGTTGATTTACGTGATCGCTCCCTTTCGATTGTCCATCGTCATCTGGATATGAGTTAGCATTGACCAGATACAAATCCATTAATCCATCGTTGTTATAGTCCAGAAAAGCACAACCTGAACCAATAGTCTCAATGAAATATTTGTTTCCCTGACGCCCATCGAAGTGCCGGAAGGTTATTCCAACTTCATGTGTAACGTCTGAAAATAGGGCTGTACTGTTCAACAAACCCTTACTGCTACCATCAGACCAACAAGGCAAACTGAATAAGATTATGACTAGAGTTGCAAAACTTTTGAATAAAAGCATACAATTGCCATCATATCATGTGGTCAGAATTAGTGTCAATTGAGAGCATTCTATTCAAGGTTTTTCTACAGTTAGTCGAAAAACGTATTCTGTAGCTTAATGTAAGTTCAATCTAAGCCGGGCTGATAAATTGCAAGCCAATAATTTACAGCTCTTTTTTTAAACCTGAGTGGTTCTAGTGAAAACAAAGAGACACAACTTTAGTTAAAAGTATCTATGCAGATTCCAATTCTTGATGGACAATACGATCTACTAGAGAGCTTACTTTGGGATGGACAATCCCTTTTTTTGGGGCCAGCGCATATGGATCGTCTCCAAAAAGCAGCTAATTTCTTTGGCTACCCCTTTGATCAGATAAAAATTGAGACGGAACTTCATCAACATTGCTCTGGTTTACCTGAATCACCCCATAAAATCCGATTGCTAGTTGATAAAGATGGGGTGGTTACCTGTCAGTCGATCAAAATTTCATCTGTTAGTCAACCTATTATCTGTCGGTTAGCGGAGTTTCCAATTGATACAAACAGCCCCTTTTTATATTACAAAACAACCGAGCGAAGTATTTACGACCAAGCTATGGCTACTTTATTATCCAAGTATAGTGACTTTGAAGAAGTTTTACTATGGAACCAGAAAGGTGAACTGACAGAATCCAGCAGGAGTAATGTTGTTATTGAAAGAGGGGGCGAACTTTTCACTCCGCCGGTTGATTGTGGACTTTTAGCGGGCACATACCGTCAATACCTGTTGCAAAAAGGCAAAATTCAGGAGGGGATCATTTACTTAGATGAGCTGCCAACTGTTCGTTCTTTTTGGTTGATAAATTCTGTACGAAAATGGCAACCTGCCCAGCTATGTATTAGCGGTTAGATTTCATCACAGATGTGTACTTATTTGGTGCAGCAATGTAGCTTTTGAAATCAACTTGGACTATTACGAGAAAAGATTTAATAGTAATTGATTGTATAGAAGACCTAAGATGATTCTTTGCGCATGAATTCAGGCCCCTAGACTTAAACCAAAATCATGTTTGATTTAATTTATTCGTATTCCTCCAGGGTCAAAGTGCTTACGAAAATCTTTGTATTTGCAATTTCTTGAGAATAAAAAAACTAGAACTTTTTAGTCTCGGCCCAAATTATCGCCAGCTTATTCTTCTTCTCAACTGATAACAATGCTGGTACGATTCTTTTGTTGACGTAATTCTCTAGTATCTCACGGATTACATTTCCCCGATCGGGTGCAGCTGCAGGAGTTTGTCGGACGATTACAAATCGGCCACCATGTTTCGTACTTTTTACCACGACCGGATCGTGGTTGTCATCACCATTTGAACCAAAGCTAATTTCGATTTCCCAATTATCATCAGCATCAATTTGCGATTTTTTCATAGGTCTTTGGGAAATGTAATCGGCTGGCAAGCTAGGTACATACTTTTTACCATCAGCGGTTGGTGCAAACGGGCTTTCGTCGCCCCAGCAGTCAAAGTTGCTATCAGTGATTGTCTTTAGTCCTTTATCACCATTTTTTCCACCCCCCTTGGTCACGTAGAAAATATAATCAGCAGTATTTATAAATATATCACCACCTTCTAGAAATTTTTCGGCAATAGAGTCTTCTTTCTGAGTATTACCCGGTTCATAAAGGCTTACAGGAAAATAACCGAAGGTTATGATAATATCAAGTTGGGTGTTTCCAGTTCTTTTTTTGGCAAAAGTTCCAATATCTCTATCGTTATAAACTTTGACTCTTTTGGCAAATTTTGTCCTGAGAATTTTTTCGGTATCAGCTTTGGCTGCCGCTAAGTTGGTCCAGCCGACCGATTCGTTGAAAATGGCTATCTCACCCATTCGAGTGATCTTAGGCGCTGAATTCGCTCGGTTTCCCCCGTCAACGGGGGGTTGATCGGGTTTCGTCTGTTGGGATGCTTCGACTACTGGTGGAGGTTGTTCAATGTTACTCGCTAACAGGGTTTTTAGCTCCTCCATCTCTTTTTTCATTTCTCTTTTTAACGACCTGATATCCTGTCTTAGTGATTCTACATCGGTTTCTTTGGTCATTGATTCATCACTGGTACCACATCCTAGTCCAAAAAGTAGAAGTGCCACTAAACAACTGTATTTTTTCATTTTCTATTCCTACTTTGATGTTAGTA
>JAYZAL010000026.1:0-88928 GCA_036339735.1 Candidatus Poribacteria bacterium
GACCTGATCGGACCGGATCTTTTAGGCATTAATACTCTATTCTTGTGGAAAGCGCCTAAAATCGGCCTAGGTTTCCCTTGGCATCAGGATAAATTTTACTTTCGTAGTCGTTTTCGAACCAAAACTACTGTTGGAACGTGGACTGCCTTTGATGCTGCCGATCAGGATAATGGTTGTTTATACGTCATCCCTGGGAGTCATAAGGCAGATATCTTCCAGCATGATGATCTCGACGGCCCACAACAGCAAGAGTTCAAACTGGCTCGTGGAGTTAGAGATCAAGATGGAGTGCCTATCGAGGTTGAACCGGGATCAGTAGTCTGGTTTCATAGCCATTTATTGCATAAGAGTACTGATAATCACAGTCAACGTTTTCGGCGTAGTTTTGTGGCTCACTATCTGAGTGCTCAAGCTGAATGGTCAAGTCCGGATAAAGCTGGAAAAGGTCAGCCTGTAATGTGGATTCGTGGACAAACTTATGCTGACAAAATTTACCCCACTCAGATGGATGTATTACCAATGCCTTGGTGAATACTAAACTGAAAATTCGAACAACATTATAATTAATTCCAACTTGTAAGTACTGTTAAATATATTCTGACTTCTAATCGTAAAAAATAACTTCTGACTAGGCTTTTGTTTAGTGTACCAAGTGGACAAATCTTCGAACTCCTCCTTTAACGGTTAATCTTTTCAATAGAACTACCATGACGAAAAGAAACGAATAGTGTGATGTTGAGACAAAAACTAGGTTTAATCTTACTAACTACCTTTTTATTGGTTGGGTGCGAATCGACTGACGTAATGGAACAAGAATCTTTAGTTTCTGGAGCAGAGCCTAGGTTTGAAAAAATAACATGGGACAAAGACGGTTCCCAAATGGCTCTGATACCTGCAGGTTCCTTTGCAATGGGGGATTCGAAAAATGAGCCAGAAAATTGGATGGAACGGTCAAGGCCTATACACACAGTACAACTAGACGCATTTTATATGGATATCCATGAAGTGACAGTAGGTCAATTCAGGAATTTCGTCGAACTAAGCGGCTATCAATATGATGGTGATTGGGATGATATAGCTAAGTTTTCTCCAGGGAAAGACTTTCCAATGGTACAGGTGAGTTGGAATGACGCTACAGCTTATGCCAAATGGTCTGGCAAAAGGTTGCCTACCGAGGCGGAATGGGAATATGCTGCGCGTGGTGGATTGTTAGGGAAACGGTATCCTTTAGGTGACGAACTAACAGATGATGATGCCAATTGGATGAATACGATGATAGGTAAAGATCAATGGAAATATTGTTCGCCCGTAGGTAGTTTTGAAGCTAACGGCTACGGATTATACGATATGGTTGGCAATGCGTTTGAGTGGTGTGCCGACTGGTATAGTAAGAATTACTATAGCCAATCTCCAGTTGACAATCCTCAAGGACCGAGAACAGGAGAATTTAGGGTAGTGCGTGGTGGCTTTTGGAGTAACTATGAAAATATCTTATGGGTAGCTTTCCGGGATGGTATAGCTCCGTTTAATAAGATTGATGATCTTGGTTTTCGTTGTGTAGCAGCAGTTCCAACTGGAAAGTCGGACTAACTTGGATGGAACTACAAAACCTTTTAACATCATGAAACGCGTGTTCTCTTAATGAAATAATTGAAGTCGTATTTCCTGGTTAGATCACTTACCTCTGATCTTCATTAGGTAGCTGAAACTTTTCTGATTGCATTCATCGATTCATACTTGGTTGGGCTGAATACTTTGACTTTCTGTTTCTACACTGGCATGATTGGAAAGCCAACTACTAATCACGACATCTTTCATTAATATAAACCATGGGTATTAGTTTCCAGATGGGGTGTTACCATTGATATGATGGTAGACTTCTGAAAGATTATACTTTCGATTGTGATAAAACAGACAACGACAACGAAAAGAGAGCCGTAAACTATGAGTGACCCCAAACAACTATACGAAGGAAAAATCAACGAAACACGAGAAGAAAGAGAAGCACTAATTGAAATCATGACCTCTCTTTCAAAAAAACATACGTCATCTATGGAAGAAGGTCAAAATCTGAAATTCCTAGAGATGAAGATCGCTAGCGAATTTGCCAGTCAAGAACAAGAGCAAGCGTATGAAAATCTTCATTTGGAAAACACGTATGCCAAATCAGCCTTCAACACTGCTACTTTTCAAACGGTGCTAAGTATCCTTGACCTGGCATATGATATTTTGAATTATGATTCCTTGTCTGATGATATTGACTGTGCTAAACGTTACTTGAATTCCATTACCAAAAAGCGAGAAGCCGATATTCAGAGCCTGTTATCAGACTCTCCAGTACCTCCTCGTCAATCAAAAAAATAATACTACTGATTTCGCATCTCGGGTTATCTTTACTATTGGATTTATTACTGTATATATCCAGAGTAAATACCCGAAAGATTACAAATTTTCACATTATATTTCGGTTATCCCCACGGTATATTGTAGAAACGCTATTGTTCACTAAATAATTAAGTTAAATGTATCGATGCCGGTCGGTAACTAGCTAACAATTGCTATTGAGCCCTGACTAAAAGCTTGTTTTATTTGAAATCCTTTTTCTTTCTTCGGTCGACACCAAAAATCAGCCAACATATCACCTCTAAATTCATCAAAGATGAGCTAAAAGCAATTTATGTCTTCATTGGAACTTTCAGAACAACAAATACAACACTTTAAAACTCACGGCTTTCTGATTTTGAGGAATCTGATTGATCAATCTTCTCTTGACCAATGGCGAAAGCAAATCTGGTACGAACTGGAGGCTTGTTTGAATCAGGTAGAAAGTTGGCCTAGAAATCGAAGTGGATTGGATGGTTACCAGTACAACCCACCAGAATCAGCTTTAGTCCACCATCCGGCTCTAACCCGCATTATACAACAATTAGGCGGCGGGAAATTTATTGCCGGTGATGGTATCCCTATCATTCGTTGGCCGGAGCCAGAAAAAAAATGGCAGATGCCTAAGTCCGGGCATATTGATGCTTACGGAGGAAAATGGTTACCCTTTATGATTGGAGCTACCACTTACTTGTATGATGTTGAACCAAGAGGTGGAAGTTTCATATTTTGGCCTGATAGTCACCATGCTGCCCATCGATACTTTCGACAAAATCCAGCTCATGTAGACGGTAGCTTCATGAGAGAAGAAGGATTCGCTTGGGACGTTTTCTGTGATAACCCAGAGACTGGAGGTAGAGAATTCATAGCTAGTGCCGGTGATGTGGTACTTTGGCACTCGTATCTGACTCATGAGGGGTCAGTGAATATCAATAATTCGCCACGGATAGCACTATTTGCGCGTTGGGATCATCAGCGAAGAGATGAAACTGCATTTCGGTACGAAGTACCAGAAGATCTGTGGAAATATTGGGCGGTGTAATGATCTCGTCAACATAGGCTGTTTTGAAATCAAGCTCAAGTTTTCCGTTTTGGTCTGAGTCTATCGTCCTAGTCCTTCTATTGCATCCCCGTCATTTTTTAATATTTGAGTTATGATCAAATAGGCACGCGTCTATGCTGGTTAGCCAGGTTTTTACTGGACTAACTAAATCCTTTCCGTCTTATGTTTCACATGTTAAATTGGGGTGATTGGTATACCAATTTGGATTTGATATGATGCGGTTGATTGTTATAATCACCACATGATTCATTAAGACTTATTTGTTGTCGGCCAAAGCAAATAGTGCTAGAATGTCGCAATTTCACCCACAGGCAAAGAGGTTAAGACAACCAAGATGGCTTGCCAATTCTGAAGCTATTAGTCTCAGAAACAAATTGTATTTAAGAGCTGGATAAAATTATGATTTTACCAGCGCCAGGGTATTGAAAAAAACTACACCAGATAAATTTACCATGACAACACAAACAAGTTTCTATAAACATCCTGACCTCCCTTACTCTATTAGTACTGGTATCCCTGAACATGGCCATGCTGAAATCGAAGGCTACTTAAAATCACTACGTGTTCAAGGTTTCTGCGTCATCGATCGTGTGATCCCTGAAAACGAAGTTGCCATGGCTCGTGAAAATGTCCTCAGCGGGCGTCAATTGTTGCAGAAAGATCGTGAGCTTGAAAGGCGAAAACGCATTGATTTGGAACACCAAGCCAATTCTAGTGATGATAAAAACGATAATCCCAACAGGTTGGACAACTGGCATTCAAACCCAGCTCGTCCACCATTGCCACCACATGCTGAAATTTGTGATATTGCTCGGTGTGAGATATTTGCCGAGTATCTAGCTGCACCACGTATGCTTGAATTGGCTAGAGCTATGCTCGGGCCACACATTCGTATTATGCAGACTGAAGTCAACAAGTCTTCCCGGCCAGCCAGAAAACCAATCTCTGAGGACCAATTGAAGCGCCGCGGCTGGCACTCGGACTGGCCACATGACTTGACTGCCTACGGCCCTAATACAGAGCAGCCTTGGAAGCACTGCGGTGCAGTTGCACAACCTTTCCCTGATGTTTGTATGGCCTTGTCAACAGTATGGTACCTAGGCCCTGAGGATGTAACCCCCTTTAACGGTGGAACGTGGGTGGTACCTGGATCCCACAAGGATCCACGTAACCCACGTGGCCCCGATGATGGTATCGACCAATGGTCGCCTATCCCCGGAGAATTTCAAATTTCTGCACCGGCTGGATCAGTTTACATACAGGACTCCCGAGTCTGGCATTCAACCACACTCAACCAAAGTGATTACGAACGTACAGGAGTAGTCTGCCGTTATGCACCCTGGTGGTTGTCAGGTAATGAATTTGCTAATTTACACTCAGGCGGGCATACATTACGTACCTATGTGCCACAAGACGTTTACCAGAAATTCTCTCCAGAATTACAATTGCTTTATCGTCATTTGGCCGAAGGTGAGATGGATACCCTACAGCCAGGTAGTCAAAGTGATGCTGTTCGGGCTCAATCTCTACGGCACTCGGAGGAAACTGCTGGCAACAGCCATCTGGTTGTTGGTGGTATGAGCATAGAGGAGTGGGAAAGCCGCAGGAGTCAGCGTAAAATCTGAGACAGTCTAATGAAATACCGATACCAAACTAATTAATGAACCGTGGCAACCCAGGTTAGTTTCTGCTTCTTTACGTAGGTATATTGGAAACACTAGTCTTTGACTGTGTGTTTTCCGAATGACAACATTCAAAGGATTTCCATTGAGATCTTCGTAACCGTTAAACTCGAGAGCGCCTTATGTTTGGTCTTGTTTCTTGGAACTGGGTCATTTGATCTTCTCTATGAGTCGAAAGAATAATCTTCATTCACTCCATTAAATAGTGATACCATCAAAAAGCTAAATATATCTTTGTGGGAGATGCATCTATATGGATCGAGAATCGTTTCGCCAATTACTACTTGAAGGTCTTGGCGGAGAGTGGCCAACAGATACAAATCTAGAGGTACAAATCTCAAACAGTATTGATGCAGATGGTTACAATATCGAGTGCCTCCGTTACCAGTCGGAGCCTAACGATTGGGTACCCGCATACCTGCTGATTCCAAGTGGAGTCTCAGCTCAACGGCCAGCTCCGGGTATTGCTGTCTGGCATCAACACGCTGGCCAATATCACTTAGGTAAAAGTGAGCCTGCCGGGTTGGCTGGTAACCCTATGCATCATACTGGTGTTGCTCTTGCTCGCGCAGGCTATGTGGTCATTTGTCCTGATGCGCTTTGTTTTGAAGAACGAAGAGATCAAAAATTGAATGATGGTGACTACGAACGATTTGAATTTCTTAGGTATGTGGTCAATGGTCAGTCATTAGCTTGGAAAAATATCCTAGACATGAAACGAGCCATTGACCTACTCAGCCAACGACCAGAGGTTTTGTCCGATAGATTAGGCTGCTATGGCCATTCGATGGGGGCTACTCATACCTGGTTGGTTGGCCCTTGGGATGAGCGATTGAAATGTTTGGTTGGAAACTGCTGTTTGCCAACCTATGAAGCTGTTCATCGTCATCGTTTACTTCACTGTTTCCCTAATTTTATACCTGGACTAGGGGGTTACGGGGATACGCCGGATATTGCAGCTTTAATTGCTCCGCGTCCACTTCATCTCAATTTTGGCGAGTTAGACGGTGGCAGTCCAATTGAAGAAGTGAAAAAAGCCGTAGGTGTGATTTCCGAAGCTTATACCCAACAGAATGCGTCTGATAAATTTTCTTGCTATATTGAAGCAGGAGCTGGGCACATTCTGTCAAGTGAGATGTGGAAACGAACCAAGGAATGGTTTGATCGATACCTTTTACCTGATTAATAAATTAGGGTTACGCATCGACGAATATTGAATAATTTATTACCCTAGAATGAGCTTTTAACCGATAATCAGATTATTACGGTTAGGTCTAGAAGGGAAATAATCAAATAGATTCCCAATATTCTGATCTGTGTTGTTGTTTTTTAGTAGGAAGTGAGATCGCAGACTAAGTGGTTTTTTCTATGAATATTGTTGATACTCATGCTCATATATATTCTGAGGATGTTGACCAATATCCCCAAATTTCCGAGCCCTATTTGCCACCTACTGGTCACGGTACGATAGAACATCTGAAAGAAGAAACCGAAAGAAATAGTATTAATAGAGTGGTCGTGGTTCAAACCTTCACTGCTTATCAGCATGATAATCGATTGCTGATTGATACGGTGGAAAGAAATAGGCATTGGTTGACGGGTGTACTTAACCTGGACCCTTTTGATATTGAGTCAGTCGAAATAATGAAATCAGCTAGACAGGTTGGTGTGGTTGGCAATCGAGTCTCGGAAGGTTGGACTACAGATGGTACAATTCGGCCAGAACATGACCGCTTATGGTCTACAGCCCACGAACTAGGAATGGTGATTTGTGCTTTACTAAATCCGCCCAACTGTCAATCCTTAGCCAATTTATTGGAGGCTTACCCTGAAGTACCAGTGGTTTTAGATCACTGTGCTAACCTCAAGTCATCTGACTCATACCAATCTAACAATTTACAAACCGTCTTGGATTTGGCTCAGTTTAGCAACCTATACGCCAAACTTTCTTTTTTGGTTACGGGTTCAATCGAAGACTTCCCTTGCTCAGACATGTTTTCCATAACTCGACAGATTATAGAAGCTTATACGCCCGATCGCTGTATCTGGGGCAGCGACTTTCCAACGACTCTATGGATTCCGAAAGTCACTTACCAACAACATCTTCAAATCTTTGATCAACATCTGAACCTCTCGAGATCTGAGAAAACAGCGATCTTGGGAGACACTGCTATGCAACTGTGGTTTTCATTAGAAAAGTAATTTAGAATCCATAATCTTTCAGCTAATTTATCAGGATCAGGGAGAACCTCGGTGATTATTAAACAAATTAAACCATTTTTGGTTGATCGCTTTTTATTGGTTCGTGTCTATACCGATCAAGGTATTGTCGGCAATGGAGAGGCTGGACTTTGGGCGCACCAACAAACGGTTTACCACGCCATCCAAGAACTAAGTGCCTATTATATTGGCCAAGATCCAACCCGAATTGAGCATCATTATCAGGCTGTTTCTAGAAATACACACTTTATGGGATCCGTTTTAAGTGCGGCTATGAGTGCCATCGATGTAGCTCTATGGGACATCCTGGGTAAGTCAGTAGGTTTACCCGTTTATCAACTACTGGGTGGTAAGTGCCGGGACAAGATCAAAGTCTTCAATAATGTCTCTGGTAATACTTTGGCCGACCGTGCTGAAAGTGCGGTACAAAACGTCGCCGCTGGATTCTCCTCTTTGCGTACAACTCCCTTTTTCCCGAATTGGCAACATCAGAATTCCACACAGGTCATTACGTCGGCTATCGAAATTGTTGATACCATTCGCCAAGCTATCGGTTACGATGTTGACTTAGGGCTAGAGATTCACCGTAACCTTTCTCCCAACGATGCGGTTATTTTGGCCAACGAATTAGCACCTTTCCGGATTCTTTATTACGAAGACCCGCTAGCTCCACAGAGTATTGACGCGTTGGATTACGTTGCCCAGCACTGTAATATTCCAATTGCCACTGGAGAGCGATTTTATAGTCTGCAACAATTTAAAGAATTGATTGATCGGAAAACTGTTAGCTTGATTCGGCCCGACGTGTCTCTAGCTGGTGGTTTTACCCAGAATAAGAAAATTTCTGCTTTGGCCGAAGCTAACTTTATCGGTGTTTTTCCTCATCTGATGGGCAGTCCCGTCAACACTGCAGCTTTCGCTCAACTAGTGACGTCTATTCCTAATTATGTGTTAATGGAAAGTAATCTTGGGTCAGAGGTTTTTAACCAAATTGTCGATCTGCCAATCAAACGTGAGGGTGGCTATTTATACGTGTCCAACCGACCCGGCATTGGTCTCGAAATTGATGAATCGCAACTTGATAAATTTCCCTTCCAATCGAGACAGATCAATGGGAATTTGAGTTCCGATGGTAGTATAGCTCACTAACTTCTTCGAATCTTAGTTTTGGTTTTGTGTCAGCCACACCTAATCTAGCTATCGTCTTCAGCCAAGCTAACACTACCAGTAATCGTATCAATGCAGAAATTTATTTCACGTTGACTAACGAGCGGAACATTGATCTAGCTCAGAAAACTAAAATATCAATTGTAGTAATAAATTCGATATATACAATACAGATTAAAATCTAGGTACAGTCAAGTCTACTGTTTCAACCTTAGAAACCCGAGCGGTTGCTTTCTCGTGATCTACTGCGATATGTACCTGAATTCCAGTTCTGCCTTCTATGACTGATTCCTTGAATGTTTTTGCTCGATCTAGAGGAATTGCCAGTTGCCAGCGATAAGGGGGCACAACACTGGATTCATTAACTTTCACAACTGCATTAGGAAAAATCTCTTTCTCCGCATCGTATTTGCCAAAATCAAATTCGAATTGGGTCTTATCCAAAATAAATTCTGTTCTTATAGAGGCTAGTTGACTCTGGTATTTTTTAGACTGAGCATCTATTCGTGCAGCCGCAGAATTTTGAATAGCCTTTTTGTCCATCTCATATTTTTGTTTGTTTTCTAAATCTTTCTGTTGGGTCTCCTTGACCCGTTTCTCATACATAGCCCGATTCTCGAATTCACCCTTAGGCATTATCTTTGTTGGCAAAGGTTTAACCAAACTCGCAATCTCTTTTTCTATTTCCGTGTTGACTTCTGAATCTAACATTTCGATCTTTTCTCTTATGTTTTTAACTCTATTTAGTAGTGAGCTAATAACCCCAGCCTTATATTCGTCCAGTGCTCTAGAGGCCTCGGGTGTATCAATTCTCCCTAAAGCACTTATGACATTTTCTCTAATTACTTCATTGGAGTCATACAAAGCGTCCATCAAAACAGTAGTAGCTTCTTTTGCTCCTGACCCAATTCGAGACAGTGCTTCAGTAATAATCAACCGGGTTTTGAGATCATTGTTAGAAGTTAATAGAGGTATTAATTCTGGGACAGCGAGTTCTCTCAGTGAAACTAAGGCATCCAAACTACTTCGCTGAGTGAATTCAATCCTATCTCCCAAAGACAACTCTATCAATTCAGGGATTGCATTTGCGACGTTAGGATCTTCGATCTTAGATAGCGCAAAGGCTGCACTTCCGCAAACTATATCTTCTTCATCTTTTAGGAGGTCAATCAAAGAAGGAACAGCTGATGATGCGGGTTTCCCTATTTCAGCCAGAGCTAGGGCGGCCTTGCGTCTAACTTCGGGTTGTGGACTTTTAAGTTTGACTTCGATCCGCTTAACTTTTTGTTCTGTTCCACAACCTAGTAATACGAAACTGACGACGAAAAACAGTGAGAAAAGAAATCTAATTGTCTTTACAAAAGAACATTTTGAATCTTTAAACTTCATACATTGATCCATGTCAATTAACTCCCAAAACACTTCTTACCTGATTCTTCAATATTTCCATCTTACCATTGCTTTAGTCCTAAATCGATCAGATTTATTATAGCCACTTTATTCTAATAAGGCAACCTAGCAATTTCCCCCAGATGTAAATTTTTATCATCTTTTTAAGTCAGATTCGAAGCTATAAAAAACACCAGCTAAAAGTATCGTTCACAACTTTCGAAATTAGGAATAACCAAATCAAAAATCATTAATTAAACGGTCGAAAATCACTTCCCAACCGATATACAGATTGAAAAAAGATATAAGGTATAAGCCTCAGATTTATTTACATATCTAGATTTTTCTCTTTTTTTGAACGATATGTTCTATCTGTATTTTTATCGGTTAGCGTTGGCAAATATCACTAATTTATGAAGAGATAAATTTACTGTAACTTCAAGTCTAATTTGGGTTTAATTTATGGCGCTTTGATTAAAGTTCAAGTGATTATTCTGAAGTATTAGGTAAATATTTAGAAGCTCATTTGGATTGTTATTTAATTGATTTCAGCTTCTAATTATTCGGTTGGGTTTACATATATCGTCTATGTCTTATAGAAATTAGTATACATTCTCATTATCAACCGCTAGTTATTTTTTAAGCTAATTCATGAAAGATAGCATATACTACTGATTATCATAAGAGTAAGAAGCATAAAGTACAAAGGTAATTGTGATGGAAGAAAGTAAAAAATGGGAATGTCCAAAGTGCCAAAATTCTACATATCAAACTGATGAAATTTCTGCAACAGGCACTGGATTAACTAAATTTATGAATATGCAAAATCGAAAATTTGTAGCGATTACTTGTGATCGATGTAAGTATACTGAGTTCTACAAAGGAGAATCATCAATGCTATCCAATATCTTAGATGTATTTGGCAACTAAAATACCACACCAAATGTAAGATAACGTTGATTAAATACCAAGCTGAGTTTCCAACTAACACCTAAAGAAAACGAAAAGTTCACATCTAAAAGTCCCAATATCCTGATAGGGTTTCACCCATTTAGGCGTAACAATCTAAAACTTAGATTCTTCAGAAGAGTCAATCAAGCTAACGTACAAGGTTAGGAAATACTGAAAACTTCACAAGCAATATAGAAATAACTCAGATAAAAAATTTGGCTCAAATTAAAACTTTACTTAAGATCAATAACCCCTAACAAACATTTTGATAATTAATATCCTATGACATAGGTCAGTTATTCAATAGTACTGTTGAATAAGTCATACAACGAGGTAGCTGTATGTATAAAGCTAGCGCTATAGCTAAGGTCTTCGAAGAGATTGCGCCCAAAGAAATTGGTCTTAAAAATGATGAGCTAGGTTTCATTTATGGCAATCCTGAAACTGACGTGACCAGTTTAGCCTGTCTATGGAATATTCATACAGAAAGTATTAGTTCGTGTATTGAGAAAAAAGCTAACATGATAATTTGCCATGAAGGAATATGGTTAGCAGAGCAAAATAGTAGTTGGTATCAAGGCCCAAGCAAGAAAGATATCTATTCTAACAATGTGAGAAAAGAGCTACTTGATCAACATAAAATTGTCGTATATAGAAGCCACTCTAATTGGGACGCACTAGACCAAAATGGCACTTCTGATCAAGCTGTCTTGGCACTTGGAATCCAAGACCTCCGCCTAAAAGTTAAACAAAAATTCTTTTCTGTCCAAGAACTACCACGACGAATGTCGGTCGTAGAATTGAGTAAATATGTAGAGGATGGTTTAGCATTCAATTCATGTCGTATTTTTGGTGATGCTAAGAAATTCATTCATAGTTTTGCTTTCCTGATTGGTGGATTTGGAGAAAATCAACTACATATGCCCCAAGCCGCCCGAGATATGGGGGCAGAAGCCATAATCATTGGTGAGATGAGCGAATTCATCGTCATCGCATGCCTTGAAATGGGTTTGCCAGTCATAGAAAGTTTGCACAGTGTCAGTGAAATACCAGCAATTAAGAGGCAAGCGGCCATTATGAAAGAAAAATTCCCTGATCTACCTACACATTATATCCCAAGTGGTGTACAGTCCTTTCAGTAAGTCAATCTAAGAACTAGTTATCAGAACACATCAACGACCCAGTCAGTAAGTATTTATTGCTAACTGATTAAAATTGCTACAACGTTGAACATAGATGAATCTTAAAAGAAAAAAGTGTCCAGTCAGTATGAAAATTAATAGACTTATTTTCGTGTACAGGTAATAGAAAAATGGAAACTAAGTTTTGACCCAACAAGTACAACTACGAAGCATCGTTTTTAAGGATATCAACCAAGTAGAACTTGAAACAAAAGTGAAAACATTTAAGCTTGGTCCAAGTGAGGTTCTGATCCAGACTCTATACAGTTGCATTAGTGCTGGCACAGAGGTGGCCAAACTAAGCGGACTTCAGAAAGTATCCTACCCACTGTACGTAGGTAATCGCGCAGTTGGACATGTTATTGCAATTGGTACTGAGGTTGATCATCTTACCGTTGGCGAATTCGTTTTTAGCCATATTCATCATCAAAGCTATTCAATTGGTCAGCAACTTGTATGTCCGTTGCCTAACCAACTTGAGCAACCTGTTGCTGCTATGTTGGGCATGGGATTAGTAGCAATCGCTGGTATACAAACGGCTCAACCGGAATTAGGAGATGTTGTCATAGTTACTGGGGGCGGACTCGTTGGTCAACTCACTGCACAATTGACGGTCTTATCAGGTGCGACTCCTGTCCTAATCGATATTGTTGATGAGCGCTTACATGTTGCTCATTTATGTGGTATTAATACAACGATTAATCCAAATCGAGAAGATCCCAAAGCATATATTATGGAACTAACTAGCGGAAGAGGGGCTGACATAATTCTTGAATGTACTGGTGTCCCATCGGTCTCACTATCCGCGATTGATTATGCTCGACGAAACGGTAAGTTTGTCTTTATGGGTTCACCACGTGGTCGCTATCAAACTGATATCACTCCGTTTTTAGAAAAGGTACACCTGTGGAAACCTGGGGGGAATTTGACTTTACTAGGAGCCCATGAGTGGAAACTACCAGTAAAACAAAATGATTTTTGCAAACATAGTATGGAGCAAAATTGTAAGCTTTTGTCGCGTTTGGTAATCGAAAAAAAACTTAGACTGGATCCACTTATCTCACATATATACAAACCAGAAGAAGCACAAGAATCATATCAAGACCTGATTGAGCATCAAAATAAGGTCCTAGGCGCAATTTTCGATTGGAGGGATTAATGTGTCGGCTGCTGTAGAGTACATTCGGCTAGGGTATGGTAACTATGGAATGAGAGATGTAAACATTGACAATATACTCTCAACTATCAAGGGAATAGGTTACGAGACAATCGAAATAACCGCAGCCGATGGTTGGCCAACTTCACCGGACGTATTAAATAAGTCAGATCGGTTAATACTGAGGAACAAGATTAATAATCTAGGTTTTCCACCTCCGGCAATTCTTGCTTTGCTTCCCTTGTGTCAATCAAGGATATCACATGTAGAACTTCTCCATAAATTTCGTATCATTTGTAGGTTTGCTCGCGATCTCAGTTGGACTGATAGTCCAACTATTGTCACCACTACACTCGGAGCTAACAGTTCAGAATGGGAATCAAGACAGGATCAGATTTTAGAAATGCTTATTCAGTTTGGAGATATTGCACGTGATTTTAAGGTGATACTGGCAATAGAACCACATGTTGGAGGAGCCATCGATAGTCCAGAGAAAGCCAACTGGCTAATGAAACAAGTAAATCATGAGTCCCTTAAACTCAACTTTGATATTAGCCACTTTCATCTTCAGGGCATGGATATGGTTTACTCTGCTGAACTGTGTCTTCCATATACGAAACATATTCACATCAAAGATGGATACTATGACCAGACTGGTGCTGTTCAGTTTCTATTGCCAGGTGAGGGAAATCTTAACCTGACTGAATACCTGAAAATTTTGGTCAACCATAAGATAACGCTATCAGTTACTGTCGAGGTCAGTGGTATGATTTGGAACCGATCTGATTATAACCCTTGGGAAACGATGCAAAAGTCCTATACCGCTCTTAATGATGCTAGAAAAGCTCTGCAACCTCTTTAGGATTGAGTCTTGACATCTTAAGAATCAAACTTCTAGACGGACTTAGTCAGGTAACTACTTCCAAAAAGGGAAAATCTGGGTGGTAAGAATCACAGTGGATGCAAGTTCCGGTAGCTTGTGATCCACTGCACTTTCTGTACTAATGTTCCGGTGGATGAAAATGTTGGGTTTGACGTAAAATTCGATGTAGGCGCTGAATCGGATGATAATCAGGTAAGGGTTGTTCGAATATTGATTTAGTACGGAAGAAGCGTTTCCACCAAGCTGAGCGGTTTGAGTACACAACTGGTAATTGTACCGACCGCTTAGACACTTCGATATTGTTTCCTACAGACATATTTATTTAAATAAACCAATGGGCCGAAGATTCTTGAATGACGTTTAGTAACTAGGTTATAGATTGTGTAAATCGACCGAATCCTAGTTTTGTTTTTTTTGAACTGTTGGTTGTGGCTGATTGTTGCTGATGTTATTGATCCTTCCCGACCGAATATCACGCTTCGTGGTTTCAATTCCTTTAATCTTTCCTGCCCGTACGCTTCGTTTTACCCCTTCAATATTAAGTCGTTTTTGAATCGTGTGTTTTTTTATTGTCATGCGAGCCTCTTTGAAAATTGATTTATTTGTCAAAGTATGAGCCAATTCTAGTTGGAACTACGTTCCCACAACAAAAACCGTTTCGGTTAAAAACGATTAAGACAACAAAAAGTCCTAATTTTTGCAATTTAAGATGATTCTGAGAGGTATCTTTTTCCACTTCAGTCATTTAAGAATCTGTAAATTACTGATTTGTAAGGAGATAACTCTAAACAATTGCCAGCCAACAGATGGAATCTGTTTTAAGGATGAAAAACTCGGAAGTAGTGGAACATATAAAGTTTGGTTTTTCCTATGACTCAATTAGAGAAATATAGAATCCGGAATTTAAATATTTTTTCAGTATCAACACAGATTACAGTGAGCAGAGTCGAGTGAAGGAATGAAGATTACAGACCCTGGGAGAAGATCATATCTTTTTAGATTAGATTAGTATTGGGTTAAAGGAAAATGTTAGTTGGTCTATTTTGGAAATAACTTTTCACGTTATCGTGAACCTCTGGGTGGTCCAAAATATTCTCTGACTGTAGCCATTCAATGTGATGATGTTGCTCTAACATGGAATCCTCAATAATGGCAATTTTTTCCTTTTGAGACAGAGGAAGTTCAAATTGACAAGCAATGGTAACGTAATGAGTGCCACAGCTGTCATCTTGAAAATTGTTCTCATAGATGTGGTCGTAAATACCTTTTAATCGTAATTGACTAGTATGTAATGGAAACCCAATCTCTTGTGTAGAGATTCGCTCTAAGCCTTCTGATAAATATTCATTTTTGTATACTTTTCCACCAGGGACAAAAAGACTGCCTTGAGCTGGGTTGTTACTTCTCTCACCGACCAATAATTTGTTTTGAAAAAAAATGAGTAAATCGATCGAAACCAGTTGTGTCAAGCTTAATGCTTGAAAATAGTCTTCCCGACTTAAACGTTTCTTTTTCATAAAATCCTTCATAAGTCTTGTTCCAAATATTTATAAACAGTTCGAAACTGGATATTCTAATTATACTTTCTGAATATCGATCTTTCTATCATTCTTGATTTGTTTTACCGTCCCCTATAAACCTAGCTGTAGGTATACAAGAGATATAATACCAAGGTCCTTATGAAACAAACCATTTGTGCTTACTAGGTGAAAGGATAACAAATATTTCATCGTCCACTTAGTAGTTTGCTTCAACGCTGCTAAATCATTTGTACTTTTCGGGATATCAAAAATGTGCTTAATTAAGTTTTTAAGGTTGATTAAAACGGTAGATGTTTTTGCTGATATCAGGTAAAGATTGCCAATTATCTTCGGGCAAAGTGTATCGAAAAGTAGTTGAATTATCCGGTTCATGATGGAATCGGCGAAAATATACTAACGCTAACATTGGTCGAGGTTGGGCTGTTTTATTGGGCATTCCTCGGTGCCAGCAACGCATATCTCTAATCACCAATGACCCCGCGGGTATTAGCATTCGCACTGAAGCTAAACCTTGGGCTCTTTTTTCTAAACTTAGCTGACTGTCTTCAGGCCGATCAACCATTAGGTGAGAGGAAGGCCAAACTTCGGTCGCACCATTTTTTTCAGTGAAATCGACTAAAGGAATGTTAACTACAGCTTTGGTCATAGGTAGAACATACGGTGTATCTGGAAATAGATGGCCTGCGTCCCGATGAATATGCTGAATTGAGCAATTCGGCCAAGCGGTGTTATTACCATAAGGTAAATAGCTAAAAAAATTATCCCCCAATGTCATTTGCAGAATCTGCATAGCAAACGGATTTTGTACAATTAGTGGATCTAAGAATGGTTCCTTCATTGGAGGACTAATACCGCCATGATTGTTGGGCCATTGCTCGCCGTATTCTTGCTTTGCTTGATCCAGATATTGGTCAAACAATTCGGTAATCCAACCAGGATCAAAAACCGACTCCAGTACTACATAACCGACTTCTCTTAGTTGCCGACAGGCTATTTCTAAGCTACTAGTATCCAATTGACTGGATTCTCGTTCATTTGGTGAAATTTGCACTGTTAATCTCCTTTCTAGTTTTTCATTCTTCGTCTAAACTTAGACTCAGCCTATTTTCCAAGTATAGCAGATAACAAATTAGTTATACCATTGCAGGCGCAAAGGTTTTGGATTGATTGAATTGTCGGGTTTTGATATAATCCAGACATTGTGCTGAGTGTTAGTGTGCCATTAAAATCTCCTCCTTTTTACTTGATCGTTTTCTTAACTGTGTGTTTGGTAGACCCAGTTTGGTGTAAAATCATCTATGTGCCGAAAGATTTTCTCACGATTCAGACGGCTATCGAAAACTGCCAAAACAAAGATCAAATCATCGTCGCACCCGGCCACTATCGAGAAAACTTACGGTTCAACGGTCAGGATATTATTCTGCGTTCAACCAATCCAAACGATCTAGAAATCGTTCAACAAACAGTGGTTGATGGCGGTGGAATATCGGCTGTTGTTACTTTGTCTGGAGATGAAACCTCAGACTGTCAAATTGCTGGATTAACTTTGACTAATGGACGAAATGCTATTGGGGCTGGCATTTCAGGTAATGGGTCAGCAGCGACTATCGCTCTCAATCGGATCATTGGTAATCGTGCTATTTCCGATGACGGAGGTCAAGCACATGGCGGAGCGATAGCTCAATGTAACGGAACAATCACAAGCAACCAAATCCTGAGTAATTGGGTTGAATCAACCACGGCTAGTGGCAGTGGTGGTGGAATCTATCAAGCGAATGGAACCATTGTCAATAACATTATCGCAGGTAATACTGTTTCAGTACTATGGAACGCCAGTGGTGGCGGAATCTCAACTTGTCAAGCAGACGTCATTAATAATACGATTGCTTACAATCGTACTGTTACCTTGTCGGCGCTGGATGGATATACTTTCGGTGCTGGAATTAGTAATTGCACAGGCCTAATTCAAAATTGCATTCTTTGGGGTAACGTATCTGGTAAAAATGGGCAGATACACAATAGTACAATCCCCATGTACTCTTGTTTAAACGATGAAAATGGAAAGGATAACTATAATATAGATGCCGACCCACTTTTTATATCCAAGACTGACCTTCGTTTGCAAGCTGAATCACCGTGTATCAACCGAGGTAACCCAAAAAATTCACCAATAACCGACCTAACTTACTACCGCCGAACACAACCGGATATTGGGGCCTACGAATGGAGGCCGACTCCTATAGTTAATACATTGCCAAGTGAATTAAGTAAGGGGCAAATATGGTTTCGAGGTTCAATAGATCAAGGAGTCGATAAAAAACTGAAAGCTTTTTTTGAATATGGACCTACTCTAAACTATGGATTGAAAACACCTATTCAATTGATCCCCCTCCAAACGCTCGACGAGTTGATAGAAATCCAACAGGTAATGACCAATTTACAAGCAAACACTACGTATCACTTTCGCTTGGTAGTAGTCTATGAAAGAGGGCGTAGCTATGGTCAAGACCAGATTTTGATGTTGGGTCAGCCTCTCGTGAGAGTTCCAGATGACTATTTAACTATTCAAGAAGCCATCGATGATGTACCTAATGGCTACCGAATTGTAGTCCGAGACGGGACTTACTATGGCAATTTGGATATGAAGGGAAAAGCATTACTGTTGCAGTCTGAGAACGGCGCTGAGAATTGCATTATTAACAGTCAAGCTCAAGGAAGGGGAATTGTCTTTCAAACTTCGGAGACTAATGAAACAGTTATCGAAGGTTTTACCATTACTAATGGCCAGGCTGACGAGGGTGGTGGAATTGCTTGTTTTGGATCTTCACCAATTATTCGTGATTGTATTGTGATCGAAAACGTAGCTAATCAATATGGTGGTGGAATTTATTGTCAAAGCGCCGAACCAATTTTGGAGAATTGCCACGTTTTGCAGAATAAGGGTGGTGGCATTTACAGCTTGGACGCTTCACCTAAAATTAGCCATTGTTTGATCGAGCGGAATATAACAGCTGGTGATGGTGGTGGAATTTACTGCCATAAATCGAACATTCAAATTGACAGCACCGTCATTCGTCGTAATCGAGCTGGTTATTCTGGTGGTGGGTTATACTGTCGGGATGCTCAGCCACATTTGGTCAATTGTATAATTGATTACAATGTAGCCACTAAAGGTGGTGGATTAAGCGCAAATTTCTACGCTTTCCCTACACTGATCCACTGTACTGTTGTTTTTAATTACATTGATACTTCAACATTAAAAGCCGCCAGTGGTGCTGTATACGCTGACAAAACAGCTTCCCCTCGAATCTACAACTCAATTCTGTGGTTAAATGGAGACAATCCTATTGAATTTTTAGGCGATGTTTTGCAAATCAGGTATTCGGCTGTTGAAGGCGGTTTTCCTAACATTGGTAATATCAATGCGATACCAATCTTGGCTGATATTGAACAATATGAATACTACGTCTCAGATCAGAGCCCTCTTATTGGTGGGGGAAGTCCAGATTGGGCGGTTGCTATCGATTTTGAAGGAAATCCCAGAGCCAATTCTCCAACTATTGGTGCTTACGAAATTGGCCGTTACATACCGGAGATGCATTTAATCCAGACACAATCGGATATTGGGTCTACCATTACGCCCTCAGGCGAAATTTCAGTAAGACGACTGGAGAATCAGAATTTTCAGTTCACAACTCAAGTTGGATATCAACTGGTTGACATATTCGTTGATGGTAATTCTGTTGGTCCAGTTGAAAGCTATAGTTTCGAAAGAATTAAAAAAGATCATCTCATTACCACTACTACGGTCAGTTATCCGGTGAACCTTCAAGCCGAGGCTTCTATAGAAACTTATCAAGGGAAACCCATATCGATTGAACTAACTTTACTAAATATACGTGGTGAACCTACAGTACCACTGAGCCCGATTCGACTGGCATTGGACTCAGATACTGAAGGTATCTTTATGATAGGTAATGTCATGAACCCACCAGCCACCGAATTGGTCATACCCGTTGATCAAAACTCAGCTACTATATTTTTTTCTACCCATCAACTTGGACAAAACCTAATTCGTATTAGCCATCTCGCGAACGATGAACGCTCTAAAATAAATCCTGTTACCCACAGTTTACAGGTCGTTACCGCACTTGAACGAATTCAGGTGGAGGGTAGCCCAATAGATATCGGACAGACAGCAACTATCACGTTAATTGGTAAACCAAGTGAGGATCAATCGGCTGCTACTTTTTCTATCCTGGGCTTAGTTGAAGATGTGGTTGCAACTGCCAGTCAAGATCAGCCTACTCACTATGTTGGATACTTTACTCCCATTTTAGACCAGCATCTGAAAGGTATATACGATGTAGTTGGCCAGATTGGCCATAGCAAAGAAAAATTAGCTGGTTCGATCGAACTCATAACTGAACCTCGGTTATTGTCTCCACAAATCAATCCACAAACTCGGAGTGGAGAACAAATACAATTATCAGTTGCCGCCAATCGACCCGGTTTACGGGTTATAGCCGACATTTCAAATCTTGATACCACACAATCAAAGCCAATTTTACTAAAAATAACTGAGGAGAGTGACGTAGATGATGTATATATCTATTCGGCTACGCACACGATTAGTTATCAGACAAAGGCCAGTGATGGTAGTAAGGCTGTACGTTTTTCCGCGACTGACCCGCAAGGTGATCCGGCTACGCCGATGTTAGCCCGAGTTCAGCTCAAAAATGAAGTCTCATTTGAATTAAATATCCCCGAAGATGTAAGTCTCATTTACCTGCCCTTGGTTGTTGATCAAGTCAATCAACAAAAAAAATCGATTCGTCAGGTTTCGGATTTATATGAGGTGCTTAGCCCAGCAGTAAACTTTTTAGTTACCTACCAGCCCGAAACAGCTGATTGGGTTAGTTACTTCGGGGATCATCCAGCCAGTTTCCGAGGGAACGTACCGATTACTAATACTACTGGTATAATCACTGTCATGAAGCACCCAGTGACATTATTCTTGACCGGAAGAGTAATAGACCACAGACTCAGACTGAAAGGGGGGTTGAACCTTATCGGGTTACCGAGGCAAGATCCACGATTAACTGAAGTAGGCGACCTGATACAGTTAGATTCAGTGGGTGATTCCATCACGCATCTGATTGTTCAGTCGGACATAGTAGACCCTGCTGATCGAGCTAAAGATCAGTATTTTCGTCGTTTTTTGGCTGTTGCTTTCCCTGATTCGGATGGCACCATTAATCTCGTACGAAATGAACCTATTCAAGCTGGAAAAGGATTGGTAATGATTACTCGCGAACCAGAAACGATTGTCGTTCAAGGTGATCCCTGGCCGAGTAAAACAGATACATTGTCTTCAAAGGCTGCTCCCACCATTTTGTCTGTTGAACCTGTTTGTGACTTGATTCTACTGAGGGGGGCTTTACCGACAGTGTCCTTCCTTTCGGGCCGGAGCTTAGTAGTAGACAGTGTTAGAGTTGTTAATCGATCTAACCACCTAGTTGCAAATTCTCAATTGGGTAATAAGTTTGCTCTGGATCCTAATCAACGGTCAATGGATTTTTCGCTAACATTAGTTGGATTAAATACACAGTTCGACAAATTAGATTCAGATAGATTAATTCATCAACCAACACAAGTCGGCGATCAACTGGAAATCCAGATATTCTATACTGACGGTTCCACTCATAATTTTTACCACTCTGTAACAGCTACTGAGTTGATCAATCGATCGATTGATTTAGGATTGCTACTTCATCATAGTCAGTTACCATCGAAAACACAATTACTAGGTAATTATCCTAATCCTTTTAATCCGGAGACGTGGATCTGTTACGATTTAGCCGACCCAACCCAAACGACAATTTCAATCCATAATACTAATGGCATGTCAATACGACAAATTAACTTGGGCAACCAACCTGCTGGTACTCACACTTATCATTGGGATGGTAGAGCCGAAAACGGTGAGTTAGCCGCGAGTGGGGTCTATTTTTACACCTTAAAAACTCTGGAATTTGAGTCAACGAAAAAAATGGTAATCCTCAAATAGAAAATCAATAATGCCCAGTAATAATAAGGAAATGGTTTTTGGTTGGTATATGTACGATTGGGCTAACTCTGCCTTTGCCACAACTGTGATGGCTGCAGTTTTACCCATTTACTACAGCCAAGTGGCTGGCGCAACGCTTGAAGGTAATCTAGCTAGTTCATATTGGGGGTATACGAACACAATTGCTTTGTTAATCAGCGCATGTTTAGCACCGATTTTAGGTGCTATCGCTGATTTTTCAGGTTTAAAAAAACGCCTCTTATTATCATTTGCAGCATTAGGCATCTTTTTTACAGCTCTTCTTTATTTTATAAGAAATGGGGATTGGCTTTTTGCGTCACTTCTATTTATTTTTAGTAGTGTGGGGTTCAGTGGGGCAGATCTTTTTTATAACTCACTCCTGCCACATATTGCCTCGCCCGATGAAATTGACCAGATCTCTACCAAAGGTTACGCACTGGGCTATCTCGGTGGAGGAATCTTATTAGCCATTAATGTCGCTATGATTGAGTTAATCGGAGGCGAATTTGCTGCTCGGTTATGCTTTTTGAGCGTTGCAGCATGGTGGGCTGTATTTACTATTCCTCTTTTGCTTAATGTTAAAGAACCAGCGATATTTCATCAAGCAGATTCTTCAATCAACCCTGTGAGAGCCGGTTTCCAACAGTTGAGAAAAACATTTAACGAACTAAAACAATACCGTCAACTGTTGTTATTCTTAACAGCTTTCTGGATTTATAATGATGGGATCGGTACGATAATCAAAATGGCAACAATTTACGGTGCCGAAGTTGGTATTAGCCGAACGGATTTAATTGGAGCCTTACTCTTAACCCAATTTGTTGGGATTCCTTTTGCTATCGGGTTTGGAAAGTTAGCAAAGCTTGTTGGTACTAAACCTAGTATTTATGTTGGCTTAGCAGTTTATACTCTTATTTCCATCGCTGGTTACTTCCTATCAACGGCTCTTCACTTTTGGATATTGGCGTTTATGGTTGGTACGGTTCAAGGAGGAACACAGGCCTTGAGTCGATCATTATTTGGATCGATGTCCCCTAAAGCAAAAACCGCTGAATTTTTTGGATTTTATGGTATGAGTTCTAAGTTTGCTGGAATCGTAGGCCCACTTCTCTTTGCGATCGTAGGGCAGGTCACTGGCTCTAGCCGTCTGAGTATTGTTGCCTTGGTTATTTTCTTTGTATTAGGCGGTATTATTTTGAGTCTGGTTGATGAAGAAGAGGGGATTCGTGTTGCCCGCGCCGCAGATACGGCTGTTGGATTATAGAAAATAGAAGAAGATCCGAAATATATTATATCTTTGTACCAGCATTGCTAGCAAATAAATGGTTCAAAAAACTATGGGTGGGAACTCAAACAGAAAAAAATCGCTACTTGTCAGAACAAGTTCAGAAGATGAGTTAATGGGATTTCAATTCTACCAGATGTATCCGAGTGAACATGAAGAAGAAACCCTCACGCTTGTTGAGGTATCTCAAAGCTTCATGGATTAGGAACGGAACATTGATACCGTATAAGCTAGATAATTTCTGTCGGCTCATTGCATTGACCATGAGTCTTTCACTGCCAGCTATTGCAACAAAGTCAGTTGGGGTCTGTTTAATCTTTGGACTAGGTTTTTCAGCTTGCAGTCCCGACTTACCTGAACCGACCTCCGATTTTTATTCCAAACAAGGTTGGAGTCAATATAAGAATGGTCAATACGATGATGCCAAAAGCAGTTTCGAATTAGCTCAGCAGTTAAATCAGGACAGCGTAGAGGCTTCATTAGGTTTAGGTTGGTTAGCATTTGTAGAGTCGGCAGATCTGCAAACAGCTAAGGAACAGCTAGAAAATGCTTTATTATTAGCTGACCAAGATGGTAACCAGGATTTGCTCAACGATGCTCGTGCTGGTCTAGCTGGTATTAATTTATCATTAGAGCTATATCAGGATGCGATTAAGTATGGTGAACAGATTGAAGATGGTTATCGGTTTACCAGAGGAAAGCCTAATTTTGGGTATAGAGAACTGACTTTGTTGCTAGCTATTAGCTACTTTCACTTAGGCAACTACGAAGAGTCAGTTGAAAAAATTCAACAACTAAATCCGAAGTTTAGCTGGCAACCTGAAGATTCACCAAGCAAAATCTTGAAAGAACTCGAAAAACGGAGTTGAACAAGACATTTGACTATCCAAAAAACTCTATTTCACCATATGAAGCTTTTAATTTTACTATTGGGTCTGGCTTTTTCCAGTTTCTCGGTATCAGTCAGTCAAAGTGACCAGTTGACCGATCAGCATTCACCGATTGATAGTTCACTTCCCGATAAGGTTTTCGTTATTGATGTCATTGGACCGATTATTTACTTCAATTTAGGTTTCGAGCAAGGCGTCAAAAAAGGAATGCGATTTGACATTCTGAGTGAGACTAACGATGCAGAAAACAAGGTGGATCTGCCTAAAAAAGGTTGGATAATTGTCTCCGAAACCTACGCCGATGTTTCCAAAGGTGAACTGAAAGAGATTAGCGGACATGCACCAGAAATTGGCGACCTGATGGTGTTTCATCCACAAGCTTCGGCCTTACTGACAGATACTGTTCGAGAAATAAAGACGCCTGTTGCCCAAAATCAAACATTAGAGAGAACTCGAAAATTACCTCAAATTTCAACTATTAATTGGAAGCAATGGGGGGTAGTTGGTGTAGGCCTCGCTGCAGGTTACTTATCCTTAAAGTCTCATCGTTCGATGGAACAATCACTTGGAACCTACAATGATGCCATGAATGAGGGAAAATTGGCAGAAATGGATACGGCGAAATCTAAGATAAATGAATATCACAGAAATCGATTGATTTTTGGTGTTACTGCTGCCAGCCTGTTAGGTTTTTCCAGCTATCAAAAATTTTTAAGCTCCAATATTTCCAATATTGAAGAAAAGATTTTTTTTAATCATATTTCCAAACCTCACGATCTTAATTTTTCTGCTACCTACATCTCAATTTCTAGCTCCTTATTTGGCATTGTCTGGCACTCAAGTTTTTAGAAAAGATTCGTGGATAATTAGCCCAATTATGGGTGACCAAATTGATAAAAAAGAACTATTACCAAATACTAGGTATTCCACCTAACGCAACCTCAGATGAGATACGGCAAGCGTACCGCCGTGCGGCTGTTCGTTATCATCCAGATAAAAACCCGAACGACCGTACAGCGGAAGATAAGTTTAAAGAAATTTCGGAAGCTTATGGTGTCTTGAGCAACCCGAATACACGACGCGAATATGATCGGTTAGAAGGCTTTTCTAATATTTCATCCAGTAGTAGACGAAATATGGACCCAGTCAATTCGAAATCTACTATCAACGATATTTTTAATGATCTGTTTAAAAATAAACCCAGCCGAAAGTTCAACGATAAAAACAGCTCCGCAAAAAAACAAGAATCATCAGTTAATCGTAATACTCCCACCCATCACAAAAAGAAAGGCTCTAATCTTCAGAGACACATTACAGTGTCTTTTCGCGAATCAATCTTGGGTGGTGAAGCGGTGCTCCAAATCAATCGTGATGAACCATGTCAAAAATGTAATGGAGAAGGAATAAAATCAGATTCAACCAAAGCTCCTTGTCCTCGTTGTATTGGAACTGGTAAGGTAAAAGAAAATGATACCTGTCCTCGTTGTCGAGGAACTGGCATTATCATTCATCAGCCTTGTATTACATGTAGTGGTTGGGGAGTCACCGAAAAAGAACGGAAGTTGAAAGTCAAAATCCCACATTCAATTGAGGAGGGAAAATCTCTGCGGCTAGCGGGGCAGGGACATTCTGGTCCATTGGGTGGGAATAGTGGCGACCTAATAGTTGAGATTAGGATTTCACCCGATCCATTTTTTGAGAAAGATGGAAATGATTTGCGTGCCGAAGTACCTATTAGTTTCGCCAAAGCTGTGCTTGGTGGGCAGGTAAAAATTCCTACACTCAATGAATCGGTCGTGTTTTCAATTCCCAAAGGGACACAACCAGGACACACGTTTCGTCTGAAGGGGCTTGGTGTTTGCCGAGAAGATCAACAGGCCGGAGATCTTTTGATCACTGTCAGTATTGATGTGCCAAGGACAGTCAACAACAAACAAGAGCAATTATTGCAAAAACTTTTGGACTTGGAGGAGCAAAATTAGGTGAGCGGTAAAAACTCGGTCCGCGTAGCAGTTATCGGAACAGGCCGAATTGGCCAACTACATATAGAAAACATTATTCGTCATATACCCGAAGCAGAGTTGATTGCAATTGCTGATGTTAACCCTTCATCAGTTGAACGCATAGCACAAAGGTTTACTATTCCAACTGTCTCAACTGATTACCACGAGTTATTAGACCGGTCAGATATTGAAGCTGTTGTTGTTTGTTCTTCTACCGATACTCATGCTCAGATTATTCAAGATTCGGCACAAGCCGGTAAGCATATCTTTTGCGAAAAACCAATTGATTTTGATTTAGAACGGATTGACCAAACACTGAAGATCGTTGACATAGCTGGTGTAAAATTACAAATCGGTTTTCAGCGCCGCTTCGATGTAAATTTTCGACATTTGAAGGATCTTCTATTGAAAGATCAAGTAGGGCAATTGCATTTGCTACGTATCACCAGTCGCGATCCTGCTCCGCCCTCCATCGACTATATAAAACTTTCGGGTGGTATCTTTTTGGATATGATGATCCACGATTTTGATATGGCACGTTTCATTACAGAGAGTGAGGTCGTCAAAGTTTACGCCAGTGGAGCGGTTCTGGTTGATCCAAATATTGGCTCCGTCGGTGATGTTGATACGGCCGTTGTAACACTCGAATTTGCAAATGGGGCCATTGGAAGTATCGATAATAGTCGGCAAGCCGTCTATGGCTATGATCAGCGAGTTGAAGTCCTAGGTAGTAGTGGCATGCTAAAAGCTGAAAATGACCAGAAACACACAGTAGCCGTGAGTAAAACTGACTACATCCAACGGTCTTCTCCTCCTTTCTTTTTTATTGAACGATATCGCGTGGCATACGTAGACGAGATTAAATCTTTTATCGATTCGATTCAGAACGATCGTGTGCCACTAGTAACAGGTGAAGATGGAAGAGCGCCAGTAGTCATTGGGTTGGCAGCACAACATTCTTTAACTGAGAAACGGCCAGTTTATCTAACTGAAATCGAGAATATGAAATCAGTCAGCTAAGTTGATCTTAGAAAATGATATAAGTCATATTCGATTTTTTTCTTACAATTAGTGAAGTGCCAACAATGAACATTATTATAAAGTTGAACAGACGCACAAACATGATTGTCAACCAGAATTTGTAACAACGTATGTATCTAAATACTCAGTTCCCATGGGGTGAAAATTGTAGTCTAGCTGAGATATAAGCTGTTCAATGAATTGTTAAAGTAGAATTTAATCACTATCATACGGGAGTAACAAAATGAAACAGATCATAAAAATATTGAGTAGACAAGTGAAATTTGCTTGTCTCATTCTCACCCTGACGTGTTCTTTATCCTTAGCTAAGGAGACTTTTTATTCAGCTTTGGAAAGTAAGGCCGAAGTGGAAAAAGAGGGTGGGCAAGTTTTAGGAACCGCTAAATTTGTTGAGGCCAAATGGGGAAACGGATTTCTAGCCGCTGAAGGAAAAGATGTAGTTGCTTTTCCGGTTGAAGATCGTTTTACCAAACTAGAAGAGGGTACTGTTGAATTATTTGTTAAAATGGGCGTTGATGCTAAACAAATGACCGGTGAAATTTTCTTTTGGTTCACTTACAAAAGAGGAACTGATGCTATTTTCTTACAATTCGATGGTCGTAAGGGAGCGGGTACAACCGGAATGAGGATCAAAAGTGGTGGTGGTTGGCATGATGCGTACAGCAAACCCGTCAAATGGAAAAAAGGAGAACTGCATCACATGGCTGGAACTTGGGGGCCTGATGGTATAAAGCTATACCTAGATGGGAAGCTAGCCGCGGAAGATGAGTTCAACGGTGGACCAAAGCAGTTTGCAAAAACTTTTAGTATCAACAATGTAGAGCCAGAAAAAGTCGGAAATTTTGCTTCCAAGTGCGTCATTGACGAAGTTCGACTATCCGACCATCAAAAAAAGCCAGACGAGTTAATTTTGAACCCTAAAGAATTTTTTCCAGTTCACCCAATGGGAAAAGCAACTACAACTTGGGGTTATTTCAAAACACAGGCTAACTAGTAGCACCTGCCAGGTTCGTTGGTTGAAATGAAACTAGTAGTAAAGGGTTCCGATTTTTTTGGTATTTACATTAACCGGTTGGGGATGTGGTTAGGTAGATTAGCTTTCATTTGATCAATTTGGTAGTACCCAGGCAGTCTCTTCTGGAATGGAAGTTTTCGTGTTTATCAATAAGTTGTTCCAATGAAGTTGGAGTAAAGTTCGGCCTGGTTTAATTGGGGGTTAATTTAGCTAAACTGTCACCAGTGAATCATTTTCTATGATAATACTTGAGACAGTTTGCTAGGAGACTACTGTAGAATAGTGACTTTTTTGCATGTGATATTTTTGGTGGAGCTATTTATTTTAGTGGTTGATTTGATAGATTGAAGAAATTCAGTTTGAGTGCAATAACCATTTTACTAACACCCTATTTTCTGGTCATTTGTTAAATAATTAAGGAACAAAGTTATCATGAAAAATAAGATTCGATTCGGTATTATTGGCATTGGTGGTACTATTGGTGGTACAGCTAAAATTTTAGCGAATGAGACAGAAGCGGAGTTAGTAGCGCTAGCTGACCCAGACCCAACTCGCCGAGCACGTATTCTAGACGAAACACAAGGCGTCGAAACTTTTGATGACTACAAGATAATGTTACAAAAAGTTCAGCTTGATGCGGTTTGTATAGGTCTGCCAACCTGGATGCATGCATCTGCGACTCAGGATGCACTAGAATCTGGCTTACATGTCCTCTGTGAAAAACCACCTGCCAATAATGCAGAAGAGATGAAGCCCTTGGCTCGATTGGCATCAGATAAAAATCTGTCCTGTATGTTCGTTCGTCAATCACGCTTTACTCCACAACTGATGGAAGGGCGACGTTTAGTTGCCAGTGGTGAATTAGGCGATGTTTATTATGTAGATACTCGTTGGGTTCGTACTCGGTGGTGTTCAGCTAAGGGTTGGAGACATGACAAGGCGAAAGGTGGAGGTGTTTTGCTAGATTTAGGCATTCATGCTATCGATAATGCTTGGTTTATGATGGGTTGTCCTAAACCGATAGAAGTTACTGCGGGGTTGTACAACGCTTTTTCAGATTTAGCACCAGATGGACAAACTTATACTGCCGATGATGCAGCTTGTGGTTTGATACGATTCGACAATAATTGTGTCTTACATTTTACTGTTGCTTTCTCGCTTAATACGGCTGACGGAAAAACCTCGGAAGATAATCAACCAATCACAACTGAATATCAACGTGTTAGTTTACATGGGACAAAGGGTGGATTAGAAGATGGATGTCAGTTAATCGGTACTGCTCAGGGGGTTGAAGTGAAACCTATCGACACATCAGCCTATAGTGGTGATGCCGTTACTTTACAAACCCGTGAATTCATTCGGTCAATTAAAGAAGAAGATCAACCACTCAATTCTGCCGATCAAGCCGTCATGTTGATGCAGATGCTAGATGGAGCTATGGAATCGAGTGATACTCGATGTGCGGTAGCAATTGAAGAGTGACAAAGCTATGTGATATCATTCCGTTCACTGTTGTTTTTCGACTGAATCGGCAATCAATTTTTTCAATTCTATTTCAGGAGTTTTTATGGCTATTTTCCTCCACACCCGTATTCGCGTTAGTGATTTAGACCAGTCTATCAAGTGGTATCAAGACCATCTTGGATTTCAAGTGATTAGTAGAAGTGATAAATCACCCGCAGGTAACCAAATTGTTCACCTAGAGTTACCTGGTAATGACCACACTCTAGAGCTAACTTACTCCGAAGATTATGACGTAAATGTGCCAGAAGACCTGATGCACTTTGCAATTGGTGTACCTGATTTGATTGCTTTCTGCGACCAATTAGAAAATGAAGACGTAGAAATTTGGCCTAGCGATTGGCGCCAGACCTTCCCTACAGGACGTAAAATGGCATTTATCGACGATCCAGACGGATACGAGGTTGAACTGCTAGAGCGCGCTGAAGAAAACTAAGTCTTTTGAATTCGCCATTTACTAGTTCGTTTTCCTCTCTTTTAACTGAACAGGAAAATGAAGATTCAGTCGACATTGACTTAAAATCGAGTACTGAAATTGTTTCAATCTTCCAGAAAGAGGATCAAAAGGTGCTGTCTGCTGTTGAAGAGCAGGCTTCCGCTATTGCGACTGCTATTGATATGGTGGTGATGGCCTTTCGAAATGGTGGACGACTTCTCTACATGGGAGCAGGAACTAGTGGCCGGTTAGGTGTATTAGATTCTTCAGAATGTCCACCAACATTCAATACTGAACCAGGTCAAATCCAAGGACTAATTGCTGGGGGGGACCAAGCTTTACGCCGATCAGTAGAAACAGCCGAAGATAGCCAGAAAATGGGGAGCCAGGTCATCCGGGACAACTCAGTCTCTAACGTTGATATCGTAGTAGGCATTGCTAGCAGTGGACGGACACCTTACGTTTTGGGCGGACTAGAACAAGCTCATCTGCTTCGAGCCCAAACTATTCTTATATGTTGTGTTCCCTCTAGTCCAAGTGATGCCGATATTAATTATATTGACCATTATATTCGACCCCAGGTTGGTCCAGAAATTATTACAGGTTCAACTCGTCTCAAGGCAGGAACAGCCACTAAGTTAGTTTTAAATATGTTGACGACCGGAGCTATGATTCAAACAGGGCACGTTTACGGTAACTTGATGGTCAATATGCAAGCAAGCAATAGTAAAATCAGAGATAGGGCAATACGGACTGTAATGAGTGTTACTGGCTGTGAACGACCAACAGCGGAGTCTGCTTTAAATCAGGCTGATGGGCGTGTGAAGGAAGCGATTGTCTGCTTGATTCGGGGAGTCGATGTGTCAATAGCGACCGGATTATTAGAGGCGGAAAATGGCTTTTTACGGCCTGTTTTAGCCAACCCAGATTCCAGCTAATTTCAGCCCAAATTATCTTTTGGGCTGAAGAACCAATCGATAACGCGCTGTGTCATAGGCTAATTGATCTTTAGTAGACAACTGAATTGGTGGTGTCTCTCCGTTAATTAAGAACTCCTCCCCTTTTTGTGGGTACCTTTGAATGTAGCGAAGACGTAATTCATTCCAAGGCATTGACGTCCAATCAGGACTTCCTGGTTGGCCTAAGTCTTCTTGTAAATCGTAGATGCCATAATAATTATTGGGGTTTTCAAAGAAATACGTCAGTAATTTATCACAGTCAGCTAGGCGATAGTGAGTTCCCCACCCTTCATTCCGTGCTAATGGTAAGCTACTAGATGATTTGGAATTAGTTGGGAGAAGGTGATTCGTTGTTCTCTCTACTTCGTTTGTATTTGGTGATTGAGTGCTTATCAATTCGCTGCTTTTGTTCAAATTGAGCCTAATTATCAGAGAGATAATACTAACAACCAACAATAAAATGCCTATAATAAAAAGGCGAACATGCTTGATTTTCACGACTTTATCCTCTATACATTGCTAGTTTTTGACTAACGGAGACCAAATTTTGAAAATTGCTTACTTCGATTGCTTTTCTGGTATTAGTGGAGACATGACACTAGGTGCTCTAGTCGATGTTGGAGTTGATCCTCAACATATTACAGAAGAGTTAACTAAACTCAATGTAAATAATGAATTTACTTTGACTTTTGAACATACGAAAAAACAGGGGATTTCCGGTACAAAAGCCTCGGTGAATCAAACGAAAGATTGCCATCATAGTCGTCATCTGACTGATATTTTTTGCTTATTGGACGAAAGCAAATTAGATGAAAAAATAATCGGTCAGTCGAAAAAAATTTTTGATCGGTTAGCTACAGCAGAGGCTACTGTTCATCAGATGCCCAAGTCAGAAGTTCATTTGCATGAAGTTAGCGCGATCGATTCAATTGTTGATATTGTTGGTTCGGTTATCGCTTTAGATATATTGAATGTTGAAAAAGTATTTGCTTCACCGATTTCGGTTGGTACCGGATTCGTTCGTTGCTCTCACGGACTAATGCCGGTTCCAGTGCCAGGAACAATGGAATTGTTGAAGGACGTTACAATTCGACAGACCCAAATCCGAAAAGAACTAGTCACACCAACAGGGGCAGCAATTGTTACTACATTAGCTGCTGGTTTTGGGCCAATGCCAGAATTGACGGTCATGCAAACGGGTTACGGTGCTGGTAGTCGGGATCTACCTGATACACCAAATCTCCTTAGGGTCATTATCGGAGAAAAAAAAACGGCTTAATCCCGGGAAAAACCCAAATGTCGTCTCTAATTGATCAGATTGTGGTCATCGAAACGAACGTAGACGACCAGTCAGCTGAAATTACGGCCTGGGTTATGGATCAACTGCTCGCAACTGGAGCTTTAGATGTTTTCTTAACGCCCATACTAATGAAAAAAGGTAGACCCGCCACTAAAATAACAGTCCTTTCAACAATAGAACAACAATCTGCATTAACTCAATTACTTCTACAACAAAGCACCACTTTTGGTGTTCGCTCTTATTTAGCAGATCGTCAGAAACTCTCCCGAGATTTTATTGAAGTAGAAACTGAATGGGGGATAGTAAAAGCTAAGCGTGGATTTTTGAATGACTCCATCACGAAAATTGTGCCCGAATACGAAGATTGTAGACGGCTAGCAGAAGCCAATCAAGTCCCACTGCGAACCGTCTACGAGACCGTTATACAGGAAATCAAACTAGATGAAAATTAGTCGGTTGATTCGTAAATCAAACTTAGAAAGTACTAGCTTTATTAGTAGAAGTACACCACCGCATGGTCATCAGATGATCAATCAGTACACTTTTGGCTTCTGGTGTACCAATATACTTCAACGCTTCAACTCCATACCCACGTACGTAGCGGTCATTATCCTTTAATGCATCCTTCAGTGCGGGGACTGCCTCTTCCGCAACTGGACCTATTCGAGCTAAGGATAAAGCTGAGGTAAACCGAGTCTGCTTATCTTCATCTTTAACAAGCGCCCTGGCTAAAGCAGGTACTGATGTATCAGTGTTTCCTTGAATAATACCTAGTGCTTCAACCACATTTCGACGAATATTCACTGACTCGTCGTCTAACAAAGAAACCAAATTTGGTACCGAGTCAACTGCATCTATTTCGCCTAAAATGTAGGCTGCATAACCTCTAGTATCAGCTGATTTGTGATTAAGTAATTCAGTTACTCTTTCTTCTACTACCGAACCAACTGCGGTTAAAGCATAAGCTGCATGACGTCGAACCGTTTCGTTTTCGTCTTGCAAAGCATTGGTTAATGGTTCGATAGATTCCGTGCCGATTGCACCTAAAGCATAGGCTGCATTCAAACCAACGGGTTCAGATGGATCCTTTAGAGATTGGATTAAAGTCGAGATCGCTTCACTTCCATTTTCTCCTAATGCACCTAGACGATTAGCTGCTTCTATCCGTTCTGGTTGGGTACCAATACGCAAAGCATTAATCCATTTACTAATTTCGACTTCGGTAGCCGAAGCTACTGTTTTATCTTCACCTCGTCCACTGGACCAATTCCATAAGTGGTGCCACATAATACTTTGATCGTTTAACAACTGAGAATCGGATGGTGGGCACCAGTCTGTATCCTGATTATTCCAAGTTGGAATCGTTGGCGGTTTCATCCGAATAAATTCGAATTTGAGCATGTAACGGGTCAAGTCAGTTTGATTTGCTGTGGCTTGATGCCACAAATCATAATGTATAATTGCCATGGTGCCAGCTTCACCAACGGCCGAAAACTTAGTTTCAGATGAGTCTTGTTGTCGAGAAAGATAATACGGACTTCCCGGCATGACAGCTGTCGGACCGATCTCAATCGGTGTGTCTTGTGGGTAATAAAATGCCATGGCCCACCAAGTACGATGATTACGAACTTTGCCGTATCCCCAGTAACTATCTTTATGCCAACCACCACCACTACTTCCAGAGCGATTCGTATGTGGATGTCGATGTGGATGCATCATATAATTAGGCCCAATGACACTGGTGAAAGCTCCACGTACAGTTGGGTGGTTAAACACATCTTGAATTTCTGGTACTCGCGGCAGTAGATTATTACCGGGATTGCCATCCATATCGACAACTTCATCTAGTTTTTGATAAATTGTGTCATGAATGCTCTTAGGCAAATCTGGTTTAATAATCACGAAGCCATTAGTCAAAAACTCACGCATTTGCTCATCAGTGAACAAGTCATCAGAACTAATAGGGGGTAAATTTGTATCAACCATTGTTTTAATTCTCCAGTATTTAAATTTAGATCAATTTACTGCACCTTCTATTACTTGGTCAACCGCAGTTTTCCAGCCAGCCAACTTCTCTTGTCGAAGAGATGTGCTCATGGAAGGCGTAAAAACTTGGTCCACTTTTCGGTACTTTTCGAGTTCAGCTACATCACTCCAAACACCGACGGTTAGTCCGGCCAGATAAGCAGCACCAAGAGCCGTTGTTTCAACCTGCTGAGGGCGTTCAACTGGTCGATCTAGCAGGTCTGCTTGGAACTGCATGAGAAAATTATTATTAACTGCACCGCCATCTACTTTCAGGTAGTCGAAAGGTAGATTCGCTTCTGCTGCCATTGTCTGTACAACATCGACTGTTTGATAGGCTATTGATTCGAGTGTGGCCCTTACTATCTCTGCTCTCCCAATACCACGAGTAAGATTAACAATTGCGCCTCTAGCTGACGATTGCCAATAGGGTGTTCCCAAACCAGTAAAAGCGGGCACAACATAGACACCACCGGTGTCTTTTATGCTGTTAGCTATTTGCTCCGTTTCCTGAGCGGTCTCGATGATTTGTAATTCATCTCGCAACCACTGAATAGCGGCACCTGCTATAAAAACACTTCCCTCTAAAGCGTACGATTTCTGATCAGAAGTAGAGCAGGCTAAAGTCGTCAATAATCCAGACGAGGACGTCATCCGCTGATTACCAGTTTGCATTAACAAAAAACAACCAGTTCCATACGTATTTTTGATACTACCAGCTTGTGTACAAAGTTGGCCAAAAAGGGCTGCCTGTTGATCCCCTGCTATACCTGCAATAGGAACTTGGTCAGGTAGACCAACAACACCTTTTGTTGTACCGAACTGACATCTAGAAGGATATACCTCAGGGAGCATAGGAGCAGGAATCCGAAACAAATCAAGGAGATCAGGAGACCATTTTAATTGATCAATATCAAACAGTAACGAACGAGAAGCATTGGTTTCGTCTGTTGCGTGAACTAATCCATCTGTTAGGTTCCAGAGCAACCAAGTATCGATTGTGCCAAAAGCTAACTGTCCTTGATGAGCTTTTTGGCGATTAACGTCCACTTGGTCTAGAATCCAAGCAATCTTAGTTGCAGAAAAGTATGGGTCTACTACTAGCCCGGTTTTTTGTCGAACCCACCCCTCGTGCCCATCCAATTTTAGCTGAGAACACATGTCAGTAGTTCGCCGACATTGCCAGACTATAGCGTTGTAGACTGGCTGCCCAGTTTGACGATCCCAAACCACTGTCGTTTCCCTTTGGTTAGTGATTCCAACGCCAACGAAATTTCTATCAGATCGAGTTAGTTGAATAATCAGTTTCTGTGTTATTTGCCAAATTTCGATTGGGTTGTGTTCTACCCAACCAGGCCGTGGGTAGATTTGTGTAAATTCACTGTAAGCCCGATCGACAATTCGGCCATTAACGTCAACTACCAGTACGGTTGTACCAGTTGTTCCTTGATCTATAGAAAGAATATAGTCGGCAGTCGCCATCTGATTTTACGTGCTAGGGCTAAAATACCCCTTCGGCTGGTTAAATCTAGCTGGAAAGCTGGCCCACAGGATTAGATAAGGTACCAAAACCAGCAATCTCAATTTGTACCAAATCGCCATCTGCTAACGGCAGGTCAGATGGAGTTATGATACCGGTTCCCGTAGAAACGACTGTACCCACAGGAACCGGGTTATGTCTCACGAGGTATTCAGTTAATTGCTCAAATTTCCAGTTGATCTGATTAGTATTGACTTCTCCCTGATAAATCAATTCGTCGTTCCGTATTATACGACATTTAATATCCAGATCATATGGATTATCTACTTCCGATACCGTTAATAGCATTGGCCCTAAGGCACAACAACCAGCATAAATTTTGGACTGAGGTAAATAAAGTGGGTTTTCCCGTTCAATATCCCAAGCTGAAACATCATTACAAATAGTATAACCGACGATTTCACCATCCCGTCCGAGGATATATGCTAATTCAGGCTCTGTTGCAGTGAAGGTTGAGTCACTGCGAATACCAATTGTGCCCCCAGAGCCAACACAACGCTCAGATGTAGCCTTGAAAAATAGCTCAGGTCGATCAGAGTTATAAACCTGACTGTAGATATCTGATTGGCTATCATCATCTCGCATATCAGCGCTCCGCTTGTAGGTAACACCAAAGGCCCAGACTTCTGGTGCATCAATAGGAGCAAGGAGATGAGGTAGATCGGAACTAGGAGGGTTATCAAGCTGAGAGAGCTTTAGTTTACCATTTGTACTCGTTTCTTTCTGATCCAAAGCGATGGAAGGTTGCGGAGAATTGACGGATAGCTGTTCCTGAATATCAGCTAAGATGATTCCTAGGCTAATACCTTCTTCAATGGAAACTTTCAATAAATCAAGTACTGTTGAAGATTCCTCAGTAGTCACGTCCACGATCTCATTTTCTCGTGTAACAACACCTACCCGCTTGCCTTTTTTCGGTAAATGATATTGGATCAGCTTCATGATTTATTCCTTTTCAGCTTTATTCATACAATACAGCTGTGTCAATTCTTCTATAGTCAAGAATCTCTACTTCAGAAAAGAAGATTTCTATCTCTTGTATAGCGTTCTGAACAGAATCAGATGCATGCACTACATTATGAGCCAAGTGATTGGAAAAATCACCGCGAATAGTACCTGGGCTCGATTCAGATGGGTTCGTAGCACCATTGAGCAAACGTACAATCTCCACAGCATTTTGCCCTTCTAAACATATGGCAACTATTGGGTCAGTAGTCATAAAATTGACTAGGGATTCGTAAAACGGTTTGCCAAGATGTACTTTGTAAAGTTCCATAGCCATCTGTTCCGACAAATGAAGCAGTTTTAGTGCGACCAGTTTTAGCCCTTTGCGTTCATACCGGTGGACAATCTGACCTACTAGGCCACGTTGAACTGCATCAGGCTTAATGAGAACTAGTGTTTTTTCCGTTTTCATTAGCTATCCTTCCAATGCTTTCTGAATACGATCTAAACCTCGATTAATTTCTGTCTCTGAGGTCGCAAAGGAAAAACGCATATGATTATCGGCACCAAAGCCGTCGCCAGGTACGGCTCCAACTTTAGCTTCATCCAACAAGTATGTCGCCAAGTCTTGCGAGCTATTAATCGAATGGCCACTAATCGTGCGACCATAATGAGCTGAAAAATCAGGGAAAATATAGAACGCCCCTTGTGGCCTAACATAGGCAATACCATCGATATCGTCCAGCCTTTGACAGATTAGATCTCTCCGTTTTTGGAAAGCTTTTACCATTTCCACTACTGGCTCCTGTGATCCAGTAATAGCTGCAAAAGCGGCTTTTTGTGCAATAGAAGTTGGATTAGATGTGCTATGAGACTGAATCTTTGACATGGCTTTGATTGCATCTTCTGGTCCCGCCGTATAGCCGATTCTCCAGCCAGTCATCGAGTAAGCTTTAGATACACCGTTGACAACGAAAGTAAGAGACTTAACAGCTTCACCAAAACTGGCTAAACTTTGATGTTTCGCTCCATCGTAGAGCAGAGCTTCGTAAATTTCGTCAGAAATTAAATAGAATTGGTGTTCAACAGCCAACTCTGCGATCATTTGTAAACTTTCTGTTGAGTAAGTCGTACCAGTTGGATTACTCGGACTACCAATAATTATTGCCTTGGTTTTTTCAGTAACTGCCGACTTGATCTGATCTGGTGTCAGGGCAAAATTCTGATCTGGAGTAGTGTTAATTACAATAGGTGTAGCATCGGCTAATTTCACCATTTCGATATAACTAACCCAATAGGGAGCGGCAAATATAACTTCATCTCCTGGGTTACAGATAGCCTGTAGAATGTTGTAGATGGTATGCTTAGCCCCACAAGAAACGATAACCTGATTAGCTTCGTAACTAAGGCCGTTATCACGTTCAAATTTATCCACAATAGCTTCTCTAAGTTCCGTGATACCTGCTACTGGCGTATACTTGGTGAACCCTTGATTTAGCGCGTCAATAGCCGCCGATTTTATATGGTCTGGGGTGTCAAAATCGGGTTCACCAGCACCAAACTTGACCACGTCTAATCCATCAGCCACCATGGCATTGATTTTTGCTGTCAAAGCCAAGGTAGAGGAAGGGGCAACTTGTTTGCTTTTATCAGAAATTGAAATCACGTTCTACAATGTCCTTTTAGTTTTTAAAGTTAAGTTTAATTCGAATAACTATACTTTTACAAGAGTTGGCCTAATTTTTCATACAGCTTTCTTTCTTTTTGTGTTAACTTTTTTGGAATTTCGACTTGGATTTTGATACGCAGATCGCCACAACGACCAGTACGATCAACAACCCCTTGCCCTCGTACTCTTAGTTGATTACCGGGCTGTGTACCTGGCGGTATTGTCAATTCTACACTGTTAACCTCATCTTGACTCAAGGTGGGTATTCTAACCTTACCACCCAAAACAATAGTAGGGATTGGAACTGAAACTTGCGTAACTAGGTCTAGATCTTGCCGTTCAAAGCTGGGGTGAGGTTTAATCTTGACCTCTAAGAACAGAGCGCCCCTTTTTCCGTCTTGTCTTTGGCTTCCTTGACCTTTTAAATTAAGCTTGTTTCCGTCTTGAACGCCCGGTGGAACTTTTACCCGAATGCTTCGACCTTGAACCTGAATATGTTTTTCTGTTCCGTATACCGCCTCAGATAAAGAAATTTCTAACTTGGATCGGAGATCTCCTGTTGGTTCGCTACGACGGCTACGAGCTCCTCCAAACAGATCGTCAAACGCATCATTAAAGTCGCCAAATCCTGCCTGACGTCCAAATTCAGAATTCGAAAACCCTCTACGTCCAAACAAATCTGAGAAGTGCGAAAAAATATCGTCGGTATTATGGAATCCCTGAAAACCACTATTATGTACACCTGCATGACCATGCTGGTCATAAATCCGTCGTTTTTGGGAATCGGACAGAACCTCGTAAGCATTGGATGCTTCCTTGAATTTATCCTCAGCCGCCTTATCGCCGGGATTTTTGTCCGGATGGTAACGAACCGCAACTTTACGGTAAGCTTTCTTAATTTCGTCTGGCGTGGCATTCTTGCTAATACCAAGAACTTGGTAATAGTCTCGCACAATCTATTTAGCTCCGTGAACTTATTTGGGAATATTCAACAGTCGCTCAGCAATTTGAACAGCATTTAATGCTGCTCCTTTTCGCAAATTATCAGCTACTACCCACATATTAAGACCGTTCTCGATTGAAACATCTTCTCGTATTCGACCCACGAATACGCTGTCCGAACCTGCTACATCAGTTGCTAATGGGTACTGGCGTTCAGCCGGTTGATCCATAACTACCACACCCTCTGAAGCCTGAAGAATCTCACGTGCATCATCAGCACTTAACTTTTCTCGAGTTTCTACATTAATCGATTCTGAATGAGCGTAAAAAACTGGAACGCGAACTGTCGTTGGTGATACACCAATCGAATCATCTTCAAAAATTTTGTGCGTTTCATGCACCATTTTCATTTCTTCTTCGGTATAGTCGTTTTCAGCAAATGGCCAATCAAATGAAACATTAAATGCCATTTGGTGAGGAAAATTTTCACACTGCACTGGTCGACCGTTGAGAGCAGAAGTAGTTTGTTCAACTAACTCATTGATACAAGCACCACCTTTACCCGAAACACTTTGGTATGTAGAAACAACGATCCGTTTTATACCAACCGCATCATAAATTGGTTTCAAGGCGACCAACATCTGGATAGTTGAGCAATTCGGGTTTGCGATAATACCTTGATGATCGTGAGCAGCATGCATGTTGACTTCCGGAATAACTAAAGGTGTATCCGGGTCCATGCGAAAAGCACTCGTATTGTCGATAGAAATGCAGTTATTTTTGACTGCTGTAGGTAAGAACTCTTTACTTATTGACCCCCCAGCCGAAGCCAGTACTAAATCAATATCTTCGAATGAACCATGTGTTAGTTCTTCAACAACGACGGTTTCATCCTTAAAAGACTTTAGAGCACCTGCAGACCGGTGCGAGGCTAGCAATTTTAACGAGGCTACTGGAAAATTTCGTTCCTCCAGTATTTCCAACATAGCAGTTCCGACAGCTCCTGTTGCTCCCATCAGGGCCACCCGATATTCACGACTCATAATTTTCTCTCAACGAATATACTCAGTATAATTTGGAATTATTCCGTTTGAAACTATATCTCTTTAACAAAAAACGGCTAAGAATGTAGCCACCTATTTTAACACAGGATACAAAATGGTGCAAAACAAAGGAAACCAGTCTATTATTCTATTCTCCTATAGATCGTATAAAGAAAGAGCGTCAAGAATCTGATCTCTTAGTTTGAGGTTGCCACTGTCTTCCTAAAGTGCTATACTCAGCTCGGATACAGCTCCCACCAATGCTAACAAAGTAAACTGTCCATGTGCCGTACTGTTTCCCTCCTACTAATCACTTTCATCTGTACGGCTCAACTGTCCGATGCAGCTTTTGAACGTATCCAGCTTTCTGCACGTTCGATTGGTATTGGTGGCGCAAGTGTTGCCTTGACTTCTGGAGCTGATTCAGTTTCCCAAAATGTAGCTGGACTAACGGTAGATTTATACGACCCCGAGCTGGCTTTGAGCTACCTAGAATTGTATGGATTACTTCACTACAATGCAATTTTTGCAGCTATCCCTATTTTGCCAAACAATCGGCAGGAATCAGCCCTTGGACTTCACCTAACTAGCTCTACTGACAAATCTGGTGCATATCAAGAACTCGAGATGGGTTGTGCAGTAGGACGGCAAATTTCCTCATTGACTTATCTTGGTTTTGGATTTTCTTATCTAACATCTCAGGCTAATTTAGGGATTATTCAAGTTGGTACCGGTCGAGGATTTTCTATGGATGTCGGAATTCAGCATCGATTGGCTAATCAAAAAGTTGTGGTTGGTGCTTCTATTGCTCACTTGCTTTCTTATATTGATTATGATCGTAAGCAAATTGAGGGGACTAAATCACGCCAATACACTGAAAAATTGAGTCCTCATATTCGCTTAGGTGGAATTATGAGTCTCGACTTGTTGTTCAGTCAATTACATTTTCCAGAATATAGATTCATTACTCCTGCGCTGAAAAAAACGGTAATTGCCCTTGAATTAGCAGGTCGCCGTTTTTCCTTAGGACTGGAATCAGAAGTACAGAATGGTTGTTTAAGGTTTGGTTATCGATACAATGGTGGACTAGATCAAGGAGTTTGTGCAGGCTTTGGCTACAAGTTTCACCAGTTCAAAATCGACTATAGTTGGGCTAATGGCCATTTTGGTACATCGTCTCATTTGGTTTCTATCACCCTTCGTCTTTGAGATCGGCAGGCAGTTTTGATGCAAAAAAAATGGGGCTTGTGGTTTTTAGGAGTTCTAGTCTTTTTACCAGCGATTCAAGCCGATTGGGTAAAAGGGAACGAGATAGTTCGCTTAGCAGGCTTGGGTAATACGCGTGTTGCTACCAGCCGCCAAAGTGGTAGTTTAGTTGGCAATCCAGCAGCTTCGATTAATGGTAATAATCTTTCATTCCAATGGGGTCTTGCCAATCTAGACTACCAGTCCCTGATTCCTCAAGCTGGTTTTCATACCCAAAACCGGATTAGCCTAGATTTTTTGCCTGGCTTTTACTACGCTAGACCATTTGGTAGATATAATCTCCACATTGGATTTATTGGGCGATTCAAAAACAAAACCCAAATTGGTATGGAACATACAGGTTCAGAATATATCATTAATGAACAAAGGTTCTTGGCAAAAGCAAGTTTGGTCTCTACTTATGACCTTCTATGGCAATCCGCATGGTCGTTTGGACTTAGCCGCCAGATCGGTACTAATCATTTAGGGTTCCGTATAAAGGCTTCAACACAAGAAGCCAAGGTTGGCCAAATTTTATCATCTCTAAACCTCGATGCTCAACATAACAGCGACGTCAATGTCAACGACCCAAGAGCACTGATTCCAGCTGTTATTGATAGCCTCGACTTTGCTAATCCATCCCAATACTTAGAAAGGCTAGACGACTCCCGAATTAATCAGAAGATTACTAAATACGACTTAGATTTTGGATACCAAAGTTACTTCTCATTTCGGAAAGTTGATGATTTTTGTGTCGGTATAATGGTAGAAAATATGTTGCAACGTAAGTTAATTCAACAGTCATTCACTCAATTTGGTGTTGGTATCAGCTATCAGCCCAACAATTGGATGCTAAGTGGAATCGATATATTCCGAGGTGCCCAGCGTTTTAGCTTCAATTTTGGACTGGAGGTTGGAACAAGCTGGGAAAAGGGATTTAATGGAGGTGTAGCAGTACGTTTCGGTATTCAACAAAATAGAGAAACGACCCCTTCATTAGGTGTCCAAATAGCCTTAGGCGGATCAACCTGGAATTATGCCTGGCAACGTAAAACGACTTCAATAGGGCAGCATTTTTTTGGTTCAGCGATTCGATTTTAAGCCACTAACTCCACTGACGATGGTTTAATGACATAGACCAATCGGTCAAAGGTAGACCTTTTCCTTCAATCCAATCTGCAGTCAAAACTACGTGGTCGATGGTTCGGCGATTGTTGGTAAACGTCACATGTATTAACCCATCATTACTTTGAATAATAGACGGATAATGAAAAGACCCTTCTCCTTGAATCAGATCTCTTTTATGTGGCCAGGTTTGTCCTCCATCGTAGCTTAAGCCAAGTGTCAAAGGATTTCTATCTTCGGGATGGTTGTTCCAAGCCATAACAATCCGACCATCCTTTAGGATGATGGCATCCAAAGCTGAAAATGGGCAGTAATTATCAGTTATTTCTGCCTTGGACCAAGTACGACCTTGGTCTTGAGATAAGCTCCTGAGTACCCTCGGATCCTTTCCAGAAGGACGGATTAGCGCTAGGATTGAACCATCCTGAAGTGAGATTAGAGCAGGATGTTGGTTTCGTTCGCCCGGTATTTGCCCGCGAACTTTCCAGCTTCGTCCGTCGTCTTGACTCGCCCACACCTGCGAATGCCAAGTCGTAAACTCAGTACCAAACAAGATATCACCGTTAAGAAGATGGATCGGCTGGCATCTCGGGACATGGCCCCAATCTTCTTCGATTACTTCTACAGCTGACCAAGTGTAGCCATTATCAGTTGACTTTTTTATTCGCAAATCACAAGTTACCCAGCGTACACCGGGACCGGCCTTCCCCTCTAATTTTCCATGCATCGTTCCATAAATTAGTGAAAGTATGCCATCCTTGTTTTGAAGCAGAACGCCATTACCTTCAGGTTTGCCTGAGGTGTCTGCAATGGAAACAAGCTGCTGAAATTTCTGATCTGTTGGGCTACGACGTGCTAAGACCCAAGCAGCATCAGGCCGGGCTTCACCTTCTCCAGCATAATAACCAACTAACAGATCTCCATTTTTCAATTCAATCATAGTTGAACAATGACAACTAGGATAGCGTTCAGTCGGCTCAGCAATTGCTTCCCACAGCAAAATTGACAAAATATTTCACCTTCCAATTTAATCCGTAAATAAGATAGGTCCGCTACTAGTCAAGAAGTAAAATGGACCTGATTTTTAGGACCGATCAGCCATCAACTGATAATTTGTGTCGATATACATTCCACTTAAAACATTTTCGCCTTTCCTATATTTTACGTCAATCTTGACAAATATAGCAAAATGATTTATAGTTTGGCCCCATGGTTGTTAGATATTTCGAAACTATACGACTTATCTACCATTGAGGTTCAGTCATGCGGATTCCCAATATAATTATGTTATTGGTACTGTGGGCGGGGATTGGACTTTCACCGTTGAAGTTGTTAGCACAATCCACCGACCAAAAGAGAATGACCGTTTCTCCTGATAGGCCAATAACAATTCCTTCAGCGGAGCCATTCACGCCCTCTACACTTTCTTCTGGTGGATCCTCTCTTGATACAAACTTAATTGGGCCATCAAGTGGGTTCCACTTTGGGCAAGATATTCAGCTTCAGTCTGATAAAACAGTAGAGCAAATTCAACTTATTCTGGGATCTGCTACCGTTGATGGTCATGTTCGAGGGGATGTGTTTGTGTTCGGAGGCAATCTAGCAGTAACTGAAACTGCTAGGGTAGAAGGAAAAACTAAGGTTTATTTGGGCCGCATTATAGGGAAAAAAAATCTTAGTGCTGGAACCTTCCAAGAGACTAATGGCTTTAAACTAGTTTTGGGAGTCATCAAGTTCATTCAGTACCCCGAGCGTGTTTGGTTTGGTAATTCATACCCGTCTACCGTTTGGCCTATTGCTAGCATTAGCGTAATGTTCGTAGTCTATTTGATGATTGCTGGTATTCTACCTACTCAAATGACAACTATGGAAGAGGCCATCTCTCGTCGCATTATTGGTAGTACAATAATTGGGTTGTTAATTTTTCTTCTTTTAACGGGTTTGTTCTGGTTCGCTGTTTTTTCTATTATTGGTATTCCCTTGTTAATTTTACTTTTCTCGTTGTTAGTACCAATGGCAATATACGGGAAGGCTGCTGTATTTACTTCACTTGGATATAGTTTGATACCTAGAGATAAATCATTACTGTGGGCTGTTGCCTTTGGCTATATTCTTTATCAACTAGCTCTTCGTGTTTGGCCATTGCTTAGTTTGCCAACTTTTGTGTTAGTGAGTGCATTGGGTGTTAGTGCAACTATTCGGACAGTATTTGGCTCAAGACCACTACGAAATCGTACACCATCTCTCTCCTCCCAGAATTATAGTTACTCATCTCGTAACCAGTCTACCCGGGATTAGGTTCTGGCAAGTGGCAACTTAAGGCTTGTTAGGTTATAATCCTTTTCCCACAGAGTACCATGGAGCTTATGCGAATATCATACCGAAGTCTTGCTTATTTAATTTTAGTTGTGTCAGTTTTTCTTTGTGGATGTGCTGCTTTCGAAACTACGAAGATTGAACCGGTTTTTGACCCAGAAGCAACCGTTCTACCCCGTTCTGGTACAATCGCCTACGCTAAAAATGGAATAGTCGCTCTGGCAGTTCCTCTCAACGATGTTAAGGCTGCGGATGCCTTTGCGGTCATTATTTATAACGGAACTGACCATTTCGTTTCACTGAAACGGAAGGAGTGTTGGATGCTAGATGGTACTGGTGGGCAGACTAAACCCATCCATCGATCAATGTATACAGCTACTCTGGGAAAAAATTATAAACCCACACTGCCACCAGAATTTAAGTCTGAAGTATTTCGCTGGAACCGATCTATTCGGATTTATGGAGACACTGCGGCTTTACCAACTGAGGATGTGGAAACGACACGGATTATGCCAAAGCAAAAATCTCAATTCTTCCTCTATTTCCGGACCCGTAGTATCAAGTCTTCAAACCTACGAGTTGTTGTGCCTAAAATCTACAGTGAATATGATCAGAGCGAAACCACTTTTGTATTCAAGTTCCGGGTAAAAAAAGGGTAACGACCTTGCCAAATGCGACTTTCGGCCGTATTGGTCAGTCGCCTATAACCAATTTTAGCCTGTATTTCTTCCTTTGCATACCTCTGTTCGTCGCATCCTATTCGTGTCGTAGTTTGCCAAAGTTGGTTCATTCGAATAGTCGAATTAATCAGAAATTAGAGAGTAGCCAGCCAATGATCAACTTTGTAGGTGAATTTGGTGGTATAGGTCAAAGTGCTGGTCAGTTCTTGTATCCAATGGACTTGGCTACTGATGTCAATGGACTAATCTATGTAGCTGATATGGGTAATAATCGTATCCAAGTATTATCTCCTGAGGGTGATTTTCAGTATGAGTTTGGTTGCCAAGGCTGGAAAGTTGGAGAATTTGACGGCCCGACCGACATTGTAGTTGGTGATCAGTTAACGCTTTTCTGTACCGATGGAGGGAATAATCGGGTGCAAACCTACCGAGTAATTGATTCCCAACTTCAGTTATTTAGCCCACACCACCCACTACAAACAGACACCAACTGGCTTGATCAACCAACAGGAATCAGCAGATCACCAGCTGGCGAAATCTACGTAGTTGATCAAGGCCATCATCGCTGGTTAAAATTTGATACCAACGGACGCTTACTGTTTCAGTGTGGCCGCTATGGTGACGGTATTAATCAATTTAATCAGCCCACTGATGTTGCTACAGATCGTACCGGCAATTTATACATAGTGGATTCAGGAAACGGACGAATCAAAAAATATGATTTTAGTGGTAACTTTATTATGCAATGGTCTGAAAACTTGCACTATCCTAACCGGATCGCGGCTTACGATTTCATCTATGTTACAGACAAGCAGTCAGTGAAAGTTTTTACACCCACAGGTACTTACGTAACCGAGATCGGCCCATTTGATCAACCTGCAGGTGTAGCAACTTTCGAAGATCGTTACCTTTACGTTACTGACTTACTGCGTAATACGATCTCTGTTTTTGATTTAAAATCGATACCTTCTGATCAATAAACCATGCCGTCCATTACCTTGCTAATCTTGTTTTTTTTAGCAAATAATTGGTCAAAACAAGAAAAATGGTCGCAGGTGTTTTCTTTGACTCAAAAACATGAACAGTTTCAGATTGATGAATCGACGAAAAAAATCCGGTTAAAATCGGTTCCAATTATCCAAGAAACTGAGCAAATTTTGCTTGACGACCAAATACTAATACGTAACCAAGATTACCGAATTGACTACGAGGAAGGATTAGTCGAATTCAATCTTGTCCTAGTAAATAACCAGAAAGTAACCGTTATTTACCAAACGCTACCTTTTCCAGTTTCACCCATTTATGAAAGAGATTTTTTGTCAGCACCAGCTACAACGTCCTCACCTGAATTAAATCAATCTAATGCGACTGATCCAATAGACTTACTCAAAGCCGATTCACAAACAACGATCAATGAACAACCAACTCTACAGGTTGCAGGCTCACAAACTTTTGGTGTTTCAGTCGGCACAGCTCAGTCGTTGTCCCAAAGCCAGGAACTGCGGGTTAATATCTTCGGTAATATTTCGGAAGACATAGAAGTTGTGGCTATGCTATCCGATCAAAATCTACCCATTCAGCCTGAAGGAACAACTGAAAATATCCAAGACTTTGACCAAAAACTAATTCGCATTACTAGTCCAACTATCAATGGTACTTTGGGAGACTTAATAGCCGATATTGGCAACACCGAAATTCAATTCCCGATGGCTTTGGAAGGTGTATTTGTTGAGGGGGATTTTCGCTATGGGTCATTTCGTTTGATTCCAAGTGCTGTACCCAAAGGCCTATCAACGAGTAAAACTATACAAGGCCAGGAAGGACGGAGCCAGTACAGGTTAGATGTTGAGGGGCAATTCGTAGTAGCCAAGGCTGACAGCGAAATAGTTTGGCTCAATGGCGAAAAGATGAGACGGGGACAAACTAACGATTATGTAATCCGAGATTATGGCGATCCAATCATAGAATTTACCAATCGACATATTATTACTAATAATGACCTGATAAGGGTTGACTTTGAGTACATCCCTGAAGATTTAGTTTACCAACGTAGTATAAAAGGCTTTCGGGGTTTGTTTCATACACCTGATAGAACAGCAATAATTGGACTTTCCTATGCAAATGAAGCTGACCACGACAATCTGGATGATAATTTTGTACTTCTATCAGCCCAAGATTTGCGAGACCTACGGCAGAATCAACATGATAGTCGTAGCCTGATAGCACCTCAGCAACATACTGTGTGGGGAATTGAAACCCAGCTAGGACTATCCGATCTAGCTACACTAGATGGGCTAATGGCTTTTAGCACAACCGATACCAATACACTGTCAAATCAAGACGCACGTTTGCATGGTCGATCTTGGAAATTACATTCAACAACTCAATATCCCTCGAGCGAAAAGCCCAAATTGGTTTTTAATCTTACCTATCATGATTTAACGTCTAATTATCGGCCGGTTGGAGCCTCGAGCCAAAGTCGAAACCGATATCAATACAGTTCACAATACCAAAATCATAATTTTGACGACCAGTATCTAGGGACACGTCAATCAACAACCAACAGCCAGATAGTGCAGGAAGATGTTGGCACTGATGAGCGTCAACTGTCAGCAAAACTTCAGTTATTACCTTTTACTTGGATGAACTTAACTGGGGGGCTTGGTAAAACAAGAACTAAGCAAACAAATGCTGAGTTTCATAATTTCGCATTAGACTTGGTTCCTAAAAGCCTTCCTCACCTATATCTCAGTCAATACAACAGCCAAAATTCCAACAAATTATCTGCCAACGTTTCAACCACTAACCAAAAATACCGGCAACAAGGAAACTTATCATATCGGAAATTACTTACACAGGATACTGAATTAAGGCTTCATAGTGGAATTGAGCGGCTTTTTTCTAAACCAACTATTAACGGTACTGGGACTCCTATGTCCCCACAAAAAAGACAAATCAATCGTCTTCAAGTCGACCTACAATACCACAAATTAGTTACTCTCGATTACAAGTATGCACAAGAGAGGTCACAAACGAGACAAACTTTACTGGCCGTCGATAACCGGCCTTTGATGCTTTCGGACTGGTTAAAAACTTCTCAGGCACAAACTTGGTCAATTGGCAACTTTTCTCAAGTACGCCGTTGGGTCAATTTTTCCAGTAATTTGTCTCGCCGAAGATTTAAAAATTACGGCCGTACAGATAGCACCGTACCTCCCGACACGACAACACAATTAGCTGATATTAACTGTCGAGTTACACCACTGAATGGAGCCATTAACTTTCAATTCACCTACGAACTTGACAAAAAGCTAGCGACAAAACGAAGAGAGGTTTATACTGATATTAATCCCTATACTGGGCATCAAATCCGGCCAGGAGAAGGTCATTATGTCAAAATTGACGAATTGCACTATGTCGAAGATTATGAAAAAGGTCAGTTTATCAAAATCATCCAAAATCTAGCAGATAAACCCGTTACGGCAATTGACACCAAAGTACAATTGCGAGTGCGACCTAGGTCTTCTCGACCACAAATTTCACCTAAATCACTGAATCGGAAAAGCTCCTCTTCGTTGGGTAATTCACCTTCATTTATTGAATCACAAAGATGGTGGACCATTTGGTTGAAATGGGTTAGCTTTTCGATGCGACACAGCCTAACAGAAGAACAAGAAGACGCTGACCAACTGGCCTTTTATCTTCTTCAACAAAGGCAGTCTCAGCGTACAGTTTACGGTCGGCATAACCAACGTTACCAAATCACTGTCTCTCCTTCACCCAAATTCACTTTGGACTTCAACTATGTGGAAAATCGGAGTCTAAACCGTCGAGTTAACAATCGACAGCGTCAACATCAAGGGCGAAATTGGAATCTAAGGACTACTATCAACCCAACCGTTAGGCTGTCTCTAAATTGGCAATCAGAATGGCGGTACGATTTGGAGTTGTTCGACCGAATTGGCCAATTAAATTCATCTCTAGAGCAACTATCAAACTTGGATCAGATTGAACAGAGAAACGAACTCGATCTTCGTTATGAATTGAATCAAAAATTTCGTCTTAACTGGGTCGGAATATATCAACAGACCAAAGATACGGACAGCGTAACTAATGACGCAACGGCTTATACCCAGACCTTATCTCTTGAAAATCGGTTAACTTATTCAATGGTTGGAAAAGGTCGTTTTGATATGTCTTATCAGTTAGCGCATGGACAAAACCGAGGTGGGCAACCTTTCATCCGTTACAATTTTTATTCAGGATTTAGTCATCAAGCTAAGTTTACTGTCAACTATCGTGTAGAAAAATATACTGATTTACAGTTGCGATTTAATTATCGCGTCTTGGCAACCGAAGTCCAAAAAACAGAACACCGAGCTGAAATGGAGGTTAGGGCTCAATTGTAAATTGTCTGGCTTCGTAATTAGTTCATGATTGATTGATAGTTACGATGACCGTAAACTGTTTACTTTATTTCGTCTTCTCGTTTATCATTCTGTTAGGGGACTGTTGCTCACATTTTTCATATTCGTTTAGTCAAAAAAATCGCTGTTGTGTTGAAATAGAGAAACAGCAACAACCCCTATATTATATCTATAGGACAAAATTTTGGTGGTAGGCTTCCTTAGCTTTGAACGACGACAATTGTAGTTTGCATTTATGCTCAAAAGTAGTGAAAAATTATCGACTTGCCCCCAAATGACCTCTTAGATGAATTCTTCATCTAATGGTTATACAACTTGTATCGACAATATACCAAAATAGAAGCCAATATTTATTTAATTGACTTGGCAATTTTCTTTGCTAGGTTATAGTTACTCTTTGCTTTTTGGTCCCATGTTTGTTGATACTGATTAGATGATCCCGACCAATTCTGGTTAAACTCTATTGAACTGACCAAATCCTCATTAATTGGCAACCGTGATACTAATTGTCTCGCTTCATTGAGTTTTTCTTCCATTTGTTCCACGTCTTTACCTCGGCTACGTTTCTTATCCAACTTTGCCTCTGCTTTGTAAATTTCTTTCCAAGCCCGTTGAAGTTCTTGAAGCCGAAAAGTTATAAACCAGTCGAATAAGGAGTTAAGAACCTCATAACGCCTCTGAGATAAGTCGGCATCAAATGGGACTGACTTTTCGATCTGAAACGGATTAGGAAAGCCATTAGGTGCTTGATCATACAGATCAGGAATAATCGGTAGACGGCTGATACTATCAGTAAAGAGTAAATTTTGGCCGGTTCGACTAATTACAAAATCGATGAATTTTTGGGCAGCATTAGTGTTCGGACTTCCCTTGATCAGAGCAATATTAGCTGGCACCATCGGTGTAATAGAAGGATAAACAAAACCAACAGGTTGGCCACTTGATATAGCCGATAAACCAAAAAAATCGACGACTACACCAATTCCAAACTCACCACTCGCAATACCTTGTGGGACTCCAAAACTCCGTTCGGTAATAACCGTCATGTTGCCAGCCATTTGTAGTAGCAAAGCCCAGCCTTTTTGCCACCCATACCCCTGCAGAATTGATTCTACAGTTAAATGGGTGGTCCCACTACGAGAAGGAGAACACATAGAAAGATGATTATGATATATAGACTTGGTTAAATCAATCCACTCTCTGGGGAATGGAAGTTGATAAGCTTTCATATACTCATTGTTCCACATCATTCCATATCCACTCAAAGCAAAACCAAAAAAGTAGCTGTCAGGATCGTGGATAGGGTAGTCTCCAATTGTTTTTGCAGTTTGGTCGATTAATTCTTTGGGTGGAGTATAAAGAGCTAATAAATCTTCTTTTTTAAGTAAAGCGAACGCATCAACAGCACTAGCCCAAAAGATATCGGAATTCGGTTTCGTAGCGGTCTCTCGGATATATGTCACTGCAGCTGATGTTTTCTTGGAACGAAAAACCAGTTTTATGTCTTGGTGTTTTTCTTCAAATGCTGTTTGATAGGTATCGAAAAGGTCCTTGGGAAATGAAGTCACAATCACTACTTCTGCCGAAAAAGTAGTTGAGCATGTTAGTAAAACTAAAAAAAATAAGGACGTCAAAAGCTGAATTCGATTATTCATTTTATTTTTTGTTCCTACTTAAAGAAATTACCGTACTGGAAACTAAAAAGATATATCAATATATGAAATTTAGCTCTGGTAAAAGTTGAGAAGATTTTTTACCTGCTACACAAGTCGATGTAAGGATACGGGTCAAAAGCCTTTACATATTTTACTTTGAATATGAATAGAAAATGAAAAACCATTTCTAATACTTATTAAGATAATCAAAGAATACACCTATACCAGTTGAGGTCGTAAATTCAATCATTTGATTCCATCACCGATGGTAAAAGACGTGTAGATGAAATATGCCTAAAATTTTGGTTCAATGCCAAATCCCTAGTATTTGAATTTACCGGACAACCATCGTTCAATTGCAATCGATAAAGATAATCGTTTCGAAGTAAACAAAGCCATGCAAGCAGTGACCAAAATCGATAAAATTATAAAAACCTTTAGATTTAGGCGAAAGAACAAAGCAACGATGAGGGGAAATAGGAAAACTGCTCGATCAATAAATATCAAAAACGCCCAACTATCTCCATTGTTTTTTTCAACTTTTGCGCCACAAGCCTTACAATATTCCTTTATCCTAAAATAACCTTTAGTTATGTTTGCTTCACGACACTCCACACATAATCCTTTCAAACCAATCATTATGTAGTTTATCAATGTAGGTTTGAAGCGTGACACGACTAATACAAAATTAGCAAAACTTAGGCAATACAAAAAGGGATGCATTAGCAACTCTGGTTGCAGAGCTTTTCACTAGGTAATACACCAAATTTCATGTGTATAATGGCATTCTGTTCCGGTTATTGATAAATGGATTACATTACTGATGTATAACGACCATCACGATGACACAATCCAAAATTAGTTTTTATGTTAGCTTTGGTAATGAAAAATAGGTGTTCGCTTATAGTATTCATTATAAAACGACTATGCTTTTTCTTCATGAAGTCAAAATTATTGATCATTTTGTTAAAACTAGTGAATACTGTTGACTCTCACGACTGAGTATTTATACTTATTGAAAGTAATACTATACTGTGGCAGAATGCCACAATTATAGCATCAACCAAATAGTCCAGCAATGAGCGCATCAAACTATCAAGTTAAACGTTTAAATGACCAACCCCTTGTTTCAGATGGTCATAATACTAATGGTCCATCAGTGATCAAGGTGCCGACTTGGTTGGATGTCGACCAGCGCCCATTTACAACCAAAAATGGCAAAAAAATCATCGCCAACTATTACCTATATTACGCAAACCACAATGGAAAATTCATCCACATGGCTTGGAGTCATAAAATTGACTCCGGGTGCTGGTTCAAATTTAACCGGCCAGATTTAGGACTGAATGTAGCTGAAATACCTGGACGAGGTGTATTAGATTTGGCTAATGGTCCACAAAGGATCCATCTAAATTCGTCAAGGTCTATTTATTTAGGCAAACCCAATGGGAAATCGGGGCACATCGCTTCCCCTGATGTTCATGTTGATCATCAGAAGAAACGAATAGTCATGTATTTTCACGGAAACGGTAGTGGGGTAGCTTTTCGACGAAATTCAAACGGTCAACGCATACCCTACCCAGCCAACCAAAACACTTATGTTGCTACATCGGTTGACGGTCTAAATTTTAACCCTGCTGATCTAGGTGGGCAAACTAAACATGGTATTTTACCTGTTTGTATCGGTCGAGCTTACATGAGAGTGTTTTCCTATCGAGGCCAAACATACGGATTTTCACGGTCGGCCCTCATTAATATTTCACCTCGTAATCCACTAGCCCTTCCAGATCCTGATTTTCCAACCGAGTCGACATGGACTGCCAGCGGAATTCAAGAAGAAACAGAACTATCTCAGTATTTTCGTGAATATTATTTGCCTAAAATTAATCATTATCGTAGCGAACTAAATCAACCAAGTTTCAAACAGGTTGATTTAGAGGGACAGGTTTTTCCTCGCCACCTTTGTGTTAGAAGACTACCTGAGGACCATCATTTAGAAGTTTTCTTTAGCGTAAAATTCAAAAAAGGAGGTAATTTTGAGCAATGGCGGCCTCCAGATGATTCAGAAAAGATTCTAAGAGTCGTCTATGATCTGAGTTGTGAACCTTGGCAAATACAACGAGAAGACACTGGCCAGATTAGGATTGAAGAAATATTGAAGGCAGAAAAATATTGGGAGTTGAAGGGCCTTTGTGACCCTTTTGTTTTTGTAGATACTGATAAGCGCATCTATCTTTTCTACGCAGGTGGACCGATTCAGTCGGAAGGTGCAATTGGTATGGTAGAATTAAGTCCTAAGTGAATTGATACAATATTCTTGATTTAAAAGTATTAAATTTTTTTTCATAAGTGGGACCTAGAACTGTAATCTTTTGTTTCTGCATTTTCGCTATGTTTAGTTTAATTTGCGAATCTAATCACAATCTTTCTATTGATAAAGTTGAACCACCCAATTGGTGGGTAGACATGAAATGGAATTGTGTTCAGCTAATGATCTATGGAAAAGGGTTAACTAACATATCAGCCGAATTTCAAAATGATCAGCTCGCAACTACTGTCTTAAAATCCAGTAATTCCTACGCGTTTGTCCAAGTGAAAATTCCAGATAACCTACCTCCCGCAACCTATCTTCTTGAAATCACCGCATTGGGCCAAAAGGCCGTAATTGATTTCCCCATTTTATCGAGAGACACCAGTCCGTACCGACACCAGGGTTTTAATAATGCGGACGTCGTTTATTTAATTACGCCGGATCGGTTTGCCAACGGTGATCTCACTAACGATCTAGCTGATGGAGTCGTCAGTGATTTTGATCCAAACAGCATATCAAAACGACAAGGCGGCGATTTGTCAGGTATTATTGATAGACTGCCATATCTACAGGATTTGGGCGTTTCAGTACTTTGGCTAAATCCTGTTTTGGAAAATAATGGAACTAATAGTTATCATGGTTATGCCGCTACTGACTTATATCGTATTGATCCTCGCTTAGGGAGTAATACTGAATATAAAGAGCTTGTCGATCAGGCACATGCTCACCAAATCAAAATTATTTTTGATCATGTTAGTAACCATATTGGTATTGGGCATCCTTGGGTTCAAAATTTACCATCCGAAAATTGGTTGAATGGAAATATCACTGAACATAGTAGTGATAAGCATTACATATCATCGATCAATGATCCACATGCAGATCCTAATACAGTGAAACTGCTTCAGTCTTTTTGGTTTGTCGATTCTATGCCAGATCTTAACCAAAGAAACCCATATTTAGCAAATTATCTAATCCAAAACACTTTATGGTGGATTGAGTTCACTGGGATTGACGGAATCCGTGAGGACACTTACCCATATGCGGATCAGGAGTTTTTATCCCGATGGGCTGCAACAATTTTGAGTCAATATCCAAGTTTTAATATTGTGGGAGAGATCTGGACTAATTCACCAGCTTCTGTAGCCATGTTTCAAAAAGGAAATTTGTTACATCAGCAAAAAGAGACTAATCTACCATGTGTGATGGATTTCCCTCTGTGTCAGGCATTTCGTCAATATTTGATGGGGACCGGTAAGTTACAAAATGTTTACGAGGTTCTTGCCCAAGATTTCTTATACTCAGATCCCAACAATTTGCTCACTTTTTTTGATAATCACGATATGCCTCGCGGTGTGTTTATTGCCAAAGAAAATATTCAAAAGACTAAACAGGTGATAGCAATGCTGTTGACCCTACGTGGCATTCCACAGCTATTATATGGGACAGAAATTAATATGGTTGGTGGCGAGAGCCATGTACAACTACGAGCTAATTTCCCAGGAGGGTTCCCAAATGATATGCGAAACGCTTTTGATAGAAATGGCCGAACGGAAGCAGAAAACGATATTTTTACATATTTGAGAAAGTTATTGGAAGTTAGAAAAAGGGTTTCTCCTCTGACTACCGGCAAACTAATTCACTATCCGCCCAATTATCATAACGATGTTTACAAGTATCTTCGGATCAGCGAGGAAGAAATAGTACTAGTTATTATCAATGGCCACGATGAGAAAAGACAAGTTGACCTTTCTGAATTGGCTCACTGGTTTGATACAGAATCTAGATTTGTCAATTTGATTACTGACCAAATTTGTACGATTAGTTTCACCGAAAAGCTTGTGGTAACAAGTTGGCAGACACTAATTCTGCATCAAAGACCTTAATAAAATAACTGATAATATTGTCATCTTCGTGATTACGATTTGATTTGACGAATTTGCCCATGTATCCTTCAGAAAGTAAAATTGTGTGTTTTAGTTTTTTTCTGTGGTAACTTATTTGGGCTTTTCGGACTGACTTATAAAAACCAAGCACAAAATAATGTCGTTCCATGAGCAGACATACGCCGAAAACTATAATAAATTGACTACTCAGCTTGTAACTGCTGGAGCACATAATCCGCGTAGTAGGGTAAATCTTAGATTCAGACTGACATATGAATCCATGTAATTCAAGATACTATTAGATAGAGTATGAAGAATAATCAGTTAACCAACAGTCGATGGATAAAATTATTGCTTGTCGGTCTGTTTCTGTTAATTCTGAACAGTGCTTACCTGATCAGCTTTGGTAGCCCTAACCTTTTTTATATCGGTAACGTGCTACTTCATATTTCTCTCGGTCTAGTTCTGACTATTATTTCATCACTACTGCTAATCAACTGGTGGCCAATTTATGTTCGTAAGCATTTTGGCTTCTGGCGATTTGGTCATTTACTCCTCGCAGTTGCAATCATCTCTGGTGTTTGGCTGATGATTGTCGGTGGTACGCGCCCCAATCGCTGGCTTTTACTAACCCACATCATCACAGCTTCGTTTAGTGTTCTATTTCTACTGAGTTACCTCATCCTGATTTTGAAGTTTTGGGTAAAACCATCTACAATAGTTCTATTAACTTCCATATTATTTCCGTTGGGTATGTTGTTATTCCGTCAATACTTGCCTAACCCAGACTATCTAGTCAAAAATCCGACTGAAAATATACCAACTAGCATGTATGAAGAAGGAGGAGGCTCTAGCAGTCCTTTTTTTCCTTCTTCTGCAGAAACTGACACGGGGCAATTAATTCCAACCAACTTTTTCTTGACTTCAGAAACTTGTTCTGCCAAAGGCTGTCATACCGACATATATAATCAGTGGCATCAGTCTGCCCATCACTTTTCGTCTTTTAATAACCAATGGTATCAGAAGTCAATCACGTATATGCAAGATGTAAATGGTATTCAATCGTCTAAGTGGTGCGCTGGTTGCCACGATCTAGCGGTTTTATTCAATGGTGTTATGGATCAACCAATCCGAGAAAATTTGCACAGGCCTGAAGCTCAAGCAGGTTTAGCCTGTACAGCCTGTCATTCGATTGAAAGAGTTAAGGACACTATGGGAAATGGAGGTTATGTAATTAAGTATCCACCTTTGCACGAGGTAGCAGCAAGTAAAAACCCAATTGTCCGGAAACTACATAATTACTTAATACGACTCGACCCTGAGCCACATCGCCGTAGCTTTTTAAAACCATTTCATCGAGAAAACTCAGCTGAATTTTGTTCAACTTGTCATAAAGTACACTTAGATGAACCAGTGAATAATTTCCGCTGGTTCCGTGGGTTTAATACTTATGATCAATGGCAAACTAGTGGCGTATCTCATCAAGGCGCTTTGTCTTTCTATTATCCCGAGAAAGCATTGGATTGTGTAGATTGCCACATGCCTTTAGTTGATTCACAGGATGCTGGTAATGTTAAAGGTAGAATCCATAGCCACCGATTCCCAGCCGCCAATACAGCATTACCCTTTGTGAATCATCACCAAGAACAATTAGAAGCTGTAACTGCATTCTTAAAGGACGATCAGGTAACAGTAGATATTTTTGCTCTTAATCGTAAAGGCAAGACAACCCAAATTGAAGAAGCTGTATTGCAGCCTGGAGAGGAGGTACGAATTGATGTGGTCGTCAGAACTCGAAAAGTCGGTCATCGCTTTCCAGCTGGTACGATTGACGCTTTCGACATTTGGTTAGAACTGAAAGCAGTAGACGAGAATGGAGTGGTAGTGTTTTGGAGCGGTTATATCGAGGCAGAAGATGGTAATGGTCCGGTTGACTCCAGTGCTCATTTTTACAAATCTCATATGATTGATGCTCATGGAAACCCGATTAACAAACGAAATGCTTGGGCTACACGAACAGTTTTGTACAATCGAACTATTCCACCTGGTGCGGCGGATACAGTTCGTTTTAAGCTAAAAGTGCCAGAAAATAGTACAGGAAAAATAAATTTTCAAGCTAAATTGAATTATCGAAAATTCAACTGGTGGCACACTCAATGGGCTTACGCGGGTATTCGCGACCCCAATGATACTGATTTTGATTTAGACAAATCCTACGATGACGGGAAATGGGTCTTCACTGGAGACACATCCAAAGTAGCGGGTAAAATCAAACAGATTCCTAATTTACCAATTGTAGTTATGGCAGAGGATAAGATTTCAATTCCAGTGGGAAGTACATTTACAACGCCAAGCTTGAATCAATCACCTACAAACAACATTCGTGAACGATGGAACGATTATGGTATTGGTCTTTTACTGCAAGGAGATCTGAAATACGCAGAAAAAGCATTTATAAAAGTAACAGAACTTGAACCCGATTATATGGATGGCTGGGTCAATGTCGCTCGCTGTAGAATTTCAGAGGGTGATATTGCTGGAGCTAAGGAAATGCTGAAAAAAGCTTTTGTCATTCAAAAAGGCTTGGCTTCTACTGACCCAAATCGAGCTAAAGTTCATTATTTTTATGCTCTGTCTTTGAAGCCACACGGCCTGTACGACGAAGCACTCGAGCACTTACAAAAAGCAGCAGATCAATTCCCACGAGATAAAAAAGTAAGGAATGAAATAGGCCGACTATATTATCTGAAGAGAGAATATGATCAGGCTATCATTGAGCTGAAGAAAACCTTGGAAGTTGACCCTGAAAACCTAGATGCTCATTATAACCTGATGTTGTGTTACCGAGCCGTCGGAAACAAGATCGAGGCTGTGACGGCACAAAAGCTTTACTTACGTTTTAAAGCCGATGAGTCGGTTGATCAAATCACTGGTTTGGCACGACGAGCGGACCCAGACGCCAACCGAGAGCGACAGCCTATCCACGAACATACCTCAAATTATATCTCAGCCAGAACTTCGGCTTCTCTTTCCGAGCAATCCCCATTAGCGCAAAACTACGATTAGCTATCAAGCAAGCAGTGTAAGCAATGTTGCCAATATTGTTTGATATAGTCTTGGGTGGGAGCTGGCAAATCGGAGAAAAGATGATCTACCCATTTCGATAGTTCGGTTCCGGTTTCAGCTTCGATTGATCGCTTCTCCGGTAGAGATAAGGAACAATGAGTCTTTTGGTATTTTTCTGAAGCTTTGTTATCGAAATCCACAACTTCAAATAATAAAAGATTGATGATCAACGCTGAAGTAATTCGTTTAGGCTCATCGAGTTCACCGTCGCTTATTCGGTGGCTAGAAAAAAGCTGTAGTTTTGGTAATGATCGAAAATAAACCAGTCTATGAAAGAGGTTATCTATTTGTTGATTTGCAACATTAAGATCTAATAAATGAGAAATTGGCCGAGGACTGATTTGCAGTCCACACAGAGCTACCTCCGCTTTCTGAATAGTAATCTGTTCTTCTTCTAAATTTTCCAAAAAATCGGTTTCGTAAGCATTATAGCAAAGGATCGGTTTTAGATCGATAATGGTTTTTGGAATTTCCTCTAGGGTTGGTGGACAAAGCCGGCAAGACTCAATGGTTTTAGTCGCTCTTTGTTTTAATTGTGTGATTAAAGTATTACCAATCTGAAAAAATTTCACCAACGGATTTTTACTTATCAGGTCAGGCGCTTTATCAATATTCTGGTTGGTCGCGTAGTCCAAACCTAAACTTAGAAACCGAATGCCCTGCTCAACAGCTTTTTGAAGACCTCGAGCTCCAAAGTCGGTTGTTCGCATTTTAATCAATTTGTGAGATATTTGGATCACTTGATCTTGAATCTGGTCAGCGAGGGAACGAGAGATTTGCCCCGACAGAACACCATTGCGGATAACACGGTGGAGGAAAAGCGAGTCACCGTCATTTGGCTCAAGCAACTGTAATGACTCTAATTTATTCTGATTCTGGCTCAACATCAACCAAATCTAGCTGATTTAGATCAACCTGTTGTTGCAGTTGTTCTTCTGTGACTCTGATCCCGGTAGATTGATCTCTATCTTCTACTCTTACTTCTCTTTCAGATTGAATTTGTATCAGCCGTTGGCTCGAACTTCTGGGGTCGGATTGATTGAGATCAAATATTTCGCTCATCAAGCGGATGAACAACTCATAGTCAGCCTCCCAAACCGCATAACATATTCCACGCGTTCGCTCATCTTCATAGCTAATTAGTTCAGATGTCGGATTTATCAAGCCGGTTTGTATTTGCAAAGCTCGAAACTCACCCTCAATTTCGACTCGGCTACGTATCATCTCAGCTAAAACAGTTACATCGATTTGGTAAAGGAAATCAGCTAATTCTTCTGAATCAATATTCATCATTTCGAACAGCCAAAAATCAAGTGCATCTTCATCTAGTTGTCCATCTTTCCATAGGGCGACATCCATGATTTCTTCAAATTGTTCCGCAGAAACACAAGACAACATAACCGAAGACAGGCCGGTTCCTAAGTGTAAATTCAGAACTTGTAAGATGTCTTCAGCTGAACTAGACTGAACCAGCTCAGTACAATCAGGAACTAACTCATATAAAGACTCTTTCTCGCGGGGGGTCTGGGCATTGGAAATCAAAGCTAACTGGTGATCAGTAGTATAGCTTTGGAATAACATTTCTGCGTGGCGGGTTGGAAGTCGAAAAAGCTCTTGTGTTTCTTGGTTTAGATCGACAAGCATCTCCATAATAATTACAACAGCCCTCTGTTCTCAGAACGGCCCTAATTCTAGCATAATTTTTCCACCGATGCCTGTTTTTTGTCTTTTTACTGACAATGGGCTAGAGTTCGAGGAGACGTGATACAATAGGCTAAATTTTTTAAAGCATAGGCCAGAAGAGATCTTTAATGAATTTTCTAGCTCACCTATTTCTATCTGAAGAAGACCCCGAAATTATGGTCGGTAACTTCATCGCTGACATGGTTAAGGGAAACAGCTTTTTAGGATACCCAAGTACTATTGGCAAAGGTATTAGAATACATAGAAGCATTGATAAATTCACTGATAGCCACCCGACAGTTCAACTTAGTAAAAAGCGCTTACGCCCGAAGTATCGGAAATATGCAGGAGTTATTGTAGATATGTTCTACGATCACTTACTCGCTGTTGATTGGCACACTTACTCACCGATTCCTTTAGCTAGTTTTGCTGAGAAAGCTTACAAAACTCTTGGCAGCTACCAAGCGCTAATGCCACTTCGTGGCCAGCGTACCCTATTCTACATGCAAAAAGGAAATTGGTTGGTTAGTTACGCTGAACTATCAGGGATCAGCCAAGCTTTGGGTGGTCTTTCTAACCGGACTCGATACAAGTCAGGAATGGAACGATCGATAAATGATCTGCAATCTGATTATTCAGCTTATCGAAATGAATTCTCTAGTTTTTTTCCTGAGTTAATCGAATTCAACCGATTGGAGTTGAATAAAATTCTAAGCGGAGCCAGTTAAGAACTGCAGGATAAGGTCGAGCACCCAGGTCGGTTCCGGGCCCATTCTGGCCGTTTAGTGGCGTAGTCGTTTTGGTTAGGTTGTTCATCGTATGGATACTGTAACAATTTCAAGAGTTCCTCGATAAACACGTGGTTTCCATTTTCTGCTTCTTCGATGGCCGTTTGGGCCAGATAGTTCCTTAGAACATATTTCGGGTTAACACGGTTCATCTTATCTCGCCGAACTCTATTAGACACTCCTTCTTGATTTACTTGCTTAATGTAATCAGAAAGCCATTGACCAATTTCATGTACAATGTCGTCTGTAAGTTCTTCGGGCTGGTAGTAGGCACTAATTAGTGGTTCCATAAGTTCTCGATAGTTTATATCGGGAACCGGTATCTTCTCAGCGTCAATCATGGCTAGCTGGCGATAGAAAATAGTCATATCAGTTTCAGCTAGGGCCAGGATTTTTGGGAGTTGAGTTATTAGTTTTTTGTTTGGCCGGTCTAAACCCAGTTTCCGGGTCATCATTGATTCCCAGCCTGACTCAAATATCTGCTTGTAACTATCAAGTGCGTTCAATAGCGGTTCTTTTTCCTGAGTTAAACAGTAAATCGATTGGGCTAATTGGGCGAGATTCCAATGAGCAATGTGCGGTTGATTGCCAAAACAGTAACGTCGGCCGTGTGCATCGGTGGTATTTGGTGTCCACTTAGGATCATAGTTATCCAACCATCCGTAGGGTCCATAGTCGATGGTTAAACCCAAAATTGACATATTGTCCGTATTCATTACTCCGTGCACAAACCCAACTCTCATCCATTCGATTATTAACTCAGCTGTTAATTGGCAAACTTGCTTGAACCAATCAATATAAATTTCCGCTGATGGCCTCCCTAAATGGGGGAAATCAGTTTGAATTGTGTAGTCAACCAATTGTTTCAAAATATTAGTTTCGCCACGAGCTGCAAATATTTGAAAGCTGCCGAATCGGGTGAATGTAGGAGACACCCGGCAGACGACTGCTCCTGGCTCCATTTTAGGGTTTCCATCATAAAACATGTCCCGAAGTACCGTTTCGCCAGTGGTAATCAGACTCAAAGCTCGAGTAGTTGGAATACCAAGATGATGCATAGCTTCACTGCACAGAAATTCACGAATAGAAGATCGTAGGACAGCCAAACCATCTGCTTGACGGGAATATGGTGTAGGTCCAGCTCCCTTGAGTTGCAAAGCCCAACGATCTCCACTTTGGTTAACTATTTCACCGAGATTGATCGCTCTCCCATCACCTAATTGGCCAGCCCAATTTCCAAATTGATGGCCGCCATAACAGGTAGCGTAAGGTTGCATACCTGATAGTAATCGGTTGCCTGACATAGTTTGCACGAAGTCGGGTGAATGGCAGGCTTGTGAACTCAGATCGAGTAAGTTTGCTACTTGCGGGGAATACGCAACCAATTGGGGGTTTGTAACTGATTTCGGTTTCACATAAGAGAAGCAGGCACCTTCGACTTGACGACAGAAGTTATCAGCTTCCGGGTCAGAGGGTAATTCTCTGGTGAACCGATTATCAAACTTTAGCTGCTGTAGTTCGTAATACATCATCTGTTCCTTTTTTATTATTCCAATCTAAAAACCAATTTGGCTAAAGCTCAAGAATCATTACCCACATTGGATTTTTGCCCAAGTATTGACTACGAAGAAAAGTTAACAGACCAGTTTCGGGATCAATTTGATAGGTGGCTAATTTGCCAGAACCTTGACCTGCAGCAAAAAGGAAGCTACCACTTGGGTCGAGGTTAAATGTTCTGGGTATGGGTTCGGTTTCTTGCCTACCAATAGCTATTAAATTTTCGCCATCATCCGAAACCGAAAAAATAGCGATGCTGTCGTGCCCTCGATTAGCAACATACAGAAATTTACCACTTGGGTGAAGGTGGATTTGAGCACATGTGTTCTCTTCTCCAAATTTATCAGGTAGGGTCGAAAGAGTCTGATTGGCTTTCAAACTTCCATCGTCAGGATTAAACTGGTAAGTGGTTACGCTGGAACCATTCTCGTTTGCTACATAGATTACATTTTTATCGGGGTGATAGCAGTAATGACGAGGCCCATCCCCGTCGCCAGCTTTTATGATGGGAACAGGATTAGGATGAAGTTGGCCAGTTTTTACAGAAAATAAAAATTGATAAATCGAGTTAGGTTCGACAGTATGAGGCACGAAGGCGTAGCGATTACTAGAATCAGTAATTATACAATGTGCATGTTTGGCAGTATCAATCCAGCAAGCCGGTTGAGCATGTACTGTTTTGTCGTCATTAAGCGGATTGGAAGCAACTCCACCGGCACCATAGTAGGCAGACAATAAGTATCTATCTGTGCGATCTAGAGCGATATAACAAGGGTTAGAAGGAAGCTTGGTTTGGCCAATAAAGCTGAGATTGCCACTGGGAGCATCGAGACAAAATGTGGCAACTTGCTCGGTCGAGCGAAGCCCTGCGTAAAAATGTCGTTTTGTCCCATCAACGGTCAGTGGACCCGGGGTCCCGTCGACAGTTACTGTTTGGCAAAGTGTTAAATCACCTGTGTCAATGTCCATTTTGTGGACTAAAATTTTTTTCTCATTAGCGATGGAAAAATAAGCGAAATATGGCATACCCAACTCCTTCGATTCGTTCGTGTTTTTCTCTTAGAACAAATTAAATTACGGTCAGAGATACGATTTTTCTATTACCTAACGCGCTTAAAAATGATGATGTGTTGACGTGGTAGGGTATGAATAGTTTCGACCCATTCCAGTGGGTGTGGGCTGGCTTCTTTCAGTACTTGAAGCTCTGACATCTTGTGTAGGCGCTTGATTGGTACGCTAGGATCTTCTAATCGATATTCTACAAAGACTAATCGGCCACCAAGTTTTAGGCTTTTGCAAATACTTCTTATCATTTCATAAGGATGAGAAAATTCATGGTAAACATCAACCATTATTGCTAAATCAATACTGCTGATAGGTAGATTTGGATCATCTATCTTACCAAGTATGCCTTTAACGTTAGTAATCTGATATTGTTTCATGTTATCTATTAATAATTCGACCATCTCTGGCTGAATATCAACCCCATACAAAATGCCCTCAGGGCCAATCGGAGCCGCCATTTGGCGAGCGATGTAACCAGTACCAGCCCCGATGTCCGCAATCTTATCTCCAACTTTTAAATTTAATGCTTCTACTAGCAGGCTAACCCGTTCTTCTTGCTCTCGTTCAGGTCGTTCCAACCATCCAGCAGCTAAATGCCCCATGACATGCGAAATTTCCCTTCCCATGTAGAATTTGCCGATACCATCGGGTGAAGCTTGACCGAAATGATAACGAGTGTTTTCAGTTTTCTTTTCTTGATTGTGGGTGTCAGTTTTTTGTGCTAGTAAAACCTGGTTTGAAATTGAAAGTAATACAAAAGAAATAAAAGCTATCAGCTGCCTCATACCTTTCCTCCTGGTTCTTTTGACAGTTTGTACCAACCCAAATCAAGATTGTTTTTTATCATTTGTTAAAGTTTATGTCAACGAGACCACAAACAAATTATAAGAAAGAGAATCCCTATTGGCAACCAGAAAGCTTTATCTGACAATAAAATCTTGGCTAAACACCGGAATCTGACATTTTTTTTACTTCGTTAAGTTGGTGGTTGTCGAAAAATGACTTTTGTGGTACAATTTAGGGGTATTTCTGGGACATGATCCGGCAGGTTTTATTTAGGTTTTTCAGCGATTTAGTAGTCATTTTGAAGCACGTTCTTTTAGCTAGTCGCCAACTAGAGGGTTTGAGATGGAACTGATATTTGAAAAAGAAGATTTATCGAAAGCGATACAGATTTTGCAAGGGGTAGCGTCAGGTCGTAACACTTTGCCCATTTTATCTAATGTATTGATTCGTGCTGGTGCTGGTCAAATCGAGATTGCAGCTACTGATTTAGAAGTCGGAATTAGAATGAAAGTAGCAGGACAGATTCAAGAAGAAGGTGAGATCACCGTTTCTGCTCGCAAATTAGGTGAAATTGTTCGTGAGTTACCAGAAGAAGATATTCGAATATCCACTGTTGGAAACGATCGTGTTGAAATCGTTTGTGGCTCCGGAAAGTATAAAATTATTGGTTTGCCTAGTGACGAGTTTCCGCCAATTCCATCAATTGATGGCAGTTCATTCACCATTAGTGGAGAAGAATTGCGATCCATGATTCAGAGAACTGAATTCGCAGCTTCCACAGATGAGGCTCGTTACTATCTCAATGGATTGTTCTTTAACCTAACGGAAGAGTCTACTCAAATCGTAGGAACTGACGGTCATCATTTATCCATTGTGACAGAAAAAAGTTTAGAACCCAAACCGGACGAGCCGATCAGTGTAATTGTTCCATTGAAAGCTGTCCGTGAAGTCCTTAAAACTTTTTCAGATTCGTCGTCTATTCAATTTTCGGTCAAAGGTAATCAAATTTTATTTGCTGATGATAGTGCGACCCTAGTTTCTCGGTTGGTGGATGGTGAATACCCCAAATACGAAGGAATCATCCCTGATAATAACGACATTCAAGTCGTGGTTGAAAGGGAAAAGTTAATTGGTACTGTTCGTCGTGTGTCCTTACTCGCTAACCAAAATACCCATTCAGTACGTTTAGAACTAGAAAACAATCAAATGCGTTTATCAGCCAGGACACCGGAACTAGGAGAAGGTGAAGAGACGTTGGACATTGGAGGTGAAATCGAAGGGCTTGAGATAGCTTTGGATGCCCGCTATTTGAGAAACGTTCTGTCACATATTGATGCCCATGAGGTAATAATGGGGTTTAAAGACAGTGTCAGCATTGCAATAATTAAACCAGTGGAAGACGACTCTCACCTATGTTTAATTATGCCAATGCGCCTGAACACCTAGCCATTTGTTCGGTGATCTAATGTGGTTAAACCACTTGACTCTCCGTAATTTCCGAAACTATATTGATCTCGAAGTTCAGTTTCCCGATTCTGTCAACTTGCTAGTTGGTAGCAATGCTCAGGGGAAAACAAATCTTTTGGAAGCCATTTACTTCACTAGTACTGCTAAATCACATCGAACAAACGCTGACCGAGAGTTGGTCCACCATGATTCAGATTGGTTTTTTCTTCAGGCTAAAATTGCTATCAATTTAATAAATGACAGCAGTGTAAAAGACAAATCAACACTTCAACAAAATCAAGCTACGGGTACAGAAGAACTAATTGTTGAAGCTTCTTATCAAGCTCCAACTCAAAAGCGGTTTAAACTGAATGGCTATCTTCTCCCTAGGCTGTCAGAGTGGGTCGGTCAGTTTCAGGTGGTTTTTTTTTCACCAGAATCACTAATACTGGTAAAAGGTTCGCCGGGAGATCGCCGACGCTTTCTAGACCAACTTATCTGCCAAGTCAACCCCTTTTATTTGAGCCAACTCCAACGATATCAATCTTCTTTGAAACAGCGAAACGAATTGCTAAAACAAATCCGGCAACAGCAGCAATCAACTGATTTGCTGAAAGTGTGGGATGAATTGCTGGTAGAAGATGGCGTTTACATCACTCAAACTCGCGCTTCGATATTACGTCAACTCCAACAATTTTCCCAAGACTATCATTCTCAACTAACTCAGTCGACAGAAACCTTATACATCAGCTATTGTCCTTCTCTGGAGTCGGGAAGTGAAGTCGAGAAGATGGATGATCAATCTGAGGGCCACTTGTGTTTAGGCGATCATTTTCGTCTTAAATTACAAAAGTCTTTGTCTAGCGATGTTGTTTATGGGAGTACATCGGTTGGCCCACATCGAGATGAATTCAAGCTATTTATTCAACCAAGTGCTCTGAGTGGAACCAAGCGAGAGGTGAAATTATATGGTTCTCAAGGACAACAGCGAACGGTAACCCTATCCCTCAAGTTGGGTGAAGTCGAATTAATACATGATCAGACAGGGAACTCGCCCGTTGTTTTGTTGGACGATGTTCTTTCCGAACTCGATGATATTCGTTCACGATTGTTGTTTGGAACATTCCAAAAACTTAGCACCCAAACTTTTATTACTGCTACAAAAGAAGAAGACTGGGTTTCGAGCCTTCCTGCCAAATTCAGCCGACATTATCGACGGATTGTAGTGGAGCAGGGAAAAATTGTAGCCTGAGATAGAATGAGTGATGTTCGTCAAAAAACAGTGACATTATACCAAGCCTTGGAAGAGGTTATTGGCCAGAATGGATATGGACCTAAGCTTGTTGAGCGACGTGTATTGAAAGTATGGTCAGAAATTCGACCTTTTGGGCAATTTTCAAAAGCTCTTTCATTTCAGAATGGTCTTCTGAGTATTATTGTGTTTCACAGTAGTTGGCTTACCGAGTTGCATTATCAGCAGCAATCTATTATTGAACAACTAAATCGGCACTTGGGCCATCAGATGGTTAAGCAATTAGCCGTTAAGATTTCAACAAAAATTGTTGAACGACCACCTGACATTCGGCAAATATCTCAAACTGACACTGAATATAAGAAAGTAATACAGCCTAGGAATAACCATTCTCGAAAAGAAACCGCAGAGTTAGCTGTTTCGAGCATACAAAACCCTGAGTGCCGACTATTACTAAAACAAATTTTTTTATCAACTATATGAAATGGGACGAACAAAGACATAGGATCTCGTGCCCTAGATACATTCACAACAGGAGTTTCAGATGGCAGAATCAACTATAATTGGGGCACCTAAAACTGAAGAAAAACTTACTTATACTGCTGACAGTATTCAGGTTTTGGAGGGATTAGAGGCGGTACGAAAAAGACCAAGCATGTACATCGGTAGTACAGGGCCATCAGGACTCAATCATCTAATTACGGAGTTAGTCAATAACTCAATCGACGAAATATCAGCCGGGTTTGGTTCTGAAGTAGAAGTTACTCTTCATGCTGATGGAACGGCTAGTGTTAAAGACGATGGTCGAGGAATTCCAGTCGAGAAACATGAAAGTGGAAAATCGGCCTTAGAAGTAGTAATGACGGTCCTGCACGCGGGCGGTAAATTTGATGGTCGGGATGATGTTGGATACAAAACCGCTGGAGGTTTACATGGTGTGGGTGCTTCCTGTGTTAATGCCTTATCTGAATGGACACGTGTTCATGTCCACCGAAACGGGAATATTTATCATCAACAGTACCAGCGGGGGGTACCCAAAGACGTAGTAAAAGTTATTGGGCAGACTAAACAAACAGGTACGACCACGGTCTTTATGCCCGACAATGAAATATTTGAGACTATCGAGTTTGGACACGATTTCGTCGCAGAATGCTTGAGAGAACTAGCCTTTCTAAATAAGGGTATAAAGATTGTTTTCCGGGACGAGCGGCTAGCAGGTAGTGACGAAAAAGCCGAGTATGTATTTCAGTTTGAAGGAGGAATTGCCACATTTGTCCAGCATCGAAATCAGAGTAAAGAAGTCATCCACACTGAACCAATTTACATTGAAGGTGAGCAAGATGATGTTAAAGTCGAGATTGCTATACAATATACGACTAGCTATAACGAAAGTATCAGTTCGTACGCAAATAACATACGTACGGCTGAAGGAGGATTCCACGAAAGTGGTTTCAAAAGTGCGATTACCCGAACTTTCAACAACTATGCAAAAGATAACGATTTGCTCAAAACTGCCAAAATTGCTCTGAGTGGGAACGATATCCGTGAAGGGATTACGGCTGTAGTCAGTGTTAAAGTACCTGACCCTCAGTTTGAAGGCCAAACTAAATCTAAACTTGGAAATACTTATGTTGAGGGGATTGTCCAAGCTCTGGTTAACGATGGGTTGAAAAACTTTCTAGAAGAAAACCCATCAATAGCCAAAAAGATTGTCCAAAAAAGTGTACAGGCCGCCCAAGCCCGCGAGGCCGCTAGGCAAGCACGGGCGATGGTACGTAGAAAGAGTGGACTAGACAGTGCATCAATGCCGGGTAAGCTGGCCGATTGCCAAGAAAAAGAAGCTTCATTGTGTGAAATTTTCCTAGTAGAGGGTGATTCTGCTGGTGGGACTGCCAAACAAGGAAGAGACCGAAGGGTACAAGCTGTACTTCCTCTAAAAGGTAAGGGGATTAATGTAGCCAAAGCCCGCATTGACAAAATTCTGAAAAATGACCAGGTTGTTGATATTATCACTGCCTTAGGGGCTGGGTTTGGGGATGAAGACTTTGATCTTGACAAACTACGTTACGGGAAAATAGTCATTATGGCTGACGCTGATGTCGATGGCGCACATATTCGTACACTGCTTTTGACTTTCTTCTTCCGTCAAATGCCAGAACTAATTTTGAACGGTCATCTTTACTTAGCTCAACCGCCGCTGTACCAAATACGGCGCGGCCGTCGAGCACAATACCTATACAATGATTCTGATATGGATGATTTCTTGTTGAACGCTTCATTCGAATCCGCACAATTAACTAATATTCGAAGGGGAAAACTTTATAATGACAATCAATTTCGAAAAGTAGTACAAGCAGTACGCGCAGTTGAATCACTGTTATCCAGTTTGAGACACAAAGGGATTGATACTGAAAGAGTTTTTAATCAACGTTTCGCAGGTACTGAACGAGTTCGTCTGTTACAAGTCGAGACGAAAAGTGGTATTTCTTACCATTTTGAAGATGCACTACCTTCTCAGGAAGAGTTGACAGAAAATAATGGGTCTGATTTACAATTAGATCTGCCAGAATCGGGAGACATAGCAGCTGTTGTGCCTCCAGTTGTTGTACAAGAAGCTGAGGATATACCTGAACTGTTAGAATTAGACAACTTAATCCAAGATTTAGCCGATTTAGACGTTCTGGCACAAGATTTTGTACGTCCATTAAAAGATCGCGGAAAAAGTGATGGATATAATGGTGAGAATGGAGATAGCTCTCCGCATATATTTTCTTTGAAAGAAACCAGCGGAAAAACCGAACGGCAACCGACCAAGTCTACGAATGTATGGGATATGCTTGAAAATGTGATGGGAATTGGACGGAGAGGAATTAGCATCACTCGATATAAAGGGTTGGCGGAAATGGATGCAGATCAACTCAAAGAGACGACAATGGCACTTGATAAACGCATTTTGCTCCAAGTTAAGTTAGAAGATGGAATAGAAGCAGATCGTGTTTTTACTCTGCTAATGGGAGATGATGTTGAACCCCGTCGGCAATTCATTGAACGTTATGGTAAGCAAGTTCAGCTTGACCTGTATGGTTCTTAGAGCTGAAGTAAGGAATACTTTATGAAAATAGACCGACACGGCGATCAACAGATTGTTACTCGCTATATTGAAGAAGAACTAAAAGAATCGTATCTGACATATGCGATGAGTGTTAACACCAATAGAGCGATTCCTGATGTTCGTGACGGATTAAAACCAAGCACACGCCGAATCATTTTCGCCATGGGTGAACTGAACATGACTAGTGATCGGCCAACCGATAAATGTGCTGCAGTCGTGGGGGAAGTAATGAAAGATTACCACCCCCACGGTGATGGCCCGATCTATTCTACTCTGGTAGGTCTTGTTCAAGATTTCGTCATGCGATATCCATTGGTTTATGGGCAAGGAAACTTTGGCTCAATCGATGACGATCCGCCTGGTGCAATGCGCTATACGGAATGTAGACTAGAGAAAATTGCCAATGAAATGTTGGTTGATATCAAAAAAGACACGGTTGACATGCAGCCGAACTACAAGGAGTCTGTCAATGAACCAACCGTATTGCCAGCCCGATTACCTAACCTGATTCTGAATGGGACAACTGGAATCGGTGTTGGTTACTTAACTCGGATCCCCCCCCACAATTTGGTCGAACTTGTTGATGCGCTCATGTTAATACTTGAACGAGGTGAAGATAGCGTTACAACTTCAGATTTATTAGAAACTATGCCGGGCCCGGACTTTCCGACGGGTGGAATTATTGTAGGCCGCAATGGCATTCGTAATATGTACGAAACTGGACGTGGTAGTATGACTGTTCGGGCGAGAGCCATTATTGAGAGACTCAATAATGGTCGTGAACAAATTGTCATAACCGAAATTCCATATCAGATCAAGAAAAACCAATTACTTAAAAAAATATATGACCTTGTTACAAATAAGACAATCACAGGAATTTCGGATATCCGGGACGAATCAGACAAAGAAATTCGAGTGGTTATTGAGTTAAAACGAGGTGAAGTCGCTCAGGTAGTTCTAAATCTTCTGTATAAGCATTCTCAGATGCAAACAAATTACAGTGCGATTATGTTGTGCTTAGTTGATGGTATGCCCAAAGTTCTGAGCTTATATGAAATTTTATACTACTATATACAGCATCGGCGTGATGTAATTCGTCGTCGTACACAGTTCGAATTAACGCGAAGCGAAAGAAGAGCCCATATCTTGGAAGGTTACCGAACTGGACTCAACAATATTGAGCAAATAATCGAAATCATCCAAACAGCAGAATCCCCTGCAGTAGCTCGTCAGGAACTGATAGCTAACTATCAGCTGTCCGAACTGCAAGCTAATGAAATTCTTAGCATGACTTTGCGCCAATTAACAGGATTAGAACGTCAGAAAATTAATGACGAATACGCCGATTTATTGGAGGAAATTGAGGAATACCGGACGATTTTGGAAAATGATTTTTTGGTCTCTGACATCATAAAGCAAGATCTAATAGAATTGAAAAAAAATTATGGAGATGAGCGAAAAACCGAGATAACTGACGCTGTCCGAGAGTTCCAAATTGAAGATTTGATAGCTGATGAAGAAATGGTAGTTTCAATTTCTCATTTAGGTTATATCAAACGAGTACCGATCTCAACCTATCGACGTCAAAATCGTGGTGGAAAAGGCGTCATTGGGATGGGAACTAAGGATGATGATTTTCTAGAGCATATATTTGTTGCTTCTGCACACCAGTATATCCTCTTTTTTACGGATCGAGGGAAATGCTATTGGCTAAAGGTCTTTGAAATACCAGAAGGTAGTCGCCAGTCAAGGGGTCGTTCATTAGTCAATCTTCTCCGTTTGGAGAGTGACGAGCGAGTAACGGCCTTCCTGCCAATACGAGAATTTGATAGCCAACGATCAGTATTTATGGCGACACAAAAAGGAACGATCAAAAAGTGTAATCTCAGTGTTTTTAGTAATCCCTATTCAGCCGGTATTATTGCAATTAAATTGGACGAAGACGATCGATTAATTGGCGTATCATTGACTGATGGGAATCATGCGATAGTTTTGGTAACACAAGATGGGATGTCAATTCGGTTTGATGAGAGTGAGACTCGAGAAATGGGACGAACTGCGCGTGGTGTGAGGGGTATCCGTTTAGAGAAGTCAGACCAAGTAGTTGGAATGGTAACATCCAAAGACGAAACTGAAACATTGTTGGTAGTTACTGAAAACGGCTATGGTAAACGAACGTCTCTAGAAGAGTATCGACAACAGTCACGTGGTGGTAAAGGTGTAATCACCATTAAAACTACTCGGCGAAATGGGATTGTAGTAGCAGTGAAGGTTGTAAACAACGATGATGAACTTATCATCATCAGTTCTAAGGGTATGATTACACGTATGGGAGTGGGAGATGTTCGAACCATTGGTCGCAACACACAAGGAGTGCGTCTAATGTCTTTGGCCGATGATGAGCGAGTGGTTGATTTAGGTAAGATTGTTACGGAAAATCAAGGAGAAAGTGGTGATTAAAGCGACCAACCTAGTTTTGATATTGCTAACTGTTCAGTCGATATTAACCACTGTTGGGCTAGCTAGTTCGACAGATAGTTTAGCACTAATACAAAATTCGGTTACTAATCGTTCTTTAGTGCCTAGGTACAAGGAAGCTCATCAAAATTACCTGAAACTAAGTTGGGCCACCTACTTGCGGGCGCAACGTCAATTTCCAAAAGCACGTAAACTCTATTTGAAAGTGGCCGAATTTTATCCTGAATCGGCTTTTTTGCATACGCAGATTGCTAATACTAGTTTGGCAATCCAAGATATCAAGACGGCTGAAAAGTCAGCACTCCGAGCCATCGAGTTAATTCAAAAGGATAAAACAAAGGAAAAACCAGAGCCATATTTTCTGCTCGGGCAAATTTTGTTAAAACAACGTTCTAGATCGGGAACTGGACAAAATTGGCAGCGGGCAATCATCGAGTTTCAGAAGGTTACAAAAATAGATCCTGATCATGTCAATGCGCATCGTTATATAGGTGAACTATCTCTACTTAAAGGTGATTACTTGCTGGCAATTGAAGCTTTTAAGTCCCTGACCCGAATAATGCCTTATCAGCCACAGTTCTACATGAGATTAGGAGAATCTTATCAAAAGAGTGACCAGAAATTAGATGCAATTGAGGCTATGGAACGTGCGGTCAAAATCGACCCTTTATTTAGTGATGCTCACGAGCTACTCGGTGAGCTATATATTGATTATTATGACGAATTAGAAACTGCAGTGTATGGATCAGCTGAATTGGAATTAACCCTTATTTCAAAAGCTCAATCTGCTCTGCAAAAAGCGATCGCTGCATATAGCCAAGTAAGAGAATTAAGGCAAAAACAGATAAAAGCGGAAAAGCTAGCCGAATATGATCAAGGTATTATGACCTTTCGTTCACGATTGGGTAGTTTGTATTTAACCGCCGACCAACCAAAGCTAGCGATAGAAACTTTAGAACCGATTTTAGAAACGGATTCGAATCACAGCGACACTAACTATCTTCTTGGTTTAGCATATCAAAAAGTTGGCAAATTTGATCGATCTGAACACCACTTGCGACTAGTAGTTCAGACGACTAAGAGATCGGCTGCTTATAACGCATTGGGTTATTTGTTAGCTGAACAAAACAAAAATTTGACCGAAGCTGTTGAGCTGATCACGTTTGCTCTTGAACAGGATCCTGAAAACGGTGCATACTTAGACAGCCTTGGCTGGGTATATTACAAACAAGGGCAGATTAAACAAGCCATCAATCAATTAGAACGAGCTGTAAAGTACGAACCAGATAGCTGGGAAATTCAAGATCATTTAGGTGATGCATATTTGAAAAGTGGAAAAGTAAAAAAAGCTCTCGAATCTTGGGAAAGAGCCATTGAACTAGCCCCTGATAATCAAGTCATCCATAATAAATTACAGCAGAACGCGGGCGAAAAGAAAAAGAGATAGTTAATTCCATTAGTAATGGGAGACCCGCTGTATATGAAGTGCGTTGGGAGAGGGACGCGTCAAGATGGAAAAAGTAATTGGTCTGAAATGCCGGGAATGCGGCGAGAAATACGAAAAGTCACCAATTCATGTTTGCGAAATATGCTTTGGTCCATTGGAAGTCGAGTATGACTATTCGTTGGTATCCAAATCGATTTCCAGACAATCAATTGAATCTGGCCCACTAAGCTTATGGCGTTATTCAGATCTACTTCCGGTAGATGGAGAGCCAATCTGTGGCCTGCATTCGGGTTTTACACCGCTGGTTAGAGCAAGAAATTTAGGGGATGCCTTGGGTATCCGCGAAATCTATATCAAGGATGATTCGGTTTGTCAACCAACTCTTTCCTTCAAAGATCGAGTCGTCGCAGTTGCCTTGACCAAGGCCAAAGAATTTGGCTTCGAGACTGTTTCCTGCGCTTCAACTGGTAACTTGGCTAACGCGGTAGCTTCTCACGCAGCCAGTGCAAACTTGAACTGTTTCATTTTTATACCCACGGATCTAGAGTTAGGTAAAGTGGTTGGTACACAAGTCTACAATCCAACGGTGGTCGGTATTCACGGTGTCTATGATGACGTCAACCGGCTGTGTAGCGAGATTGCTGGCGTTTATCCATGGGCTTTTGTTAATATCAATATTCGCCCATTTTATTCTGAAGGCTCTAAAACACTTTTCTATGAAGTAATGGAGCAATTAGGCTGGCAAACACCGGATCATATTATCGCCCCCGCCGCTGGTGGTTCACTGATAACCAAAATTCAGAAATCTATCAAAGAATTCCGACGGCTCGACCTGGTACAAGAAAAACCTGTTCACATTCATGTAGCACAAGCCAAGGGTTGCGCCCCAATTGTTAACACATTAAAATCGGGAGACGATTTTGTAAAACCAGTTCGGCCTGATACTATAGCCAAGTCGTTAGCAATTGGTAACCCTGCAGATGGAATCTATGCTGTAGAAGCCGTTAAAAATTCCGGAGGATATGGCGAATATGCTACCGACGAAGAGATCGTTGAAGCGATACAATTATTGGCTACCACTGAGGGTATTTTTACTGAAACGGCTGGAGGAGTAACGCTGGCAGTAACTAAAAAATTAATTCAGAATCAACAAATCCAGCCTGAGGATAGTGTAGTAGTTGCAATCACTGGCAATGGTATGAAAACTATTGAAGCTTTAGATGGTAAAGTTACACTTTCTCACCAGATTGCTCCTCAGCTGAAGGCTTTCAGAGAATTGATGAACGACATATAATTTCTCTGAATATCAGCTTGATATTCGTAACTTTGTAGTTGCGGGTAAGAGATTTTAGCGTGTTTATCGCAAAAGGGCATCCGAGTGGAAGTTCTCCAAGGAACAATTGAGAGAGTTGTATTTGAAAACGTCGATAATGGTTATGTAATTGCTCGCCTTAATTCCGAGTCCTCGCCTGGAGAACTCATCACCGTTGTTGGAAACTTGGCTTCAATTAATCCTGGGGAAAGCTTACTGCTAAAAGGATTGTGGGTCAACAACCCTAAATACGGACGCCAGTTCAAAATCGAGCAGTACGAAACAGTCCTTCCTTCCACTATTATTGGCTTACGTAAGTATTTGGGTTCCGGACTAATAAAGGGTGTTGGCCCTGTAATGGCCAACCGAATTGTTGATAAATTCGGACCTGACACACTAGAAATCATCGAGAATCAACCTGAAAAACTTAGCCAAGTTGAGGGTGTTGGAAAAAAGAGAATTGGTATTATCAAATCGGCATGGTCTGCGCAACGTGAGATCAAAAATGTGATGATCTTTCTGCAGTCGCATAATGTTAGTACAACTCACGCTACAAAAATATACAAAACCTACCAAGACCAAGCTATCCCTGTTGTAAAAGAAAATCCTTACCGTTTAGCCGATGACATTTACGGTATAGGTTTCAAAACAGCAGATTCTATTGCCCAAAATTTAGGTGTAGACAATGAATCACCATACCGAGTACAGGCAGGGCTAAAATATGTGTTGAGCCAGAAAGCGGAAGAAGGACATGTATTTCTATTTAGGACCGAGCTAATCTCTACATGCCAAGAGATACTAGAATTATCGGAATCCGCGATTTCTGAAGGGATCTCAGCTTTGATTGCAGCCGAAGACATAATATCCGAAACAATTCGGGAAGAAGAAGCAATTTTTTTAGCTCCTTTTTACTACGCAGAAGTTGGTATCGCTAATATCATTGGTAGAATGTTGCAATTTCCACCTGCGTCTTTGAGCCAGGCAGATTTTGATCGATCGATTGACCAAATACAGCATTCGCTTGCCATTCACCTGGCAAATGGTCAGAAGAAAGCTATTCAAACAGCGGTTAATTCCCAGGTAATGGTTTTGACAGGAGGACCTGGAACGGGAAAAACAACAACGACACTGGGTATGATTCGATTGTTAGAAAAATTAGGTTATAGAATACTGTTGGCAGCTCCAACTGGACGAGCTGCTAAAAGATTAAGTGAAGCTACCGGTCGGGAAGCTAAAACAGTACACCGATTGCTGGAGTTTTCACCGAACGAAGGTGGCTTTCAACGTAATCGACATAATCCCTTAGAGGCCGATGTGGTAATTGTAGACGAAGTATCGATGATTGATTTGGTTTTAATGAACAATTTGGTAAAAGCTGTCTCACAAAAGACCAAACTAATTCTAATTGGTGATGTTGACCAGCTACCATCAGTCGGGGCTGGTAATGTACTGAAAGATATGATTGCTTCCGAAGTCGTCGATCTAGTTCGTCTGACCGAAGTATTCCGTCAAGCTCAGGAAAGCATGATTATTACTAACGCTCATCAGATTAATTCAGGTCAAGGACCAAACTTGACAGGCGACGCAAGTCGAGATTTTTTCTTTATAGAAGTTGATGATGTTGATCAAGTCGCTGAACAAATCGGTCAGTTAGTACAAAGTCGGTTACCCAAACATTATGGTTTTGATCCATTCAATGACGTTCAGGTCCTATGTCCCATGCGTAGAGGAGTAGTTGGATCGGAGAATCTGAATAAGTTACTTCAAAAGCTGCTTAATCCACCTAATTCGGGCATGATAAACAGTGGAAGTATGTTTCGTGTGGGAGACAAAGTAATGCAAGTCAGAAACAATTATGAATATGATGTTTTTAATGGCGATATTGGTCGAGTAGAGGCAGTTGACCAAATTGATAAAGTTCTTCAGATCCGTTTCCCAGACAAGATTGTTGATTACGACATGGCTGACCTTAACGAATTAGTATTGGCTTATGCTACAACAGTACACAAATCCCAAGGCAGTGAATATCAAGCAGTCATACTACCTCTAGTGACACAGCACTATATAATGCTTCAGAGAAATCTGCTCTATACCGGAATCACAAGAGCCAAAAAGATAGTTGTCCTAATCGGCAGCAAACGAGCATTGAACATTTGTGTTCATAATAACAAGGTTACTCATAGAAATACCCACTTATCAGCCCGCCTGCAAGACCGAATTATAGCCACTACTAACGGTCGAAACCGACCTGATAGCGCTGATTACTCACTGTCAGGCCTCTGATCCACATATTAATGCAACTTCTATGATCCTATACTTTGTAGGAACCGGCCCAGTAGATCACCATATTTAGCGATTAGCCCAGCAAAGACAACTGATACCATGGACATCAACTTAATTAAGATATTTAGCGAAGGACCGGAAGTATCCTTGAACGGGTCACCAACCGTATCACCGACAACAGTCGCTTTATGAGCTTCGGAACCTTTTCCTCCTACTTCTCCAGTTTCGACATACTTTTTAGCATTGTCCCATGCACCGCCGGCATTGGCCATCATAACTGCTAGAACAAAACCCGTTGCCAATCCACCAGTTAGTAGACCTAAAACTCCGGCTACACCCAAAAAGAGACCGATAAGTACTGGTATTGTAAGGGCAATTAATGCTGGGTAGACCATTTCTCTTTGTGCGCCAACTGTAGAAATTTCGACACACCTAGCGTAATCTGGTTTTTCAGTTCTTTGCATGATACCGGGTTTTTCCTGAAATTGTCGACGAACCTCTGTCACCATAGCTCCAGCAGCTCGTCCAACAGCTTTCATAGTCAAAGCACAAAAGTAGAATGATATCACCGAACCAGAAAATAGGCCGACTAATACTTTGGGATTCATCAGCGTTACGTCGTAGTAAGTCATGAATTGTGGTATTGTGACCTTCAAGGTTTCGACTGGACCAACACCCGGAATGTTTAATACATCTTGATGCGCTGAGTGGATTAGGCCATAACGAATTTCCTCAATATAGGCTGCTAATAAGGCTAAGGCCGTCAAAGCAGCAGATCCGATAGCAAAGCCTTTGCCGGTAGCAGCAGTCGTATTACCAAGTGAATCCAGTTGGTCAGTACGATGACGGACTTCAGGATCTAGCTGAGCCATTTCAGCATTTCCACCAGCATTATCAGCAATTGGACCGTAAGCATCAGTTGCTAGCGTAATTCCTAACGTAGCTAGCATTCCTACGGCCGCGATACCTACTCCATAAAGACCCATTAGCGGTTCAGTTGCCCCACCAGGAATATAAAAGCTAAGTCCAATTGCAATTACAATGGTGATTACCGGTATAGCAGTAGATTCCATTCCAACTGCTACTCCTTCAATAATCACCGTTGCTGGCCCAGAGCTTGATTGTTTGGCAATGCCCCTAGTTGGTGCATAATCGTGGGAGGTGAAAATTTCAGTTACTTTTCCAATAATTAGTCCTGCGGTTAATCCAGTAACAATAGCTGCCCAAACCTGCCACTTATTGGGTAAATCGAGATAGTGAAGAACTAGTGCAGCAGCTACTGCAATGGCAACTGAGCTGAAGTTAATGCCAAGATTCAAAGCACTCATTAGTTGCTTCATCGTCGCCCCTTCTTTAGTACGAACTAGATAAATACCAATAATTGATAATATGGCTCCTAAACCCGCCAAAATCATAGGGGCGGAAAGATATTTTAATTGTAATTCAACATTGGTGTAATCTTTAGCTGCTACAGCTGCCACACCTAGAGCTGCGGTGGCAAGTATTGACCCAGCATAAGATTCGTATAAATCTGCCCCCATACCAGCCACATCTCCAACGTTATCACCTACGCTGTCAGCTATAACGGCTGGGTTACGAGGGTCATCTTCAGGAATACCAGCTTCAACTTTACCTACCAAATCAGCTCCTACATCCGCAGCCTTCGTATAAATACCACCACCGACACGAGCAAACAAAGCTTGTGTTGAAGCTCCCATTCCGAAACTCAGCATGATAACAGTTATTTGTGGTAGAGGATTCTCAGCTAGAAAACCTGGAAAAATCTTTGGAAACAGATAATAAAGGATCAACAACCAAGCAGCGATGTCAAGTAATGCAAAACCGACTACAACTAGACCCATAACAGCTCCCGCTCGAAAGGCAATTCGAAGCCCATTGTTGAGACTGCTTTGAGCTGCACAAGCTGTTCGAGCTGATGCATTAGTCGCCGTTTTCATACCTAAAAAGCCACAAAGACCTGAGAAAAAACCACCCGTTAGAAATGCAAAGGGGACAACTTTATTTTGAGCTTCTAGACCAAAAGCCATAATTAGAAATATGACACATAGTAGAAAAAAAACCACACCAACGACTTTATACTGTTGATTGAGATAGGCCATAGCTCCTTCTCGAACGACTTGTGCTATCTCCACCATGGCTGGTGTTCCTTCACTTTGCTTCATCACCTCGCGATAGAAAATGTAGGCAAACAACAAAGAAATAATAGAACCGACGGGTACGATCCACCAAGCAAATGGTAACGGTAGTATCATTTAGGTTTCCTTTTTTACTAATTTGAACATAGCTACTTTTAATTCTCAGGTTCCAGGTTTATATCAATGTTTGCAATATTGAGCTGTTTTAAAATTTCTCCAACTAAATAAATAGATCCGGTAACGCAGACTAAATCAGCGTTACTTTCTATAGATATTTGAAATGCCTTTCTTACATCTGGAACTGACACGATTTCAGTCCCAAACGTCTTCCAATTTTCGGCTAGCATTTGCGCTGCAGTCACTCTTTGGTTATTAAATGGTTGAGTTGTGATAACTAGATCAGCAAATTGGCAAATATATCGACCGATTGAGGTAATTTGTTTATCTTGCATCAAACTAACGATAACAATTAATTTCGGTTTGTTAAATAAATGCGTGATGCTTTGAAATAATGCCTCTATGGAATCTGGCGTGTGTGCTCCGTCCAGAATCACTTGATTAACTAAACTTTGAGATCGATTTTCTAGAGAAACAACCTGAAAACGTCCCATCAACTTTGTTTTGGCTAATCCTTTCTCGATCACTAGAGGGGACAATTCTTGATTCAGTTTCAAATTCCGAACAGCGGTAACAGCAGTTGCGGCATTGATCGGTTGATATGGACCAGGTACTGAAATTGACAAGTTGGAATAACTACCGAAATCAAATAGTTGACCATTTACATCGTGCTCCTTTATCTTCAGATCAGGTGGGACACGAACAATAGGCGCCTGATGATGTTTAGCTGTTTTTTCAAATATAGAGTCAGCTGATTCAGTTTGTGGGCCTAAAACAAGCGGGGTTCGCGGTTTAATAATACCAGCTTTCTGGTCAGCGATATCGGCAATTGTATCCCCTAAAACTTTCTGGTGTTCTAGGCTTATTGGTGTGATGACTGATAATTCAGGTTGAACTATATTGGTCGCATCCAATCGTCCACCCAAGCCTACCTCAACCACAGACCAATCTATTTCCTGTTGGGCAAAATAGTAAATGGACAAGGCAGTATAAAGCTCGAAGAAAGAGAGACGACCCCATCGGTCTTGTTGTTTGAGAACAGAGGCAACGGCGGGTTGAATATCGAATAAACATTGTGCAAAATCATTCTGAGAAATAGGAATGTTGTCAATGCAGCACCGTTCACGGGGCGAGACAAAATGAGGAGAGGTAAACAAGCCGGTGCGATAACCAGCTTGAGTCAAAATGCTTGCGATATAAGTAGCTGTTGATCCCTTTCCCTTACTTCCACCAATGTGAACAAATCTCTGTTTTTTGTGTGGATTATCAAGACGTTCAAGAAGTTCGGTAATACGCTTTAAATTATAGTGACGAGCGTGCTGGCTAAAATTCGGGCTTTTTTCAGTATTTAAAAATGTGTCAATATAGGCTAAAGCGGACAGGTAAGTGGTCATTCTGTCATGACCAAAGCAATTGGTCAATTCCCTCGTAAATAGGAAAAGTACGACACAGCCTTTCAACTTTGGTTTTGACTTTTTGGCGAGCGGGTGGACGCCGACGATTTTTGATAGTTTCAGTGATGAGATCAGCTACTTGGATCATTTCTTTTTCTTTCATACCACGTGATGTTATCATCGGTGTTCCAATCCGAATACCACTGGTTGTATTGGCTGATCGAAGGTCAAATGGGATCGTATTCTTATTGACAATAATACCGGCATCTTCCAGGTAGTTGGCTGCCTGACGACCACTTAGCTTCTCGGAAACAGAAGTCAGATCGATTAGCATTAGATGATTGTCCGTACCACCGGTAACTAAACGAAAACCATTTTCGGTCAGGCGACTAGCCAGAGCAGCCGCATTAGTAACGACTTGTTTCTGGTAATCAGCGAATTCAGGTTGTGCGGCTTCTTTAAATGCCACAGCCCGGGCTGCAATAGCATGCATAAATGGGCCACCTTGCAAGCCAGGGAAGACTGATTTATCGATATCGTCGGCTAGTTCTTGCCGACACATGATAATAGCGCCTCGGGGTCCACGTAATGTTTTGTGAGTAGTTGTGGTCACAACATCACAATAAGGGACAGGGTCGGGATGAACACCACCTACAATCAGACCGGCTATATGAGCAACATCACCCAAAAGATAAGCACCAACTGAGTCAGCGATTTCCCTCCATGGCGCAAAATCAATCTCACGCGGGTACGCACTAGCACCCACAATAATCAGGTTGGGCTTGTGTTTTTGAGCTAATTGGGAGACAGTTTCCAAATTTATCCGCTCAGTCTCAGAGTCTAGTCCATAATGGACTATTTCATAGTACTTACCAGAAAAGTTTTGTGGCAAACCGTGTGACAAGTGTCCACCATGATCTAATTTCATGCTCAATACAACATCCCCAGGTGAGAGTAAAGCATGAAAAACAGCTAGATTTGCCTGAGATCCAGAGTGGGGTTGTACGTTGACGTGTTCGGCGGAGAATAAGGCCTTTGCACGATCAATCGCCAGCTGTTCAATTTGATCACTATGGTCGCAGCCGTTGTAGTATCTGGCCGTCGGATAGCCCTCAGCATATTTGTTAGCAAAAACTGTACTTTGTGCCTGCATCACCGCATGACTAGCAAAATTTTCGGATGGGATTAGGGTTAAGTAGTTCTGCTGCCGAGTCAGGTCGGCTACTGCGATTTCAAATACTTCGGGGTCAAATCTGGATAGGGGTTTCTTCATCGTTCTCCTAAATGAAAAGGCTAAATTTTAACACGCTACAGGTGGGGTTTCAACCTAATGTGTAGATTTTAAATGACCGATGTATTTGCAATGGAAAACCATTATTTTAAAACCAGAACTAATACCACGAAGAGGCTATACAGTTCAGGGTCTTATCAAATAATGTGCTGAAAAATATAGATAGATAAAGAAACTATCTAACCTAATTATTTGGAAATGTCAGTCTACAAACGGGATGAAAATACTTATAGCAAAGGCGGGACGACCACGCTCAATTATCGAGCAATAGCAGTTGTCCAGACATGATGTGAAACGAAATTAAAATCAGAAAAACTTTAGTTCGCAGGGTCTAGTCTAAGGTAGATTTGCCTGATTATGTGATGATAGCGATGAATCAAAATTTTCTTGACCAATTACTGAACCATCGTTCAACAACTACTTTCTTCTGAGTGAAAAATTCGACTGCATCTCTTCCTTGCCCATGCATATCACCAAAGAAGCTGTCTCCCCAGCCACTAAAAGGAAAGAATGCCATTGGGGCTGCAACGCCCAAATTGATACCGATGTTGCCTACATGGGCTTGGTAACGAAATTGTCTAGCGGCAGCACCGCTACTAGTAAAAAGGCATGCCATATTACCAAACCGACTTCTATTGACTAATTCTATAGCATCCTCGATAGTTTCAACATGTATCAGGCTCAAGACAGGACCAAAAATCTCCGTCTGCGCGATGTCGCTATCCGGTGAAACTTTTTCCAGGATAGTAGGTCGGATAAAGTGTCCTTTTTCAAACCTCTCAATTTTGGTTTGTCTACCATCCACCAAAATCTCAGCACCATTTTCTAAACCCAACTGAATTTGGTTTTCAATCCGGTTCTTACTTTCAGCAGTAATAACTGGTCCCATTTCGACTGATTGATCTAATCCGTTTCCAACCACACGTGTAGAAGCTTGTTCGGCAATAGCATCAGTAAACGGGGATCTAGCTTCGCCAACGGTTACAGCAATCGAAGCAGCTAAGCAACGTTGGCCTGCACAACCAAAAGCGCTGTCAGCTGTGATTTGGCTAGTCATCCCAAGATCAGCGTCAGGCATGATAATAATTGGGTTTTTAGCTCCGCCTTGACATTGGGCCCGCTTGCCATTACCTGTTGCTCTGGCATAAACCTTTTTGGCTACTGGGGTAGAACCCACAAAACTAATAGCCTTAACTTGAGGATGATCAATCAAAGCTTCCGCCACTTCTACATTACCATGAAGCAAATTAACCACGCCTTTGGGGAAGCCAACTTGATGCAATAGCTGGAAGATTTGTTGCATGGTATTTGGTACTTTTTCGGATGGTTTTACTATGATTGTATTACCACAGGCAATAGCATAAGGCAAAAACCAGAACACAATCATAGCTGGGAAATTAAAAGGTGTAATAGCCGCACAAACACCGACTGGCTGACGAATCATCGTCTCATCAATACCTTGGGCAATGTCTTCTGAATTATAACCCTGCATTAGCATTGGAATTCCACAAGCAACTTCGACATTCTCAATAGCTCGACGGAGTTCACCTTTAGATTCGGCTAAGGTTTTTCCACATTCTATTGTGATAGTCTGGGCTAATGAGTCTAGGTTTTCTTCCAACAGTTGCTTCAAACTAAACAGATACTGAATGCGATCGGTGGCAGGTGTTTGTCTCCATTCTTGAAGGGCTTTCTGGGCCGCCTGAACCGTACTATCAACATCAGTGGAAGATGAGGCTGGAATTTGACTAATCACCTCATCAGTAGTTGGGTTAAGGACATCAATTTTCTCACTAGCTGTTGGATAAACCCACTGTTGATTGACGTAATTAGGTAAAGTTTCTATCATTTTTTAAGTAGTTCCTTCAATATTAGATGCGACTGGCATAAACGTAGTAAGCTCCGATTGTTAAGCCATCTGAATCAGTTAAGTAGGTTTGCAATCTGGTCTCACCAGCAGATAGTTGAAAAGTAAAAGACACGCTTTTATCGGATGTTGATATGGCTTGTGTCTGTTGGTCTTCACCAATTTTGATGGTAGCGGATTGTAATTCTAAGGCTCTTCCACCATTATACAAGTCGATGTTGTCGCCTGGAATACCTTCTGTAAGTCGGCGATCTTCCTCTCTGGGCCAACGTCTCAATTCAAAATGATATTCACCGTCATGGGCAAAATCGACTGCCCAGTAACCATTACAGACCAAACCTTGTCGAATTTGGCCTTGGTTCCAAGCATGTTGCTGGCCATGCCAATCATGGCTAGTTAGTAGAGATATCTGCTCCTGTCCACTACCAATAATAATGGGGCAGTCTTCATCAAATCGAGGTGAGACTAAGTCCCACCAATCCTCATAGTGTTGACATAGGTCCAGAACGACCTCGGGGTGTTGATCAGCTAAATCCTGACGTTGCTCTGGATCTAAGAGAATATCGTATAATTCTCGACCGTTGATCAGTCTCCAACGCTGATTCATCGTTGCACTTTGTTTCCATTTAATCGGATGTTCAACTCTTTGCGAATCAGTAACAATTACTCTTTCAGCCAGTTGATCGATTTCAAATCTCAACCGTGGGGCTAAACTAATACCATGAAAATCTGCAGCCTCTGGTGAGTCAATATTACATAGATCAATCAGTGTTGGCAACAAATCGATATTGGCAGTCAAGTCATCTATTTCATCTCCACTGGTGTGTCCGCCATTCGGCCAATGTAGAAAGACAGGCACCCGGTGACCACCCTCATATTCAGATCCTTTTTTACCTCGCATCCCAGCATTGAAACCATTAATCACAAATTGATCTCGGTCTAACTGACAACCTTCAGCTGAACCGTTATCGGTCATAAAAATGAAAATAGTGTTATCTGCGATCTCTAGTTGCTCTAATTCCTGCCGCAATCGACCAATATTTTCGTCAATATTGGTGATCATCCCATAGAAGTTGGCTCTGGATTCTGGTACCTGTTGGTCAATGTAGGGTGTGGCATATTTCTGTGGAACGCGAAATGGTCCATGTGGGGCGTTAGTCGGAATATAGCAGAAAAATGGCTGATCCTGATGTTTATGAATAAATTTGGTGGCTTGCTCAAACCAAATATCGGTGCAATAGCCTTCGAATGATTCTTCAACACCATTACGCCAGTAAGTATCGTCAAAGTAATCGTTACCCCAGTAATCGGGCGTTTGACTAATGCCACCACCACCATGATAGAGGGATTCGTCAAAGCCTCTATCATGTGGACGGAAAGGATAGTTATCGCCGAGATGCCATTTACCAAACATACCAGTCCGATAACCATTGGCTCGAAAAATGTCAGCCATAGTAGTTTCATCGTTACGCAATAGCGACCGACCACCGATGGTATGCCAAACGCCGGTGCAATTGCAATACCGGCCAGTCATAATCCCAGCTCTGGTCGGGGCACAAGTTGGTCCAACATGAAAGTTCGTTAAACGAGTACTTTTGGCATGCAATTGGTCTAAATGAGGCGTATTAATAACTGGATTCCCGTGGCAGGCCAGATCACCATATCCCTGATCATCAGTAATTATGAAGACAACGTTAGGACTTTGGTTCATTCATCCTCTTCCTTTTCTACAAAGTCGATAGCCAAACCATTTATACAGTATCGTAAACCTGTTGGCTTAGGTCCGTCGGGAAAAACATGTCCCAGATGTCCATCACACTTGGCACACAGAACCTCTATTCGCTTCATGAAGTGGGAGTTATCTTCAGCAGTATCGATACAGTCCGAATCCATGGCTTGATAAAAGCTAGGCCAACCACAACCAGAATCAAACTTTGTTTCCGATACAAAGAGGGGGTTACCACAGCCCGCACAAACAAAAGAGCCTTCACCTAAACCTTTCATCTCGTTAGTAAATGGACGCTCTGTACCTTTCTTACGTAAAATTTTATACTGCTCAGGAGTTAGCTTTTTCCGCCATTCTTGATCACTTAATTCGATCTTGTCTTTTCGATTTTGGCTCATTTTGGGCTCCTACTGTACATATACTTGTTATAACAATATTGTCTACACTTTCAGCCTAGCTCACGTGTTGCAGTTTTGTCACCCGTCCGGTAGCAACCCACTCGGCTATAAAGATGTTACCTTCAGCGTCAAAGCAAGCGTCATGTGGATGAATGAACTTACCATCCATCCATTCTTGAGGCCGTTGGCGAATTTTCTCTTTCACTGTTTTATCGTCTAGGTTAGTAGTAACTCGTTCTACATCAGCCCCTAAACGAACTACTACTTCATTTTGTTTGTTAAGAATACTAACTCTAGCGTGTAATTCTGGTACTAACATCAAATCATTCCAAGTATCAATATTAGCAGGCAGACCGTACCCTTCTAAGGTTTCTAGGTACTTACCGTCCAAGGTCAAATATTGCAAAGTATGGTGAGCTCGGTCGCAAACAACAATTTGGGGCTCTCTTCCAGGACGATTATCAACCCAAATACCGTGTGGAGTAGAAAATTTTCCTTTACCATCTCCTGGCCCCCCAAACTTGGAAATCCAATTACCATCTTTATCATATCGGTGAACGAAAAACGAGCCGTATCCGTCGGCTAGTAAGAAATCACCACCTTCAAGAAAAGCAAAATTAGTCGGCATGAAGGCGTCTCGTCCCCATCGTTTCTCTCTAACAGTATCTTCATTTGCCCGATAAACGCCACTTTCCATAGGTGCATATTTTTCCCAGACGACTTCGCCAGTTAAGGTCATTTTGGCAAAAGACTTAACTTGTTGGTACGCGCAAACGTAAAGAAATTGCTCATTTCCTTCAGTTCGCACTTCAATCCCATGGCCTCCACCCTGAAACTGGTTACCAAACGAGCGCACATATTTACCAGTTTGGTCAAAGACAAAAATTGATGGATGATCTGGTTCTTCAATTCTTCCTTCGTGAATTACATACAGTAACCCATCTGCGTCTACTGCCACATTATGCGTGGTTTGCCACCTGAACTGATCAGGTAATTTAGCCCATTGGTGAAAAACTTCATACTGATGTTCGCCTTGTCCAATAACCAGATTTTTTCGACCCGATTTATCTGACGCTTTAAGGATAGTTGGAGCGAAAACGGTTGTTAAGGTTGCCGCACTAGCCGTTTTAATAAAGAGACGCCGGCTCTGTGCTTGATCGTATTTTCTGTCTTTCATTTGACCAGACCTCGCCTAAATAATGTTGGCTCATTCTAAGCCATCTTTACTAGGTTGTCAAATAAATATAGAACTGGAAAATCAGGTTGTGACAGGGATTCAGCAGGAAGAGTGAAAAAAATAACCCAAAGTACTAAACAAATTGATTAGTCTGACCGATAAGGAATCAGCCAGTCAGTTGAAGCGACAACCGCCACTGACTAAGCCACGGAGACCAGGGTCAAAAAAAAGATTAAACAAAACGACCCACACCTCCGATAAGAGGACAACCCAGTCAGTTCTTGGCAGAAACGACTGAGGTAGCAAGCAACAAACTTATCGCAAGATTGACCGAATTGATTAGAACAACAGGAGCAAGATCATGGCATTAGCAAGCGGATTCAGAGTTAACACCAACACCACCTCATTTCACACGTATCGATCCTACTCCAACTCCCAAGCCGGCTTGGAACAAAACATTGAACGATTATCCTCCGGCCTTCGCATCAACCGGGCGGCTGAC
>JAYZAL010000027.1:0-48077 GCA_036339735.1 Candidatus Poribacteria bacterium
ATGTGGTGCTACATTTAGCTGATATACATCAGCTAAATCACCAATTTTTTTGGATTGTGAAAATCCATTCCAAGGAATATCGATCATAAAAATATCTGCTGCCCGAGCATCAAAGTAAGGTAAAAACTCCCTCATATAGAACAGATTTTCACCGGTACAAATCTTAGTCGAAGTCGAGTCTTTAATCTGGCGTATAGCTTGGTGGTCATACATATCAATTTCCAACCACAGAAGATCAAAAGGCTCCAAAATTTGGGCAATCCGCATACAAGCTTCGGGTTTAAAATTAAAATTGAGATCCAGATTGATATCAACTCCGGAACCAACTGACGAACGGAAGGTGCCAATCAAGTTTTCAATATGATCTAGCATTTCATTACTGACTGTTCCATCAGTGGTACCAGGGGGGCCGCCAAAACCAGTAAAATAAACCGAAGCCGGTTCACCTGGTAAAATAATATTTGTTTTGAGGGCCGTGAAACCTTGGCTGACAACTTCACGCCCTAAGTCAGCGATATCTTCCATAGTTTTAAGAGGAGGTGTCCCCAATAGTTCCGAGCTAGTTGCCCTAGAGGTTCCACAATGAGACCAGTAAACACGTACGTCTTTTCGGGTTGGTCCACCAAATAATTCTACTACTGAAATACCCAAAGCTTTGGCTTTGATATCAATTAAGGCTAATTCAATACCGGCAATGGCTTTAGCGACGATACCACCCGGGCTTTGTCGGGTACCTCGAATCAGATCCCAAAATCTCATTTCATAAGGCCGTGGATCCTGATTGATCAACAATGGTTTCATATCCTCGACAGCTCCAACCACCGCCTTGGGATTACGACCATCACTGCACTCCCCAAAACCTGTAATTCCCTGATCTGTGTCGATCTGAACAAAAATCCACGGTCGCCAGCCTGCATCTACTACATAGGTTTCAACGTTGGTTACTTTCATTATTGATTGAACTCCATTTTATTATCGTGCTATGGATAGGTTTGACACTCATCCGGTCGGTATCTATAATAGCTGTTTATTATTTCGCCTCGCTAATCGGAGTATTTTGTGAGTAATCCCAGCAGAAGACCGAATATTTTGTTCATCATGTCTGACGACCACGCTTCACATGCCATCAGTGCTTATGGTAGTCGCATCAACCAAACCCCCAATATCGACCGTATAGCAAAAGAAGGTATCAGGTTTAACAACTGTTTTTGTACCAATTCGATTTGCACACCGAGTAGGGCTACCATTCTAACGGGAACCTATAATCACGTCAATAACGTGACTACACTTAGCTCGAAGTTAGATGGCCGGCTGACAACTTTTCCCAAGCTACTACAGGCAGAGGGTTATCAAACAGCCATCGTTGGTAAATGGCATCTAGGTCATGGTGGACATGCTGATCCGACTGGATTTGATTACTGGAATGTTCTACCAGGCCAAGGACTCTACCACGATCCTGAAATGATTGACATGGGGGAGAAAAAGGTTTATCCGGGTTACGTTACCGATATTATTACCGATTTGTCGCTAGATTGGCTAAAAGAGAGAGATCCGGAACAGCCATTTATGTTGATGACACATCATAAAGCACCTCATCGTCCTTGGGATCCAGATGAAAAATTGATGCATCTATATCAAAATACAGATATACCTGAACCGGAAACTTTTCATGATGATTATAGCAATCGAGCATCAGCAGCTAGGGAAGCTAAGATGCGAGTTGATCGTGATATGACTGATCGGGACTTGAAATATCCTGTTCCTGAAGGGTTAACTTCAGCCGAAGAAAAACAGTGGAAATATCAAAGATATATTAAAGATTATCTAAGGTGTGTAGCTTCCATCGACAATAATGTTGGTCGAATGTTGGATTACCTTGACCAAGAAGGATTAGCTGAAAATACAATAGTAGTCTACACTTCTGATCAAGGTTTTTTTCTAGGTGACCATGGCTGGTATGACAAGCGCTTTATGTATGAGGAGTCGTTACGGATGCCGTTTGTAATGCGTTACCCAAGAGAAATTGAGGCTGGAAGTATCAATGATGAGATGATACTCAATCTGGATTTCGCTCAAACTTTCCTTGACTGTACAGATGTGGATCAGACAGACGAAATGCAGGGCCGCAGTTTTCGCCCTCTCATGAATGGAAAAACCATAGAAGATTGGCGAACTTCAATGTATTATCGCTACTGGATGCATTTGGCTCATCACCATGTCTATGCACACTATGGCTTAAGAACACATGACTACAAGTTGATCTACTACTATGCTGATGGCCTCGGCACCCCAGGCTCAGCTGATGATCCTAAACCACCTGAATGGGAATTGTTTGATTTGAAAAAAGACCCACACGAAATCAACAGTGTTTATGATAATCCGGATTACTCTGAGATCCAAGCTCAGCTGACTTCTGAATTGTACCAATTACAGTCGAAATTCGGGGACCAACCCTATCAATCTTAGGGCTCATCAGCCACCGCACTGAGTGGGGCAAGAATCAGGAATGCTTGTCCCACTCTCACTGCCCTATCTTCAACCGTATTAATATCTGCTGCGGAGATGGTCCGAAATCTTCCTCTATCTCCAATCACTATTGAGATAGGAAGATCTTTTAAACCTTCCAACTCAAAAAGATCTTCTAGCGTTTTAAAGTGGCTATTGTATGGTATACCAATCAAGTTAACACCAGCCTTCAAGTCCACGGGCAAAATAGGTCGTTGTTTCCCACTCAATTTCAGCTTGATATCGTCTGTGTTCGGTCTAGTGAGGACCAACATGCCAACCTTCGGATCCAAAGGTTGATCAGCTAATCTACCCCTTGATTCGGATCCTAAATAACTTCTCCACACTTTATCTCGATGATGGTAAGTAATCAGATGGCTGATTTTATCGGATCCGATGACGGAAAATAGGTCGCCTACAGTTTTAATATTTATTGGTTGATCATTAATTTTAGTAATTTCTAGTGGTAAATTAATAAAGCTCAGACCTGTTGGGATAATCATTTCCAATGTTCTGTAAGCAGAGAACTCGACCATCATCTCTAATTCTGAACGATTACCGGCTAAATCTTGGGCTACAATACGAACAGACTTAAGTCCGCTAGGCTCCGTTGTGTTTTGATCGATAGCCAATTGGGTCGAGAAAAACTGACCTGTTTTTGCCATTTTTTTTAGTCTTGGTAGTTTCTTATCCAAAGCTGAAATGTCCACCCAGACTTCCGCTGGAATTTCGGTTTCGAACTCAACCTTCATAGAGCTGTTTTGATTATTTGTTACAACAACCAACGGATCTGATGGCTGCTGAATGCCATTTATGTAGACATTTGCTGGTAAAAGTAATGGAGGTTGTGTGTCCAGACTGAATGCCGAATCAATAATTCTTTGTCCCTGACCTAACTCTATTATTAAACTGTACATACCATCCATCGATTGATCACCAAGCTGATTTACAATTAATTCTCCTTTATAGATACCTGCGTTCATTGTTGATTCAGCTAGTGGTATGCTTGCAATTGTGGCATTCTCCCTTGATCGTAATGATATCTCACCCGATAGTTCAGGCACACCAATAACAACAATCTCCATTTCTTGGTTCAGTTTCAACGGAGTTGCAACCGATCCTGGTTGCCAACGTTGACCTCCAATCTGAACTTCGATAATCGGACTTTCAAAAGCTATCGGAAAGACTGAAGCTGGAAATAAATCTTTTGTTGATTCTAAATCCCGAACCCGAACTGTTAGCAAAGATAAGCCTGGTTCTGTATCGGTATAACTAACACTCACTCTGGGTTGATTAATTTCGAGAGCTGTAATCGGCTGATTAACTTGATTAAAAAACTGGCCACTAGGTTGATCAGATTCGAACAAAATCATTAATTGACCGGCAGGGTTATAGTTTTCCCCCAATAAGTCTTGTAAACCGATATTCAGCGGAATTTTCTCTCCTACATATCTTTTTGGAATTTGATTCAAATCGATCTTAGGTTGAACTCGAGGTGGGTCATTGATCGGATTAACCCTAACTTGTATTGGTACAACAAGTTGACTACCATGTTGATCAATAGCGGTTAAGGATAACTGCGTAGTTCCATACTGATCAGTTTTGGGAATTAATGTTAGCTGTTCTTTCTCTAAAACTGCGTGTAATAACTGATTACCACTAACTTCATATCGAAGTTGGTCCCCATTGGTTAAGATATCAGGATCACTAAAAACACCAGCGATACTAAATTGATAACCACTGCTATCCTCATCCATCTCGATTAGTTGTAATTGATCCACCACGAGATTTGGAGGATCATTAACAGGTTGAATTTGGACCTCAAATTCTGTTTCGGCCTTAGCATTTAGCATATCTAAGGCTGTGACTGTAACTTTGGTAATACCGTTGCGATCATCTCTGGGTACTAATTTCAATTCATTACCCATTATCGTCAACACCAGCAAGTTGTTAGTTTCTTCAGATGTGAAGCGAAGATTGTCAGAAAGAGTATTATTGGCAGATACTGATTTGACATCTAGATCATCGAAAATTTCATCCAAATTGAAAGTGATCGCAGATCCATCTTCTAACAACAATAGGTCCTCAATTTCTTCGATCACAGTCGGAGGATGGTTACCTGTAAACTTTTTTATTCTTAATTTATGGCTAGCAGTCAATCCAGCTTTATCGCTAGCAACAATTATTAGTTCAAATTGGTCTGATTCTTCATCGAATGGGTTAACCAATGTTAGCCTTAACAGCTCAGGATCAATCAACTCAGTTTCAACAGGTGAATTTTCAGCTTTGACCTGAAAGGTTAATTGATCGTCGTCCGTCTCTACATCTGGGTCAATAAATATAGCACTTAAATCGATAGTTGTTGACTGATTCCAGTTGATTTCAACTTCGCTGACAGCCTGTTTCATTTCAGGTTTGTCGTTGACAGGTTGAATTGTTACAGAGAAAGTTTGATCTTGGCTAGCAGCAGATTGATCGGTTGCCGTAATAGTGACATCCACCGTACCGTGTTGGTTAGGATTGGGAGTCAACTCTAGAACGGTTTCTACCCCCGAGTCAGTCTGATCAACAGTCCTAATCTTATAATCTAATATCTGTCTTCCTTTTTCCTCTTTTTGATTTACCTCGGCGCTAAATTCCAACTTATCTTTCCATAATGAATCAGCATCTGAAAAATAAGGGCTGGTACCATCTTGATTTCTTAAGATGATAACTTGCTTTTGGTCTTCGTTCAAAATAAGATCAGGCAACAACAAACTAGATATTGGTGGATCGTTGATCGATTTGACTGATACATTTATCGCTGCACGAACCGTTTGGTTGGCACTATCAGTTGCTGATAGGGTAATTTTGGTGTTTCCGTGCCAATTAGCTTCGACCGGCTTCAAAAGCAATTTAGCCGATTGATTGACAGTAGCTGGCTGTATTGTAGCCTTTATCTCTGTTGATGAGCCCGACTCCACTCGGAAAGTCAATCCATTTAAATCGTCCACATCGCTGAAAATCTGGTTAAGAAGAACAGTCTTGTCTTGATCTTCTTCCATTTCGACAGTATAAAGTGGGAACGTCGTCAGATTGTCTTCACCAACTTTAATATCTAGTCCTACTGTGTTGACTGAGCTATCTTCTATAAATAGATCTGATGATAATTGTATTTCTTCTATATCCAACCCAAAATTGTCCAAATGATCATTTGTTAAATCAATTTGTTTCTGATCAATAATTCGTCGATTATCCAAAACCAAGCGTAAATCTAAAATGTCCCCATTTTGAGCCAAAACTGGAAAGTCAAATAAGATAAAACGAAAAATTCTTCTTGCTACGGGCTTAGAATCCTGTTTTACCAAATTCAAGGTGTTAACTATTGGTTTTGAACGGATAGTTTTACCATCAGCTGAGATAATTTGACTAATCATCTCGAATCTGTGGTTGTTCAGATTGGGAAGGTCTGCGGCGCTGGTTGAACTCGATAAAAACAAGCTACCATTTACAATTAATACGCAAGTTTCAGACGCCGGACTATATTCTGCAACGGGGGGAATATCAATTAACGTGATTGGTTCTGTAACTTGATGAAAACTCAACCCAACATCTGCAATCGATAGTTCGATCGTAGGACGACCAATTCCGGAGCTATTTACTCGTATGATATAAGCTTCACCGGTTGGGGTGGAGGATACTCCAACCAACCAGTCAGTTGAGATTTCTTTCAATTTCCCTGAGCTTATTCTCCCAACTTCCATTGATTCAACATAATTATCAATCTGAGAATCGACAGAAGGCCGGCCGATCAAATTGTAACCATTGGATAAATTAATTGGGGGTGAAACTTCCTCAGAGCGAATTGCTTTCACTTTTAACGTGATCGGTTGAGCTAAAGGAGACCGAACTATCATTATTCCTTGGCTTGGGTTGATAGGTTTATTTATGTCTCCCAAGAATTGATATGGTTGCCATTTGTTGCTGACTGATTCTGGGTGAATTAAAGCTAGTAATTGCTGGTCAGTATTGAGAAGAAGATACAGAGCAGCTAATGAGTCAAGAGAGACCTCATCATCATTAATGCTGTAAACCTTCTGAGGTAACTGGATTAGAGACAAACCTTGTGGAATCACCAAATCGTATTCGTAATAATTATTAACATCAAATTCGATGGGCAGTTCGGTTATCATTGATACATTACCAGCCAAATCAGTCGCCCAAATTTTGATAGGGTATTGGCCAGACATAATTTCGGTTTGGATTGGGATAGAGAATTGGCCAACGTACGTTTCTGATTGCCCCACCGCTTCTAGTTGTATAATATGAGGTCCTTCCAGAGGCACAAATGAGCCAATGTCTGCCTCAACTGTCAATCCAGATTCTGCATCTACCATTACAGCTGAAGTTTCGCCGTTGTTTAGCCGCTGACGATTGCCATTCAGGTGAGCTGATAAAATTTGAGGGGATTGATTATCAACTTTAATCAAAATTTCAGTAGAATCACGATGCTTCAAACTACCAATCAGGTGATCAAATTTGAACGTAATTGGGTATTGGCCATCATCTAGGGCTAACTGATTGGCGTTGATGTCCGTTATCGCACTCGCTTCAATTACTTCAAAATCACACCTGTAATTTCCCCGGTGAGTAGCAACAAGTGGGAGTTCATAACCAGCAATCTGCATCTGGCCAGTCAGATCTAAGCGACCATTGCTAGTAATAACAACGACAGAGACAGTCGTATTGGCTCTTATGTTACCGTGCGATGGTACCAGAACAACTTCAGCAATATTACTGACTACGGATAAATTGAGACCTCCTGATTCCCAATTAGCTGAGTTAGCATTTAATTGAACCGAACCGGGTTGGGTTTGCTGGTAAAAAACCTGAACTGAATCCTTCAGTTCAGGAATAGTAACAGTTGTAATTTCCCAACCGTTACTATCAATAAACTTTCCATTAGTTGGCTCGCCAAGAACTATGTTATTGGCTGTTAACTGTACGGATACCGGTACAACTGTTTGATACCCGTTATCATTAGTATCCAGTAGTGAAACGACTAGAGGAATCCAGTCTCCAATCTGATAGTATGATTGAGAACGGTTTGAAAAAGCTAATGAATCATGTTTCATCTCCAGACGACTGGGTTTTGGAGCGTTAATCGTAGTTCCTACTTGCTCCATATCTGTCGCTACAATCTCAACTTTTTGATCGCTTACATAACTAGCAGTTGGGCGAACTACACATCGAAAACCATATTCTGTACTGTGTGTTAATGCTGGTAATGAAATGCGAGCCGAAATAACCAAATCGTCTTCCGTACTATTCCAAGATCCACCACGCGCAACCATTATTCGGTCATTATTAACTTGTTGGTAACCATTGACAGCTGAAGCTATGTCATAGTAACCCGCTACGGGGTTTTTTAATGGACTGAAATGATAGAAATCTTCTTGGTAGGTATCCAAACACCATTCAGCCACATTACCCAACATATCATATAAACCATACCCATTTTCATCTAATTGCCCAACCTTTGCAGTTTCAGTCCAAATATCTCTACCTTCAGTATTTTGATAATTCGCCTCATCACGAGAAATATCATCACCATTGAGATACTTTTGTCCCACTAACCCACCTCGAGCTGCATATTCCCATTCGGCTTCTGTTGGCAAACGCTTACCAGCCCACTGTGCATAGGCCATAGCATCTCTCCAACTAACACCAACAACCGGTTGGTCATTTTGATTTAAATTGGCGTAATTCAGTGTGTTCCATAAACTGGGTTCTGCGTGACCTGTATCTTCAATGAAACGCCGATATTGGGCATTAGTCACTTCGTATTTATCGATATAGAAACTAGAAATTTCAACAGGGTGTACAGCTTGATCGACGGGATTATTAATGTGGTCTCCCATTTGGAATCCACCAGCCGGTATTTTTACCATTCTGGCTCCGTCCGACGGCCAAGTTATTTCTGCCTGTCCTGTAGTGGCTGATGGTTGTTGATTAAGTTTAAGTGCAATTGGAATGATGATAGGTGCTAACTTGTCTATTTCGATAATTAGCTTAATCCCATCTAATGGTAATGGTGAAAAGTGTAAATCTAAGCCGGGTGTTAATTTGAATGGTATGTCCAATGATTGGTTGACGGCAATCCGATTGTCCATGGATTGGCTAAACAATTGTTGTGTGTATTTAGATAATTCGATCGAATCTATGCCCGACCAATTAGCATAAATATCCTTGATGTTTAGCATTGTCTGGCCTGTATTTTTTAAGGTTACAGTTTTGACCACTGGTTCTTGTATATTATCCTGGCTCGTATTTAACTCCAAATTAATACTCGATGGTTCCCAATCCACAGTACGAACGAAAGTCAGCTCAACTCGGAAGTGAATTTCATCTGCATTCTCGCCTTGGATATCCTTAGCCCTAACAACTAATTGAGTTGAACCTTCCACAAATTCATTAAAGTCCAGCTTTAACAGGCCATCTGATTTTACAGCTAGTTTGGCTTTGCCCGTGTTTGGATCTACCATAGAATTATTGAATAGTCCACTGCGGGATAGAGTAAGTGTCCCATTCAAATCCCCTGCTAGATATTGGTGATCTAACATAAAAGTTAAACTACTACCATCCTCGAAATTAAATTCAACCGTCTGATTGACAGTTTGGGGACTGACTGTAGCTGAAATTCGGTCTTGTTGATCTTTGGTCTTGATCGTTAATCCAGAATCAATAAAAGTAAAGGTACTAGTCATTAACAAATCATCAAAATGATCAATTCCACCATGTTGGTAGTTTATAGTGTCAGTATCAATCCACTTCAAAGCTGTACCATCATAGAGATAGCTGATTGGCTCAGCTGTTTCCACTTCGAAGGTTAATCTATCACCAACGTTAAAATCTGGGTCAGTAAAATATTGACTCAAATCGATTATTCTATCTTGGTCATAAGGCGAACCAGTAAGATCATCAATTTGAGAAATTGTTTCTGGTTTCTGGTTTTTTAACGTCATGATGTAGCTTAAATGTCTGGCCTCTGATACTAGCATCGAACCAACACGCGTAGTAGGTAAGAATTCCAACCTACTTCCATCAGTAGATGCCAAAGCAATTGTGTCTGCTTGTTCGGATGGGATTTGAATTTCCATCGGTTGTTCATTCAGTTGGGTCACGTCTTGACCAGTCGAATCAGTTATTTTGACTTCTAACATGTGTTCAATGTCGAGTCTTTGCTGAAGTATCGATTTGAGACCGACATTAGGTATCTCTGAAATCTTGGCTTGTCTAGCTATCTTGAACTGCATTACTGCTGCGGTTGGAGGTATAGTCAATAATGCTTGTTGCCCGCCCAACTTGATTGACTCAACCTGTGCTTGGCTTGGTGAATCGATAGCTAGTGCAATGTCCCAATTCACAACTAATGTGGACAGATGGTCTTCGGTAATAGTCAACTGTTGACTAGTTAAGACACGACTACCGTTGGTTGAAGTCTGGATTAGAAATCGTTCGATTTGATCATTGAGACGAACCAAGGTATGAGGATGAACCCAGGTTAGACGAAATTGCCCGGCTCGATCTATCTTCAAAGGTTCCTCTGCCATTGGAGTTGGGTTTAGTTTAGGGTTGATCAGTCGGTAGCTTAAAGACGACGTCTCCATTTCTGTGATGACTCGACCTGATCGATCTCTCAAGCGACCATGAATTTGTAATATGGGAGACGATTGTGGAATTGAATAAGGAAGTAAGACTTGACCTTCCGTCAACGGCCAATCAACACCACTAACCGTCAGTTTGTTAGCCCCCAAGGTTTCAATAAAAAAAGCGGCTCCACCCTGAACAGGTACAGTATTTAAGTCTGGCTTATTCCATGGATCTCCAGCCACTACTACACTGATCAAATCGTTCGGGATACTCATGGAATTGGGCAAATTCAATAAGTTTTCACTATCCATAATGTCAGGCTTAATTGACAGACCAATCAAATTCCATCCCTGATTTAGAATTATTACCTGACTATTCACACCATTACTGCTTGACCAATTACGACCTTCTACCTTTAGTGAAATTGCTTCAACAGTGTTGGGCCTTACGACTAGTAAACCCCTATCAGCAGTTAAATCTAAATTAGATTTTAGATCGTGTGGATAACTTTTCCAGTTTTGGCTAGAAAGATCTTGGGTAACAATAAAACGAACATCTGTAGTCCCGGGTATTGTATTTTCCAGTACATCATATAAATCACTAATCTTGGTTAGTGGTTGATAAGTTCCGTTGATAAACCGAATTTGTAATGGTATGTGTAAGAGGCTTATACCAGCAGGAATTTCGACATCTAAACTCTCAAAATCAATCTCTACATCTAAAGACAGATTGGTTGGATGAGAAATCAATTGTCCACTCGGTGATCCTTGAGTCGACAGATTGAAGGTTAATGGTCTCACCGGAGGTACAATTGAAATGGGGTTGAAGATCAGCTTTATAGTTTGATTTTCTGCTAACTCTTCGATAGGTACGATTATCTCACCATTTTCCTGATCTTCGATTTCGAAAGTCCAATTGCCGACTAATCCTTCGCTAATGACTTGAAAATTGTCTGCTGTGGGGGTTATCCAGTTTCCTGGTTGTTCCAACCTAATTCTTCCACCATTCATCTGGCCCATTGCAGTATAGGTGAGTTCTAAGCTGCCAGATTCGCCAGCTTTCAGGATTGTTGAGTCAGTGTTTGCATCCTTGGCTAGGCTAGCCAGATTCCCGGAACCGTCCTCTGCCTGAATCGTCAACAAATCAGTCTTCAGCATTGATTCACTGAAGTTAGAAGATTGATCAATTTGCTGGTATCCGGTGGTCCACAATTTAAAATCGCTACCCAAACGAATTAATTTCGAATCTGAAATTGAAATTGTATTGTTGGCATAAGTCAAATACAGGTTTTGACCAGCCGACATCCATCTCAAGAGGAGGTCGATCTGTCGTCCATTGGTCGAAATTGACTGTACCATCTGAGCTGGCTCGGCCACGATAAAACCAGGGCTGTTGGCATCATAAGATTGTGGAACTACCCAATCATCAGGTAGTTGTAGCCGAATTTGTTCTCCATCCATTATCCCTTCAGCGGTAAAAGTAAACACAAGTTTGTTAATGATTGTTTTAGCTGATATAACCTGTCCTAAAGAACTGCCATTAGTTGAGAAGGCCTCTACTGACAATAAACCTGACCCTGCAGCAGCTGTGGTAGTATTAACTTGGATTCTTTCAACCTCGACAGAACGCCCAAATGGCTGATTTTCGGAAGATAGGCTAAAGGTAAAATGGTGCTTGCCCAAATAATTCGGTACTGCTAATTTGCTGTAATCGATGGTTAAGCTCTTATTTGGCCGTAGTTTTTCAATGTTTAATTCAACAGTTTGAGTTAAATCACTAGTCTCGGTTGGGTGTGTTATGGGAGTAACAATTCTGGCCGTTACATCTCTAGCAGGTGAAACCACCAAGGTTGTTGCTGATTCCGTTGATTCATCTAAATTAGGAATTGGCCAATCAGTTGGGATTTGTAAGTAGAGTTTGGCATTTTTTAAGTCTTCGCCAGCCTGATTGGTATAAGTGAATCTCAAGGATTGATCGGTTGTACCTGCTGGCACACTAGATTTGTCTACAGCAACTGATCCACTACCATCTAGAACCAATTGAAATGGAACCTCTATTTGCCTATCCCCCATTGAAATTTCGAAATTACTTTGGCTTGGTCTATTATTGGTAGTAGCAGTATAAACAGCTTTGGTTACATTATCACTATTGGGTCTAGGTGGATTAGCTACCAGAAAAATACTTTCTTTTTCTCCTGTGAGATTACTTTCATCAGAGAGTGAGGCAACCAAATCTTGACTAGCGGACGAAAAAACTATACTTTTACCATTGGGACTAATACGCGCTTGCCTAGCAATAATACCTTCATTTGTACCAGACTCAGATTGACTTACTAGCTGAGTGATGCCTGTTTGACGATCGTGAACAAAAACATTTAATAATTTTTGCTCGGCTGAGGTGGCTAAGTTACTGGCAGTGGACTCGAATACAATAAACCGACCATCTGAACTAACTGAGGGGTTAATACAGTCTTGATTCGCTTGTATCTGGTCGGAAGCAACACTCACCCGATTGATTTGTCCTGTCGACACTTGGTAACAAAAAACATCCTTGTAGCCATTAGTGTCATTCGCTACTAGGTTGGTAGCCGACGACACAAATACAACCCAACTTCCATCTCCGCTGATAGCCGGGGATTCACTATCAGCATTGGCTAAGGTTTGATCAGCTTGTTGGCTAACACAAATAGTACCTCCAATCTCTGTCCATAAATAGATCTGTTCAAAAGATGTTGTTAATGTTTTCCCCTCAATCAAATTCGTAGCTCCAGAAGCAAAGGCGACAGCAGTTCCACTATTACTAATACTAGGATTTCGGCTGTTCCCATTTCCAGCTATCTGACTACTATTTTGACTAATCCGAACTAGTCCTACGCTGTCTGTCCAGAGGTAAATTTGATAAAAGCCAGTACCTTGATCCGGAATTGTATCCAAATCATCCGGTATCAGTGGTGGTGGTAATGGAACTAGGTTGTCTGCTTGGGACTGAAATGCAATGAATTTTCCATCGCTATTTACCACGGGTAACTCGCTGTCTGCATCCCCATAATTCTGGTTAGTGCCTTGACTAATTCGTTTGGTGGTACCACCATTTTGCCATAGATAAATCTGCTGAAAATTATTAGCTGGTTCTAAATCAGCAATCATTGGCCGGATATCGGTGGCATTAGAAACAAAAACAACATAGTTCCCGTCGGTGCTAATACGAGGCTGGATACTCTCAGAATTGGCCGAGCTACCGTTCTCCGCAACACTAACCCGTATGATATTTATCGTTTCTGCACCATTTTGTACTTGTCGATTATAATGATAAATCTCGTTTTGGTTAATCCCAGAAGCAAGCTGGTCCAAATCAGTAGATTTCGAAGCAAAGGCTACGGAAACCGTTTCTGTTTCATTATTAGTAGAAATGTCTGGTAACAGAACATTATCCTCTGCTTGAATAAGTCGCTCAACTGAAATAATACCTCGATAACGACCCAGTCTAAGCTGGCCTTCGTCGAAGTCGCTCTCGACAAGTTCAAGAGGTTGCCATTTTTCGATTTCTCCAGACTGGGTAGGCACAAATAACTTGATGTTTTGGCTATCTATCGGTGACCAATTATCCGGCGGTTGGATGCTAATCCTCTGGTAACGAGTACCAGTAAGATGAATTGTGATCTTAACATCAGTATTGACAGGAAAGACAGAATTACCTTGTATATTCTGAATCAACTGACCTGAGGGGAGTCGGTCTATATAAACCTGGGCATAATAGGTTCTACCTAGAGCCGGAATAACTAATACTAGTACAAAATTACAGTAAATCAGAGTCAAGTAAGCAAGCTTAGGCAATAAACGGTACATACCTACCATACCAAGAATAGAATCCAATTCAGTTGAGACTACTAACTAAGGCAAATCAAAACAATAAACGTGATCTCTACCACGTAGATACAAAAAACCGTTTGCTACCACTGGGGCCGACCAAGCGGGGTATTTTAAGCCAAAAGTCTCTGATAATTTGTGCGAGGCACACAGGTCAAAATGGCCCGAGTTGAGACGAATCAGTAATAGAGTGCCGTATTCACCCAATGCGATAAGATAATCACTCACAGCGGTCAGAGACATCCGCTCGTCAACTCTTTTCGACCAAACTACCGTACCGTTGTTGATGTTTATACAACGTAATTCAGCACCTGTAGTGTGCCGGCCTGAACATCCATATAAAAAACCATCATGATGAATCGCCGTATTCCAGTGTAACATTAAGGATTTCTTCCGCTGTTTTTTCAGGTCTTTCCAAACTACTTGGTATCCTTCATTAGAAACTCGTAACAATGCACTACCTATCTGATAAGATTCGCTAATAAATACTAATTTCGATTCCGGTCTATGGTCAGAAATAATAACCGGGCTTGACGCATTAACTGACTCGAATTTTTCTGCACGCCAATCAAAATTGAAATTGACCACTCCCTTTACTGGATCAAAACCAACTAATCCACTTCTCATAAAAGCAAACCCCCAAAACCTAGAACCAATCTGCGTTACCATTGGGCTTGCATAGCTAGATAGTTGGTCTGAAATTTGGTACACCAGATGACCACTATGCTTATCGAAAGCAATAATACCTGATCCATTTCCACTTAGATGATCCTGCACTGAGTAAATATCCGTAGAGGCTGTAGATTGAGAACCACCAACCGTTACAATTAATAGATCACCAACCAAGATCGGGGATGAACCAACTCCAAAAAAATTTTGAACGACATTGAATCGCTTAGTTGTATTGACGGACCAAACTAGTTGGCCCGAAGAAATATTCAAACAGTGTAACATTCCTTCAGCGCCAAAAATATAAACTCGATCTTGATCAACTGACGGTGAACTACGAGGACCATTGTTATAGCCTAGTAAATCTTGGTAGTCAGTCAAGTAGTCAAATTCCCATATTTTTTCACCGATATCGGCTCTGTAGCAGACTAGGCGAGCTAAATTATCTTCTCGATCAAACAGGAATAAGCGATTTTGAGAAACCGTGGGACTACCGTAACCTTCACCAGTTTTAGCCTGCCAAACTAAATTTAAATCATCTTGCCAATTAGATGGATTCGTGGTCAATGACGACTTTCCATTTCGAGAAGGCCCTAGAAATTGGGGCCAGTCCTGATCTTGATTGGTTTGGTTCGTTACTTCATTCGCTAAAGTTGATATATGATGGGTCAAATAAATTAAGAATATAAGTAATTGTTTTAGCCAATTGTAGGACTTGAAAATTGAAAAGAGTTCTCGCCAAATCATACAACCTATTTTAGTTGTCTCTACCCTAAAAAACAACTAGCTATGCAGCTATCAAACGCTGTGATATAATTAGCGGTCATAATATGATTGGCTAATATTAAGGACTTAGATATGGCAAATATACCAATAGCACTAGAGTTATACTCGGTTCGTAACGAACTAGTAGAAGATACAGCTGGCACCTTGAAAGCTGTAGCCGAAATGGGCTACGTAGGAGTTGAATTCGCAGGGCACCCAAACAATACTGCGCAAGAATTACGCACACTATTAGATGATTTGGGTATTGTTTGTTGTGGTTGGCACACACCAATTGATTTGGTTCAAGATGATAAATTATCTGAAACTATTGAGTTTAACCAGATTTTAGGAAATTCAAACATTATCATCCCTGGAATACCTCAGCATATGAGGGAAACACGGGAAGACTGGCTAAAAATGGCTGAATTTTTTAATCAATTGGCTGAAAAATTAGCATCACATGATATGGCAACTGGTTACCACAATCATCATATTGAGTTTGAAGAGTTAGGTGGCGAGCTACCTTGGGATACTTTTTTCGGTAATACTAACTCTGAAGTAATAATGCAACTTGATACTGGTAATGCTTTTTACGGTGGAGCCGAATTATTATCGATTTTCGAGCGATATCCCAACCGGGCAATCACAGTTCATCTAAAACCCTATTCCAAAACTGATGGTTTTCGACCCCTGATCGGTGATGATGATGTACCTTGGTTAGATGTATTCAAGGCCTGTGAAACTAATGGTGGTACTGAATGGTACATTGTTGAATATGAAAGTGACCTCTATGAGCCGTTAGAATCAGTTGAACGCTGCTTGAAAAATTTGAAAGCAATGGGAAAATAAAATCGAGAATATGCCACTGGATCAAGTAACTTTTGATAGTGTATTAGATCTTGTTTATCGGGAATGCAGAGAACAAGGAATACCTATGTTGGGTCCAGAGAAGGCTCAGTTTTTGGCCGAGTTAATACGATCAATTCGGCCAAACCTAGTTGTTGAGTGTGGGACAGCTATCGGCTACTCTGGATTGTGGATTGCGAGAGAACTAAAAAAAGCTAACAAAGGAAAGCTCATCACTATTGAGCTTAACCCTGATCGTGCTCAACAAGCAAGGTTAAATTTTGAACAGGCCGGTGTCGGAGATTTAGTTGAGCAGCGAGTAGGTAATGCTGAGTATATTTTAAGTACCCTAGACTCCAGCCTAACAGTTGATTTGATCCACTTTGATAACGAATTTGATAATTATTACTCGTGTTTTAGAGCAGTCGAGAGAAACCTAGTCGATGGCTCCATTTTATTGGCAGATAATGTTGGGATTGGCGCCGATCAGATGGAAGATTATCTCAATCTAGTACGTTCGGATTTTGTCTCTCGAACTGAGTGGTTTGAAATTGACTTGCCTTGGGTCAAACAAGATGCCATGGAACTTAGTACCTATCAATCGAGCTTGATCAAAAATTCAGTTTCGCCAAACGATTAATCAACTTAGCAGACAAAGAGCCATGTTGTACAACAACCCTATAGGATAACAACACAGATTCAGTCGCTGCTAATCGGATCGGTTGATAGTAAGTTGGTGAGGGATGAAGCAACCCATAATCAGATCCATTCCTAATCCACCAAGTGGTTGGGTAATTCGGGTTTTTGGGTTGGTCAATGATAGTAATACTATAGGTTTGACTATCATTGGTGTGTATCCCAGACCAACCGCACCAATGACTCGATTGGCCAAAAATTTGGTCAGCTTCAGTACGACCATTAGCATCCAATAACTCAGCATGGGTAAGTCGATTGTCGAAGCGTATGGTCAGCCCACTGTAGAAACACCCACCTTGCCCTGGTTCTCCTCTTTGCAGGTCTAATATGACAGGGTGTTCTAGTGCCTTCAATTCAAAATCAACATCTATTAACATATAACAATCGGTTGGAGAATAAATCTTCATACTACGCTTCTCGACCAAATGAGATTTATCCTGCCAATCTACCCACAAGTTTGTAGATGAGAAACCACATTGATCGTCAGAAACATACGGGCTGATCAGTTGTTGAACAACCCTGCCAAATCCAGTAGAGTCAGTGTTGGATGCAGGCTCTTCCCAGAAATTAACACCATTGACTTTTTTCCAGGCTAGCCACATTCCTTGATGATGGACGTGATCACTTGGTCGATTAGCTGTCAGTGGTGGAGAATCAGGCAACTGCAACGGATGCCAAAAGCCACGATTTCCATCTTTGGGGTACTGATAGGACACTAGTAGTTTGTTATTCCATCTAAAATCAAGTTGATGACCCATCTGAATGGTAGAAAACATCGACATTCCTTTTGATAATTTAAAGCTGCAAGACCTGGCCATCAAAGCTAAGCCCGATACTTTCAGGCAGGTCAAAGCCTTGTTCCAAGCATTGATCATTGAAGTAACGATGATCAATGCGGTGCATCATATGTATTAGGTAAGTATTCTTGGGTTGAATTTTTTCCCATATAGCAATCGCATCCTGAACTGAGAAGTGTGTCGGGTGCCCTGGATTAAAGCTAAGAGCATCAATAATTAGTAGGTCAACACCTTTCAGGAGTTCTAGCGATTGTGGAGGCATTAATTTTACATCTGGAATATAACCAAAATTCTGTATTCGATAACCAAACGTATCAACTGTACCATGTTGAACTGGAATTGGAACGATCTCCAGCCCAAATAAGTTGAATGGGCCAGTTACCGGATTAGGTACTAAATGGGCTACTCCTCCCCCCTGAAAAGTATCTTTGCGAAACATATAATCAAAATTGCGTTGGAGAATGCTCATGGTCTCAGTTGGGCCATAGATCGGCATATCCATGTTTTGTTTTCGACAAGGCATAACTAGGTCATTAGTACCACTGATGTGATCAGCATGACAATGAGTGTAAATAACTGCATCAATTCGATCTATCTGACAGCGATCGATTTGATCGATAAAGTTAGGTCCTACATCAAATTGGATATGCTTAATATTATCAGAAGTAGCAACCTTAATATGGATAGAAGTGCGGGATCTGTAGTTCTTAGAACCATAAACGCGAGCATCTTGACATGTATCACACTGGCATTTGTATTCTGGAATACCAGTTGACGTTCCAGACCCAAGGATCGTTATCTTCACAGTACAGTCCTCAGTTGATTAATCATAACCTTGTTGGAAGCGTAGATCGCCAATTGCAGCCATTGCTTCTTGACCAATTAGCTTGTACTGTTGACGACGAGGCTCATTAGCAAAATGAGAGAAATCGAGGGGTTGACCGAACGAAACAGTAATTTTAGCTGGTTGAGGCAGAAAGCTATGTCTAGGTAGAAACCTTTCGGCACCGCCGATGAAAGCCGGGATTACTGGAACATCAACTTGTTTAACAATAAAACCTATACCATCCACTGGTTTTCCCAGTTGCCCATCAAGACTTCGTGTACCTTCTGGAAACAACATGACCCGTTTTCCCGAATTTAGCAGACTGATAGTGCGTTTCAAAGCTCTCAGATCTGGGCTACCCCTCTTGACAGGATATCCATTGAAAAAATCTAACATGCTACCGATTACGGGCCAAGAAAGGGCATCGTCTCGCACCATAAAATGAAATTCTTGGTTGGCAGCTGTAGCAATTACGAAGGGATCAACAAAACTGACATGATTGGCTAAAAGCAAAAAGCTACCGTGTTTTGGAAGCCTCTCACGACCAACAGATTCTAGCCCGCCGGTCAAATTGAACAACACACTAACAGCTCGGAAACCACGGCGAAATCGATTACTATCTTGGCAGCTATGAACAAAATTGATAGTCGGTTCGCCCTGAATTGGACTTAAAAAGTTAGCCATAGAAAATCGATCAAAAAATTTAATTCGTCGCGAACTGATCAGTTTTCGTTAACACCATAGAAACGACCTCATCTATGGTCAAATCAGAGGTATCAATTACCATCGCTTCCTGATCTATTTTTAGTGGGCTATTTGATCGAGATTTGTCAGCCAAATCTCGATCTTCGATCTCTTGAGCGATTTGTGAAACAGAGCAATTAAGGCCCTTTCCTTGAAGTTCATTAAACCGTCGGTAGGCGCGCACATCTACTGATGCCGTTATATAAAATTTCAGATCAGCATTCGGCAAAACGACGGTTGTTGTATCGCGTCCCTCTGCGACTACCCCCCCGGAAGATGCAATCCGTCGTTGCTGATGAATCATTTCCTTACGAACTCCTGGCACTTTGGCTACAGCCGCAACTTGAGCATCAATAACGGGAGTTCGAATTTGAGCCGATACGTCAATTCCATCGAGCAAGGTTGTTTGTCCATTATCGACAAATTCAATTTGGCAATTCTGAGCCAACTCAGTTAGAGCAATCTGATTGCTCGGTTCGACTCCTGACTGTACGGATAACAACGTTATAGCTCGATACATCGAACCAGAATTAAGATAAACATAATCCATCCGTTCGGCTATTAGGCGAGCAACTGTACTTTTTCCAGAACCTGCAGGACCATCGATAGCAATCGTGAGAGCTGTCAGTGAACCAGGCATATCAACTGTCATTTTTTTCTTCCAAAGACTCTAATACTCGCTTGGCAGAGTCTAAATAGAAATGAATGGCATTGGCATCTCTGTTTTCCAGATATGTTTGAAACAGCTGAAGATCATTGATTAAGTCAGAAATCATCGTGATCATGTTAGATCGGTTTTGTAGGAATATACTATTCCATAATTCAGGCGAGCCAGATGCTATCCGAGTAGTATCTCGGAAACCTGTAGCCGCATACTTAGTAGCAGCCTCCCCATTTACCATAACTTTTCCTACTGTTTCGGCCAAAATAGAGGCAACTAAGTGTGGTAAATGACTAGCAGCTGCCAGTAAAGAATCATGTTGATCAGGTGTTAGAATGTAAACAGCTGATCCCACTGACTCCCATAGTTGAGTCACCATTTTTAAGGCTAAAGAAGAGGTATTGTCCGTCGGTGTCAGAAGACACTTGGCTGATTGGTACAGATCAGATCGAGCAGCAGAAACACCTGTTTTTTCTGAGCCGGCCATCGGATGACCACCCACAAATTCAATGTTAGGGCACTCTAATAAAAGCTGATCTATGGTGTGAACAGGTTCTGATTTAACACTTCCAACATCGGTCAAAATTAACGATTTAGAGGAATCTACCGATCTTAACACCCTTTCTATCATGGGTACAATCTGGTCCACGGGGGTGCATATAACAACTAGATCAGTATCAAGTAGTGCCTGACCGAAATCAGTGGTGATTTTGTCCACAGCCTTAAGAGATTGGGCTATCTCTAGTCGTTCGATTTTTCGGCCCAGACCAACAATCTTACCTGAAAAACCATTTTGCTTTAAAGCCAGACCGAGGGAGCCGCCCATTAGGCCAACACCTAGAATAGTAATTTGTTGGATTTGATTCATTCTATATTAGTAATAAATAACAACATCATTGAACTGGTGACATAAAAAAAGCAGGGCCAATAAGCCCTGCTTTGTGGGCCGTAGGAGGTTGGTGTAGCTAGTAGCTACTCTTACCTCCTACGACCGTATCTAATGGACACATACGATCACCTCCTTCTTCAATGGACACGCCAGAAAAATATCATGATTAATATATCATGTCAAGTCAAAAATAAAATGCCAAAGTCAACTGGAATCTTGACTCATGAAATTGTTAGGGGGTATGATAGAAAGGGGTAAAGGTCATGCGATATAGTATGTTATTAGTCAGGGTGATGTTTTTTTCCATGCTAGGAACGGTTGTTTTGTTAGCCGGTGGCTGTGGTGGGATTCCACCGGAAATGGTAGCAGAACGAATTCAGGGAGTAAGTACCAAAATCCAAGCGGTATCCAGCCAATCTGAGCCATTAACTGAAGCCGAAGACTATCTAAGGCAGGCTAAAAACGCTCAATTAAACAAGCAGTGGCAACAGGCCTACCAGCTGAGCCAATGGGCTGAACTGCGAGTCAAAGTTGCAATTGCAATCGACGATGCTGAAAAGATAGAGGGACGTGCTAATCAAATTGAGCAACTATTAGTAGCACAAAAAAAGGCCGTCGAGTTAGCTAAAACTAGTTATGAAACAGCCGAAAGCAATCTTTACTTATTACAGAAGGAACGTAATCAATGATCCGTTGTCGCCTAAATTGTTTATTTTTTTTCAGAAGATTAAGTTTACTTGCGGTGATTTTATATGTAGGTTGTGGTACTGCTAAGGTTGATCCATTAGAGTTAGGCCGCCGTTTTCACCAAGCGGAGCAAGCTATAAAGATGGCTCGGCAGCAGAATGTACCAGAGCTTGCTGAATCGGCCTTTTTTCAAGCCGATCAGCTTTTTACTCAAGCAAAGCAAGCACTGGAAGACGGGCAACAAAATTACGGTCTAGAATTGGCAGTGCAAGCTCAATCTGAGGCTGATTATGCGGTTGCAATTGCCAGGAAAATTCAGGGTCAGGAAAAAATTGAGCAGTTAAACAAACAACTTTCAGTGGCCCAGATCGAAGAAAATAGCCTAAAAATAAAGGCTGCTCAAGCTTATCAATCTTTGGCCGAAGAGCGAGCTACCCAAGCCGAAGCTAGAGCCGAAGCTGCTGAACGGAGGGCTAACTCAGCTGAGGGGACTGCGAATCAAGCTAAGCAAAAATCATCTGCTGAAATTCAGCGAGCAAGTATTCAACTACAACTTGACAGAGCTAAAATTTATTTGGAAATCGCTAAAGCCACTGGATCTGGCACTCACGCCCCTACGGACTACCTACAAGCGGAATCAACTATCCGAGAGGGCGAAGAACTTTTGAATAACTACCAATTGGAAGCAGCAAGAGACCTATCGGCCCATGCTGAAGCCTTAGCTAAAGATGTCCAGATGATAACTATGGTAGCAGCAGCGGAAGAACTAACTAATTCATCCCAAGTATTAGCAATGGCTGAACTAACTATTCAACAAGTTGAAGATGAAATTCGTCAATCCGTCAAATTCAATGCTGAAAAACATGCGCCAGATACGATCGCAGAAGCAAAAAGGTTATTAGATCAAGCCAAGCTACAAATTACGCAAGAAAGTTATCAACTATCTTATCGATCAGCAAAACAGGCTCTTGTACAATCAGAAAAAGCAACAGCTATTGCTGAAAATTCGGAAAAAGAACTTCAAAAGGCTGAGGCTAAAGCAGAACAAACAGCACAAGCCAAAGATGTAATATTTAAACTGGAGGAACAGCTAAATAACAAAGAAATAGTGGAACGAATTTCTCAGTTGGCAAACAATGATTACCAATCGGTTCTCACTCACTATGAGAAGGCGAAAATCGCGAAGGAACAGGAAAATTACCCTGAGGTTCTCGCTGAGGGACAAATAGGGTTGGCAACACTAAAAAGTGCTATCAATATTGCAAACTTAGTTGAAGAAAAAGAAAAGAAACTAGAGCAACAACTCAGAAAGCAAATGCCAAAAAACGTCCAAATCGAGCGTACAGAAAAAGGCGTCATGGTTCGTTTAGACACTGACATTTTCGAGCCAAACAGCATTACGCTGAACCCGAAACATTACTCAGCTCTTAAACGGTTGGGCTATGTTATCAAATCGAACGCAAGCTACAAAATCAATATTGAGGCACACAGTGATAGTATTGGCTCAGATAAAGCTAACCTAGCCATGTCCCAGAAACGTGCAGACAACTTTTCCTCGTATCTATCTCAAAAATGTGGTGCACCAAAAGAAAGGCTAAAAGCGATTGGTTTGGGTGAAGGATTTCCCGTGGCTAGCAACATAAATAAGAAGGGAAGAGCTAAAAACAGACGAGTAGATACCATATTCTTGACTCGTGAAATGTCTAAATGAAGCTAAAAAATTGGCCGGTAGATTTGAGTAAACCTTCGGTTTCATATAGTGCGTTCTTGAAAAATTGGAGGAAACGCGTAACACCCAATTTGATTCTCAGAAATAATCTGCCGGTCATACCTTTTCATTATATTTTGGGATTTCAATAGGCAAATCAGGTCGATTACCCCACTCTTGCCAAGAACCGATGTAGTTACTAACTCTCGGATAACCAATTAGCCTGAGGGCCAGATATGAGTGTGCTGATCGATAACCGCCTTGACAGTAACATACAATTTGCTTGTCAGCAGTCACTTTGGCCGATTGATACATTTTTTTTAAGTCAGACACAGATCTAAAGTATCCATCAGGTGTAAGGTTTTGTGTCCACTCCATATGGATAGAATTTGGAATAGAACCAGCTCTTTGGGCGCGAGCTACTCGGCCGTAGTGCTCGTCAGCAGATCGTGTGTCTAACATCAACACATCGTCATCTTCCAAGTGCTGCAAAATTTTGTCGGCACTCCAGTGAGAGCAACTGTTTGGAGAAATGTTCTTTGCTGGAAAGGTTGGAGGCTCAGTCGTTTCTCTCGTTAGGGGGTGCCCATTATTAATCCAGGATTTTACCCCGCCGTCTAGTACCCGGACCGTATAACCAAAATATTCGCAAAACCAGAATCCACGAGCAGATCGCATACCAGAGATATCATCGTAAAACACGATTTCCTTACTAAAATCAACGCCACGTTTACTGAATAAAGCAGCGATAGTCCACATAAATGAAGTAAATGATTCGATTCTAGTATCATTCAAACTTAAATAAAATAAATCGAGAGACAAAGCGTTGGGTAGGTGGCCAGCCGAAAATTGATGAACAGAGCGAGTGTCAATCAGCGAAACTTGGCTCAATCGACCCGCCAGTTCATCGACTGAAATAAGTAATTTTGTTTCCATTAATTTAGCCGATCTATTTTTTATCAAAAACCTAAACAGAGATCATTCTACATCAAGAATGAGTATGAATCAAGATAGGAAAAACATTTGAATCTGACAACCTCGATTTATTGACTAACAAATGTTTTTTAGTTAGATCGTGTTGGGAATAAATATTGCTATAAACATTGCCTTGTTGGAAAGGATCCAGTAGAGAAATCTGCGAAAAAATCGTGTTTGAGCTTACGAGTAAAAATTTAGTTTTACTCATAAAACCATTGAATAAGAATTTCGCTATGGCATTCCACAATTATATAACGAGAGATTATTTATATAACGAGAGATTATTAATTGAAACAAGAAAATGGGTATGCTGTTTACATTGTTATTTGCACAGTTGAAATTCCGCTGATTTCAACGTTATAATGGACCAAGGATGAGAGGAATAGATACAGGAAAATGCAAGACGCGATTCAAAAAGTAGTGGCTGGGAATCACTTAGAACAAGACGAAATGGTTAAGGTCATGGACAAAATTATGACTGGTGTTGCTACACCAGCACAAATTGCTTGTTTTATTACTGCCCTGCGTTTGAAAGGTGAAACAGTTGATGAAATAACTGGCGCAGCGAAAGTTATGAGGGCAAAAGCAACTCGTATCCGAACTCGTCATTCACTCGTAGTAGATACTTGTGGTACCGGTGGAGACCAATCACATACATTCAATATATCAACCACTGCAGCTTTCGTTGCTGCTGGCTCTGGATTACCTATTGCTAAACACGGTAACCGTTCGGTATCCAGTAAAAGTGGTAGTGCCGAGGTCCTCGCTGAACTGGGCGTCAATCTCGAAATTACGGCAGAAAAAGTCGGTCAATGTATTGATCAAATTGGTATTGGGTTTCTATTTGCTCCAGCCCTACATTCAGCCATGAAGTTTGCAATAGGTCCTAGGCGTGAAATCGGCATTCGGACTATTTTCAACCTCTTGGGACCATTGACTAATCCGGCTGGAGCTAGAGCTCAGTTGGTTGGAGTCTACGCACGAGAACTAACCGAGCCGTTAGCTAATGTACTGAAAAAACTTGGAGCCCAAACAGCCTTCGTTGTGCACGGACATGATGGATTGGATGAAATCAGCACAACAACGAAAACTCAAGTCTCAGCCCTCACTGATGGCAACATAAAAACCTATAACATTTCACCGGAAGATTTCAATTTGAAGGTCGCTAAACCCACAGATTTAGTTGGTGATGATCCTAGCAATAATGCCAAAATTACTCGTCAAATTTTAGATGGACAGATCGGTCCCAAAAGAGATATTGTGCTACTGAACTCAGCAGCTGCCATAGTAGCTGGTGGCAAAGCAAAAAACTTAGAAGATGGGATTACAATTGCAGCCGAAACCATTGACAGTGGAAGGGCTAAACAAAAATTAGAAGAACTTATCTCATTCACTAACCAAAAATGATTTTAGACCAAATTGTTAATAGAAAGAAAGAGGAACTATCATTTGACCAGAGCCAAGAGCCTTTGACTGAATTAAAATCCAAAATTGCAGACCTTCCACCTACGCGCAATTTTGCGGCAGCATTGAGAACAAAGAATGAACGAAAGCCAGGCTCAATATCCTTGATTGCTGAACTAAAAAAGAAATCACCGAGCAAAGGTATAATCCGACAGCAATTCGACTTAGTTGAAATCGCACAGACATATACGAGTAATGGAGCCTCAGCCATCTCAGTATTGACCGATGAGCACTTTTTTGGTGGCCACATCAATAATCTACAAAAGGTCAGAACAATCACACAACTACCATTGCTAAGGAAAGATTTCACGATTGCACCCTATCACCTCTATCAGGCCCGAGTGGCAGGTGCTGATGCTGTTTTGTTAATTGTCGCCATTTTATCTCCAGCTCAAATTGGCGAATACTTAGATCTGGCTCATCAGCTAGGTTTAGCTGCTTTGGTTGAGGTTCATACAGAGCACGAAATGGAGATTGCGCTAGAAGCGAAAGCTGGAATTATTGGTATCAATAATCGTGATTTAAAAATATTCGAAACCGATTTAAACACCACGTTTCGCTTAAAAGAAAAGTGTCCAGAGAACAAGATTATTGTAAGTGAAAGTGGCATTCGAGACCGTAATGATGTATTGAAGCTACAGTCAGCCGGTATTGATGCCATTTTAGTTGGTGAGTCGCTAATGATGAGTAAAGATATAGGGGCAAAAGTAAAAAGTCTACTCGGCAGAAAAAACCCTAATACTACTTAGGTGGCTGCTTTTTAGCTTTTGCTGATTTTTCTAGGTTAATAGACAGTTAATCCGCAACCGAGTTTAGCTTAAAGTCAATTAATGACAATCCAATCAAGCCTTTGATCACTCCACTCGAAAGTTTCCAGTGGTCCAAATTTCAGATTGATAGTCAAACTTTTGGGCGTTGGTGACACATTAAATTGGTTGAAATCCCTCACAACTACGTAAGTGTGCTCCCCATCCTGAATGTTTTGGCAAGCTACAATAAAATCAGCTAGGTTTTTGGTCGGCTTACCGTTGATTTCTAATATTACGATTTTTGAATTTCCACTCCGGTCTCGTCGACCAACTTGTGAAAAACTACTTCCCGCTTCAGAAAAAGACATGTAGATGCCGTCGATATCGACATAGAGTAGGTGACGCAGTTGAGGTGTGATTTTATGAAAAATGGCACCGCCAAATCGAACGAATTTACGAACTTTCTGTTTTTCTAAATCATCAACTAAAACTTCAATCGGTACCAGTTTGCCATTTCTATAAACGTCTAATTTGACTGTTTGATCAACATGTTGGTCTAGTATCTCGTCAAATTGATATAGGTCATCCCGAATGAGTATATCATTAATACGGTAAATTATATCGGAAGCCCGTAGACGATCAACGCCGGTCGATAATGGTATGATTGACTCGATTTGAATAACTCGCGGGGTTCCAGTGGCTGGTCGTCCAATTTCCTTTCGACAAGATTCAGGCAAACGAAAGTGTCGAATAGCCTCACCAATCGAGATGAGTTCTAAATCTACCCCAATTTCACCACGCTGAATAGGCTGAATCTGCTGAAGTTTCAATAATGCTGATTTAAGATAGTCAATTGGTAATTCAAAACTAGAGGTGTCAGTACCCCTGGCATGAATAGCAACTACTTCGCCACTAGTATTCCAAACTGGGCTGCCACTAGAGCCTCCAGTACGATCAAAAGTAGTATGTAAATAACTAGAATGTCGGTCGCCTTTGTCGACGTTTAAGTTAGCGACATTCCCGTACTTAATGGAATATTCCTCTTTTTCGTTGTTTCCGATTAATAATAAATCTTCACCAATAGATAAATTACGCCAAGATCCTAGCGAAACTGACTTCATATCGAAAAGTACTGTCTCTGGGTCAATTTGGTAAAATCCAAAATCATGTGTTGGGTCGTAATACAGCAAACGGGCTTGCGTAAAACTACCATCATGAAAATTGATTTTGACGTAAGAAGGGCTACTTCCAGTCACATGTTGGTTAGTAGCAATAATTCCCCTTTCTGAATCAATAATGAATCCAGTTGCAAAACTAATACCCTTAGATTCAAGTCCAAAAACAATTTCTGATGCTGTCTCTATATTGACCACCATTGGTTTGTACTCTTCAATATGATGTGACCAATCGTAAGCAACTAAGTGTAGCTCAAAAAAAAGATTGATTAACAACCCAAGCAACCAAACTTGAGTATGGAATGGGCGATTTCTAAGGTTTATAAACACTTGCTTCTTCCTCTGTACTTATCATAGATTAATATATTCTAATTGTATCTCAGTTAGCACTTCGGTTCGCCTGTAAGTTTCAAATGTAATGTTTAATTCTTACGCAATTCGAAGATGGTAATTTAGTCAGTAAAAACCATTTATAGCAAAAAAAACGCTAAAAGTAAGTTGTTGAGATGGCATGTCTATTGCTCATACCGCTGTACGCTTAGGTTACTCCTTGAGTGATAGTCAGGGTTTCAGAGATGGTTTTGATCAGTAATCTCTCCTTACTGTTGTTATCCAGCCGTCCTGAAGCCTTGACTTCTTTGCTGTAGAAATTTACCAAATTAGCTAGACGTGAGCAGAATGTGAATTGTCTTTTTACCAATCTTAGACTCGTGATAGTCCGGAGGGTGAACTCATTTCTCCGTGCCTTTTGCTCGAAAAATAGTATTGTGTTTAACAGAGTAGTTTGTTAATATCCATTCGAGGTTAACGATACGTCGTTGAACGGCTAAAGGCATCTCACGAGATTCCCGAATTCATGACCACTTCTTATTCTTACAGAAAAACATTCAGACCACAGAATAGTATTTAGTTTTGATTCAATACAGGCTGCGACCGGTGGTAAACCCAATCTGAAAATAACATTTAATCTGGTAAGATTGCTAGTATCACTCCGATTGAGGATAACAATACTACGTTGTAAACCGATCGGAATTTGGGTAGGGATTCTGTGTTCCCGGAATCTGCTTGCTTACCATCAGCTTCTTCAATATTTTAATTCATTTTTGTATAGAATTTGTATAGAAATAATTCAATAATTAAGCCATGCATTCCTCTAATACTTTATTAACTCGAATCGGGTTTGATACCGAAATGAGTACTTCTGTCGTTCCTAAATTGGACATCATCGAATTTATCAATATGCAACTTGATGTCCTTGGTCAGCCGATCTTTGGTTGTCGTTCTGAGTACCCGTTATTGCAGGCTAGCCAAACGATGATGGCACGATACCGAGCCAAAGAAAAACTACGAGATAACTTACAATCTCCAGTTGATCAACGTATTCAGATTTGGCTAAATTCTTATCTAGGAGATAAAGCTCCTCAGTTGCCGTCTCAGAATTTTGAATTAAGCCAACATGGTATTGCACGTAGTTTGTCCCTGCCACCTAATGGCGATGAATTTCACAGTTCCATTATCTCTAGTTACAGAGTTAACAATGGAGTACTTCATAATCCGATCAATGACCGACGAACGACAGCCGGTAGTTTTCACGTAGCTGAAGGTGGATTACCAATCCCTCAAGATAAAAAATCTGTTCCACTGGATACTTTTTCTCGACTCCTGTCAATTGCTTTACAACCACCCGAAGAGGTTATGGAGTTACCATTAACTGCGAACCAAGACAAGTCAGCATGTGCATGGGTCTCTTTATTATTGAGACCCGTGGTCTGCCCAGAAGTGAACGGATTTGTTCGCGAAAAAAGTATGGAAATTCGCTTTTTTGCTCCAGGTAATCTTGTAAGTAACCTAGATTTTGTAGAAAGTATTTTTGGTAATGCGGGTGATCCATACCTTTTAGAGAACGATGCAGGTCTAGATATTGATCACTGGAGTGGACACACAGGTTGCGTGATCCTAGCACCTCACCTTGATTCAATCACAAAAGAATCAGTAGGATTGCCACACTTTTCATCTGCTTCCCCCAGACAACGCAAAGACGGTATGTGTTGGACCCAAAAAGACGAAAAGTATAACGATGGTTCTCCTTTCAAATTAACGGCTCGGAATTCTGATGGCGTAATTATCACTATAATCTCCGATAATTATTTTGGATACTGTAAAAAAGAAGTCAAAACGCAAATAAGTTTCGCTTGTAACCTGATGGGGTTATCGGAGGAAGAACACGCTGGTGGTACTTTGGCTTTTCCTAGTTATGATTTAGGAGAAGACTTTCGATTAAACTCGAAAATCTTTCCTGAAGCTAATCACAAAATTAAAACAGTAATTGACCATTTAGGTTCGCGTATCAAAGTGCAGAAAGAAGGCCATGCTATCGACCAATACTATCCAGATGTTATTTACGTGCCTGAAAATTCTGTTTTTAGACTCAACAATCGTAGTATTTCCTGGAAAGACCCCGACGACTCATCTATTCAGCAAAAGATTAAGTTGTTAGCAAATAAAGTTTACTTATTACCTTCGGGCTATAAGGTACAGTTGTCAAAATCGGCTAATCAACCACTTGGTTCATGGAAGTTAATTGGTACACGTGCTCAACCCTGTATGGCTCATAAACCATGTACTGTTTCGGGAGGTGGCAAATCAGAGATCTCAAAATCGATTGCTGATGCAATAATCCATGCCCCATTTTATGTGAGCAATTTATCGGACAGTTTGGATGCTGTTGAAAAAGTATTAAGCCACAACTACCAAAACCGATTTAAAAATCAAGACCGAAATCAGGACCAACGTTCAATATTAGATCAAGACCGTTCTCTAGGTTCGGTAATTCAGTTGTTAACACCTTCAGATTCATACACAGATCAGCATAATGCTTTTATTGAGTCAATTCCGACCGAAACTAAAGAATTAGTTCTACTTTTGAAGCGACTTTACAAACCAACTTGGGGACAAGACTGGAAACAACACTTTGGTGTGACAATGATTAACGGTGTTCCAGGACATGAACTCCGTTATCAAGGAAGATTAGTTGCCACAAATTATCTTAGAGTAGGTTATGAAACTGATAAATCTTGGAGAATCTTCCGTCTTCGAAAGGACTTCTCTCCAGCTCAAAAAATTCAGACGGGGGATGATATTACAGCCTCCATTTTAGTACCAAGAAATTGGTTGACTGTTGAATTCGGAGAGATAGAGAACCCATCAGTCAAATTAGTTCACAATTGTGAATATAGGCTATTTCAAAGGCCTGACGATGCTATCATTGCCGGTTATGATCATCAAACCGAACATGACCTATCGCGTTCCAACAATTTTCTTGTTAATTACGAGCCAATCCCACAGGTACAAGCTGAAGAGATTATAGATGATGTCGTTCATTTTGATGAGTTTACCGAACCAATGAAAAGATTCATTCAAAAAGTTGGTCAGAATATATCTAGCGAATCTTATTTTTGCTGTTCATCCTACCCGAGAGTTATTGCAGGCAACCCCTCAAAGAACCCACGTTACTTACAAAATCGGCCTGATCTGGATAACCCTCGTGATCAGTATGTGGCTGAGATGGGATTGCGACTTTTCCGACACCTAACCTTAGATGATCCCATTCACACACCAGTTGATGTGGTATGTCCAGGAAGACGAAACAATCCACCAGAAGAAAGCGTTCGCTGTTTAGCTGTCTTCAACCCAATCCATTATTTGCCACTGCCTGAAGCTTTTATTGAATTCATTTCATCCATGACTGGGAAAAGTCCTTCCACTACTGGTGCTGGAAGCGAGGGTGCTTTAACAAAAGGGCCCTTTAATGCTTTGCTTCCAATTCATGATTTAAACGCAGCACTATTGTCTTATATTATAAGTGGTTATAATCCGTTCGTTACGGCCTCAGGTTATGTAGGCCCCAATTTTCGTGTAGACCACGATATTAGTCTATTAGTCCCAGAAGTTTTTTGTCGAATGGAACGTCATGAAAGAGATCCGGAGTGGTTGATTAAAAATCGAATGCTAGAACCTGTCCCCGATTTAGTTTATCAGAACCGAACCTTGCCTAGCTCAATTCTTGGCTATCGCATCACTGACGATTTTATTAACCGGTTTATGGCTCGTATATTTAGCCACCCATCTGTTCTATTCACCGAGTCTATGCTGAAACCTGAGCTACAAGACCTTGATGCTTTCGCTGAAGGTATTGACAATGTTATGTCAACTCATCGTCGAGTAGCTCAATACTACTTTGAAGATAAAAGTATCAAATATGCGGTTCCTCCACTAGTTGCACTACTTCATATTATGAAGGACGGCCACTACCAGAACAAAACGCTCAAGGATTCCGAAATTCGAGGTTTATTTAAACGCGAATATGTGATAGAAAGCGAATGGTATCAAGAACGCCTTATATCACAGCAAAATCGGGATATTGTGAGAAGTCGGCGGATAGAAGCATATTTGGGAACGTTGGAATCTACCAGTGAGCTACAAGAGAAAAAGAGCCAGATAGACAAGCAGATTGAGTATTTTCAATCCGGATCATACCTTAAATCGTTGGTCGGTACAATTGGGCGAGATCCAGCCCTTTAGAAAGAGTTAATCACCTACTTCTTTAGGCTAGCCCAAGTGTTTGCTAAAAGTCGAAGAGGCTTGACAGCCGTAATGGCGTCTAAAAAAAGGAATGTGTTCTGGATAGAAACAAAATCACTAACCGGTGTGGTGACAGGGATACTAGTACCAGTTAGCATATATCCTTTCCCTTCATCAACAGCAATCACTTGAAAAAACTTAACTTGCGTTCCATCGCTAGCACTACCAGTGTAAATTAGTCGGTATGCTGGCCGCCCCCCTAATTCAACCAAATCGATAATAAGGTTATTTAAATTCCTAATTCCGACCTGGAGCGCTAATAAACTGATATCTAGATAATTATTTAGAGTTACTTTTCTGGAAGAGAGTTTCTCGGCTTCGACACTGAGATTGGCTATAATACCTCTATTGGCCAAAGTTTTATCATCTGTTGACATCATAAATAAAAGTTTTGGTATATTATCTTGTAATCGCCAATGAGAGAAACTCACTGGTAGACTAATCCGAAAATTAAAATCGGTGTTAGTGTAAGTATTACCCTGAATTCCAGTTTTATGTTGTGCTAATGACGAATTAACACTACTCATCATCAGAATAGCGGCCATCAAAGATATAAATCGAAAGTTGTGGTTAATCAACATTCTCACTCCACCAGCTTAGATTTTCCGTTTTTTTTCGGTTAAGCCGCAATAAATTCAGTTGTTATTGGTCAATTCGAACTTCTTTCCCAGCTGATTGACTTTGATAGATACCGTCCAGAATGGACATAACTTGTTTTGACTGTTCTGGAGGAACTGGTGAGGGAGCACCATCAACAATTGCTTGAGCAAATTCAATACATTCTTGAGCGTGTGCTTCTAACGTTTCTGGGAAGTTTTTTAATTCTTTTTCTTCGAAAGACTTATTTTCCTTATCATCCCATAAAAACTCACACTTTGGCCAGTGGCAACCTGCTTTAGTGCCATAAAGCCACATTTGCATATCTTCACCAGTAGTACGATGATGCATAAGCCAACTGACTTCCAAAACTAGGGTTGCTCCATTTTCAAATCGAACAAAAGCTGCAGCATAATCTTCCACGTCAAATTCTTTTGGAATCTCACTATGTCCCCAACCAGTAAATGATCCATCTTGTTTGGCAAGCGGTGCCGCGGCTACACCACTGACCGCCACTGGATTAGGATTACCCATAAACCATAAGGTTAGATCAAGAATATGTACACCGATGTCTATACAAGGTCCCCCACCACTGTTTTTTTTCAAAATGAATCCCGAACCGGTTGGTATTGCCCAGCGACGAATCATCCAGCTTCGAGCATGATAAATATCTCCAAGTGTGCCCTGATCAATTTCGGCCTTCATGGCTTTGGAATTACCCTGAAAGCGAAAGTGCTGTGCCGTCATTAGCAATTTCCCCGACTTATTACGAGCGTCAATCATTTTTTGGATATCCGATGGCTTTGGCGCCAACGGTTTTTCACAAATAACATGCTTGCCAGCTTCTAATGCTGCAATAGACAAAGGCGCATGATACATATTTGGCACACAAACATCAATTATATCAATGTCAGGGTCATTGAATAAATCTGAGGGGTCATTAGTCAATTTTTTGACATCATGCTCTTTCCCCCAATCTGGAAGAATATCTTCGCGCAAATCGCAACCAGCAACAATCTCAGCGTGCGGGGATGCTTTCCAACCAGGTAAGTGAGTATTTGAAATTCCACCAACACCAATAATACCAACTTTCAAGATCTTCGACATTATTTTTAACTCTCCGACTTTCTATACACCAATTAATCCTTACAGAGGCTAGATTATGCCTATTTACTTAGCAAATGTCAAAGTATAAGGCCAACCGAATCGGCTTCTGTCTTGCTAGATTGTGTACCATTTGATATTATCCAATCTGTGACCGACAACATGACAGATAAAACTCAAGAAATCCTCAAAAAAATCCAGCGTATCGAAGTTCTTACTCGCCGGTTAGTCAATAATATCTTTGCCGGCGAATATCAGAGTACTTTTCGAGGTCAAGGTATGGAATTTGATGAAGTACGTGAATATCAGCCAGGAGATGAAATTCGAGCTATAGATTGGAATGTAACTGCTCGTATAGGACAACCATTTGTCAAAACCTTTGTCGAAGAAAGAGAATTAGTAATGATGCTGCTAGTTGATGTTAGCAGATCCAATGACTTTGGTACAAGACAACAAATTAAAGCAGAAATTATAGCAGAAGTTGCTGCTCTGATGGCATTTTCCGCTATTAAAAATAATGATAAGGTTGGGCTAATTAACTTCACTGATCAGATCGAGATTTTTGTTCCACCTCGCAAAGGTAAAAAGCATGTGTTGCGATTGATTCATCATATTTTGCAGGCTAAACCAAATGGAAAAGCAACCGATATCAGTTTAGCTTTAGAATATCTCAGTCGTGTACAAAAAAGGCGGAGTGTGGTTTTCCTAATTTCTGATTTCCAAGATAAAAAATATGAAACATGGCTACAGGTCGTCAACCAAAAGCATGACCTCATCGCGATTGTGGTCACCGACCCGGCTGAACTATTTTTGCCTAATGTAGGACTGATAGAATTAGAAGATGCTGAGACCAACTCGACCTTATTACTGGACACAAGTAATACTAAGACACGGAATGCTTATAAAGAACTAGGACAAAAGAAATCCGAAGAGCGACAGTTACTTCTTAATTCGAACAAAATTGACCAAATTGAAATCCGAACGGATCAATCTTATGTCTTTCCTTTACTAAATTTCTTTCAGAATCGACGTTAATTTACTGCCAATAATTACGATCTAAACTTCGGTATTGAATGGCTTCCGAAACATGGACTGGCCGAATATTTGGACTGTAGTCCAAGTCTGCAATGGTACGAGAAACTTTCAAGATACGATCATATGCACGCGCACTCAACCCTAATTGATCCAGCGCTACTCGCAATAAATCCTGAGCATTCTCCGTGACCTGACAATATTGTCTAATTTCTTTCGGACGCATACTGGCATTAGAATGAATGTTGGCCTCAGTAAATCGATCTACCTGAATCGACCGGGCGGCCTGTACACGTTGTCGAATTTCCACTGATGGTTCCCCAATGGTACTATCTGCTAAATCTTGGTATTTGACTGCTGGGACCTCAATTTGAATATCGATACGGTCTAATAATGGCCCCGAGATTTTCGAAACATAACGCTTTATTTGTTCAGAATTACACTGGCAGTTACGGCTGGTATCTCCAAAAAAACCGCAGGGGCAAGGATTCATAGCTGCTACTAGCATAAAATTAGAGGGGTAAGTTAAGGCTGCGCTGGCACGAGAAATTGTCACTTCGCCATCTTCCAACGGCTGTCTCATTACTTCTAGTACATTCTTCCGGAACTCGGGGAGTTCATCTAAGAATAGAACACCATGGTGAGACAGGCTAACTTCGCCAGGTTTGGGAATTCTACCACCACCAATCAAACCTGCATCGGAAATAGTATGATGTGGGGATCGAAAGGGTCTAGTGGCAATTAAAGGCATTCGATCATTGATCAGACCTAAAATACTATGAATTTTAGTAGTTTCCAAAGACTCACTCATACTCATATCAGGAAGAACTGTTGGGACTCTTTTTGCAATCATCGTCTTCCCAGAACCAGGAGGACCAATCATAATAATGTTATGCCCCCCCGCTGCAGCAACCTCGATCGCACGCTTTGCGTGCTCCTGCCCTTTAACATCCGCGAAGTCGATAGTATACTGCGACTGCTTTTTCAATTCTGCTTGGCTATTATAGGAAAATGGAGGGATAGTTAATTTACCATTAAGAAAGTGAACAACTTGCTGCAGATTCTCAACCGGATAAATGTCAATACCATCTACCATAGCAACTTCTTTAGCATTTTCTTGAGGTAATAGGAAACTCGTCAATTGATTAGACTTGGCACTTAGAGCAATAGGTAGACTACCGTTAACAGGACGAATACGACCATCAAGAGCCAATTCACCAACCGTTATTACACCATTTAAATTGTCAGCATCAATCTGGCCCGTAGCAGCTAAAATACCCAACGCAATAGGTAAGTCAAAGGCCGATCCCTCTTTTCGAATGTCAGCCGGAGCCAAATTAATGGTAATACGACTGGATGGAAAATGAAGGTCAGAGTTTTTGATAGCCGCAGTGACTCTGTCTTTGCTCTCTTTAATAGCACTATCAGGAAGACCCACCGTATTATAAGCAGACGATCCATCAGAAATATCAGTTTCAACTTGAACTAGATAAGCATCCACACCTAACAAAGTACTACTCAAAACATGTGCTAACAAATCCGACTTCCCCCAATATAATAAGACCAACACAAAAAGTGGTTATATCATTTTCGGACTAAATTGACAAATTAAACCTTGTTCTCTAAACCATTAACATCATCAATTTCTTTTCGTGCGACAATATCCACTGACGATAATAATTAATTCTACTGATGGTGCACAACGAATGATTTTACTGCTGATTTTAGGTGTCGAACTTTCCAGATAAAGATTAACTGCCCACGGTAGAGAACTGAGTATCTCTTGATAATTTGACGAACTAAGATTTTGAGTTATCAAAGTAACATACTGATCAGATCGAAAAAAACTTGATTGACTGATGATTTGGGATGAGTCTACCACTCAATACATTCTCAACTGAAAGATTAATACCAATTTTAAAATCATTTCGGGTTCGATCTCACAATTAAGATAACTTTTCTTATATTATATAACCTGATACCTTCTCGTTTAACACATGAAAGATTTGTAGAACTATTAAACCCACTTTGTAGACCACAGTAGAGGTTCTACGTTTCTTATTCTCATAGAAATCAACGAAATAAGCTTAGTTAAGACCTAATTATCCGGAATTTTTTAGAATTCTACGATCCAATAGTATTGGTAAAAAGAGCCACAAAATCGTTTATTTATTCGCCTAGTTTCGTTCTTCGAGACCAACATTACGAATTTTACTGGCTTTCAATCGAGTCGTTAGTTGCACTAGTAGATTGAATTAAGTGATCAATTCGTGTTCCTAACTGGTTAATATAAAACTCTTCACCATCAACTTTTACCACAGCTAATGGTGGAAACGATGGGAAAATAATGCTTCCAGATCCTTGCGCTACTTGGTTAATTATGCTGGATTTGGATGCCTCAAATCTTTGAAGTTGAGATAGGTATTCTACTCGGTTAATTTGTTGGTTTTGATCTTGATCGTAGAAGTTGAAAAAGTCTTTAATTTCGATTTCATTACTTTCACTACTGACTAAGGCTAGATGAAAAAGCTCTACAAGTCGATTAGTTTTTGCTGCTTCAATCGATAAAAACTCTCTGGAACGCCCAAATTCACTCTCCCCGATTTGCCCGTCTCGATTTAAATCTAGCTGATCAAAATAATTTTTATACTGTTCGGATATAGGTACAAAATCTCCCATATCAATAGACATAAAACAAAATCCACTTGAATTTGTATTCGAAGAAACCAATTCTAACTGTCCAAGACTCTCCAAATGAAAGAAATCAGAAGCTTGATCAAATTGAGGCGAGATTTGGTATTGTCCACTCTTATCAATATAGCCATATTTACCGCTGACGCCATCCAAGGCACAAGCCAACTGATACTGAAAGTTTCTTGCTTGCTGGAACTGAGCTGGAATTACAACATTACCGCCTTGGTCGATATAACCGAACTTAGGTTTTTTATCGGAGGTTGGGCTCTCTTTGTTACCGACCGACTCAACAATGGAAAAAACGGCTAAGTTGTCGAAAAAATTATATGCAAGGCCTAAATCTACTTCGAATTGAAAATCCCCATTTCTGTCAATATAGCCACGTCTTGTCTGCCCCAAGTTGTCGGTTTTTTCTACATACGCCCGATTATTCGAAAAATCTTCAGCAAAAGTAAACTGGGGGTTAATAACCATTTCGCCGAATTCATCAATATAGCCGAATAAACCACCTCCAACGGGTTTGCCGTCCATTAAACGTCCACCGATCAAAATACGTGCCAACCCATCTACTAGGTCGCCACAGTAATTGTACTGAGCAGGAATTTTGGTAATCAAGTCAGGGCCATCTGGTTGATAAGCCAAAAAACCATAATCCATCTGACTATTCATACCACTCGTATATTGGCCGAACCGAATTAGCCTCGAAGACATCTGACCAATCGCGTCGAAAGTTAGATTTTTACCAGGTAGATAAGAATCAGTCGGGGACGAAATGGGTTTGGCTAATATGAGTTTGAAAGGAGTTGCTTCACCGGGTGTTATTTGCAAAAATGACCAATTCCCTCGATTTCGAACAATCGCTAATTTGTCAACTGTATCATAAGCTTGTTGGTAAGTAGCTGGAACGACAATCAAAGGGTCATTAATCTGTGTTGCACTCAATTGCTGATTTCCTACCTCTGCAATTTTTTGAATACTAATGTAACCATATCGCTTACCCTGAACGATTTTTGCAATACCATCAGCTGAAAATGGAAAAGCCTGAGTGTACTTGGCTGGAACAACTTCAGATATAGGAGGTTTTTCATTCTTACAATATCTAAGATACCCAAATTTTCTCCCTGACTGAAAAGGTGCCAGTATCCATTGGTCGGCGTTTACTTCAATTTTAACGAAAGAGCCAACTTTTGTGTACTTCGGCGGCAACACCATATTACCTCTCACATCGACATACCCATATTTGCGTGACTTTATGTTACCAATCCCGACAGCCGCTAATTGACAATGAAAAGTATCAGCGTCATCGAACTGCCAATCCATAGCCTGATGACCTTTTTGATCTATAAAATGCCATCTCTGATCAATTTGCACACAAGCTAACTGACGTCCATTTTCACCGACTATAGCCGAAAAATCTTTAGCCGATTTATACTTAGCATCCACTATACGGTGACCATTTTTGGAAATGAAACCAAACCTCTCTCCAACTTGAATCCGCGCAAAACCATTTTTGAAAGGGAAAGTTCGAATTTGGAAATATTTATCTGGTACTTGTACCGATAACGAATTGAGAGGAACGATAAGTGAAACCAACCATAAAGATATCAGTTTCACTACTGTTCTATAAAAAGTGGACACGCTTGATTTCACTTGGAGGATGATGTACGATGGCCTGGACTTTCCCATGATTGTTCTATACCACTTAAAATTTAACAGAAGCTAACGATTGCAACGCATGTCCGGCACTTTTGTTTCACATAACCGATTAAGCGAGTAAATTACTTTTACCCGATAATATAAATGACTAAGTTAGTCCATAGCCAAACTGCTAATAGCCCAACTCTACGATCTATAATTATGGGCCTACTACTAGTTATATTATTTTGTGCGGTTATTCCCTATAATGATTTTTACATTGAAGGAACATTTCTTGCTGGTAATCACTTTCCGATCGGAGCCATGTTCTTATTCATCTTCATTTTATTTATTATTAACCCTCTGTTGAATTTACTTTCTAATATTAATAATAAGTTCGATCATGCATGGGTTTTGAATGAGGTTGAATTAGTTACCATATGGTGCATGATGATAGTTTCAATTAGTGTACCGACAGTTGGCCTAGCACGTTGGCTATATCCAATTCTAATTGGTTTTCGATATTTTGCGACACCCGAAAACGACTGGCAGGCACTATTTGGCCACTATTTCCCTGAGTGGTTAGCTCCAACTGATTCATATGCTATTCGTTATTTCTATGAGCAACTTCCTGATGGGGCACCAGTCCCATACTGGGTTTGGTTCAAACCAATTTCATTCTGGATGGGAGTGATTGGAGGTCTATGGTTGTTAATGATTACTTTGAGTACTATTTTCAGACAGCAGTGGATCGAGCGTGAGAAGTACACTTTCCCTTTGGCTGAATTGCCCAGCGAATTGGCCAAGCAGCAATCGATTGGTAGCAGATCGAGCCATCTTTTGAGGCAAAAGATGATGTGGGTTAGTATATCAATTCCGGTTGTTATTCATACTTGTAATGGAATAAACTTTTACTTTCCAAACTTTCCTGCATTTCCTCTCAAGCTTAATCTTAATAGTTACCTGAATGAAAAACCGTGGTCTGTGGTTCGGCCAATGTGGCTATTTTTATTTCCATCGGTGATTGGTTTCACATACCTAGTACGGTTGGACGTTTCTTTGAGCATTTGGTTTTTTTTTCTTTTCTATCGATTACAATTAGTCACCGCTAGCACTTTGGGTATCCCTATGGAACAATCAATGGGGTATGTAAGCAAGGCATACGCTTCTCATATGGAAATAGGTGGTTATGTAGTTGCAGTAACATATTTTTTGTGGACTGGCCGGCGGTATTTATTTGAAATATTATGGTCTTTTTTCAGCCGCACTCGATCTGACCCTAATCAGCCTATCGCAGAACCATGGGTTCTACCTTGTCTAGCAATTGGTGTTCTCCTTCCATCTTTGTTACTCTACAGTGCCGGAGCTAGTCTACTCCTTTCTATGGGAGTGATTATTCTAATGGGAATTGCCTCAATTATATTGACTTACATAGTCGTTGCTGGTGGTGTCATTCACATTAATAGTTCATTTCGAGCTTTTGATTTTTACCATACTGCATTAGGCTCAAGTAAAATTAGCCCAAATAGTCTCGCCGTTTTATCGATACCCTCAGCCATTTTTCGTACTAAACGTGGCCTTCTAATGCCGCACGTGAGTAATGCATTTAAAATGGCCACAGCGTCTAATATCAAGAGCCAACAACTTCTCACTACTATGATACTTTCCATCACTTTAGCCGTAATACTTACAAGTTTCTTCTTTCTAAAATTAGTTTATCAGCACGGGGCTCTGAACTTACAGTACTGGACTTTCATGACTGCACCTATAGTTCCATTCCGTTGGTTGGAAACGCAATTCCAAACACCAACTGAAACTAACTGGGTCAATCTCGGTTTTGTAATTACAGGAGCAATAGGAACTGGTTGGCTATATTGGATGAGAAGTCAATTTGTTTGGTGGCCATTTCATCCTATTGGATTTATAGCTTCGCCTGGGGAATTTGCATTGAATAATATATGGTTTTCTATTTTTGTGGGATGGGTTTTAAAAAAAATCCTACTAGGGACCGGTGGTTTGAAGTCATTTCAAAAGGCTAAGCCTTTTTTTATTGGTTTAGTATTAGGTGATTGCTTTATAGGTGGTGTATGGGCAATTGTTGGCCTTGTGGTTGGTGAAGGCTATACTATGCTGCCAGGCTAACCCAAAAAATAGTAGTTCGTCAACTAAAAAATAGGATAGAACGGTTAGTTGGCGCCAAGTCGTATTTTTTGGCTAACTGATAAAAATATTCTAAACCGTCTATTTCTTCTGAACCAAGATTGAAGAAAATATGCTTTGTCAAATAACGATGACAAAGTTCAAAAGAAAATCCTAATTTCTTAGCCTCCTCACTTGCGATTATCTCAATTTGACTTAATCCTTCATCTTTTGATTGATTCAGAATTCGACTAATGTCTCCTAGTTTAGTATTCGATCGCCCGACCCAACAAGCATATACAAACGGTAATCCAGTCAATTGCTGCCAAATTTCTCCTAAATCAAACACATATTTGGTGTCTTTCCGATAACGTAGAGCTTGGTCTCCAATCAACATCACGGCGTCGGCTCCATGGTTTGATGGTTGTGTATTTGGTGAGCAGTCTACAAACTCAGGGTAAATTTGCCAATATTCAGCCAACAAAATTTTTACCAGTGCTTGAGAAGTGCGAGAACTACTATCGAGACCAACAGATTTGCATTGGCTCAGTGGTTTTTGACTAAATAGGAGAATACTTTGAACTCGACCTCTTGAAGCAATACAGATATCAGGAACAATGCGGTAGTTAGGTTGACGAAAGTACTCAATAATAGGGATTAGAGCTAGATCTAGCTCTTCTTTTTCCAACTGACCAGACAAGAGACTAGGATAACCAAGACTAAGTTTAATGTCAGGTATTGGAGATTGAATCAGTGAATGTACAAGCGGTTTTGTATTTAGAAAAGAAACCGCACCAATTCGTTTCTGTTTTGGAGAAGTGATAGTCAACTCCAATTATGCGGCAACTGATTGCCAATCACTACCATTACGTATGACCTGATTGTAGAGCGTATCTCGCTCAATTGGATCTCGACCAGCTTCTCTAATCAATTGCGCAATCTGATCAACAGATACTGACTGTGGAGAAGAAGCCCCAGCCATATGGGTAATCTTTTCCTCAGTAACTGTGCCATGAATATCGTCAGCACCGAAATTGAGGGCAACTTGAGCCGTTTTTAGACCAAGCATAATCCAATAGGCTCTAATATGGGGAATGTTATCTAGCATCAGGCGAGAAACTGCGACACACCTCAAGTCAGTTAAGCCTGACGTACTAGGCAAGTATGCCAAACGAGTATTTTCCGGGTGGAATGCCAAAGGTATAAAGGTCACAAATCCCCCAGAAACGTCTTGGCCTTCCCGAACTCGAACAAGGTGATCGACACGATCTTCAACCGTTTCTAAATGCCCGTAAAGCATGGTAACGTTTGATGGGATGCCCAACTCGTGGGCCTGACGATGAATATCGAACCATTCATCTGCATCAATTTTACCCCGGCAAACCTTGTCGCGCGTTTGCTTCGAAAAAATTTCAGCACCCCCACCAGGCATGGAATCCAGACCAGCTTCCTTCAGTGCTGACAGGGTCTGATGGATTGATTGTTTGGACAGTCGGGCTAAATGATGAATTTCGACTGCGGTAAAGAATTTTCTGTGGACTTGTGGCATCCTTTCTTTTAACCCACTCAGCAAGTCAAGATAGTATTGAAATGGCAATTTAGGGTGCAAGCCACCAACGCTATGTATTTCAGTACATCCATTTTCTAATGAATACATGGCTTTATCGAGAAATTGTTCTAAGCTCAATTCCCAAGCCCCCTGAGTTTCAATATTTTTGCGTGCAAACGCACAGAAATGGCATCGGGCGTGTAGAATGCAAACATTTGTGTAATCAATATGCTGGTTCAGATTGTAATAGCCAACATTTCCGTTTGTTCTTTCACGCACGATGTTAGCTAAGTAACCAACTCCTAGTAAATCCCGACTATTAAAAAGGGTTAAACCATCTTCGTAACTCAGCCGTTCCCGGTTCATAACTTTTTGATGAATAGAAACGAGTGCTTGGTCGCTCAGTTGAAAATCCATCTGTGATTATTCCCTCTGTTGGATATTGTTTACTAATTCGCTGTTTTCAATACTTTATCAACAAAGTATCGATGTACTAGATTATCTTCAGTTAGTTCAGGATGGAAGGTCGCAATTAGGACTCTTTCATTTTCTGCTAGGACAACGGTCTCTTCTGATGATTGTTCCAATTTATTGAGACCCAACACGTTTACATCTGGCCCCACCGTTTGAATTTTGGGTGCACGGATAAATACACCCTCAAAGGCAGTGATTTTCCCATCTAACTTAAGTTCAAGGGAATCAATAAACGAATCGACTTGTCGACCGTAAGCGTTTCTTTCAATACTGGCGTTAATTAGCCCAAGTGGTTCCATAGGATGGTTCGAGACATGTGTCGCAAGTAAAATCGAGCCCGCGCATGTACCGAATATCGGGTGGTGCTGTGCAAATGCGCGAATCGGATCAACAAGCCCAATATTATGAAGTAACTTAATCAACGTTGTTGACTCACCACCAGGCATGATTAAGCCTGTACAACCGTGCAACTCTGTCGGTTTTCGAACTAGTGTAGTTTCCACATTCATCCGTTCAAGGGACACTTGGTGGAGTGAAAAGTCGCCTTGTAGAGCTAGTACACCAATCTTCATTACTTGTTTATTGAACCCTATTTGCTGCTACCAACCTCTCTCCTGCATACGCTCAGCCTCTGGAATATCGTCGATTTCAATTCCCTTCATAGCTTCGCCAATACCCTCGCTTGCTTTTGCAACTTCGTCAGGGTCAAGATAATGCGTTGTTGCATGAACAATAGCTCTGGCACGCTCTGGGGGGTTATCAGATTTGTAGATGCCGCTACCAACAAACACCGTCTCGGCTCCGAGTTGCATCATCAATGCGGCATCTGCTGGTGTAGCAATGCCTCCTGCAGCAAAGTTAGGTACGGGGAGCTTACCGTTTTCCTTAATGCTCCGAATTAGTTCGACTGGAGCACCGATAGTTTTACCAAAATCGACTAATTCTTCGGGACCTAATGCACAAATTTGCTTGATTTCGCTTTGAACAGAACGCATATGCCGAACAGCTTCAATGATGTTACCAGTACCAGCCTCACCTTTAGTGCGAATCAGAGCTGCCCCCTCCGCAATTCTGCGTAAGGCTTCTCCCAAATTACGGCATCCACAAACAAAGGGAACCTTAAAACGCCATTTATCGATATGGTACTGATTGTCAGCCGGAGTCAAAACTTCGCTTTCATCGATGAAGTCAACTTCTAGAGACTCCAAAACTTGTGCTTCAGCAAAGTGGCCAATTCGGCACTTTGCCATTACTGGAATCGTAACACTTTCCTGAATTTCACGAATTAACAGAGGGTCACTCATTCGGGCAACGCCTCCGTCTCGGCGAATATCTGCAGGAATGCGTTCCAATGCCATGACTGATACGGCGCCCGCTTCTTCAGCAATTTTAGCTTGTTCTACGTTGGATACGTCCATTATGACGCCTCCTTTCAGCATTTCAGCAAGAGCCGTTTTTTTTCTATATTCTTCCTCTTGGTACCACACCATGTTTAATCCTTGTTCATTGATATTTCTTTCTTGTTAAGTCAATAAAGATTTGGGTTATCTGGCATTATTTTTTTAGAGAATGTTTCCCGCCCGCGCGGCTCACAGATTATAGCCCACAGCCTAGACCAGTTCAAGCCAAATCACCGATGGCGATAATGGACGTGAATCAATAGCATAACTAATGCTACTTCTCATGACGATGCATTATGGTCAGTTTGAAACCATCAAGACTATCGGCTTAATAAGGGCCTTCCAGCCTTAGCTCTAGGTCTAAAGTATCGATAGAGCCAAGAGTTAGTAATTTATCACCTTCACGAAATTAACATATAACGGTAGAGTTATATTCAGGTCATCTTAGGAAATACCATTTGCAATAAATCTCACAAATGTTAATAACCAAGTGATAGAGCATACTTTATTAGATACCCACAAACCCAGTTTAAGACGCAAAAGTTACAATTAGTAGCATTTTCTATAGAAGCGTACGTAAATAGGTACTAACCTGATCCAAGCAAGATCAGGTTAGTAATGGAAACAGAAGGAGTTCAAAATTATATAGTTTTTCGATTTTGCCACTTAAATCCATCTATGACTGAGACACTACTATGTTGACCCTGAATAAGTTTACAAACAATCAGATAATCAAATCAAAACTATTAGTCCAAAAGACCATCAAAGCCCCCTGCAACATTGACAAACTAGTTACTGTCAGTTGATAGTACCAACTATGTGCAGGAATCTTGGCACACAGTATATAAATGGGAAAAACTACTAACGAGTAGCGCAACATGCTATTCATACACGTATGACCTGCAAGCGGTGGAAAGATCATTAAAATCATTGCCATCAGCGAATAAGCCAAAGGTATCTGCCGTATGCCTATACAAATTATGAAGATCATACTGATTGAGAAAATGCCATTACAAAGGTGTAAAATATTACCATCTTGTAAACTTCGCCATAAGACTATCAATGGATTAGTCAATTCATGTCCCCAACCAGTCTGTTGAATATGAGCAAAAGCCAAAAAGTCTCCTGTTACCAAATAGCACTGCAAGCAAAATAAGCCTAGACCCAACGGAACGAAGGCCAAGCACAAGATATCGGCCCGAATTTTATGTAAATTGAAACTGCGATTTTGTAGATAGAGTAGAAATAGAGGCAAACTAATAAACACACCAACCGATCGAGTGAGAGCAACTAAACCGCCAAAAACACCTGCCAGAAACCAACGATCCTGTTTGGCAAAGTAAAAAGCGGATAGCATACACAATACAAACAAGGATTCAGAAAAAACGGCAGAAAAGATAAATGCCGTTGGAAACAAGAACATGAATAAGACGGCTCGGTCCGCTGTTTCTGAACCTGACTGATTCGAAACAAGTTTGTGAAGTACGTAAGCTCCAAATAAAAAAGCCAGATTAGAAATTAGTAACCCACTAATAAAATTATTTCCTATGATAAAACCCACTATTCGCATCAAAAATGGGTAGAAAGGGAAAAAACCGTAATTAGCCCCTCCATGACCATTTAAAATGTTGTTATACCAATTCTGAGCGATATTTAGATACCAGCCAGTATCCCAAACGCCCCAAATATTCAACCAAGTGTGGGTGTCGGGATAGGTTGGTGCTCTATGGGGTACTTTACTGAAGTCAATTCTCTGTTGTAAGTAAAAACGAGAAAAAACACCGATCAACGTCAATATAAGCCTTGAACTAAAAAATAAAACAGCAATATACCGAATCTCAACGGGGGTTTTCTTGACCAGTTTTGCTAACATAACTACATATTTCGAGATAGTTCTAAAATGATATGCCATTCAAAATTTGGCCAGCTTTGGATCGTATACTCATATTTTGAAGCTGTGATCGATTATATAATTTTCATCTGGTACAATGCCAAGCCCAGCTGCATCTGGAACATTGACAACAGCTTGGTCAATTGTCAAGTTGGTTGCAACCATATTATCCAAGAACACTGGCGCATTTAGCTCTGGTGGAAAAACCAAATCTAGGGTTGAAAAAAGGTGGGTTGACGCTATAAAACCAACGCCTGATTCAGTTAAACCACTACCGAATAATTCAATAGAATTAGCCGAGGCTAAGTGAGCTACCTGCCAGCATTGACGGATTCCAGCCGATTTGCAAATTTTTAAGACTACAGCATCGACACACTCAAGTCGGATGATTTTTGCTAGGTCATAGATGGAAAAACACCCTTCATCAACTGCAATCGGAACATGGCTGTTTTCGCGTATTCGTTTTAAGCCTAGCCAATCTTGGCTTATTAGTGGCTGCTCAAAAACTTTAACAGCCGGTAAATTTTCAATTCGTCGAAGTAAACTTATGGCTTGAGAAAGAGTATAACTTTGGTTAGCATCAATCCAAATCTCAGCATGTTTTACAGATTCAGCCACCGCTCTGATCCGATCTTCATCAAGATCTGGGTCACCGTTGATCTTAACTTTGAAGTGTCTACAAGGAGAAAGAAGTAGAGCTTGCTGAGCCATAATTTTGGGCTGATCAATACTGAGCGCATAGCAGAGTGGTAGCTGATTGTACTTTTTCCCACCGAGCAAGGCATGAATCGGTGCTCCTAGCATGTGTCCAACTAAATCATGCAAAGCGATATCAACAGCGGCTACTGCGAATGGGTGACCATTGCTAACTGAAGGTTTTATGATTTGGCTTATTTTTTGATGAATAAGATTGATCTGTAATGGGTTGGATCCCAAGAGAATTGGCTTGATATAACGACTAATCGTCGTTACCATAGACTCTATAGTTTCGTAACTCCAAGAGGGTAAAGCACGTTGTTCTCCCCAACCAATAAGACCATCTTCGGTGACAATTTTAACAAACAAGTGATCACCAGCAGATAAGTTATCACCAACGAACCCAGTTCCGATATCGAAGGTTGTTTTAAGACCTACTTTAACTGGAAAAATCTCCACACGTTCAATTTTCGACATAATAGCATTCAATAAGATAGCATTAATTCTGAATTTAGCAACGAGTCTTCAATCTAACACAGTTTATGATATGATTCAACTATGTCTAACC